>CAJOEC010000098.1 GCA_905233425.1 uncultured Prevotella sp. | reverse complement strand
AGACCATACACATAGAGAAGCCGACGGAGGCCAGCGAGCAGGTGAGGGAAATCTGTGAGAAGGTGGGAATCAGTCCCGTGCCCTACAAGATGAAAAAATATGTAGGGGTACAAATTTTAGATCGAAAAATTGAAGGCAAAGAAAATCAGGGGGTTATACAAACAGAGGGGTTCAATACGGGTTAAGGGTTAAACATGCAATTCGGCGGCAAAGATGCAAAAAAACCCGCAACTCACAAAAGAATCGCGGGATTATTTCTATATTATCTTCTTTCGGTGAAGGGGGCGGTGCTATTTCTTGCACGGTGCCCAGGGCTTCAGGGTCTTGAAGAAGTCGTTGCCCTTGTCGTCGACGAGGATGAATGCGGGGAAGTCTTCGACCTCGATTTTCCAGATGGCCTCCATGCCCAGCTCAGGATATTCGACACACTCTATCGACTTGATGCTCGACTGGGAGAGCACGGCTGCCACGCCGCCTATGGAGCCGAGGTAGAATCCTCCGTGCTTCTGGCAGGCATCGGTGACGGCTTGGGAGCGGTTGCCCTTGGCTATCATCACGAGCGATGCGCCGAGCGACTGGAACTCGTCGACGTAGGGGTCCATGCGGTTTGCCGTCGTCGGACCCATCGAGCCGCAGGGGTAGCCCTCGGGAGTCTTGGCCGGTCCGGCGTAGAGCACGGGATATTTCTTGAAGTATTCGGGCATCGGCTCGCCAGCGTCGATGCGTGCCTTCAGCTTGGCGTGGGCAATGTCGCGGGCCACGATGATGGTGCCCTTGAGGTTGACGCGTGTTGAGACGGGGTACTTGGTTAGCTCGCGGCGCACGGCGTCGATGCCCTCGTTGAGGTCGATGGTGATGGTGTTCGTGCCCTCACCGGCCTTTGCATACTCTGCGGGGATAAGCTCCGATGGGTTCGAGTCCATCTTCTCGAGCCAGATGCCGTCGCGGTTGATCTTTGCCTTGATGTTGCGGTCGGCCGAGCAGCTGACGCCCATGCCTATGGGGCACGAGGCTCCGTGGCGTGGCAGACGGACGACGCGGATGTCGTGGGCCATGTACTTGCCGCCGAACTGTGCGCCGAGGCCTATGCGGTGGGCTTCGTCGAGCAGTTTGTTCTCGAGGTCGATGTCGCGGAATGCGCGTCCTGTCTCGTCGCCCGTGGTGGGTAGTGAGTCGTAGTACTTTATCGAAGCGAGCTTCACGGTGAGCAGGTTCTTCTCGGCGCTGGTGCCTCCGATGACGAATGCGATGTGGTAGGGTGGACATGCGGCTGTACCGAGGCTCTTCATCTTCTCCACGAGGAAAGGTATGAGCGTCTGCTCGTTCTGTATGGTGGCCTTGGTCATGGGGTAGAAATATGTCTTGTTGGCGCTACCTCCACCCTTGGCCACAAACACGAAGCGGTACTCGGCGCCCTCGGTGGCCTCGATGTCAATCTGTGCCGGCAGATTGCAGCGGGTGTTCACCTCGTCGTACATTGTCAGCGGGGCGTTCTGCGAATAGCGTAAGTTGTCCTGTGTGAACGTGTTAAACACTCCGAGTGAGAGTGCCTCTTCATCCTCGAATCCCGTCCACACCTGCTGGCCTTTCTCGCCGTGGATGATGGCTGTGCCGGTGTCCTGGCAGAAGGGAAGAATGCCGCGTGCTGCCACCTCGGCGTTGCGGAGGAACTGCAGGGCAACGTACTTGTCGTTCTCAGATGCCTCGGAGTCGCTGAGGATGGCTGCCACCTGGAGGTTGTGCTCGCGGCGCAGCATGAACTCCACGTCGTGGAATGCCTGTTGCGAAAGGAGCGTGAGTGCCTCGGGCGAAACCTTTATTATCTCCTTGCCCTCAAACGTGGTTGTACTTACGCCTTCCTTGGTGAGAAGTCTGTACTCGGTCTTGTCTTCGCCCAGCTGGAACATTGGGGCGTACTTGAATGCTGGTATTGATGCCATAGTATTAAAGATTTGTGTGATTATTTGTCCTTTTGTCAAGGTTTTCGGCCACAAAATTACCCAAAAATTGCGACCTATGCAAGAAATCGCCTTGTTTTTTGCGTATTTCACAAAAAAACCTTACCTTTGCAGCAAATTTTCACAAACAATATGAAGCGTAAGATTGATTTTGGTGGAGCAACCGCCACTGTGTCTACATTCATCCCTGCCAGCGGCGGTGTCACCGAACACCATGCTGTCATCGTGTGCAATGATGTTCTTCAGCCTTTCCCACAGCAGTTGGAGAGCGTGCTGAATGCCTACCACTCTCTGCTTGCCGACCATCTCAATGGGGCTGTGTCGGTGTTGAAACGTTATTTCCTCAGCGACGCCGCCAACCAGGCCGACGCCGTGATTGCCGCCGACATGAGCGACTGCGCCAAGAGCATAATACAGCAGCCTCCGCTCGACGGTACGAAAATAGCCCTCTGGGCATACGTCATGGAAGGCGTCGACGCCCGACCGTTGGAAAGCGGACTCTACGAAGTGGCTCACGGAGAGTTCCGCCATCTGTGGAACGCATCGGCCCACAATACCGCAACAAACTCGGAATACCAGACGCGGCTTCTCTTCAACGAGTATGTCATGCAGCTTGCACAGGAAGGGTGCACTCTGGCCGCCAACTGCATACGCACATGGCTCTTCGTCAACGACATCGACAACAACTACGGCGGTGTGGTGGCAGCGAGAAACCGAGTGTTCTTCACTCAGGGGCTTACCCAGGACACACATTTCATAGCGTCGACAGGCATCGGCGGAAGGCAGCAGGATGCGGCTGTGCTCATGCAGATGGACAACTACGCTGTTGCCGGCATCACCCCGCAGCAGATTCACCATCTCTATGCACCCACACGCATGAACCGTACCAGCGACTACGGAGTGTCGTTTGAGCGGGGCACATACGTGGACTATGGCGACCGCCGCCAGGTGTTCATCTCAGGCACGGCCAGCATCGACAACAAGGGTCGCGTGGTCCATGCGGGAAACGTGGTGGAACAGGCCGCACGAGCATGGGGCAATGTCGAGACCCTGCTCAACGAGGCCGGATGCTCATTCGACGACGTGATGCAGGTGACCGTCTATCTGCGCGACCCCTCCGACTATCCGTTGGTGAGCAAGTTCTTCAGCGAGCGGCTCGGCGACATGCCCTTCGTCATCGTCGGGGCATCGGTCTGCCGCCCGGCATGGCTCGTAGAGATGGAGTGCATGGCCGTGAAAGCAGCCGACAACGCGGCCTTCCCCGCCTTCTGACATCACACAGATCCCACATTATACCTCTAAAATAACATCAAAACAAATAACTATGATTCTTGACAGAATAGAACAACTTCTTCAGGAAGTGCAAAACCTGAAAGCCGAGAGCGAGCAGGAGGTTGAGCAGCTCAGGCTGAAATACCTCAGTCGCAAGGGCGAGATAAGCCTTCTCATGAACGATTTCCGCGAGGTTCCCGCCGAGCAGAAGAAAGAGGTGGGCATGAAGATAAACCAGCTGAAGCAGATGGCCACCGAGCAGATAAACATGCTGCGCGAGAAATGCCAGGCAGGAGGCAACGCCTCTGACCATTGCTGCCACACCGACCTGACACGCACACCATACCCCATCGGCCTTGGCACACGCCACCCGCTGAGCATTGTCACCAACGAGATTATTGACATCTTCTCGCGCATGGGATTCGTGCTCGCCGACGGCCCCGAAGTGGAGGACGACCTTCACGTGTTCACGAAGATGAACTTCGCCGCCGACCATCCGGCACGCGACATGCAGGACACATTCTTCGTAAGCCAGCATCCCAATGACGTGACGAAGAACATTCTCCTGCGCTCACACACCAGCTCGGTGCAGGCACGGGTCATGGAGCGGATGCACAATGCCGAAGGAAAGCTCACCTCGCCCATACGTGTCATCTGTCCGGGACGTGTCTACCGCAACGAGGCCATCACCGCCCGCGCACACTGTTTCTTCCACCAGGTGGAGGGACTGTATATAGATAAAGATGTGTCGTTCACCGACCTCAAGCAGGTTCTTCTCTCGTTTGCCCGTGAGATGTTCGGCCCCGAGACGAAGATACGTCTTCGTCCCAGCTATTTCCCCTTCACCGAGCCAAGTGCCGAGATGGACATCTCTTGCTTCATCTGCGGCGGCAAGGGCTGTGGATTCTGCAAGCACACAGGATGGGTGGAGATTCTCGGATGCGGAATGGTAGACCCCAACGTGCTGGAGCAGTGTGGCATCGACCCCAATATCTACAGTGGCTATGCCTTCGGAATGGGTGTCGAGCGTATCACAAACCTGAAATACCGCGTCTCCGACCTCCGCATGTTCTCCGAGAACGACACACGGTTCCTGCAGGAGTTCCAGTCGGCATGATTCAGCACGACTTTTGCTAATTATTCTGTGATAAATCAGTCGGGCCGCGCTCTGTGTGATGGAGCGCGGCCCGACTGTCTGTTTGATAATAAGGTCTTATTACTGAGCGACAATCATCATGGAGCTGGTGATGTCGTTCAGGTAGACGGCGTAGGTGCCGGCGGGCACGAAGATGTTGCCACCGCCGTTGGTGCCAATCTTGTTGAAGCTGTCGGCCACGTTCCAGTCTTTGTCGTTGCCATAGCCCCAGTTGACGCTCCAGTCATGGTTGGCGCGATACTTCAGCTGACCGTCGGTATCCTGGGTGAACACACCGTACCAGTTGTGAGGAGTGACCTGAGTAAGCTCGAAGTCACCGCCCCAGCCGTTGAACTCGCCTATGAGCGAGATGTTGGTGTACTCGGTGGGAGTCTGGTTGGCGAGCTTCGTCCATGTGTAGGTCATGGAGTTCAAGTCGATGGTGAAGGTGTAGAACTCTGCCGAGGGAGCCGAGATGGCCTGTGCGCCGCTGTTAATCAGGTTGCCGCTAGGCGAGTTGTCACCGTCGACGGCGCAACCCCAAGCTGCATCCCAGTTACCGAAGTTGTTGGCATCCCAAATCTTCAGGTCCCATTCGCCTGTCCATTTCGTGGTGTAGGAGAGCACGTTGTTCTCGCCCGGAGTGAACAGACAGGTCTTCTGGCTGTCGCTCCAGCCCTGAACGGCACCGACCACATAGTACTGTGCGGCGATAACCACGGGCGTGATTTCGTAGGAGTACTCCTCCATGTTGATAGTGATCTTGAAGAACGAAGCTCCCAGTGAGCCAGGCATGCAGATGCTACCTTCGTTGCCCAGCTCGCTGCGTGGAGCTAGCGTACCAGTAAGGCTGGTGTCGCCGTTTCCTGCGGTGGTGCCGAGCAGCTTGCTCCAGTCTCCGTTGTTGGTGATAGCGTCGAGGGCCTCGTCGTCGCCGATGGCAAACCATGTGTCGCCAGAAGCGGCGGGGATGGTGATGGTGAATACAGGGTCATCATAGACGCTCTTGTCGCTGTGGCTGAACTTCTGCTCCTTGCTTGCTGCTGATGCTGCCCAGTCGAGGGTTCCGCCGACAACGTAGTATGCGGGAGCGATGTAGGAAGCCTCCAGCTTGGCTTTCAGCGTGAAGGGTGTAGCCGTTTTCCTTGCCTTTACATCGCCGTCGGCTGTGCTGATGGTGACGTCGGTGGCAACGGCCACATTGAAGGTGCGCTCCTCAGGAGCATTGCCATAGATGCTCTTCACCACGCCGATGAGGTCGGCAGCGGTGACCTTGCCATCGGGAGTGGCATTGATGGTGGCACTCTTTTCGGTGTCATTAGCGGTAAATTCCAAAGCGTAACCCTCAACCTTATCCCCTGCGTTGGTGGTGAAAAGCTGAATGGTCTGTGCTTTCTCCGTAGCGAAATCAATGGCTTGAACCGTGGGCTGTACGGTCATCACAAATTTCTCCAAGGCGTCATTGGGGACGTTCTTCTGTGGCGACTCCCAATTGGTGTAGTCCTCGGTGCAAGACCAGAGTCCTGCTGCCAAGGCCAATCCCATGAATATTTTCTTTGTCATAATGCTTATTTATTTTTGTAGTTGTGGAGTTGTTCTGTCACGGCTAACAGCCGTGGCAATGGACGAAAACAAATATACGAGTTGTGGAGGTTTTCATTACGGTTTTGGAATGATGCTGAACTCACCGGTGATGTCGTTGAACATGATGATCCATGTACCCTCTGCCACGCCGATGTTCTTACCTCCGGCAGTAGCCTTACCACAGGTGTTCACCTCGCCGTCGGCAGCTCCGTAGCCCCAGTTGGTGTCCCACGAGCCGGCGACCTTGAACTTGATCTGCTCCACGACGCCTTCCTCCACGGTCAAGGTGTAGCACCACACGTGGTTCTCTGTGCTCTTGTTCACAGAGATCATGTTGGCATCGCCCCAGTCGTTGAAGTTGCCGGCCATGCAAATCTGGTCGTACTTGGCGGGAGTGATGTCCTGCGGAGTGATGGTACACTCCAGCGTACCGGTGTTCACGGTGACGAGGTAGTAACCTTCGGGTTCGCACCAGATGTTACCGTTGTCGCCACCACCATCGCGGAAGATTGCCTGGTTGGCACCGTTGCCCATGAAGCCGTAGTCCCAGTTGAAGTCGGCGGGCTGGATCTTCCATCCGTCGGTGTTGAAGTAGTTCAGGTAGGTAATCTCGCCTGCGCCAGTCTTCTTGTCGTAGGTGTAGCCACTCTGCACGAACATCGGGAAGCTGCTTTCACCGGGCTTGTTGCTCCATGCTCCGTCGCCGAAGTTGTTACCCACGAGGAACCACATGATAGGTGCGGCATCCTTCAGCTCGATGTAGTAGGGATTGACGCTCAGTTCGATGACATTCGAAATCACGGGGTTCAGCTTCGTCTGTCCCTCAAGGAAATAGGCCATCACACGGATGTATGCCGTATGGGTTTCCGGGAGTGTGCTCTCCGTCCACTTGGCCACCTGCATGAGAGCCTTGTCGAGATCCTCGGATGTGAGGTCGTAGCGGCAAAGCTGCGTGGTGCGGTCGATAACTGCATAGTCGGCAATCGTTGTTCCCTCCTCGTCGGCATCGGCCTCGGCGAGCGACACGTTGAACTGTCCCGTCGGTGATACCTGAATCTCGTAGGTGGCGTTGATGGGCGCATTGTCGGCGGTGAACTTCGGCTGCGACCAAGAGATAGTGAGCGCGTTGGTGTTCAAGAGGTCAACGGTCTCGCTGACGTATGCCGGAGTGTTCAGCGTGAATTCCGTAGGCTGTATCAGCGTGGGATTCGAGTCGTTATCGTCCGAGCACGCTGTGAATAAGCTGGCGGTGCCGAGGGCTGCGCATATAGCGCAGCTTACGGGACCTGCGGCAAGCATACGATTAAAAATCTTTGTAATCATAATATTGCGTTCTTATTAAGATTCTGTTAATAATAAAAATGTATTACTCGGCTTCGTTATAGCCGTCAATCTGAGTGAGGTTCTTGTTGGCAAGCACCTCAGAGGAAGGCAGAGGGAACACATTGCGAGTCTTGTCGAAGGTGCCTCCGTTGGGGAATCCACCCTTATAGTCCCAGATGTATGACGTCGGGCCTCCGAACTTGTTGAAGCGGATAAGGTCTACACGGCGCTGTCCCTCGAAGTAGAACTCACGGGCACGCTCGTCGAGCACATCATCCAAGGTGTAGCTGGTTTTGGTGACGGCATGTGCACGGTTGCGCAGCTTGTCGATACATTCCTTGGCTACGCTGGCGTTGCCCAGGTGGAGTGCAGCCTCTGCGGCGTTGAGGTATGCTTCTGCGGCACGGAAGAGGAAGAAGTCGATGTCCACGTCGTAGGTGTCGTGGGGCGTACCGCCGTTAGAGTAATTGTTGTTCCACTTCGTAGTGACGATACCCTGGAAGAAGTTAGAGTTGTCGCCAAGCTCAAGCGTGCGCTTGTCGTTGCCTGAGCCCAGTCCCCAGAAGAGTGCGCGGTCGTCGATGCCCATGGCACGGATGTCAGCCGTAGTCTTTCCTACGAACGAAGCGGGGTTGTTGGTGAACTTCTCGATGAGCTGCGGGCGGCAGCGCATACCGCTCCAGTTGTTACCCGTAGTGCCGGCGTCAAGTCCTACAACAGTGGACATGCTGCTGTTCCACATGGCGGCTACGAAGAAGAGCGAGCCTCCCCATCCCTTTGTCTTCTTACCGTCCTGCAGCAGCGGCAGGATGGCCTCGCACGAAGCACCGTTAGAGCCGTTATCGCCCATGAAGAGGAGGTCGTAGGGCTGGTAGCCGTTGGCTTTTGCTTCAGAGGACATCTTCGAGTAATCAAAGAGTGAGTATCCAGAGCTAATCACCCTCTGGGCGTACTCCAACACCTGAGCCCAATAAGGATTGTTCTGTCCGTCGTTGTTCAGGTATGTTCCGGCATTGAGGTAGAGCCTGCCAAGCAGCGTCCATACGGCAGCCTTGTCAGCGCGTCCGTAGTCGGGATCGGTGTCGGTCTTGGCCTTCGGTTCGAGCATGTTAGGCTCGATGGCTTCCAGCTCGCTCTTAATCCAGTTGAAGAGGAACTCACGGCCCATGGCAAGCAGCTCGGAACGGGAGTATTCCTGACCTTCCACGAACTTCTCATTGTAGGTGTGAGCCTGACGCGGAGTCTCAGCGGAGATGGCCGTGGTGAAAGGGGGATCACCGAAGAAGTCGAGCATCTGGTAGTAGTTGAAAGCACGGAGGAAGCGAACCTCAGCCAGCCGTGTCTGGTCTTCCTGTGCCTGGCTCAGTTCGAGGTAGTGGTTGCAGAACGAGATGTTCGACACCAGCCGGTAGTAGAGGAAGCGCAGCGAAGCTGTTCCCGGCATGCACTGGTTGTAGCCTATATCGACAATACCGCCGTCACTCCACCAGCAGATAGCCTCGTCGGTGGGCAGCACGTTGAAGTTGAAGATGTTGCGCAACAGGGTCGATTTACCGGCATCGTCGATGGTGAAGTCGGCAGCTCCGTCATTGCCCTCCATGATGAGTCCGGCATAGCACTTGCTATACAGGGCAGTCATATCAGGCTCGGCCTGCACATGGGGGTCGATATTGCCTTTGTCGAGATCCTTCATGCAGCTTGTGAAGGCTACGCTCGTTGCGCAGCATACGAGGCCAAAGGTAATGAATTTTGATATCTTGGTAGTCATATTAATTTACTATTTTAAGATTTATTCTGTCACGGCTATCAGCCGTGGCAATGGACGAAAACAAATATACGATTTATTACTCCTGGATATTAGAAGTTCAGGTTAAGACCCATGAGGAAGGTGCGGCAGCGGGGGTAGATGCTACCCTCACGACCAGAGGTCTGCTCGGGGTCGATTCCCTTGTACTTGGTGATGGTGAAGACGTTGGTGCACGAAGCGTAGATACGTCCTGACACACCATCATAGCTGCCTCCCTTGAAGAGATTTTCAAAGTTGTAGCCCAGCGTGATGTTGTCGCACTTGAGGAACGATGCGTTCTGCACGAAGTAGTCGGTCAGCGGATAGTTGTATGAGTTCCACTTCAGCGCCACAAAGTCCTTGGTGCTGTTCTCGTAGTAGCCCTTCGAGTTGTAGAGTACTGCCGAGTTGGCCTTTCCCTGCTCTATGTCGTTGTAGACGTAGTTGCCGAAGCTGCCACGGAAGTTTGTTCCGAGGTCCCAGTTCTTGTAGGCCACCTTGAAGTTGAAGCCACCTGTCCATGGAGCGGTGATGTTTTTGTAGAAGTAGCGGTCGTTTTCGTCGATGACACCATCGGCGTTACGGTCCACGTATGCGCCCATGATGGGGCGTCCGCTCTCGTCATAGACCTGCTGGTAAACCCAGAAGGAGTTTGCTGCCAATCCCACCTTGTTATATGTAATAGCCTGGTTCTGGCCAACCTGCATACCAGCCTCCACCATGTCGCGTCCGCCGTAGAGTTCGCTGATCTTATTCTTGTTATAGGCGAAGTTCACGCCAAGCTCCACGAACCAGTCCTTGGTCTGCACAGGCTTACCCGAGATGGCCACCTCGATACCGGTGTTCTTCAGCGAGCCTGAGTTCAGCATCATGGCGTTGTCGAAGTTCATGCCGCCGGGGATGGTCGGTGTGCAGAGCAGGTCGGTGGTCTTGCGCTTATAGGCGTCGACGGTGAGGGTGAGTCGCTGGTTGAACATTCCGAAGTCCAGACCCAGGTTCCATGTCGTGGTGGTTTCCCACGTAAGTTCGTTGTTGTAGACCAGCGGCTGGTTGAGCACACCTTCATTGTTGGGACCTACGGGATAGTAATAGTAGGGATTGTTGCTCCTGCGGTAGATAGGCGTGTAGTACTCACGGCCAGTGTCCTGCTGTCCGGTCTTACCCCAACCGAGACGAATCTTCAGGTCGCTGATGGCATCGACATTTTTCAGGAATGCCTCGTCCTTCACTCTCCATGCCAGGGCTGCTGAGGGGAAGAAGCCCCAGCGGTGTCCGTCGGCGAAGCGGCTGGAGCCGTCATAACGGGCAGTGAAGGTGAGGAGGTAGCGGTCCATGAGTGTGTAGTTTGCACGTCCGTACCACGAGACGATGAACGTCTGGCCTTTCCAGCTGTCGCTCGACTCGTTGTTCACGGTGTCGGCCTTGGGCGTTCCGTCATCGTATGTGCCCTCGTATGTGCTGGGATAGTAGTCCTTGTACCAGCTGTCGCCCCAGTACTTCATGTGGCTGTACTCGTAACCGCCCATGATGTCGAAGTGGTGGTCTTTGTTGAAGTCCTTGTAGTACTGTGCGTATGCCGTAGCGATGAGGTTGTACTTTTTCTCCTTGTTGTCGCCGTTTCCGCCATAGTAGTATCCATATGTGGAATAGCGGTTGTTGTTGGTGTACTCACCGCCGTTGGCATACTCTCCTGCGAGGTTGAAGTGCAGTCGCACATCCTCCAGGCCGTGAATCTTATAGTCGGCCTCGAAATTGCCTAAGAGCACGTTGGCGCTCTTGTTGAAAGTGTAGTGTTCCACCTTTTCCATCGGGTTTTCGGGCGCGTCGCTGTTGCGCTGGTAGGGGAACGTCGGGTCGAAGGCGTCGGTTGGAGTCACCCACTGCCAGTAGCCTCCCCAGTTCTTGAACTGCTCATCGCTGCTCATGATGGGACGTGTGGGATCCATGCTGAAAGCAGAACCGATGGCTCCCTGTCCGCCGGGGTTGGTCTTCGAGTAGGAGTACTTACCGTTGATGTTCAGGTTCAGGTGGTCGTTGAGCAGCGAGGGGTTCACTGTGAATCCTGCTGTGAAGCGGCTGTAGTCCGAACCCTTCAGGATACCGTTCTGATTTGTGTAGCCCACGCTGACGCGGTAGGGCATAGCCCACTTGTCGTTGCCCAGGCCTCCTGTGACGCTCACGTTGTGGTCGTGGCTGACGGCATTGCGGAAGATTTCGTCCTGCCAGTTGGTGTCGTAGGTGCCGGCAGCGAAATTAGGCGTGCCGTCCTCGTTGTACTGTTTCCATCCCAGTCCGAGATAGGCGGGAGAGTCCTCGCCATACTGGTTCTTGATCTGCTCCACATACTCACTGGCGTTCATCACGTCGAGCTTCTTGGCGATGGTGCTCACGGAGAGTGTTCCGTTGTAGCTCACCTTCGGCGACTGGTTCCTGCGTCCCTTCTTCGTGGTGATGATGATGACACCGTTAGAGCCTCGGCTACCGTAGATGGCTGTTGCCGATGCGTCCTTCAGGACGGTGAACGACTCGATATCGTTAGGGTTGACCAGCGACAGCGGGTTGTTCACACCCTTCGTGGCATTGGGGTCCATGGGCATACCGTCGATGACTATCAGCGGGTCGTTGTTTGCATTGAGCGACGCACCGCCACGAATACGTATCATTGCCCCTTCGCCCGGTGCACCCGATGCCGTGTTCACGTTCACACCGGCAATCTTACCCTGGATCATGTCCTGTGCCGAGGTGATGATACCGTGGTTCTTCTCATCGGGCTTGAGGGCCGTCACCGAACCGGTGAGGTCGTTCTTCTTTGCCACACCGTAGCCGATGACCACGACGTCGTTGAGAAGTTGAGAGTCGTCCTGCAGTGTCACCTCCACCGTGGGGGCTGCTGCCACCGTTGCCGGCTGGTAGCCCATGTAGGTGATGGTGAGCATTGCTCCCTTGTTTGCCTGAATGGTGAAATTACCGTCGAAATCGGTCACCGCTCCGCCCTGGGCACCTTCTGCCCGGACGGTGGCACCGATGACGCCTTCACCAGTAGCATCTTTCACATGGCCTTTCACAGTAATCTGCTGTGCAAAGGCTCCTACCGTGAGAAAGAGGCCCAAAAGGAGGGTCATCAGTCTCCGCGGTACTTGAATGTTTACCTGCTTCATCATTACATTTGTAAATTTTTGTTAGTATTAATATTAAATATGTGTATTCTCCTAAGGTTTTTAAGAAAATTTTGCGGCAAAGATAGTCCTAATTTCAATGTGTGTGCGATTTTTTGTGTTTAAAATTGTTTCCTTTGTAATGCAAACGTTTGCACGTCGCCTTTGCCACTAAAATGTAAACAGCTGTCAGCAACGTCCAACTTTGTGCTAATTTTGCACCAAAAGACATATGGTATGTTCTATAAATTGCAAAAACTACGCGCAGCTTTATTGGCAGCGATAAATATACTGACCCCACCCCTAACCCCTCCCCTACAAGGGAGGGGAAAGGCTGCGCACCAATTATTTGATTAATAGAAATCACCATATCTAATCCGTGAATCGTAAACCCTATAATTATAAATAAAGTGGTACTTACAATGAAAGACATCGCCCGCGAGCTGGGCGTATCGGTAGCCACGGTGTCGCGTGCGCTGAAGGACTCGCCGCGCATCTCGTTGGAGCAACGGCAGAAAATCCAGCAGTATGCCCAAGACCACAATTTCACTCCCAACGTTCTGGCCGAGGGTCTGCGCCACAGCCGGGTGCAGCCGCTGAAGATCATTGGTGTCATCATTCCCGAACTGGTGCACTATTATTTCGCGTCCATACTGAAGGGCATCGAGGAGGAGGCCGGCGCCCACGGCTACCACGTCATGGTGGCCCAGAGCGGCGAGCACTACGAGCGCGAGGTGCGCCTGTGCCAGTCGTTCTACGAGAGCAAGGTGTGTGGCATCATCGTCTCACAGGCCAAGGACACACAGCGGCATGACCATTTCCAGCGCCTCATGGACGCGGGCGTGCCATTGGTGTTCTTCGACCGCATCAGCACAGGGGTGACCGCCAGCCGCGTCGTCGTCGACGACTATATGGGGGCATTCAACGCCACCACCCACCTCATAAATACTGGATGCCGGCGCATAGCCTACTACGGTTCGCAGATGAACTTGGAGATTGCCAAGAACCGCTTCAACGGCTACAAGGACGCCTTGCTGAAGAACGGGCTGCCCTTCCGCCAGGAGCTGACGCGCATCTGCGACACCCGCCAGGATGCCGAGATGATCACCACCGACATGTTCGACGGCGACACCTATCCCGACGCTTTCTTCGCCATCAACGACGACACGGCCATTGGCATACTCTACACCGTGAAGCGCATGGGGCTGCGCGTCCCCGAGGATGTGAGCATCTGCGGATTCACCAACGACGACCGCGCCACCTCCTGCGACCCTATGCTCACCACCGTCGAGCAGCGTGGAGTGCAGGTGGGCGAGGAGGCCGCCGACATACTCATCGGCCACGTCGAGGGCACCATCCCCCTGAACCATGTCGAGCGCCGCATCGTCCGCACGCGGCTTATATTGAGAGGAACAACACGTTAAAGATTACACATACATATCATGCCAAACAAGACAGACGGAATTTATTTTGAGCTGCAGCCGCGCCCCACGAAGGGCGACGACGGCCGACCACTGCTCTACGCCCAGCCGGTGACAGGGCATAAGTACAACATGGACGACATCGACGACTTCTGCGCGAAGTACCGCCATACGAGCAAGGGGGAGATGCAGCGCCTCTTCAGCCTGCTCGAGGAGGTTGTCACGATGTGGGTCAGCGAAGGCAACCGCGTGGAGACACCATTCGGCTCCTTCGCCCCAAAGCTGAAGCTCCTCGGCGAGCACACCGACCCCGCCAGGGTGACGGGCATCGACGTGATGTATGGAGGCATTGACTACATACCCTCCAAGCAGTTCGTCGCCGACGCCGACTGTTCGCTCCACGGCTTCCGCCTGAAGAAAAGGCGCGTGGGCAACAGCCAGATGCACGACGCCGAGGCCATGGAGATGGCCATCAGGAAAAGCACGGTGAACGGATACATCACCATCAGCAACTTCATGTGGGCCAGCGGACTGAAATACGGCTCAGCCAAGCGCTATCTCGACAGCCTCTGTAAGGGCGCCAACCCCCGTCTGCGCTGCTACCAGGAGGGGCGCACGTGGCACTATGTGTTCCGCAAGGACATGCCCACAGAGTGAAAACGGGTTCACGGCGCACGCTGCGGACAATCACGGCGGCCGCTACAGATATTCGTAGCGGCCGCCGTGAATGTTTTTGGCGGCCGCCGTGAAAGGGCGGGAACGGGGATTCCTCCCCCGGATGTGCGCCCTCACTCCCACTTTGCTCCGCCCTCCCTCCCACTTTGCTCCGCACTCCCTCCCACTTTGCTCCGCACTCCCTCCCACTTTGCTCCGGCAGTAAAGGGACAAAGAAATATGGTTTTCTTCACTCTTGAATAATTAAAATTATACAACTTTCGCAAGTATGAAAACAAAGCGCAGCAGCGGCCTGAAAGGCCAACAAGCAGTCAGCCCAGGGCAACGCCCTGGGTATGGTGACAGGGT
>CAJOEC010000097.1 GCA_905233425.1 uncultured Prevotella sp. | reverse complement strand
TACATTTCAATTCCTATTACCGGGGGTTTCACCCCCGTCTGTAGTCTATCGCTCCTTCGGAGCTTTCCTTGCATAGACTTTCAACCGTACAGGTCGAATCTTTTTCATCGTTGTACTCCTTTTAGGCTATTTAGGTAATCTTCCATTTCTTGGGATAATTGTTCATGGTTGACAGCACCATTACTCATTTTCTCTACTTCAATTTCTATGAAGCGTATCATCTGCCCTGCACTAATCTTATTCCGATTCCTAAGCTCAACGGCAACAGCTTCATCATCAGCTAATGGCGTTAAAATTGCACTAAGGGCTTTCTTGACATCATCATCGTCTGCATCTGCCTTCTTCACTGGATTAAACTTTATAACAAGGTTAGCAGATAAAATTTGCTTATCAATTAAGAATTGCAAGTTACTATTGTCACTGATATAAGATTTGATGAAATCGCCAGCAACATTTATCAATTTTGTTACAGTCTTTTCATCTTGTTGCTTTGAATCAAGTAAAAGTTGTTTCGCATTATCAGCAAAAACGATGGAACGTATATCTTTTAGAGTCGTTGAAGAAGGCATCTCAATCAGATTGGAGAATTTGTAAATCGATTGATATGATAGTACGACAAAACATCCTTGTCATTAGACTGTTTGCTTGGCTTCAATCTTCTTTGGCCTACATTCAATTTCTCTGTATCCAACTTCTTAATAAGATCGCTTGTAAAATCGGATACAGATGATGACAACTTCTCGTTTTCAATCCTATATGCATATAATTTGAATGTCTGAGAATCTTTACCCATAAACAATAATCCTAAATGATTAGACTTGGTTGCAAAGTTACGATTTTTCTATGATATTATCTTCATTTCATCCGAAAAGTTAATTTAATTTGGCTTTTTCTTCCACCTTAATTATATATCCACTGACAAGTACTGCCAGGCTTACTTCTCTTACGACTCCAAGAAGTCGGGAGGCTTCACCTGCTCTCACCTGCGTTTCGGCGACACGCCTATCCGCTCTACCTACTTGGTGACCACGCCTAACTTCGTGGCTTGCCACGTTCAGGCTTACCTCCACATGTACGACGTGACCCGCGGTCTGCAGAAGGGAGGGGCCGCGAAACTACCGAGTGTTTCGTGGAGGGCACCACGGTCAGTTCCTGCTGAACACCATCTTCGACGCCGACGAGCTCGAGAAGTTCTTCGACGAGCGAAGCGGCAAAGCCGAGCGCATGCCTAACAAGGTAAAGCGTTACTTCGCACAGAACAACATCACCGTCTATACCATCAACGCTACCAAGATTGCACAGGAGATTGGTCTGGGCCGCTCGGCATCCCGAAGGGTGACGCTTGCCTAAGCAAGAACCGCACCAACACCATCCTGCAGAGCGCATTCTTCCGCATTACCGGCGTCATCCCCGTGGAGCTGGCTGTTGAGAAGAAGGGAGGAGTCCGCGAGACTACCGAGTGTCTCTGGGAGGGTACCTAGCTGCCGACTGGGACAAGCTCGTGAAGGTTCCCAGCAAGCAGCACCTCGTCGACATCCGCAGCAACGTGAAGAACTCACAGTTCGCTCAGCCTCTGTTCGAGTTCTCCGGCGCTTGCTCCGGTTGCGGTGAGACGCCTTACGTGAAGCTGATTTCTCAGCTATTCGGCGACCGGCTATTGAATGGGGGACGGTTTCACCGTCCTAAGCGGTGACCATATCGCGGATATGGAAAGCGACACATCCGATGTTTGGTGCGCCGCTTGGTAAATAGAATTAATGATAATTCGTGTTCAATTTGTGGAAATTCGTGTTGAAGAAAACCACGTGGGTACATCGCCAGATGCACCCACGGTATTTCGATGCGCATAAAAAAACTGGAGGAGTCCCCCATCATCGGCGTGGGGGCACCCCTCCAGGGTGCATTCACTTTGTTGTCGCTATTTCCGCAGGTTCTGCGAATCTACGGCATTGAGAGGTGACCGCGTCGCGGTCATTTCATTCATTTTGTCTCGCTGTCCGCAGGTCGTGCCGGCCTACGGCTATTGAGCGGCGACGCTTTAGTATGGGTTTTCGAATTTCCGAAACCTGAGTTTCTAACCTATTGTCGTTTAGAACGGAATCTTGTAGCCAAGGGTCAGCATGATGATGCTGTTCTTTATGCTGCCATCGCCATGATCGTTGATCTTGGTCAGGCCGAGGTTGTAGCGTGCATCGATAACGAAATCGGAAATCTCATACGACAGGCCCATGGGGATGGAGAGGGCAAACTTTTTCAGCCCTTCTGTGCCAGAGTGATCAAATTCAGTCCAACCGCCACCATAATACTCTTTGCCTTTATCCTTGGCTGAAAGCAAGAATCCAGGCTGGAGACCAGCTTTGATAGCCAGTCCGGGGATAATCTCATAGTTGGCCAGGATGGGGATGTTCAGATAGGTAAGAGTTGATTTGTAGTCCTTTGTATAGTCCGTATCCTTATAGCCTGAACCCTGCATTGCCACCAGTGCACCAGCTGTGACGGCAAACGGCTCAGCAATTTTGTAACCGAACTCTGCTCCTGCCACGAGGCCGACCTTCATCTTTGTGTCTTCAACGTCACCAGAATACTTTGCAAAGTCAATACCGACCATTGGTTTCACGAACATGTTCTGTGCATTAACACTCACTGTAGCCAACATGGCGGCTACTGCCATAACAAACAATTTCTTCATGATTCTTAGTTTTTTGTTGTTAAACTTACCATGCCTTCTGTGCGTGGCTACGGCTCGCTTGCCGCCTTCCGTCACATAAACATGCTTAATTAATAGTAATATGGCTGCAAAGATAATGCTTTTCCTTGAAACCTCCAAATTTTTTTCACATTTTATTCATTTCCCATCCATGTTTCTCGTGTTTTTCGTGTTTTTCCCAGCCATGGAGTGCATGTGGGGCGTACGATAAGTCGGATGCCGGGATATTCCCTGCATTCGACTTTAGGGGACGTGCCGTTTATCTTGTAGATAATTGCCGATTATCTCAGCTGCTGCAACCTTGCGTTGGCAGCCATGATGTTGATGATTGTGGCGATGTCGGCAACGTCGACCACGCCGTCGTGGTTCACGTCGGCAGATGCGGACGGGACGTCCGCGCTCCCAGACATCACGTTGATGACAGTGGCGATGTCGGCCACGTCCACCGTGAAGTCGCCGTTCACGTCGCCATGCTTCTGGGTCTTGATGGTGATGGTGGAGTAGGAAGTCCATAACACAGAGTGCTCAGAGGATACAGAGGCCACAGAGCGTTGCCCACTACGGCTGGCACCGTCGGTGGCCTCCACGAGCTTCACCACGTTCATGCGGGCGGTATAGACACCGCCGGCCATGTCCTTGTCGACATCGAGCATGACGCTCATCACGCGCCCGGCATTAGCACGGAACACATCGTCGCTCTTCGGCGTGGCGATGAAGCGCCAGGTGTTCACGTTGTTGGTCGTTCCCATCGAGGCATCCCAGGGCAGGCAGCTGAGTAGCATCGTGTCGCCGTAGTCGCCCGTGAACGAGGCGATGAACTGCCCCTCCTCGTCCTTTGACACTACAATACCTTTAGGTAGCGTCAGGTCGAAGTAGAAGGCGTTGATGTCCGTTGCGTTGTTCAGGTACACGGGCAGCTTTATCCGTCCCGCTGGGTCGCCCTCAACGTCGTCGGCGGTGACGACAGCAGGAGTCTCTTCCTCAGCTTCTTTCTCCACGGTGACATTGACGGTCGACGGCGGTAGACTCACCATCTTGTTATCGCGGGTGGCACAGACAACGCGCTCTATGCGCAAGGTATAATCGCCAGCGGCTAAAGCCGAGTCGGTGGTCAGTTCTATATCCATGAGCGGCCCAGTATAGAGGGCTTCATGATTCTTGTCGGCCGTCGTGTAGAAAAACACGCTGCCATCGTCCACGGGAAGGACAATTTTATTTCTGCCAGTCTTCTCCGTCACGAGGAAGCTGCCGCTTTCGTTGGTAGCCACGCTTATGCCCTCGGGCAGGTAGAGGTTGAATTGGTAGCCATTGAAGTCGGCTTCCTCGGTGATGTTGAGGCTCACGGTGAGCGTGGTGTTCTCCCCGGCCTTCAACGTTACTTCGTTGGCCGTGACTATGTCGTTAGTGTCCTCGACCATCTCGCCTGATTTCTCTTTGACGGTCAGCGTGCCGTTTATATATTCAATGGTATAGTTGTCGGCCTCAGCTCCACCCACCGTAATGGGGTAAGTGCCAACAGGACTGTCTGTCGTGGCTGTGGTAGTGACCACCGGCTTCTGCGTGAGTACATCCTCGGTTTCGTCATAGACAAAGCCCTCGTAGTTGAACGTGAATTCCGGGTTGTCCTCGCCATAGTAACGCTCAACATCATTGGCTTTTATGGTCAATGCAGCCTTGGCCACCGTCAGTATGAACTCACGCACGAAAGGTTTGTAATCTTTGTTGCCAGTCTGCGAGGCTGTCACAGTTGCCATACCGGAACCCAGAATATTCAGTTTGTTCCCGTTAACACTTGCCACTGTGTCGTTATTGACACTCCAAGTTAGCGTTAGACCTTCCGTGGTATTATGCGGTAGAGTGTATGCATCATCGCCGTATGTCATAACAGGAATCGTTGCCAATTCCAATGTCTGCTCTGTACGGAGATCTTCAATAATAGGCTTCTCGTCATTAGGCATGATTATTATTTCAGCGAGAAAAAGAAACTCTGTCTGCATTTCCACAATGCCCTCGTCAATCTGCTCCTTCATCTCCTCAGGGATTTCCATGCCACTGCTCTCGATACCCTTGATGCGAACCATTGAACCGGCAGCCAGTTCGGGCAGTTCAGCCTCGACGAGATACCACTGATTGGTCTGTACCTTTCCTGTCATGTCGAATGTAGCGACATCGTTCCATTCCTTACCGTCGGCAGACACACTAATTACGTAAGTGTTGTATGTGATGTTGTCGGAAGCCACATAAAACTGTAGCTTGCTGGCAGCGAGTGCTTCGTTTGCATTGATTATGAGGTAGTCGGCCTTTCCCTCCTCACCTGCTACGAACTGAGTTTTCGGAGTATTGATAAGGAAGCAGTTGCGAATATCGCCAGTCACTTTGTTGTTACGGGTCTGGATGGCACGCTTTGCACCGTCGTAGCCATTGGTCATCTCTGCAATGTCTTGACCCCATTTGTAGGTTTCATCCTCCACAATGTAACGTGCATAGTCGAGCGTTGCTCCGGCACCGTAGTTCACGGCAACAGGAGGAGTCTTCACTACATTGTTTGACGAAATATCGTCGAGGTTCCACACAGCGAAATAGCTAATCTCTTCAAAGTTAGCTGTGATGTCGAGGTCATCCTCCAGCGTGATTGTGATGGTCGGCTCGGTCATGCCGTTGCTCCATCCCTTAAAGGTGTTCAAGCTACCGTTGCAGTCGGCAGTGAGAGTAATCTCGTCGCCAGCCATGCATACAGCCTTATCAGGAGAAATAGTAACACTTGCACTCTTTGATCCCTCAACTTTTACATTAACAGTAACCAATTTGATGTCCGAATCGGTGTAGTTGTTCTCGTCGCCTAAGGGTGCACCATTTTTACCTGCGGTGTAAGCTGCCGCTCTGGTGCTTATCTGGAAGTAGTCGTTCTGTGCATCTGAGAAATCTGTCCAAGCGAAAGGAACGTCCTCCATTGCAAGTGAACTAAACTCAGCCTTTTCGTTCTCGTCATCGCCAATGGGGATAATGTCTCCTGCTTCGACCATATCGGCCATGTTCTGATACTTGTATCCGAAGAGCATGTTGTTCTCCAACTGCACGAGACCACCCTGGATCCCAGTGAGCACAACGCCTCTGTCAATGCGCTCCTGAAGTTCTTCTTCTGTCAAAGAGCGGCAAACATATTCATTACCGCTTCTATCAGTCCATGTTTCTCCTTCAACCTCATGGATATCTTTGTTGTCATTCTGGCGTCCATTCATATCATCAATCCAATTAGGTTGGAGTATAATATTATTCTTAATGTGGAACTCAGAGTCTGACTGTACGCCAGCCCCAAAGTCAAGCAGTGAAGAACGGCTGTAAGCTAAAATGGTGTTGTTCTCGAATACTACCCTCACGGGCTGACGTCCAGCCTTCTCATTGACATTTCCAAAGCTGACAAGACTGTTGAGGTAGGTCAGGTCATAGAAGGTGTTGTTCTTGAAGGTAATCTCTCCGACGGGTTGTTCCAAATAGATGGCCGGCAAGGCATCGTACTGACGGAATCCATTGTGGACAGTACAATTCTCCATACGGAAAACTTTCAATGTGCCTGCACCAGCGTAATTCTCACCCGCACCATTCACCTGGCCACGGAATATCGAGCGGCAAAGCTCAGTAAGCTCGCAGTTAATGAACTCAAGTGTGTCGATATAGTGCTTATTGGCATCCTTGAAGTTCATCAGGTGCTTTGAGTTGCCCCATATTCCCTGTGTCTGGCGGAGCTTCAAGTTCTCATAATGGAGCGAGAAACCATCGACCTCGGTATTGTTTACGGGCATCTGCATCTCCATGCTCAGTGTGGCTTTGTTGCCCTCTTTGTCATTGACACCGATGAAATGGATGTTGCGAAGGGTGCTTGCCATAGGGTTACCATAGCCGCTCTTCAGCGTGCCTACATCAACATTGCCTGAGATATAGACGTATGCTGTACTACCAGCAGGAAGGGCTGCAATAGCAGTCAGTGCATCGGTAAAATCAGCCTTCTTGGCTACATCATACCGACTTTGTGCGAATGTTGTTGCAGCAAGAAAAAACAACAACAATAGTGATAATCTCCTTTTTTCGTCCATGTTTGTTTATTTTTTACTGCCGAAACCCCCGATTCAGCGATTCTTATAAATCATGACTGATATACAAAAAAGAAGCGTGGGAGTTCTACCTGTTACTCGTCCCACGTACAAAGGCTCTGGCATCGCCCAATCAGTCCGAACGAGCAACGCCGAAGCCCACGCCAGTATGTATATACGGATTCTCAGAACCATAAAGCCGCCAATGGCAGCCTGCAGTCTGAATGGTAATACATACACATGAGCGTCCTTTGTTGCTCTGTTCTTGGCTGATTATTTGGAACTGCCAGATTCCTGTACGTCAAGCACAAAGCGTAAGTAACGCTTTTTTCCTATATATAGGTCTCCACCGTCATGCAGTCCCGCCCTCCAGCGGGGCTTCGGAATGAAGACGGTGCAAAATTACGAAAAGTTTGTGAATCGGCAAAGAAAAGTGGCGGAAAATTTGGATGGAACGGGAAAAAATAAAAGGGAACGCAAAACTGTTCCCCTTTATTTGTCATTATAATGACCTTCCACTTGGATGACAAGGACAGTCACCACATCATCATAAATGTCATATATTATTCTGTCATGGGCAGTGATATGTCTTGACCATCTGATGTCATTGCCTTTGACCAAGGCCTCAGGATGCCCCCTGCCTGTTCTGGGATGGAGCATAAGTTCTTCCAGTATCTTGGAATACTTACTGTAAAGCGGTTGGTTGGATTTCTTCCACTTTTTTAGAATCTTGTCAACCTCCTTAGAATACTCTATTGCATAAATCATAATGAGTCCAAATGCGATCTTAGCTCTTCAATGGTGTTGAAACGCAAAGTTTTTCCCTCTTTATGCTCTTGCTCCACTTTTTGGGCTTTGGCAAGGAAAGACGGGGAGTTGACATACTCCTGTAATGCAGCATTATCCCCATCAATGTCATCGGCCACTGGGGTGAGGATAACACTACCCCTTCTTGTTTTGAGATATACATCCTCCCCCCTATGAGCCATACCAATATATTTTCCTTGGTTGGCCCTGAACTGACTGCTTGTAATCACTGTCATAGTTAATACTCCTTAGTTTGCTGTGATAGTAATAAATGACCGCCCGTCTGCAGACATGCATATAGCAAGTTCTGGCAAACGATGGTGCAAAATTACGAAAAGTTTGTGAATTGGCAAAGAAAAGTGGCGGGAAATTTGGAGGGAGCGGGAAAAATGCTTATCTTTACAGCGTCAAACCTCTGTTTGGCTATCCGGGCAGAATCCCGAGAGGGCAGGACTTTACAGACACCGCCTTAGGAGCATCCGAGGGTCAACGAAATTGTTATCTTTGCACTCTGTAAGAACAACATATAAGACTATGACTAAGAGATTATTGATGGTATTGGCTGTGGTGGCAAGCGCCTTGTATGTTTGCCAGGCAGAAGACGGCGGTGAGTACCAGCCGTCCGGCGGTGAGTACCAGCCGTCCGGCGGTGAGCACCAGCCGTCCAGCGTTGTTAAGATGATGCCTGAGAATGGAGCAACGGACGTGAATATCGACACGCACCTGAAATTAACGATGAGTGATGATATCAATATCGGGCAGAAAGGGCTCGTATCGGTTTATGATAAGCAGACAGGGAAGTTGGTCGACCGTCTGGATATGAGCGTCCCTGCAGGCCCTACGGAGAGCCAACCGAAGAATCCTGCGGCACAATACACACCTGTACCTTATATCTATAGGTCGCAGCATATCACCAATCGCAATACCGTGGCTGGCACTCCGTCGGGCGTGAATGCATGGGACACGGGGTGCTATCAGCTCGACATCATCGGAGGCTTCTCGGATGGTTTCCATTTCTACCCCATCATCGCCAAGGGCAAGCAAGTGACCATATACCTGCATCACAACATGTTAGAGTATGGTCACGAGTATTATGTCACCATCGACAAGGGAGTCATCAGCGGCTTCAATGGCATTAAGGGCAAAAAGGAATGGACGTTCCGCACTAAAGAGAAGGCTCCAGATAAAAGCCAGCGAATGCTGACGGTTTCGGCAGACGGTAATGGCGACTTCTCAACCGTTCAGGGAGCGATGGACTTCATTCCCGACTCTGTTACCTCTGCACAGGACGGCTATCGGGTGTTGGTGAAGAATGGCGACTACGAGGAGCTGGTGTACTTCCGCAA
The DNA here is from genome assembly GCA_905233425.1 of uncultured Prevotella sp. Classification (GTDB taxonomy): domain Bacteria; phylum Bacteroidota; class Bacteroidia; order Bacteroidales; family Bacteroidaceae; genus Prevotella. The sequence continues at coordinate 4,270 of CAJOEC010000097.1, read as the reverse complement.
CAAGCGGTTTGTCACCATCGAGGGAGAATCGCGTGAGGGCGTCGTGATTCACTATAGGAACAATGAGGTGTTCAACCCCCACCCAGCCGACATCAAGACCAACGAGGTTCGTGGCACGTTCCCCTCGCGCCGTGCCGCCTTTGCTGCTGACAACTGCTGCGACCTGACATTCCGCAACCTGACCATCAAGACCGACTGCAAGGGACAGGCCGAAGGACTGTTGGTGAACGGCGAGCGCAACTACTTCGAGAACGTCCACATCATCGGCGACGGTGATGCCTTGCAGGCCAATGGCAGCTGCTACTGGATGAACTGCCTCATTGACGGTGGCGGTGACACGATATTAGGGCGCGGTCCGTCGTTCTTCAACCACTGTACCATCACCAGCTACGGCGCATTCATGTGGATTCGCAACACGGAGGAAAATCACGGAAACATCTTCGTAGACTGCCATTTCAAGGGTCTCAGCGACTATGCAGAGCTTGGCCGACTGCCCGACAACAAAGGCAAGAACTACCCCCATGCGGAGTGTGTGTTGCTGAATTGCACATTGGAAAACATCCCCGCTTTCGGCTGGGGAAGAATCGACGAAAGTGCCAAGACTGCAACTATCCTTGAGTTCAATAGCCACGATACGGAGGGCAAGCAAGTAGACACCTCAAAGAGGAATCCGCAGATGCGACAGCTTGATCCCATCCGCGACGCCGAACTCATCGGAAGATATTCTAATAGTAAGTGGGTTTTGGGTTGGTAAGAGGATGAAGAATGCGATTAAGCGAGAACAAAGCAACAATGACCGCCGGAATATCGAAAAAAGTGAGATTCCGACGGTCTCAGCTGTGAAACCCAACAGTTTGTTGTCAGTCTTACTCTTCCACCACCTGTTGCATCCTTGTGTTGGAGGCCATGATGCTGATGACGGTGGCGATGTCGGCCACGTCGACCGTTCCGTCGAGGTTCACGTCGGCAGCAGTCGCAAGCGAGCCGCTTGCGCTCCCGGCCATGGCGCTGATGATACTGGCGATGTCGGCCACGTCGACTGTTCCGTCGCGGTTGACGTCGGCGACGTTTCCTCCGAAGAAGACGACATTGCCGGTGTAGAGAATGTTGCCGTCGACGGTGATGCCGTGGAGCGACGGTTCGAACCATGCATCTTTGGGCTTGACGATTTTCACGGAACCGTTCATCTGGAGGTCTTTCAGTTTGCTGATGGCAGGGTAGCCCTCTTCGGGCTGTAGTTCGACGTAGGTTTTCTTGTCAAGGAGTTCGAGGGTGGTCTGTGAGTGATAGTCACAGATGGGCGTTCTGCTGTTGAGCAGCAGGGTGGGGCCGGCGATGGTGCACTCGGTACACTGGCCTCCGAAGAAGAGGGCAAAGTCGTTTGCGCTGGCGGTGAGTGTTCCCAATCCGGTTATGGAGAAGGGCTTTGCGGAATAGATGGCGCTGTTGCGGGCTGTGATATGGTTGTCGCCTTCGAGGTTGATGACGAGTCCGTTGATGTTACGGTTGTCGATGCCTCCACCCTGGGGGCCGTCCAAGTCCTCCAGGTCGGCGTCGGTGACATTGAGCAACCTGGCACCGGGGATGTATCTGAAGTGCCCGTCGCCGAGGATGTCGTAAGCGTTGGAGGCCATGACCTTTGTCTCGCCGATGTACATGCCGTAGTCCACATCGTTTATGACAACCTTGTCACTGTAGATGTCTGAACCGTTGAGGGTGATGGCCTTCAGTGTGTTTAAGAACCAGGCACCTTCGGGTTCTGCTATGTCGCATCCTGCCATGTAGAGCGAGGTGAAGTTGCTTAGGCTCTTGTCGAGGACGACCTCGCTGTTATGGATTTCAAGTTTAGCGTTGCCGTTGCCGTAGAGGCTGAAATAGTTAGCTTTTGCCGTAACATTGAGCGCGATGTCTCTTATGGCGAGGGTGTTTTCGCCTTTGATTGCGATGCCTGTTGCGTTGCTGGGGTTGAGGGTGAGTTCTGGAGTCGGCGAGTTGGGACTTTGCGAAACGGGGCAGATGGTGAGGTTGTTGCCGTAGCAGAAGATGGGTTTTCCGGTGGCGCTGTTGCTGATGACGTTATCGCCCTTGAGCTTGATGATGAGGTCTTTTCCGTCAACAGGGCCGTAGTAGGAGATGCCGTTGTATTTGCCGGCATCGATACTGACGTTGTTGAGGGTGAGGTTGCCGTCCTTGCTGTAGGAGATAGTGCCGTAGTCGAGTCCTGCGCCTGGTGTGCTGTTGTCGATGGCAGCATCGTTGCGGGGGTCCCAGATGTATTTTCTCACGGCCAGACGGGGCTTCATGGTGTGTTCTGTCAGCCGCTGTCCGTCACTGTTGACCATGCGTTTGTTGTTGGTTTCATAACTTACACCGTCGTAGTCGTATATGACGCCCGAGGTGACAATCTCGCCGAATCCCGCGACGCAGGGCCTGTTTCCTGTTGACTTCGCATAGACATTGCAAAGCACGAGGGCGAGCTTGGAGTTGCTGTTACCGTAGATGGGGTATGTGCCAGTGGCTTCGAGCCATACTTTCCTGATGGTCATTTGGGCTTCGCCGTCCATATAGAGTGCGGCGAATGAATCGGAAGAGGTCGACTTGATTGTCACGTCGGCAAATGTGTCGCTCGTGATGGAGCAGCTCTTTGTGGAATAAATGGCATGCGCCCCCGTGCTGGTGAGGCTGGCAGACCCCTCCACCTTTATGGCCAGCCCCTTGATTCTGTTGGAGATACAGTTGCCGTTGGTGCTGGCGACGGCGTTCTTCAGTGTGAGCGTATTGCTTCCCGAGTCGTAGCTGAACTGTCCGTCGCCGAGGATGTTGCCTTTGTTGGAGAGTGTTACTCTTTCGCCACAGACGACCAGGTCGTAGCCCGGATAGATCTGCACCTCTCCGTCGTATATGTTTTTACCGTCGTCGGTGAAGCCCTTTAGCGTCGGTGAGAACTCTCCGCCCTTTCTGACGTAGCTGGCATTCAGGGTGCAGTCGGTGAAGCCTGTTATGCCTAAGGCGGCACTTACCGTGCTGTTGTAGATGCTGAGCTTGGCCGTTCCGCCGCCGTTGATGCTACGATGCTCTTCCGATGTGACGTTGAGGGTCATGTTGTTTATCGCCAGGGGCTTTCCATCGGCCGTTTCCAGGCCGATTCCATCCCCTCGCGTGTTGTTGATGGTGAGCACCGCGTCTTGCGTCCCGCTGCCGTATATGTGTACACCGTTGCCGTTGGCGAAAATTCCCGGCGAGCCGCTGCCGTTGGCGACGTTGATGGTGTTGGTGCCCTTGACTTCGATGTTAAGGTCGTCGGCGTAGAATGGGCCGTAGTACCTGATGCCGGCGTAGCTGCCCGAGGACATGGTGACGTTGTCCAAGGTCAGTGTGTGGCTGCTGCTCTTGTAGGTGATGGTGCCTGATGAGACACCGGCGCGGGGGCTGGTGTTGCTAATCACTTGATCGTCGCGCACGTTCCAGATGTACTGCCCCACGGCGATGCGCGGCCTGAAGGTGTGAGACTTCGCTATCTTGCCGGAGCTGTCCTCCATGCGCATGTCGGTTTCGTCGTAGGTGTAGCCGTTGTAGTTGTAGATCACACCCTGGGTGCCGATTGTTGTGAAGCCCTTGACACAGGGAAAACCGTCGGTGGTGCCGTTTGCTACAACATTACACCTGTTGAGCTGCAGAGATCCCTTTCCGTCGCCAAGCAAGGGAAATGCGGCGGTGACTCTCATCCATATATCCTCTATAGTCAGGGCGCTGTCGTCTTTCATCCAAATGCCGCAAAATTCCGGGTTATTGGCTGTGATGGTCAGGGAGGAGAAATTGTCGCTCCTGATAGTGGTACTTTTGGTGCTGTAAACGGCGTTATAGTCTGAGCTGACTTCGCTGTTACCATTAACGAGGATGGTCAGCCCGTCGATGCCCGTGTTCACGATACCGCCGCTGGTTTCGCATGTGATGGCCGCGCTTTTCAGCGTGAGCGTCTTCGTGTCGTTGTCGTAGCTCACAGTGCCCGAAATGCCCGTGCCGGTGATTTTCGAGGCGTTGCTTGATGTCACTTTCACGCCGGCGACGCTCAGGCCATAGTCCACGGCCCACGCCTCATTGGCAGTCAGTCCTCCAACGAGGAGAAGGGCGAGAAGGGAGAATAACTTTTTCATATTTTTATTATGGTTATAGGTGATTTCTATTAATCTAATTAAATGGTGCGCAGCCGCTCCCCTCCCTTCAAGGGGAGGGGCTGAGGGTGGGGTCTGTAACTACTTGTCTGCTAATT
>CAJOEC010000096.1 GCA_905233425.1 uncultured Prevotella sp. | reverse complement strand
TAATTGAACATTAATGTCTCATTAATTATTTGTGCATAGCAATTAATGTATAATTAATGTTCAATTACATGGTAATTACATGTTAAGAACAAAAACAGGCAGGGGGGGACAATGGGCTTCCCCTGCTTTGGCTGTCAAGGCCCCCGAAAGTCCGGAAAAGTTCGCGCCGTGCGAACTCCCAGTCCGCCCGGCGCGAACTCTCAGTTCGCCCGGCGCGGACTCTGAGTCCGCGCCGGGCGAACTTTTTGGCGTGTCGGAGGCGAAAACTACTCATAGCGGCGGGGAGTGAGGCGAAAATGCGCTTGGCTGAAGACTTTTAACTCCCTTTAACGTGTTTTGCTATTCCACGTCAGTAAAAATTGCTATCTTTGCAGCCAGATTGCGAAATATATCGCTACTACCCCTAACCCATCCTCCCCGGAGGAGGGGAATTAACCTGTAAAACCAAATCTTATTACTATGACAAAGAAGAAAATCAAGTTCAGTCTTGTCTACCGCGATATGTGGCAGTCGAGCGGAAAATTCCAGCCTCGCAAGGACCAGTTGGAGCGCATAGCACCCGTGATCATCGACATGGGCTGCTTCGACCGCGTTGAGACCAACGGCGGCGCCTTCGAGCAGGTGAACCTCATGGCCGGCGAGAACCCCAACCTGGCCGTGCGCGCATTCTGCAAACCTTTCAACGAGGTGGGCATACAGACCCACATGCTCGACCGCGGACTCAACGCCCTGCGCATGTACCCCGTGCCCGATGACGTGCGCGAGCTGATGTACAAGGTGAAGCACGCACAGGGCGTGGACATACCACGAATATTCTGCGGACTGAACGACACGCGTAACATCATCCCCTCGATCAAGTGGGCAAAGGCCGCCGGCATGATTCCGCAGGCCACGCTCTGCATCACGACAAGCCCCGTGCACACCGTGGAGTACTACAGCGCCATCGCCGACGAGGTCATCGCCGCCGGTGCCGAGGAGATATGCCTCAAGGACATGGCCGGCATAGGCCAGCCCGCTCTGCTCGGCGCCCTGACGAAGAGCATCAAGACGAAGCACCCCGACATCATCATACAGTATCATGGACACTCAGGCCCCGGCCTGTCGATGGCTTCGATCCTCGAGGTCTGCAACAACGGCGCCGACATCATCGACACGGCCATCGAGCCGCTCAGCTGGGGCAAGGTGCACCCGGACATCATCTCCGTGCAGTCGATGCTGAAGAACGAGGGCTTCGAGGTGAAGGAACTGAACATGAACGCCTATATGCAGGCCCGCACGCTGACGCAGGAGTTCATCGACGACTGGCTGGGCTACTTCATCAACCCGGCGAACAAGCACATGTCGTCGCTCCTTCTCGGCAGCGGTCTGCCCGGCGGCATGATGGGAAGCATGATGGCTGACCTCGGGCCCATACAGAAGATGATCAACAAGCTGCGCACGCAGAAGGGCGAGGCTGAGCTGACGATGGACGACATGCTGGTGAAGCTGTTCAACGAGGTGGAATATGTGTGGCCTCGCGTGGGCTATCCCCCATTGGTGACGCCGTTCTCGCAGTACACGAAGAACATAGCCCTGATGAACCTCCTCACTATGGAGCAGGGCAAGGGCCGCTACGTGATGATGGACGATGCCATCTGGGGCATGATCCTCGGCAAGAGCGGCAAGGTTCCCGGCAACATCGACCCAGAGTTTGTGGAGCTGGCAAAGAAGCAGGGCCGCGAGTTCACCGACGTCGACCCGCACACGCTGCTGCCCAACGCGTTGGAAGGCTTCAAGAAGGAGATGGACGAGAACGGATGGGACTACGGTCAGGACAACGAGGAACTGTTCGAGCTGGCCATGCACCCCGAGCAGTACCGCCCGTTCAAGAGCGGTCAGGCGAAGAAGCAGCTGCTGGCCGACATACAGAAGGCGAAGGACGCCAAGCTGGGTGGCTCGAAGATAAGCCCCGAGGAGCTGGCCGCCTTCAAGCACGCCAAGGCCGACGCCCTCGTCTGCCCCTCAGCCGGACAGATATTCTACGAGTTCAACGGCGACGGCGAATGCGCCCCATGCGTAGAGCCGTTCATCGGTCAGACCTACGAGGAGGGCCAGACATTCTGCTACCTCGTGGAGAAATGGGGCGAGATAATCCCCATCCCCGCAGCCCTCGGCGGCAAGCTGGTGGAGGTCAGCGCAAAGCAGGGCGCGAAAGTGCGCAAGGGCGACACGCTGGCATGGATTGAGCGCAAGGCATAGCAGCAGGAGCCGAAACACAACTGTCACTAATCCACAAAAAACTGACATGAAAATCAGACAACTGGCACTTATCCTTCTATTTGGCCTTTTGGCTCTTCCGGGACTTTGTGAAGACGGCCACGGGCTGTGGCTGCGCGGCCAGATGCCCAGCGACATCACGCTGCGCATAGACAGCACCATGCCCGACGACGACGGCTACCGCATTAGCGGGCGAACTGTCACGGCACGCACGCAGATGGGACTGCTCTACGGCCGCTATGCGCTGATGCGCGGCGAGCAGGGCGAGAGCCACCCGGCATTCGGTCTGCGCATACTCAACCACTGGGACAACCCCGACGGAAGCATTGAGCGCGGATATGCGGGAAAGAGCATCTTCTGGAACGAGACGACGAGACAGCAGGACAACAAGAGCCTGAAGGACGAGAAACTCTCGCCACTCGATGTGGAGCGCATCCGTGCATACGGCGAGGCCTGCGCCTCGATAGGCATCAACGGAACGGTGCTCAACAACGTGAACGCCTCGCCTCGGATGCTCACACGCCCGTATATCAACAAGGTGAAGGATATTGCCGACTTGTTGCGCCCCTGGGGGCTGCGCGTCTATATCTCGGTGAATTTCGGCTCGCCCAAGGCGTTGGGCGAGCTGTCCACCGCCGACCCTCTGAACCCCGGGGTGAAACGCTGGTGGCAGCAGAAAGCCAAGGAGATATACAAGCTGATTCCCGACTTCGGCGGGTTCCTCGTCAAGGCTAACAGCGAGGGACAGCCAGGACCTTTCGACTACGGGCGCACACACGCCGACGGCGCCAATATGCTGGCCGACGCGCTGAAGCCCTACGGAGGCATCGTCATGTGGCGGTCTTTCGTCTACGGAGCGAAGCACAAGGGCGAAGACCGCGTGAAACAGGCTGTATCGGAGTTTGCAGAGCTTGACGGACAGTTCCGCGACAACGTAATACTGCAGTCGAAGAACGGACCGCTGGACTTCCAGCCACGCGAGCCTTACGCGCCCATCTTCGACAACATGAAGCAGACGAAGCAGATGGCCGAACTGCAGATAACGCAGGAATACTTAGGCCACAGCACCCACCTGGTATATCTCGCCCCCATGTGGAAAGAGTTCTTCCAGCAAGTGGAGATTGGAAACACGGCAAAGCACATCGTGGGAATAGCCGGAGTGGCAAACATCGGACTGGACACCAACTGGTGCGGCCACCACTTCGCCCAGGCCAACTGGTATGCCTTTGGACGTCTGGCATGGAACCCCACGCTGACATCACGGCAGATAGCAGAGGAGTGGCTGGCTCAAACCTTCAGCCTCAACACCTCTACAAAGGAAGAGGCCGGGGGCGAGGCTGTTCTTTCCATGATGCTCCGCTCACGCGAGGCCTGCGTGGACTACATGATGCCCTTAGGACTGCACCATATCTTCAAATTCGACCACCACTACGGGCCGGAACCCGACGGATTCAAGCCCCAGTACCCGATTGAGTGGTGCCCCGTCTACTACCACCAGGCCGACAGCCTCGGGATTGGCTTCGACCGCACGAAGGCCACTGGCAGCGGAGCCTCACAGCAGTATCGTGAGCCATACGCCTCCCTCTACGACGACGTGAACACTTGTCCTGAGAATCTGTTGCTGTGGTTTCACCACGTGCCCTGGACACGACGTTTGAGCAGCGGACGCACGGTGATGGAGGAGATGGAGTACCACTACGGCCGCGGAGTGAAAGAGGTGGAGGACTTCATTGACATCTGGCAGAAGGCAAAATCCGACATCGACGAGCAACGCTGGAAAGAGGTTGACAAGAAACTGCACGAACAGTTGGAAAACGCACGAGAATGGCAAAACGTCTGCACGACGTACTTCCGTTCATTCACCCGCTAATCTTGCAATCCTGGGGCGTTTAAAGGCATAATACGCGAGGAAAAACCAGCACAGACAAAAGCCCGGGGCACGTCCCGGGCTTTTTTTCGTGCTGTGCGGTTAATAGTCTGTGTGGGGAAAGCCCCTTCGGAGCTTTTCAACCGCACAGTAAGGGCTTATTTCTGCTATATAACGGTAGGGCGCAACTACGCGCAGCCTTTCCCATCGCATAGGAGGGGGTAACAAACTACGCGCAGCCTTTCCCCTCCCATGTAGGGGAGGGGCTAGGGGTGGGGTCAGTGTATATTCGGAAATAGGGTGTTCAATATGATGTACCCAGAAAACGGCATGGAACTACCTTGTGTAGGGGCAGGCCCTGTGCCAGCCCGATGCCCCCAAAGGGGCAATATTCACAGATGAAACGGCAAGCGTTTGTGTCCCTCACGGGACATCGGGCTGGCACAGGGCCTGCCCCTACACCATCGGAAAAATTACATGTTGTGAGTACAGCATAACGAATTTTCCTTATTACTCTTACTTTAATCCATGAATTTTGAAAATTAAGAAAATTCGTGAGCCAAATTAAAGTCAATTAGTAGAATTCGTTTCTAAAACGATCTCCAACCAACAAGTATGGTTATAAACAGAAATATGATTATCAAAGAAGTGCAACTGATGCCTTCAGCCTACTTCTTCGCAGGCACAAAACTCTCCCAAGTCTGGTCGTCATAATATACTCTGATTTCCGTTACCCGTCGACTTGGCTTGTCAATAATTTTTACCTCCTCCCGATACACCTCAGGGCGCACTTGTCTGCCACCATTATAATGTGAGGGCGTAGTAGCGACGACTCTGGGCTGGGGGGTATAGGCAGGTGTCTCACCGAAGTCGAGCATCTGATCCTGGACTCTCGACTGAGTTGACTGTTGGGTAGCGACAGGGGTTGGGGCAGAAGTAGGGGTAGGGGCAGAGGTTGGTGCAGCGACTATTGGGGTGGCAGAGTCAGTAGCCGCCTGGCCAAACATCGGGCCCTTTCCGAACATTAGCCAGTCGAGGCTGATGTCAGGAAATTTCTTCTTCACAGCCTCCACGATATTTATGGAGGGCTTGGTGCGGTCGTTGAAGATGCCACTCAGGGTGGCAGCATTGATGCCAAGGAAGTCGGCGAAGACCTGCTGGGTCATGTGCTGGCTCTCCATGAGAGTCTTTATTCTTTCTTTCATAATGGTAGTAGGGCAGATAAGGCCTCATTTTTGGGTTTTTCTTTCGGTTTACAAAGGTAAAACAAAAAAATGAGACCCGCAACAAAATTAAAGTTCTTTTTAGTAATTTAAAGTTTATGTTTGTATATCTAAATCGCTATGCTTGGTTTAATAAAGTAAATTGCCACCATGCTTTACGTTTGGAAAACTAAATTTAAGACCATAAATCATAAAAACATTAAGTAAAGGCATTTTCGCCAAATTACTGGGTTCTATTTAGATATTTATGGTAATATACACACATACGGGCGGTTATTCGGATTAACAATCGTCAATCTAAGCAAACAAAAGGCATTCAATATGAACCAAAAGATATAATCATCTGATTTTTAGATGTATATAACACAAAATCGCCCTTGTATATTTATGAATTTAATTAATTAAATCCCTCGATTTAACTTTAAATATTTATCTTCATAAACCATAAAAGTACACCGTTTAGACTTTTAAACAGCCTTGCGGATTTAAAATAATAATCGGTTTGGCTACTCTTTATATATTTAAAGTTTACCTACGTAAATGTAAATAGATGTGAAACGTAAATTTTTGTGGGACGACATCGTTGTCTGTTCACATTTCTCGCAGATTTTGGGCGACGGGCTTGTTGGCTCAGAATTTTCGAGTTTTGAGAGGGGTCAAATCGCTCGCACCCTTAGGTTTTATAGGACTTTAGCCATAAAAAAAGCACCCATAGCGGGTGCTCGTTCCAGATAGAAATAGATGTGGGAAAAGGCCAAATTAGTGCAAAATGTAAAAAATTAATTCCTTCATTAGTTCCCCTGGAGGGGTGTTAGCGTTGTCCAAGCCCTTACTTTTGGCATCTATTTCACGTAGTTTGCCGATTATCTCCATCACTTTCCTGGCGGTGTAGTTTCTCATGCCATTCATATACTCCTTGGCTGCCCATGCTGATCTCAGTTCCAGCCACTCAGCCACGGCCTCCTGGCTTTGCTTCTGCGGACAATAGTGGGCCAGCATCATGTTCTGGAAGAAGCTGAAGAGCAACGGGAGAAACGAATAGATGCTCCCAGCCTTCGGATTTTTGTCAAAATAATTGATAATCTGATTGGCCTTGAAAATGTTCCTGTTTACGATAGCGTCGCGCAGCTCGAAGCCGTTGAAATCCTTGCTCACTCCTATCTGGTCTTCCACCACTTGAGGTGTCACGCGACGGTCGTTTGGGGGAAGTGAGATGAGCACTTTCTCCAGCTCGCTGGTCAGTCGTGTCAGGTCTGAGCCTATCGCCTCGGCGATGAGCTGTGTGGACTTCTGGTCGATGCTCACTTCACGTTCACGCAGATATTTCTCTATGAACGCCGGAAGGAGGTACTCCTTCATCTTCGTGCTCTCGAAGAGGATGCCCGTCTGCTGAATGGCCTTGATGTACTCGCGCTTCCGTCCGTCAATCTTCCCGTTTTTGTGGCACATCACCAGGATGGTGGTCTTCGAGGGCTGTTTCATGTATTTTTCCAGCGCGTCGGTCTGCTTTATGTTCTGTGCCTCCTTCACAATGATGACCTGCCGATCGGCCATCATCGGGTAGCGGCGGGCGGCGTCGGCAATGGCCGGGGCACCTACATCGCTGCCGAAGAGTACTGTTTGGTTGAAATCGCGCTCCTCAGGACTCAGCGCATGCTCGGCTATATAGTTGCTTATCTGGTCAATGTAGTAAGGCTCGTCGCCCATGAGGTAGTAAACGGGGCGGTATATGCCGCCACGCAGTTCAGTCATTATACTGTCGAAAGTTACAGCGTTTCGTGGTTCTGCCATCTTCGTTTGGTCTTTTGGTTATTATTATTACGTGGGTCTGCCACTACGCAAAGATGGTGCAAAGATAATGTAATTTGTGGGAAGAGCAAAATAAATAAGGTTATTTTTCACACTAAAATTTTGCTGATTCACGAAAACGTTGTACTTTTGCAACTTCTACGGACGAAATGACACAATAATAATATAAAAAACGACAGGAATTATGAAACTACTGAAGACGCTGCTTGCACTATTCATAGTGCTGTTGATGGTTGTCATCATGGCTCAGACCGTGCCAAACAAGGAACGCCACAAGGAGGCAATGATGGATGCCGTGAAAGAGTTTGTCGATAGCGAGGCCGAAGAGCGTGGCTTAGGCGACAACGCCCTTACCCAACTGGGCAAGAATGTCGTGGTGAAGGCCGTGGAGACAGCCTTGAACAGCAAGCTGAAGGTTCACGACTACTACGTTCTCAACACCACTTACGTCAGGCTAAAGGGCGAGGATCAGCTGTTGTCGGTCGGCTTGCTCGGCATGGTGTTCACTTTCGACAAGGATATGCTTCACGAGAAGCTGCAGGAGGCACTCGACGGTGCCAAGGAGGAGGCCGTCAACGAGAAGGAGGCTGCGAAGAAGAGCGCCAAGGAACTGAAACAGTTGGAGAAAGAGAAGCGCCGACTGGAGAAGAAGGAGGAGAAAGAGCGCCGCAAACAGGAGAAACAGGCCTTGAAAGAGCAGAAACGTGCCCAGAAAGAGCAGGAAAAAGCCCAGAAGGAGCAGGAGAAAGCACAGAAAGAGCAAGAGAAAGCGCAGAAGGAGCTGGAGCGGGCACAGAAGGAGAAGGACAAGAAACGGGATGACAACACGATTTAGCGTGAGCACCACATGGCGATGAAAGTGCTGATAGTGAACACCAGCTATGCCGACGGCGGTGCCGCCATGGCTGCCCGCCGCCTGAAGGACGCCCTCACAGCCTACGGTGTGGAGGCGAAAATGCTTGTGCGCGACGGGGCTGCCGACGTTGCCGATGCCACGGTGAAGACGCTGCCCTTCCGCTGGTTGGCACTATGGCATTTCCTGTGGGAGCGGCTCGTGCTGTTCGTGTGTCTGCATTTCCGTTACGACAATCTTTTCGCCGTTGACGCGGGCATCTCCGGTAACGACATCACGCGGTTGAAGGTGTTCCGTCAGGCCGACATCATCCATCTGCACTGGGTGAACCAGGGTATGCTCTCGTTTGGTGACCTTCGCAAGATTTTCCGTAGCGGCAAGGCCGTGGTATGGACTATGCACGACGCTTGGCCATCGACGGCTCTCTGCCATCTCACCCTCGGATGCCGGCAGTTCACTACTGAATGCCAGCAGTGCAAGTATCTTCCAGGCTTTGAAACGGCGACGCGCCCGAAGCATAGCAAATGGCTCGCCCGCGTGTGGCGCCGCAAGCGCCAGCTGCTACAGCATAGCGGTGTCACCTTCGTGGCCTGCAGCCGCTGGTTGGAGGGCGAGGCAAAGGCCAGTGCCATGCTTCGCGGCCAGCATATTGTGAGCATCCCCAACCCTATAGACACACGCATCTTCTGCCCTGGCGACCGCCAAGAAGCCCGCCGACAGGAAGGTCTGCCACTGGACCGGCGATTGGTGCTCTTCGTGTGCCAAAAAGTGACAAACCCCTACAAGGGAATGGACTATCTCATTGAGGCCTGTCGCCAGCTCTCCGACGCCCATTCGGCTATGGCCGGCGAGGTGTCGGTAGTGCTTCTGGGCAGCCATGCCGACGAGGTGGCGCGTGAACTGCCCTTCCCTGCCATCGCCCTTGGCTATGTCGACGACGAGCAGCGCATGGCCCGCATCTACCGCGCCGCTGACGTGTTCGTACTGCCGTCGCTGTCGGAGAATCTTCCCAACACCATCATGGAGGCCATGGCCTGCGGAGTTCCCTGCTTAGGATTCCGTGTGGGCGGCATACCCGAGGAGATTGACCACCGCCGCACGGGCTATGTGGCCGTCTACCGCGATGCCGCCGACCTGGCACGTGGCCTGCGCTGGATTCTCTATGAGGCCGACAGACAGCAGATGGCGCAAGAGTGCCGCCGGAAGGTAATGCTGTACTACTCGCAGACCGCCGTCGCCATACGCTACACCGAGATATACCAGCGGGCGCTGGCACAGAAACACTTCAACCTATGACAAAATTCACCGTCATCACCATAACATACAACGCCGGGGAAGTGCTGCAGCGCACGCTCGACAGCGTGCTGTGCCAGACATACGAGGGCGTGGAGCATCTCATCATCGACGGTGCTTCGGCCGACAACACTTTGGCCCTTGCCAACGAATACAAGGCAGTCAACGATGCCGACGCCAACGGCCACAGCCATAAGATAATAATCCATTCGGAACCCGACGAGGGCATCTACGACGCCATGAACAAGGGCCTCACACAGGCATCGGGCGACTATGTGGTGTTCATGAACGCCGGCGATTTCTTCCCCGCCGCCGACACTCTGGAGCAGATTGCCCACCGCTGCCACCTGAACGAGCTGCCCAGTGCCGAATTGCCCGCCGTGCTCTATGGCAACACCGACATCGTCGACTCCTGTGGCCGCTATCTCCACCCGCGACGCCTACAGCCCCCGGAGCGGCTCACGTGGCGCTCGTTCCGTCATGGGATGCTCGTTTGCCACCAGGCTTTCTACGCCCGCACCGACATTGCCAAGAACACCCAGTACGACACCCGCTACCGCTACTCCGCCGACGTGGACTGGTGCATCCGCGTGATGCGCGAGGCTGATCGCCAGTGCCTGCCGCTGTGCAACGCTGCCATGACCGTGGCTTGCTATACCGAGGAGGGAACAACCACGCGCCACCACCGCGCCTCATTGCGCGAGCGCTACCGTATCATGGCCCGCCACTACGGCCACATCACCACTTTCCTCATGCACTGCTGGTTCGTGGTAAGGCCCAAATGAATATGTTTCCCCCCATTTTTCACATCTATACGAGAAATAACAGGGGAAATCTTTGGCCGTCTCACGCTTTATTTGTAAATTTGCACGCAGTATGCTACAAAATGTGTAAATACCATGGAAATACTGGAAAGAATGCCGTGGGCTGCACAGAACGCAGTGTTCCAGCGGCTGGCAGAAGTTGCCGAGGTGAGCAAGCTGTCGAAGAAAGACCGATTTGAGTACGACCGTGCCCTGAAGCGTTATCGCGATACTTTTAATGCCATGACAGGGGCAGAGCAAAAGGGACGGGCCGAAGGGCTTGCCAAGGGACGGGCCGAAGGGGAAGCCAAAGGGGAATTAAATAAGGCTTTAGAGTCTGCCAGATGTATGAAAGCAGACAACATGCCCGCCGAGCTTATAGCAAAGTACACAGGCCTCACTGTGGAAACCATCAATAGCCTGTGAACATAAGCACCAAATAATGTGTAATCTATTAACACCACTTACAACTATGACATAGCGAAAGAACAAACGGGGAGAAGGGACGGCACGGGGTGCCGCGCTCCCAAAGGGACAAACTAAAAACCAGTAAGGGCAAGTGTTTGAGGGGTTTTATCCCCCAATGCCAGCCCACAATTATTAACCCGGAAAAGGAAACTGGCTGTTGTCCCGTCCGAAAGTTTTGCTACTGCCATATAGCGGATACCGGACAGACAGCAATTGCCGCCCGCCCGGTATTCAGTACCTCTTTCTTTAACATATAATTTCCATGTAATTGAACATTAATTTATCATTAATCTTTGTGCGCAGCAATTAATGTACAATTAATGTTCAATTACATGGCAATTATATGTTCAAAAATATAATAATGTAATTACCTTGAATAATTCAGGTTAGGGATTCTCGTCCAGAATCCTTCATTTTGAAGCCATCTCGTTGATGATGGTGGCTATGTCGGCCACGTCCACCACGCCGTCCTTGTTCACGTCGGCGGCCTGTCGGAGGGGATGGTCTGGTGCGCTGGCCATCACGTTGATTACGCTTGCGATGTCGGCCACGTCGATGGTCATGCCGCCGTTCACGTCGCCCTTGGGCTGTTCGCTGGCCTCAAACTCCTCCATTTTCTCAAACTGGTTCCAGGTAGGCGTGGCCTCATATTTCGCCTTTGTGCCCTTGGGGACGTAGAGGGTGGCGGTTTTATATACAGAGAATACGTTCCCTTTGATTTCATAAGGTTCCTGAATAAGCGAAGTGACGCTGGCGAGGCCAGTGCAGCCATTGAAAACAGACAGGCCGATGCTGTTCACGCTCGAAGGGATGGTGATGCTCTCAAGGCCGGTGCAATCTCGGAAAACAAAGTTGCCGATGCTGGTCACGCTCGACGGGATGGTGACGCTGGCGAGGCCGGTGCATTTCCAAAAAGCACCGCTGCCGATGTTAGTCACACCCTCAGGGATGGTGACGGTGGTGAGGCCGGTGCAGTTAAGGAAAGCCTGTTCGTCGATTTTGACCACGCTCGACGGGATGGTGATGCTGGTAATGCTGGTGCAGCCAGAGAAAGCAGAGCTGCCGATGTTGGTCACACCCTCAGGGATGGTGACGCTGGCGAGGCCGGTGCATTTCCAGAAAGCAGAGCTGCCGATGTTGGTCACACCCTCAGGGATGGTGACGCTGGTGAGGCCGGTGCAGCCAGAGAAAGCAGAGACGCCGATGCTGGTCACGCTCGACGGGATGGTGATGCTGATGAGACCGGTGCAGCCAAAGAAAGCGCAGTCGCCAATGCAGGTCACGCTCGACGGAATGATTGTATCTTTACAACCATGAGTAAGTGTGTTACTTGCTGTTTTTATGATGGCATTACAATTATTCCGTGAGTCATAGACTGCGTTTCCTTCCGACACGATGATGCTTTCAAGGCCGATGCAGTTAGAGAAAGCTTGGATGCCGATTTCGGTCACGCTCGAAGGGATGGTGACGCTAGCGAGGCCGGTGCAGTCAGAGAAAGCATAGCCGCCGATACTGGTTACGCTCGATGGGATGGTGACGGTAGTGAGGCCGATGCAGCCAGATAAAGCACTCACTCCGATACTGGTCACGCTCGAAGGGATAGTGATGCTGGTGAGACCTTTGCAGGCAGAGAAAGCTTGGTCGCCGATGCTGGTCACGCCCTCCGGGATGGTGACGCTTGTGAGGCCGGAGCAGTTATTGAAAGCGTATTTGCCGATGGTAGTCACAGTGTATTCGTTGGCTTGGTTAGGAATAGTAATTATCCCTTTTGTGTTTCTGGCTACAGATCGTTCTAAAGTACCACCTTTTCCTACCTGGCATGTCTTGTCCGCCTCACTAATCACCTTAAAAGTCATTTCCACACCTTCCACGGTGTTTGCCGTGAAGGTGTCGCCGTCTGCTGCCCACAACATAGTTGTGGTGAGCAAAGAGATAAAAGCCAAAAAGAATCTTTTCTTCATACTTGTGTTGTTTTAGTTTTTCTACCGCAACACCCCATGCAGTTTTTTGATTCGTTCAGGTTCGCGCAGATATACAAAAAAGGCGTAGGTGTCTGTTTCTACCGCCTACCCTGGAGCCAAAGGCCTTCGCATTGCCCACATCACACAGGATAGACAACGCAGAAAAGCCCACGCCAGTACGCATAACTATAATAATATAGGTATATAAACGTACCGCATGACGCTTCATCTGTCTGTTGTGGGAAGTGAATTTGCGAGATTCGTTATTCACAACGACAGACGTTCGAAAACGTCTTTATCATATATATGGCCGCCGACCGACGGGCAGGCCCAAGGCCTGCCACTACATCTCTTTGTAGTTGTCGAAACGTGACGAATCACGCCCCTACTTGCGGTATGCGACGGTGTAAAATTACAACTTTTCCTCTAACTGGCAAAGAAAAGTGGTGAAAAAATTGGGGGGAACAGTAAAAACGCTGGGGACGAGGGAAAAAGTCACTGGGAGGCCCAAAAAGTTCGCGCCGGGCGAACTCGGAGTTCGCACGGCGCGAACTGGGAGTTCGGACGGGGCGAACTGGAAGTCCGCGCCGGGCGGACTAATTGGCATGTCGGAGACGATTTTGACAGAGACGCGGGCAGAGGCTGACATTGCCCCTGCCGGGGCATCGGGCTGGCACGGGGCCTGCCCCTTCTATGTTGCATTCCAAATTTTCGTTTCATTTTTATTTCTATTTAACGTTGTGTATCAACTATTTAC
>CAJOEC010000095.1 GCA_905233425.1 uncultured Prevotella sp. | reverse complement strand
AGTAAAAGTAAAAAAATAAGTTGGTACAAATAGGTGATTATCGTATGTTTCCGCAGGACGGCCTGAAAGGCCAGCAAGCAATCAGCCCAGGGCAGCGCCCTGGGTATGATGACATGGTTGTCATCGCCCTGAAAGGGTAAAAGCCTTGGACGGAGGCGACGCCTCCTACTCATTCTTTTGCCCTTACAGGGCGGGGCTTGTGTACTCATGCCGCCCCAGGGCGCTGCCCTGGGCTGACTGCTCATTGCCCCTTCGGGGCGTAGTCGAGACACAAAATCGTACCAAGTTTTCATAGTTTCTCGATTCCTCGAAACCACGAAGCCCTGTATTGTTAGTAGTTGATTTAAGAGCTATGTAACCGTTAAAAAACAACTTGGGATGATTTCAGGGGTCGCCTACGGCTCAAAATTATAGGAAAATTTATTTCGAAAATTATAAAAATTCTCCAACGATGTTATTCTCTGCATTATTCTTATAATTTTTTGATTCAATTTTCTTATAATTTTGAGCGAAGCGACCATTAGAAAAGTTTACCCACTTATTTTTTTATCATTTCTATATAACTAAAAATAGGACTATCCGCAATTATCCGATAGTGTACACGCCCAAGTAGGGGCAGGCCCCGTGCCAGCCCGATTGCCCGTCAGGGCAAATGCCGCCGCGCACTATGCCGATGAATTATGCCCCTCGCGGGGCAACGGGCTGGCACGGGGCCTACCCCTACATCGGCGGAACAGGCCATCATGGAGATTACCGGGTGTATGCGGACAATCATTTAGCTAAATGATTGTCCGCATATATCCGAAGGTTATGAAATCTGTGTGCAACTATGAGTTAAGTGCCTCCTAACTATAGGTTAGATGCCCAGTCCTCCGGAGAAAGAATTTCCCTCCCCAGCATCCGTCTCAGAATTTCATCATAATTTCCGCATACTCCGATGTGGTTCCAAAAGAGTGTACTACTCATATTCATGCTTCGTAGTTTCAAAGGAACATACGAGAACTCCACCAATCACTATTTCTGTCTGCTATTTTAGTCAAAATCTGCTATTAGTGGCCCCGAAGAACCATTTCCTGCTAAATTCTCTTAAAGTTTTGCATTTTTTTTTATAAATAGGTGGCAATTAAAATTGTTTTATGTACTTTTGCATTTGGTGAAAGCTGTAAAGCCGAAGCCATTATTTCGTGGGAAAAGAAGCGTTATGCTTCGTGTTGCAAGAGGGAACCTAGGAAATTCACAACTGCGACAATCGCTGACCTGAAAAGGAAAAGCTATATACACTGATGCGAGCATAGCAGCTCCGTATACGCGTAAGCGTGGACTGCTATCTTGGGACATCTTGTTGTATAGGGCTTTCCTAGGGCCTCCTCTTGAAGATGTGAGCATACAGTGCCACGCTTCATACGTTTAACAAGAAGTCCTTTTGGCTGCTGAAGGGCAATGGAGATTTATGTAAATGAAGAAATCTGCAAAGACCGCCTCATTACTGCTTCTGGCAGCAGGAATGCTCTCTTCCTGCTCAACGCAGTATTTGAATGTTACTGGAGTGGCGTACCAGTCGATTCGTGCAAAGGAGCCTGTGACAAGCCGACTTGACATTCCGCAGGATGCCACGATTATCGTTAGTTGTCAAGTCGGTGGAAACGGTGAGTTCAATGTGTTAGTCCAGAACAATACCGACAAGATGATGACCATCGACCGTACCAAGTCGTTCTTCCGTAACCAGTCGGGCAATTCGGAACCCTATTATGACCCGACCGTGAGAGTGCAGTCGCAGTCTACAACGGTCAGTGGTCAGACTGGAGCTTCGGTGAACCTCGGCAGCATTGCTTCAGCTGCAGGTGTCGGTGGTGTTCTCGGTACTGCTCTCGGCGGTGTCAACGTAGGTGGAAGCCGGGGAACCGCAACTACCAATACAAACACTACCTATATCGTTGACCAGCCACAAATCTCTATTGCTCCACACGGACAGGCATCCATGGGACGTACCTTTATGATTGAAGGAGTGGGGCTATCGTTCCTAAGCCAAGCTGTGCAGGGCGCACAAACAGATGTAAGCAATGTCTTTTCACCCACTCAGACATACGCTGCCTGCAACCTTTGCATATCCTATAGCGTTGACGAGGGTAAATCCTTCGAGACAATCTTTACCGACATCTATGCCAATTCGCTACTTGTCAGTAAAGTGAAACAAATAGGGCAAGTGAACGATGCACTGCGCTATATCTATCTACACAAAAACGACGCACTGACGGAACCTTGGTATGCCCTCTATTTCCAGTCGGATGCAAAGAAAAACAACAACAAAGTACAAATATCAGAAATCCTAAACTACAAATGATTATGAAACGTATTACATCTATTATAATGATAGTATTGGGAATAACAGTCGTATCGCTCTCTTCATGCAGCTCATCGCAAACATTTACTGTGCAGGGCGTGCCGGGTACTTTCATCACCAATCCACAGGGACAGCAGATAGCAGTGATTGACAATTCTGGCCAAGCAAAAGTCGAACTGAAGAGAAAAGGCGGTTACATGCACTACCTCCAGGCCCAGGCTCCAGGCTCCAACCTTCAGGTGCCGTTTGCACTCGACTATAAGAACAACAGTAGCAGGGCTGTCAGAAGAGGAGCGGGCCAGACAATAATGATTGCCGGGGCGATTGTCGAACTTGGCGGCTGTCTGGCTTTGGTTTTAGGAGGCGATGCAGCTACTACTGCGGGAGCTGCGATGGTTGGTGGCGGCGCTGCGTTTGCTGGTTTAGGTTTTGGAATGGGTGCAGCAAACACCCCTATCAACTACGACTATGACTATCAGAAAACACAGATGACTAATAACGACATCATCAAGTGAATATGTCCAACTTAAATTTTTTAATCGAATTATGAATAAGTTCTTTCTGTTGATAATTTGTGTAGTATTGACACACATAAATGTGCAAGCTCAAAGCCGTTGCTCGAAATGTGGCGGTTCGGGCAGGATGACTATATTCCATTCTATGGCAACGTATGGCATCAGCCGCAGCAAGCAGCAATGCCCAGTATGCAGACAATGGTTTCTAAGAGGCACCGAGCATAAAGAGGCTTGCGACCGATGTGGCGGTACAGGTCGCGTGACTACGGCTATGGACAGACGTAATCAAAGCCGCGAATCCAAAGTTGACGATGCACTTTCGTATCTCACCCCTTCAGAACTGACCATATACTACAATCTGGTCGAAAGTTTGAAAGGACATTATGAAACTGTCCCTTGCCGTCTGTGTCAAGGAAGAGGTACTTGCATATCCTGCCGTGGGATAGGCTATATCGGCGAGTTTCCCTGTCCCACCTGTGGAGGTCTGGGCAGATGTAGTTCATGTGGTGGAATGAAGATAGAGGCTTACCAAAAACTTGTGGAACCTACGCCAGCCGAGAAGGAAAGAATCCAAAGACAAATAGCAGAACTTGTAAAGAATGCTATGAACAGAAGATAAGGATTTCTTTAGCAAGCATCCTTTCATATACGAACTTGCCTGCCCTCTCCTTTGAGGCCAGGCAGGTTTGCTGTTATCCAGTTTGTCGTCCTAATATTAAGGCTATGTTGGTCTGAACGACTGTTTTGCATATATATAAATGACATAAGTTTAGGAAGTGAAAATCTCCATGCTGTAAGCAGAATGCCCGTGACGACGGGACTTTCAGAACTTCCGAAACTTGAGTATATAACTAAAATAGGACTATCCGCAATTATCCGATAGTGTACACCCCCGTAGGGGCAGGCCCCGTGCCAGCCCGATTGCCCGGCAGGGCAAATGCCGCCGTGCGCTATGCCGATGAATTATGCCCCTCGCGGGGCAGCAGGCTGGCACGGGGCCTGCCCCTACATCGGCGGAACAAGCCAACATGGAGATTACTGGGTGTATGCGGACAATCATTTAGCTAAATGATTGTCCGCATATATCCGAAGGTTATGAAATTTGTGTGTAACTATGAGTTAAGTGCCTCCTAACTCCAGGTTAGATGCCTCCTAACTATAGGTTAGATGCCTCCTAACTATGAGTTAAGTGCCTCCTAACTATAGGTTAAGTGCCTCCTAACTATAGGTTAAGTGCCTCCTAACCCTGGGTTAAGTGCCTCCTAACTATGAATTAGATGCCCAGTCCTCCGGAGAAAGAATAGTCCACGGCCTTGCTCTGCTGTATGCGTGAGTATGGGGGCACGTCGTGGGTCACCCAGATGTTTCCTCCCACTACCGAGTGGTGGCCTATGGTTATGCGTCCGAGGATGGAGGCGTTGCTGTAGATGGTGACGTAGTCCTCGATGATGGGGTGTCGCGGTATGTTGAGCATGTTGCCGTTGGCGTCGTACTTGAAGCTCTTCGCTCCGAGCGTCACTCCCTGGTAGAGTGTCACGTGCGAGCCGATGATTGTTGTCTCGCCTATCACCACGCCTGTGCCGTGGTCGATGGCGAAATACTCGCCGATGTGTGCGCCGGGGTGAATGTCGATGCCTGTGCGCGAGTGTGCCAGCTCGGTTATGATGCGTGGTATCACGGGTACCTGCATCTCGTGGAGCACGTGAGCCAGTCGGAAATGTGTCATCGTGTTCATCACGGGGTAGCAGTATATCACCTCGCCGTAGTTTGTTGCTGCAGGGTCGCTGACGAACATCGCCTCGACGTCGGTGTAGAGCAGCCGCTTCACCTCGGGCAGCTGGTCGAGGAACCGCAGGGCTATGTCCTCGGCAGAGGCCAGCACGTCGCCGTCGGCACAGTCCTCGCAAAACTGCAGTCCTCGCGCCACCTGGCGGCAGAGCAGTTCGTAGAGTTCCTCCATCGACACTCCGATGTGGTATGAGCGCATCTGCTCGTTGCTCTGCCGTTTGTGGAAATAGTCGGTGAAGATTATGTCCTTCGACAGGCTTACTATCCTTCGCACCTCCTCTACCGACGGCAGCGGGGCCGTGCCAGCCGGCATCATTGCCAGTTCTGTCTCCGTCTGCTTCGAGAGCAGCTGCACGTTGCGTTGCAACACTTCGTTGATTCTGTTTTTTTCCATTTGCCTTATTATTATTATGTATTGGGCTGCCTGGGAACGCGGGCGTCGCGCCCGCATAGGTGGCGGACGGGGACGTCCGCGCTCCCAGAATCGGCTGCAAAGTTACTAAATTAATTGAAAAAAAGATGTATAACAATAGGAAAAAGCGTCAGTTGGGGGAAATAATTAGTTAAATAATTTTTATTTTTTTGCGTTTTCTTTGCTTTTTGGTAATTTTGCCCCCAAATATTCACAAACACAGTCATTCGATGAAACGTTTTTATCTCCTGTCGCTTCTCACATCTTTTATTATAATGTCGCCAATTGCCACTGCCTCAGCCGACGGTGGCCGGCGCCTGGTGCTGATCGAGGAATTCACCAACACGGGCTGCGGCCCCTGCGCCTCATGGTCGCCCGTCCTCGACTCGTGCATCAACTACCGCCTTGGCGACTGCATAGCCATCAAGTACCACAGCGCCTACCCCAATGCCAAGGACGAGTTCTACCTCAACGACAAAAACGCCCAGCAGGCCCGTGTCGACTACTACCACATCAACGCCGTGCCCACGACCTTCGTCGACGGGCAGGAGTTGGACACCCGCAGCTTCGGCTATCTGAGCGATGCCATCAGCTACTGTCAGGACACTCCTGAGAAATGCGGCATCAGCTTAGAGAAGAAACTTGAGGGGAATGGGCTGACTGTGAGCGTGACCGTGTCCTCTCTCCCCGGAGTGAACGTCGACGCCTCCAATGAGGGCGGGACTTCCGACTTGCGCCTTTTCGTTTGTGCCATTGAGGAGCATATCGTCTCTGCCTCGCCTTACCCCAACGGCGAGAGCGAGCTGTACTACACCATGCGCAAGATGCTGACCCCGGCCGACGGTGCCGCTGTGAGTCTCGGCTCAGGCATCACACGAAGCCCGGCCAACGCCCCCGGAACATTATACAACATGTTCTGGACGGCAGACACCTTCAACGACCTCTCGCAGCTCGGCGTGGTGGCCTTCGTCCAGGACAAGGATACCCGCGAGATTCTGGCCACGGCCTACAGCGGCCCCAATGCCGAGGGTGAGAACCAGCTGACGCTGCAGAACCTCTACGACACCCCCGACCTCATCTGTATGCCCGACTACTACGGCAAGGTCATCTTCCGCAACGACGGGGCCAATGCCATCACCTCGGCGACACTCAACGTCAAGGTGAACGGCACGGTGAAGCAGTACCCCTGGACGGGAAACCTCGGCTATTTAGAGCGCGACACGCTGGCCTTCGACGGATTCACGGAGTTTGAACTCAGTGAGCGGGCTGGCACAGGGACTGCCCATACACCGACCAACAACGTCGAGGTGTGGTTCAGCGACATCAACGGCAGCGATGCCGTGAGCAACACCCGCACCTCGTCGTTCAGCAACTCTGTGCAGGCCTCCTACGGTGTCCAGCTGAAGATATACACCGACAAGAAGCCCGAGGAGACAACATGGAAACTCTATGATTCGGGCGGCGATGTCGTCCGTGAGGGCGGCCCCTACACCGGGCAGGCCCGCAAGTTCATCACCGTCGACCTCGAGCTGACCCGCGAGGACTGCTACCTCTTGGAGCTCCTCGACGCTGGCGGCGACGGCATCAAGGGCAGCGCCGGCAACGGCTACTACCAGCTGTACCAGAAAGACGAGAACGGCAAGACCACCCGCGTAGCCCAGGGCGACTACAGCGGCAGCGTCTTCGACCTCCATTTCCGCCTTGTCGACAGGCCGCAGCCGCCCCGCCGTATGGTGCTCTTCGAGGAGTTCACCAACACGTCGTGCGACCCCTGCGCCGATTTCTCGCCCGCCCTCGACGAGGTACTCTACCGCCGCATGGGCGACGTGGTGGCCATAACCTACCACTATAACTTCCCCTCGCCCCAGGATCCCTTCTACCTTGTCAGCGCCGACGATGTCAAGGCCCGCGCCAACTACTACGGCGTGACGGGCGTGCCCTCTCTGCGTGTCAATGGCGAGCACGCCGGCGCGCTGGGCTATGAGGAGTATCTCGACACATACATCGACTGGGGCATGGCATTGGAGGCGAAGGCCGACATTGACACCGAGGCCACAATCGCCGACGGGCTGCTGACGGCTGATGTCGCAGTCTCGAATCTCAATTCCCAGTCCTCAGATCTCAAATTGTTTGTCGCTGCTGTCGAGGAGCGCGTGGAGTGGGACAAGTCGGCGGCCAACGGTGAGCGGTCGTGGAACTATGTCCTCCGCAAGATGCTGGCCGGCGGCGAGGGACAGGCTATAGACATCGACCCCGACAAGGTCACGCCCTACAACTACAGCTTCACGTGGCAGATTGAAAACTATTCCGACCCGACGGAGCTGGGCATAGTGAGCTTCGTCCAGGACATGACGACAGGCGAGGTGCTTGCCACCACCTACACCCCGCGACCCACGGGCAGCACCAGCGCGGCGAAGATTCTGAAGGTGCTCAATACTCCCGACCGCATCTGCTCGCCGCTCTTCACCAGCGACCTCATGGTGCGCAACACCGGGCGCAAGACGCTCACCAAGGCCACCATCAACGTGAGCTTCAACGGCAGCGTGCAGCAGACACCGTGGACGGGCCGCCTCGACTACCTTGAGATTGACACCCTCCACACGCCGGTATTCACCGACTTCGCGCTCAACCCAGAACCCTCGTCTCCCAACTCCGTAGAGATATGGCTCTCCGACCTTAACGGTACTGAGGAGGAGAGCGTCCACAAGACGCTCGCCCTGGCCAGTGCCTACAAGGCCCAGAACGCGGTGCGCCTGACCATTATGACCGACAATGCCCCGGAGGAGATCTCCTGGACGGTCACTAACTCGTTGGGCGACATCGTGGCCAAGGGCGGGCCATACACCGAGGCCCGCAAGAAGCAGGTCGTCGACCTGCCACTCTATTCCGACGACTGCTACAAGCTGGTGTTCGAGGATGCCGGAGGCAATGGCATCACGGGCGAGAACGGCCGCGGCTACTACATGCTCCACGAGGTGGGTGCCGGGGGCAAGACGCGCCTCCTCGTCCAGGATGCCTTCACCACGGCCACCCACAGTGTTCATTTCAGCCTCGACAATGCGGCGCAACGCCGTGGCGACGTGAACGGCGACGGTGCTGTCGACGTGGCCGACATTGCGGCCATCATCAATGTCATGGCCGGTACCGCCGTTCCCGGTGCCTCTCCCTCAACCTCCGCCGACGTGAACGGCGACGGCACCGTCGATGTCGCCGACATCGCCGCCATCATCAACCTCATGGCCGGTCACTGAAACGAATTTCTAATAATATAATATGTGTAAAATGAAAAAGTATTTATCTTTATTGTTATTGCTGATGGCCGCTGCACCGGCCATGGCACAGTGGAACACCAACGCCACACCGTCATGTATCTTCAGCACGACGTATGTCGATGAGGCCGGCGAGACAAAGACCGGCGGCGACTACTACGCCTGCTCCCCCAAGGCTGCCCGCACCGCCGACAAGAAGACATGGATTGCGTGGAAGACATGGGGCAGGAAAATGGTGAACGGCGAACCCACGGTGGCCGTGCGCACATACCTCCAGCTGCTCGACCGCGACGGCAATCCACAGTTCGACGAGCCTATCATGGTCAACGACCACATCACCCCCACATACTGGTCGGAGTATGCCCTGCTCGCCGCTCCCGACGGCTCGGCCATCGTCACCGTCGCCGACAGCCGCACCGAGGACGAGACCTACGTCGACGAAGGCACCTCACCGGGGAGCTTCACCCCCGCCATCTACAAGATCGACCAGGAGGGCAACTTCCTCTGGGGTCTCGACGGCGTGGAGTACAGGAACATCATCAACGGCCCCTACACCAACGCATTCCTCGTCGGTGACGACACCTTTTTCATCTTCGTCTCGCTGTCATCAGACAACACGACGGGCGAGACATTCATACAGCGCATCGACGCCGACGGCGTGCCGGCATGGGACGAGCCTAAGAAACTGTGCGACGAGTCGTTCCTGCAGTACAAGATCCTGCCCTCGCTCGACGGCAATTTCCTGTTCTTCGACCACACCGCCGACGGCGCACGCGTGCAATGCCTGAACCGCGACTTAGAGGACCAGTGGGGCGAGGCCGTCACCTACGACGAATACCACTACGGCGGTTACGAGATGAACCATTACCGTGTGGTCAGCGACGGCAACGGCGGTGCCTGCGTCGCCTTCCAGCGTCCCATGGGCGACTGGTCCCACAACATCCGAGTGCAGCACATCAATGCCGACGGCTCGTTGGGATTCGGACTGACGGGACTCGACGCCTATAACGCCGAGGAGTTCGACCACAACTATCCCTCCATTGCCGTCAATCCCAAGACCGAGGAGATTCTCGTGCAGTTCGCCTCGTCACAAGGGACGTTAGGGTGTGTGGTGCACCAGAAATTCTCCTTCGACGGCGACTACCTCTATCCCGAGACGGGAATGCCCATAGCCACCAAGAATTCTGCCACCTCAGGCGGCTATTTCTATGGCCTTGTAGGCTTAGGCTCGCTGAAGGGCGGCGACTGGATTGCCGTCTACCGCGACCTTGCCGCCTTCAACAGCGAGTCGTTCATCATCCGCCGCTACGACAGGGAAGGCAACCGGGTGTGGACGAGGACCATTGGCCGCGACATAGCCCCGGAGCGCATAACCCTCATTGTCGAGGAGGAGGCCACATACCTCTTCTACCGTGAGACGAAGGCGGGCAAGAACCCCGGCATCACCATCTTCCGCATTGGCAACGACGGCTCCTACAACGTGACCTATCCCGAAGAGCCGGAACCCATCCAGGGCGACGTGAACGGCGACGGCACAGTTGACGTGGCCGACATAGCCAACATCATCAACGTGATGGCCACCTCGGGCAACAACAAGGCTGCCGATGTCAACGGCGACGGAACAGTTGACGTGGCCGACATCGCCGCCATCATCGCCATCATGGCCGGCAACACCGACTAATTTAGTAAAAGTAAAAAATAAGTTGGTACAAATAAGTGATTATCGTATGTCTCCGCAGAACGGCCTGAAAGGCCAGCAAACAATCAGCCCAGGGCAACGCCCTGGGTATGATGACATGGTTGTCTTCGCCCTGAAAGGGCAAAAGCCTTGGACGGAGACGACGCCTCCTACTCATTCTTTTGCCCTTACAGGGCGGGGGTTGTGTACTCATGCCTACCCAGGGCGCTGCCCTGGGCTGACAGCTCATTGCCCCTTCGGGGCGTAGTCGAGCATAGGGGCGTAGTCGAGCATTCAATATCGTACCAAGTTGTATTTGCATTATTATTATAAACATATTATTAACTAATAAAAAAACAAGCGTATGAAAAAGAGACTATCCCTTTTCGTGATGGCCCTTCTCGCCACAGTAGGCATGAAGGCCCAGATGAGCGCCTACTCGGTGATGACCAACGTCGTCGGCGAGCCGGGCACTCCAACCGTCATCGACCTGCAGGGCACTGTAGGCGGTGACTTCTCAGGTCTGATGATCGACGCCGACGGCAACATGGAGTTCAACAGCGTCGAGGATGCCAAGGGCTTCCCCATCGGTTTCGACTTCCGCTACAACGGCCAGAAGATGAACTATTTCCTCGTCGGCACCGACCTGGAGATACAGCTCTCGCCCACGGAGACCATCAGCACCGACGCTCACAAGAACAAGAGCGGCTGGTTCACCAACAGCGGCATCCATGATGTCATCGGCCTGTCACCACGCCAGGGCACATGGGGTCTGGACGACACCCAGATCAGCTACTGGCTCGAAGGCACTGAGGGCACACGCGCCCTGTGCATCGAGTACAAGAACGTAGACTTCCAGACCACCTGGAGTGGCGAGAACGACTACTGCGGCGCAAAGGCCACAGTTCTCTACCGCCTCTACGAGCAGAGCGGAAACATCGAGATGAAGGTCAGCGGATTCAAGCCCGTCGAGACCGGCACCTACAACTTCATCCGCATCGGAATCCTGGGCGACTCCAACGACTTCCTGCAGGTGCAGGCATGGGACGGCTCGGTCTACTCGGCCCTCGATGCTTACATCAGCTACAGCCCGGACAGCTATCCCGTTGACGGACAGGTCTACACCTTCGTCGCTCCCGAGCCCTGCGTCACCCCGTTTGTCGCTCCCACCGACCTGGTGCTGACTTCGACCACGACGCAGATAAGCGGAACGTTCAGCGTAGCCCAGGGCGACCACTTCCTTGTGCTGGCCACCACCGAAGAAGCCCTCTCTGAGAAGCCCTCCGACATGACCAAGTACCAGGTGGGCGACGCACTTGGCAACGCCACCGTCATCGCCGTCACCACCGCCGGCGAGTTCTACAGCCCCAACAACATGGAGCAGGGGACATACAACGTCTTTGTCATCCCCTTCAACAGTCTGTGTATGGACGGCCCGCTCTACTGCGCCGAGTCGGCCAAGGCCACCATCGCCCTGAAGCCCGGCAAGCCCGCAAGCCTCGCCGTCACCGCTACCGACAAGAGCGTGATGAGCTTCAAGGCCGAGGACAGCGGAGCGCAGATGGTCATCGCACTCAGCGACGAGCAGGGAATTAACCCCTACGGACAGTATCTCGAAACCGGAACCTTCGGCGAACCCACTGGCACATACAATGTTGGCGACGTCATTGAGGGCGGCGGCAAGATTGTCTACATAGGCGGCACTACAGCCACCGACATCGAGCTGACTGGCTTGGAGGGCGGCAAGGCATACTTCCTCCGCGCATGGAGCACCGACGGACAGGGCGGCTACTCATCAGAGTGGCTCGACGCCAACGCCGTCACGGCTGCCGAGCTGCCATGGCAGTTCGACATCGCCACGGCTCCCGTCGGCGAAGTGCCCATCGGATGGACCGAGCACGAGGACGACATCTGGTCGACTAACGAGCGTGCCGGATACTTCTACAACCAGGTGAACATGGCCTCCGAGTCGGAGCCTAACATCGCATGGCGCGAGACCCACGACATCTACCTCAACGAGGGAAGCAACTGGCTCAGCATCGAGATTGCTGCAACAGAGATTCCCGTCCGCTTCGCCACCGACTGGACCATGGGCGACAACGACAAGATTGCCATACAGGTGACTACCGACGGCGTGGAGTACAAGGACATACTCACGCTCACAAAGGACAACATGCCTGAGTACACCGACGAGGAGGGAACAACCAACATCTGGAAACAGGGCGTGTTCACACCGTTCAAGGTGAACTTCTCAGAGTATGCCGGACAGAAGGTGCGCGTGCGCCTCTACATACAGCGTATGTCGAAGGGACAGGTGCAGTTCAAGGACTTCAAGCTCGACGGAACGCTCTACGGCATCGTGGGCAACATCCCCGGACTGACATGGGACGACGACCTGTTCATGGAGCAGGACAAGGACAACAAGAACATCTACACCGCCTCGCTCGACGTCGACATCACCGAGGAGGTCGTTGAGCCTTACGAGTTCAAGCTCCGCACCAACGGGAACTGGGAGGGCTACCAGCTGCCCACCGACGACAGCAACTATCTCTGGAAACCAACGGCTGCCGGACAGTACACCCTCGTGTTCACCGCCGACATCGCCAACAACTACGTCAGCCTGAGTGCACAGCGACCCTATCAGGTGAGCTTCAAGAACGAGGCTAACTGGACCAACGTCTATGCCTACACTTGGGTTGAGGACGGCGAAGGCCACGTCATTGCACAGCCCAGCGGTACATGGCCCGGAACAAAGGTGGAGAGCACGTTCAGCATGATGAGCCGCAAGTTCATCTACAACTTCTCTTCCGAGTTGCAGCCACAGTACATCATCTGGAACAACGGCGGAGGCTACGAGCCTTACGGTGAGGAGGCTGCACAGACCGGCGACCTCGAGTTTGTCAACTTCAAGGAGTACAGCATCTATCCCGACATTACCAGCGTGAAGCTGCCCGGCTCATACAACGGATGGAGCATGGAGAACGACATTGAGTCTGGAGGCTACCCCAACATGTGGGCTACCACCATCGCCGTCTCGGAGGACACCGAGTTCAAGCTCGTCATCAACGGTGACAACTGGCTTGGCATCAACGACGTGACTGTCGAGGCACCCGACGGATGGATTGTCGAGGGCAGCGAGAACGGCAACCTGAAGCTCATGCACAGCGTGGCACAGAAGGAAGCATACTACATCGTGGCCTACTGGCAGGAACCCGGCATGGATGTCAAGGAGGGCTGGCTTATTGGTGTCGAGGAGGGCGACCCCACCGTCACGGGTGTCCGCACCGCCACTGCCAAGACCGCAAAGAAGACCATCCACAACCTGAATGGCCAGCGTCTTGATGCCACCCGTCGCGGCGTGAACATCGTCAATGGCAAGAAGGTCACAGTGAAGTGACCACCGTCAACACCGTGAACCATCACGGTAGGGGCAGGCCCTGTGCCAGCCCGCACACTTACAGTCCCCGGCGCGACAACATCGCGCCGGGGAATTCTTTTACCACAGATTTCGCGGATTTCACAGATATGATTATCAGCAATCAGGTGATTAACCTGAATTATTCATGGTAATTACGCTTTTTTGTTTTTAACATATAATTACCATGTAATTGACCATTAATTTCTCATTAATTTT
>CAJOEC010000094.1 GCA_905233425.1 uncultured Prevotella sp. | reverse complement strand
AGCCGCATCTATGAACTGACGACCGAGCCGCAGACCATCTCAACGCTGGCAGAGTTGGAGGAGTTCCGAGATGCCGTGAACAATGGACTACAGTATAAACATAGCCTGAACAATTCGGTGGTTCTTACGGATAACATTTTCATGAGGAAAAACTTTGAACCTTTTAACTGGACACCTATCGGCACAGCGGACCACCCCTTCAACGGTGTATTCGACGGTGGAGGCCATACCATCCAGGGCCTCTATATCGATAATATCGATAGCCCGGAAACCGGAGGCGTGGGACTCTTCGGCGTTGCCGAGCATGCCACCATCTATAACCTGTTTTTGTATAAGACCACAGTAACGGGGGGCGAAAATGTGGGAACCCTGCTGGGCTATGCCAAAAAGGATGTGCGCATCAGCGACGTGCTCGTCACCGGCTCAAACGATGACGACAACACGGTTTATGGAGATGGCCTGAACTGCGGCGGCATCGTGGGCAGGGTCGATTGCAAGTGCAGCATCGAGCGCTGCATGTTCAGAGGAGTCATCAAGGGCACGCTGCTCTGGTGTGGCGGCATCCTTGGCTATGGACACGACCAAGTGACCATCAGCGACTGCTCGGCATCGTACAATATTCATGTAACCAACAATACCGCCGACAACCATTTGGGAGGCATTGTTGGTTATGTAGCCCAAGCCACCATTGAAAGGTGTATGGCAAGAAACATGATGGAGACAACCAATTCAATCGATGTGAAATATGGCTATGTGATAGGCGGAGTGGATAGCGCGATTAAAGAGCAAAGAACCATTTCCATCAACAACTGCGCCTATTGGGAGTATAGCAGCGACATCAGCACCATTGGTGCGATAACGCAAAACGAATATACGGTACTTGCCCAAAGCGGAAACAAGGCATTTGCCACAGAAACTGCCATGACGGGCGATGCCGCCAAGGCGCAACTGGGCGACAACTGGACTTACTTCACGGGGAACTATACGGACTACCCCATTCCCACAACGCTGAAGGACATGTATATGCATTTAGTATTGTGGGGAGACGAAAACGGCCTGGTGTACACCCCGGTGGGAACAGCCGCCAGTCCTTCGGCCTTCGAGGTGTGTGGTTATGAGGGTGACGCCACGGAGTTGGTCATCCCCGACAACCTTTCCAATAAGCCTGTCACCGCCATCCTGCCCGAGGTGTTCAAGGGCAACAGCACGCTGCAGACGCTGACCATCGGCAGCAATGTGACGGACATTGGCGAGAGCGCCTTTGAGGACTGCGACGCGCTGACCGCCGTCGTACTGCCCGATGCCGTGGAGTACGTCCATGCCCGTGCCTTCCGTGGGTGCGACAACCTTACGTCCTTCACCATAGGCACAGATTTCGCGCATCACGATGACAACTTCATTGCTGACTGCCCCAAGCTGTCCACCCTGCAAATGAGCGGATGGAACAAGTATGGCTATAGATGCGAGGACAACGTGTTGACACACCAGAGCGACTATTGGTTTGCCTACATCATCGCCTGCGCCCCCGGTAAAACCGGCAACTACACCATACCCACTTATTATCAAATTAACAAAATAGAAATCTTCCCCGACTGCTTCGGCGGCTGCACAGGCCTGACCAGCATCACTTTCCCCGCTGGTATGAAATACGCCGTGGGCAAGGGTGCATTCCGTGGAGCCACCAACCTGCGTTACATCGACATGCACAATATTGAGGGGACTATCATAAGAGAGTCGGAAACGCCTACGACATACACCGCCGACCGCCACGACCCCGAGTCACCGTTCTACGGCCTCAGCCAGAGCACCATCGTTTATCTGCCTGATGGACACACAGCAGCCGACGGCGAGCCCAACATCGTGATCAATGGTAAGGCCAACAGCCTCATCCTCACCGACGGCTGGGACTTCAATCCCCCTGTCGACATCACCGCAACCAACGGTGTCCACTTCAACCGCACGCTGCAGGCCACGCGCACGGAGATAACCCAACCGACGGGGAACAAAATCACCTTGAAAGACGAAAACGACCAAGATGTGGAGGTTGACGAACTCGAAGTGACGGGCTACACCTACACCCCACGCGGCTACTCGGTCTGCCTGCCTTACGACCTGACACTCACCGCCGAGAACGCCAAGGTCTTTGTGCCCTCCACGATTACAGATGGAGATGATTTGCGCGTCACCTTCACTGAAGTGACGAACAAGCAGATGGATGCCTATAAACCCTATTATATCGTGGTCAGCGGCGAGGAAGAGGTAAGCCTCAGCACCAGCGGGAGAACCACAATTGGAAGTCACTTTACAACGGTAAATACGCAGACCGTAGGCACCGACTTCGAGTTCAAGGGTACCACCACCGCCATCAGCAATGCCAGCCTTTACGATGCCGATAAGCCCGCCTATATCCTACAGAGCGACGGCAACTGGCACAAGGTGGCTGCAAATACTGAAAACGCATACGTGCCGCCCTTCCGTGCCTACTTCCAGGCCAGCAATGCCCAAACGGCCAACCAGCTCACGACGATGCTCAATGCCATCGAGCTGTCCGACGTGGCCGACAACAGCACTGTACTGGCCAGTTACGCTGGCCAGACCGTCAGCGTCACCCTGCGTGACCGCACCCTCTACAAGGACGGAGACTGGAACACGCTGTGCCTGCCCTTCAACATGAGTGCAGAACAGATTGCTGCCAGCGACCTCGCCGGTGCCGACATCCGCACGCTGACCGATGCCTCTTTTGTCAATGGCGTGCTGACACTGAACTTCACGCCCGCCGTAGATTCCAACAATCCCGACAATGGTGCCGTGACGAGCATCACCGCAGGCACGCCCTATCTTATCAAGTGGGGAAACACAGAGGTCACAGAAGCCCCAGAGGCCACAGATGCTCCAGAGGGCACAGAGTTGAAGAACCCCGTGTTCAACGGTGTGACCATCAGCAACGTCACGAACAATAAATCATGCGAACTCGACGACGGGAAGTCCATCACTTTCGTAGGCACATACAGCGGCTATACTTACACCAAGCCCGACAAGAGCATTCTCTTCGTCGGTGCCAGCAACACGCTCTACTACCCCCAGACCGATGCGAAGATTGGTGCCCAGCGTGCGTACTTCGAATTGACCGGCTTCGAGGCGGACGAGTCTGCTGCCCCAGAGCCTGGCGAAGGTGAAGTCCGCGCCTTCGTGCTCAACTTCGGCGACGAGGAGATGGGCATAAAAAGCCTCACCCCCGAAGGCAGGTATGGGTCCTTCCCCTCCGAGGGCGAGAGTATATACACCCTCCACGGCGTGAAGCTCGACGGTGTAGGGGCAGACCCTGTGCCAGCCCGCCTCCGCAAGGGAATCTACATCGTCGGCGGTAAGAAGGTCGTAGTGAAGTGACTAATGGAAAATTTTCTTAGAAAGCGCTCCTACAACTTCTCTCCATAGCAGAGGTCGCCGCAGTCGCCGAATCCCGGAACGATGTATTTGTGCTCGTCCATTCCGGGGTCGATGGCGGCACACCATAGCGTGGTGTCGTCGGAAACGTTCTGCCTCAACATCTCCACACCTTCAGGGGCAGCAATGACACAGGCTATGTGCACACGGGTGGGTTTTCCGGTCTTGAGCAGAGCCTCGTAGGCGGCCACCATCGAGCCTCCAGTGGCGAGCATGGGGTCGCAGATGATCAGCGTCTTGCCCTTTACCGTCGGCGATGCCATATACTCGGTGTGTATGCCCACCTCAGTGTGCTCGCGGTTGGTGTACATGCGGAATGCCGACACGAAGGCGTTCTCCGCACGGTCGAAGATATGCAGGAAGCCTGTGTGGAAAGGCAGTCCGGCACGCAGTACTGTGGCCAGGAGCACATCGTCCTTCGGCAAGGGAATGTCGATGGTGCCAAGTGGTGTGGTTACGGTCTTGGGACGGTAGCTGAATGTCCGTGACACTTCGTAGGCCATTATTTCACCTATGCGCTCGATGTTGTTGCGGAAGAGCAGTCGGTTGCGCTGGTAGCTTTTGTCGCGCAGCTCCGACATGTACTGGTTGAGAACAGAGTTCTGTTCGCTGAAATTAATGACTTTCATAGTTTCTCAATCTAAAGTTTCCGTCTTCAATCTAAAGTTCCGTCTTCAATCTATAGTCTTTAATCTAAAAAAGGATGCCCATTCTCATGGACATCCTTTCCAAGTCAAGTTACTAACTATTATTGCTATGAAAATTATCTCTGCTTGAAGAGGTAGCTGTCACCATCGTTGTAGAGCTGAGCATCAACCTTAGACTTGTACCAAGTGTCGGGTGTTGCGCTGTTCACCCAATCCTGGAAGCTGGTGAATGCCTTTGCCACGCTGTGGCGCTCGAGTGCCCACGGTGTGCCCACGGGTACGCCAATCTTGCTGGCAACCATGCCACGCTGTGCGGTGAGTTCAACCCACTGACCTTCTTCCTTCTCCACCTCAACGCGGATGAAGTTGTTCACGTCTTCAGCGAAATGATCCTTTCTGATGGAGTTGCTGAGAGATATTGTCTCAACGTAAACCTCCTGGTTGTCAGCCCAGAAATAGTTGACGTTGTCTGCACGGTTGATAGCGTGTGTGTTAGTCATCGTCTTCACGGTTGTCTTCAGAGCGGCGTGCACCTCGAAGCCACCGACACCATTGGTGCTGTTGATGCGCAGAGGCAGAGTACCACCGGCTGCCCACAGAGTGATCTTCACTTCGTTGACGCTTGTTGTGCCCACTGGATATGAGGCCTCAACATCGAATACAACATCGTTGAAGTCGAAGTCGCTGGCGTCGCTGGCGCTGATGTCCTCAGCAAGGATGCGGATGTTCAACTTTTCAGGCTCATTGGGATCAACGGGATCGTCTGGTTCGTCGGGGGTGATTCTCTTAGCTTCGGTGAGAGTGACAATCCAGTCGCTGTAGTAGCCGTCGCAGGCCTTCTGCCACTTCACCCATTTCTTCAGGTCGGTGCTGATGGGATGATAGCCACCGTCCTTGAGTTCCTTGAACTTCACCAGATTGAGGCAGACCTTGTCGCCCTGAGTGGTCTTCATTTCATCCTCGGTAAGACTGATGATGATGCCGCCATACTGGTTGGTGTTCTCGCTGCTGTAGAACATAATCTTGTCGGCATCGTTGTCGCCAAGGAGGTAGGTGGGATTGTAGTAGTTGCTGGGGTCAACAGTGACGCCTTCAACAGTTTTGCCTATCAGCTTAACGCTTGTAATATTGAGCGTACCTGTCGAGCCGTCGTAGGTCGAAATGGTAGGTCCCTGATTGTCGCCCCACCAATGCTCATTATTGAGAGCCACTTCTACCTTGGTGTCACCTACACTAAATGGGGTATTCATAACGGATCCGTTGATAGGACTTGCCTCAAATTCAATCACCAGCTTGCTGTAGGGACTCCAGTCTTGGTTGCCTTGACCAAATGTAATTGCGCTGTACTGAGGGAAGTTGCAGACAATCTTTCCATTTTCAGTTGTGCATGTGCCACCATTATTACTATAAGCATGATTGGCAAAATAGGGGAAGAGGTCGAAATCATCATTCTTTGTAGTCTCTGTAGACTCGGGAGCCTCGCCGAGAATCATCACCTTCTGTCCGTCCCAAGCATACGGGATGTTATTGTAGTTGGGTACGTCGGTAATCTTTGCGTAGGTGGGGTTCTCGGGGATGATGTCCTCCTCGGGGAGCAGTTCATAGTCGAAGCCCATGAACGAGCGGTTCCACTTGTCAACGACAGGCTCGCCGGGACTGCCATTTGCTTCAGCCCATGCGTCGATGGTGGCTGCGCTCACGAGTGCCATCTTGTCGTTGTGGTTGATAACGCCCTTCACGTTGCTGCCGCCAGTCTCATGATAGCCGAAGCAAGATGTGTCGTCGACGTTCACCATCAGCGTAATCTGGTCATTGTGGCTGCTGCCGCCCACATGCTGCCCATTGTCGAGCACGCTGCTGGTATTGCAGGTACCGGCATTGAAGTCGTTGATGTGTGAGCAAGCCTGGCCTACGGTCAGCTGGTTCAGTGTTGATCCTGCGTGAACTTGGCCATTGGCGGCTGCGGTAGACTCATGGTTACCGGTTGTCGGGGCATCGGTGCCACCGGTGTAGACCTGCTGAACAAAGAAGTTTGCGTAGAAAGGATCCTGGTAACTCAGATCGGGGTTGGCCTGGAAATACTTCTGCACGCGCAGCTTCTGTCCCGGAGTCAGAGCATCGGGAACGAGCCATCCGCCATAATACTTGTCGGGGTCGGCCCACTCGT
Source organism: uncultured Prevotella sp. (assembly GCA_905233425.1). Classification (GTDB taxonomy): domain Bacteria; phylum Bacteroidota; class Bacteroidia; order Bacteroidales; family Bacteroidaceae; genus Prevotella. Next base: position 7,671 of record CAJOEC010000094.1, on the reverse strand, counting down.
TGTGGTTCATGTTTGCACCGGCAATTACATTACCATTAGCATCCGTGTACTCATGGGTTGCAGGATAGCCAACATAGTCTCCGCTGGTATTGCCTGAACGTGTTGTTCCGTTTCCTGCTGTGCCGAAGCCCCAATCCTGATCGGGCGACACGCTTCCGAATGCCTCAATAAATTTCTTCTCGTAATAGCTCCTCCAGTAGTCCTGGCGGCTTGTGTCAAAATCGTGGCTGACACAAGATGTCATCATAGCACCAATAACTAATGCTGATGCACCAAATAAATAAACTTTCTTCATAATGGTTAATTGTTTTTGAATGTTATGTAATTATCTTAATGGCGAAAAAGTGAAAAAACTTTTGTTTTGTGTGCAAAATTACAAATAAAAATAATACTAACAGCCCTCTAAAATGATAAAAAAACTTAAAACCGATAAAAAACAATTACAAATTGCACAAATAGGGAGTGAGTGTGTTGGGATTTTTGTAATTTAGCGGCTGAATTCAACAATTTGCAAACAGTTCTTTCGAGTTATAATAACAATGAACACGAGTTTATGTGATTCAGCGACGGCATTCTGCAGACTGAAACTGGCTGTCGTTTTTGTGTTTTTCTCAGCGGCATTTTTCACCTCATGCCGCGACAAGAATGTGTTCGACAAGGAGCTCTACCGCGAAATTGTGAAAGGCGTCTACCCCGTCGACACCCTTGAGGAAGACCATCCGTGGACCCTCCTGCAGCGTCTCACTGTAAGCTTTGCCGCCGACATCGCCGACAATGGCATCCGCGAGTTGCGCGTCTACTACGGTCATCCGTTGCAGACTTCTGCCTCAGAGGTTGTTGCACAGGCGCCCATCTCGCGTGATGATACTATTTCCGTGACCTTCGACGTTGCACAGGCTCTCGCCCGCCAGCTCTATGCCGCACTCGTCACAAGTTCAGGCCGTCACTATGTGAGACCCTTCGCCGTGGGCCAGAACATTGTGGAGTTCTCTACCGGCAACACCCAATATATCGAGAACGTGCCGTCGTACAAAATGCAGACATTCACCTACCTCTACGAGGACGCATTCCCCATGCCTGAAGACTTCGACTACAACGACATAGTGTTGCGCATTTCGCGCCGCGTGCCTCAGAGCGACCTGCTTCAGCTGACGGTGACTCTCAGCGCCGTGGGAAGCTACAAGCAGGTGGCAGCTGCGTTGCGACTGCCAGGGGTGCCTTACGACAAGGTAGCCCGTGTGGACATTGCCGGAGGCAAGTCGTTCAACTACGACTACCCCTTCCGCCGCAAAAAGCTCGACTTCGACGATACGGTAATCGAGGGGAAAAGGGGCGACGCTGTCATCTGTCTATTCGAGGATGCCCACTGGGCGCTGCTCAACAAGCTCGACGAGTATGGAATGAATATCCACGCGCCCTACAACACTGTGCTTTACGAAGGCACAGACACCTTGACGACCCTCCCCGAACAGACGCGGACATATAATATCTACTTGAAAGAGGGCGTCGACGCATACTCGCTGTTACTCGCTGACTTAGACCCATTTATCATTGAGAGGACAAACAACGTCAATCTTGAAGTGCACACTTACAAGTACAAGTTCGAAGAAGTTGTGTGGCAGTTCATGGGCGACGACAAGCGGGCCTACGACGACTACTTGGCATGGGCGCTGATCATACCCGACGGCGATTTCCTCTACCCTGTGGAGGAGGTGCCCTTAGGCACATATCGTAATGGCGAGCTTTACGGCGCATACGGAAGGTTCTCACACTCTTTCGGACAGTGGGCACGCAACTTCCGCGAATCATTCGACTGGTGGCAGTACCCCATCAATACGCTCGTCTATCATTAACGCCACCCACAGTAGGGCAGACCATGTGCCAGCCCGCTACCCAATGTTGGGGCAGGTCTCGTGCCAGCCCGATGCACAGACAATCGCACAAACCAAACCTAAAATATTATGAAGACCCATCGACTTTTCAAACTCTTTGTGCTGTCGGCCATGATGCTGACGGCCACCGTCACGACCGCGTCCGGCGGTTCTCCCGCCGGAACATTCACCATCGGCGACAAGACCTTCCTCCTCAACGGCAAGCCCTTCGTGGTTAAGGCCGCCGAGGTGCACTACCCCCGCATCCCGCGCCCCTACTGGGAGCACCGTATCCAGATGTGCAAGGCACTGGGTATGAACACGCTGTGCCTCTACGTGTTCTGGAACATCCACGAGCAGCGCGAGGGCGAGTTCGACTTCACCGGCAACAACGACGTGGCCGCTTTCTGCAGTCTGGCCCAGAAGAACGGCATGTACGTTATCGTGCGTCCCGGCCCCTACGTCTGCGCTGAATGGGAGATGGGCGGTCTGCCCTGGTGGCTCTTAAAGAAAAAGGACATACGCCTACGCGAGCGCGACCCGTATTTTATGGAACGCGTGAAGATATTTGAAGAGAAAGTGGGCGAGCAGCTCAAGGGCCTCACCATCCAGAATGGCGGTCCCATCATCATGATTCAGGTGGAGAACGAGTACGGCTCATACGGTGAGGACAAGCCCTACGTCTCGGAGATACGGGATATGCTGCGCGAAATCTACAGCCCCACCCCCAGCCCCTCCCGCAGGGGGGAGGGGAGTATATACTCTCAAGACAGAAAAACTGCTGAAAAAGTAACTACTCCCCTCCCCTCCGAGGGAGGGGCCGGGGGTGGGGCTGTTTTGCTCTTCCAGTGCGACTGGTCTTCCAACTTCGAGAAGAATGGCCTCGACGACCTTACCTGGACAATGAACTTCGGCACCGGCGCCAACATCGACGACCAGTTCCGCCGCCTCGGCGAGCTGCGCCCCAACTCCCCGAAGATGTGCTCGGAGTTCTGGAGCGGATGGTTCGACAAGTGGGGAGCACGCCATGAGACGCGCCCCGCCAAGGACATGGTCGAGGGTATGGACGAAATGCTGTCGAAAGGCATCAGCTTCTCCCTCTACATGACCCACGGCGGAACATCGTTTGGCCACTGGGCCGGTGCCAACAGCCCCGGCTTCGCCCCCGACGTGACCTCCTACGACTACGACGCCCCCATCAACGAGTGGGGCCTCGCCACCCCGAAGTTCTGGGAGCTGCGCAAGATGATGGAGAAATACAACGACGGCAAGAAGATGCCCGCCGTACCCAAGGCCCCCATGCCCATCATCACCGTGCCGAAGTTCGAGCTGAAGGAGTTCGCACCACTCATGACAGGAATGAGTAAGTTTGTATCTGCCCCCGAACCACGTACATTTGAAGAAATGGACTTAGGCTGGGGCACGATGATCTACACCACGACTCTGCCCGAGATTCCTTCCATAAGCACGCTGACTGGCGAGTTTCACGATTTCGCCCAAGTGTTCATCAACGGTCATTACATTGATAAGATAGACCGCGTAAAGAACGAGAAGTCTATCGTCCTGCCCCCTGTAAAGAAGGGTGATGAGCTTGTCATCTTTGTTGAGGCTATGGGCCGCATCAACTTTGGCCGCGCCATCAAGGATTTCAAAGGCATTGTTGGCAACGTTACCATTACAAGCGAATATGACAATTACCAGGTGACATGGGAGCCTAAGGCTTGGGTGAGCGTACCTGTGCCCGACGATTACCAGACCGCCGTGGAAGCCTTCAAGATAGAGGTACCAACAACGACAAAGGGCGACTTCATGAAGGCCGGCTACCACCGTGGCTACTTCAACCTCTCGAAGGTGGGCGACACGTTCCTCAACTTCGAGACCTGGGGCAAGGGCCAGGTCTATGTGAACGGCCATGCCATGGGCCGCATCTGGTCGATTGGCCCGCAACAGACGCTCTACGTGCCCGGCTGCTGGCTGAAGAAAGGCATGAACGAGGTCATCGTCCTCGATGTCGTAGGCCCTCGTGAGGCTGTCGTATGGGGCCAGGCCGAGCCTGAGCTGAACAAGCTCCAGCTCGAGAAGAGCAACAAGCACAATAACATAGGCGACAAGCCCGACCTGAACAGCGCCACGCCCGTTTTCACGGGTTCGTTCAAGGCTGGTAACGGATGGCAGACCATCAACTTTGCCAACAACGCTAAAGGCCGCTACCTCGCCATTGAGTGTCTCAGCACTCAGAAGGAGGGCGACCGCGTGGCTATTGCCGAAATCTACGTGCAGGGCGCCGACGGCAAGCGCATCAGCCGCGAGCCTTGGACCACGAAGTACGCCGACAGCGAAGAGGAGAACGGCAACCACACCGGCGACAAGGTGTTCGACCTACAGGAGTCGACCTACTGGCAGACGGAGAAAGGCGCAGCCCTGCCCCACCTCCTCGTCATCGACCTCGGCAGCGAGCAAACCGTCACAGCACTCGAATACCTCCCCCGCGCCGAGCAGGGAGCACCGGGAAGCATTTCGCAGTTCAAAGTCTACGTCTACTAACGCGACGAGATTTGAGATTTTTACAGAGAAACATGAAAAGAGGATTATTATTAATTGGCTTGTCCGCCGTGCTCTTCACGGCCTGCAAGAGCCACTACGCTGTCACCAATGTCAGCCGCTCGCTACTCGTTGTCGACAGCCGCTACGACCAGGCCGCTGTTCCCGACGCCGCCGCCTTCCTCGCCCCCTACCAGCAGAAGGTCGACTCGGTGATGAACCCTGTCCTTGGCGAGGCCGTCAGCGACATGGAGGCCAAGCGCCCTGAGAGCAAACTGTCGAACCTTCTGCCCGACATACTTGTATTCATGGCGAAAGACTTCGGCGAAAAGCCCGACTTCGGTGTCTACAACATCGGCGGCATACGCGCCCCACTTGCCAAGGGCACGGTGACCTACGGCGACGTGCTCGCCATTGCCCCCTTTGAAAACAAGATCTGCTTCCTCACCCTCACCGGCGAGAAAGTACTCGAACTCTTCTCGCAGATAGCCATGCGCGGCGGCGAGGGTGTCAGCAAGGAGGTGCGCCTCGTCATCAGCAGCGACGGCAAGCTGATCTCAGCCAAGGTCGGTGGCAGCGACATCGACCCGAAGGCCTCCTACCGCATAACAACCATCGACTACCTGTCGCAGGGCAACGACGGCATGACGGCATTCAAGAGCTGCACAGACCTCGTATCACCACAAGACGAGAAATACAACTCCCGCCAAATCATTGCCGATTACTTCAAGCTCATGCGCGACAAAGGACAGAAGGTCGACGCAGAGATTGAAGGGCGGATAGTGGTGAAAGATTGAGAGTTGAGAGTTAAGCGTTGAGAGTTGAGGGTTGAGAGTTGAGAGCCGAGGGTGTCATTCTGACACATCCACCTGTCATTTTGGCGTATGTATTACTGTTGGCACTGATGTTGCTTATATACAGGTGAGCAACGCTCAGAAAAACAAAACAACAAACATACAATAAAACAAAATTTAGGAGGACAAAACTATGACACCTATCATGAGAAGAAACGCAGCTTGGCTGCCCAGCGTGTTCAACGACCTGTTCGACACCGACTTTATGCCAAAGGCTAACCAGACAGCACCGGCAATCAACGTCAAGGAGACCGACAAGGCATATTTCGTGGAGCTTGCTGCTCCGGGTATGAAGAAAGAGGACTTCAACGTCCACATCAACGACGAGGGCAACCTCATCATCAAGATGGAGCAGAAGGAGGAAAAGAAGGACGAGGACAAGAACGCACGCTATCTGCGCCGCGAGTTCTCTTACTCGAAGTTCGAGCAGACGCTCATACTTCCCGACGACGTGGAGAAAGACCAGATCAAGGCACGCGTCGAGCACGGAGTGCTCACCGTGGAACTCCCGAAGCACGAGGAGCAGAAGGTGAAAGTGAGCAGACAGATTGAAATCGGATAGACACAAACACTGCCACTAAGGCCACAGCCCGCAGAATGCAACAGCATCTGCGGGCTGTTTTCGTGTCTAACAATGTAGCCGTGCATTCGTGAGAGAGGCCGCGCATTCGTGGGAGGGCGACCGTGCATTCGTGGAAGAGATGCCGCACCTTTGCGGTTCACGGCGGACGGCGGAAACATTCACGGCGGCCGCTACGAAAGTCCACGGCGGCCGCCAAAATTATTCACGGCGGCCGCCGTGAACCGATTTTTTGACCGTTATAGACATTTTTATGCCGAATTGCGTTAATCTTCCAAAATCGCTTTCTTTTTACAGATTTATTTCGTAATTTTGGATAAAATCGCAAACCTGTTGTAAATAAAGGCAGTTCGGAGGATTGAGCAAAAACTAGGTTACGAACTGGCAACGGTTCTCATTTCCTCATTCTGCTATGATTTGCTTATCAAAGAACTCCCGACGTTGAGCCACCAGCCTGTTTAATGGCTCATTGTCGGGGACAAAGGTACACAGAATATACGAGATCACAAAACTTTTGAGGGATTTTTCGCCATTTGTTCTTTCGTCTCAAGAAATTGTGCTACCTTTGCACACATAAAATATGAAATAATATCTTAGAGTATGAAATCATTGAAGATAAAGAACTTCGGCCCGATTGGCAATGTTGATGTAAAATTTGGAGATCTGACTTTCTTAGTAGGACCTCAAGCCAGTGGTAAGAGTCTTTTTTGGGAATTACTTAAATTGGGTTAGGCGCTTAGAGCGCACTTGCGAAACGCCCTATTTTAGGCGTTTTGGCTCATAAAACACCATTCTACGAATGAGCACATCGAAGATTGTGTCCTTGAATGCTCGCCTATTGAACCTAAAGTGGTACTCGTCCAAGTACCCCTGAAGCCTCTCTTTCGAGCAATGATGGTGGATGCCTCTGAGCCACCCCTTGATATTCATAATGTGTATATGCAATTGCGGAAAGTTATTGCCTTTGTCAGATGGGGCTTGAGTAAGTTTCGGATAATCCTTCTTCAGTGGTTTATAGCCATTCCACTCATCCGTTATAATTTCAGCGTCCTTACTTATCCTTCGTTCAAAGAATGGACGAAGCGACTTGGCCGAAGCATTGTCAATAACCTCGGCATACGCGCGGCCAAAGCCTTCATTGACAATCTCAAGGGCAACAACGACAAGGCGTTTGTTCTTACTTCCTCTTCCGAACACCCCTTCCTCTGCACCGCCAACGAAGAACTCGTCCACATGAACTTTTCCCGTAAGTGGATAGTTTCCAGAACTTTGCATCGCCTGCTGTATTTTCCATTTAAATTCCCAGCAGGTCTTTTGACGAAGTTCATATTCCTCAGACAGTTCCTCAGAAGACATTCCTTTCTTCTTAGTGCTGATCTTGAAGGCTATATGGAAAGCAAGCAGAATCGAGAACTTGCACTTGTCAAACATGGTGCCTGCCGTAGGACTTTCATCGTACTTGCATCTTGTGCATCTGCGGGAATAAGGAAGACGGCCTTTGCAATAGTGAGTGTTGCCACACTTCTTGCAGACATAATTACCTCCCTCCAACTTGATACCAGAAAGGTATTCATAGCAGGTATCCTCAGAGACAAAATGTTGGTAAAAACGTAGTGAGTTCACACCTCGGAATTGATATCTTTCTAACATGCTACAAAGGTAGCAACTATTATACAGAATAATCGGACATTAACAATTATTAGTGCGCTCTAAGCGCCTAACCCAATCATTTATTTTTGTATCCTTTCCGCCATAACCGATAATGAGCAGTGTTTCTGCTTTATGCAGATTATTATGGAATCGTTTGAATAGTTTTTTGAAAAGT
>CAJOEC010000093.1 GCA_905233425.1 uncultured Prevotella sp. | reverse complement strand
AATTAGTAGACAAGAAGTTACAGACCCCACCCCCAGCCCCTCCCCTTGAAGGGAGGGGAGTGGCTGCGCACCATTTAATTAGATTAATAGAAATCACCTTATAAATATTAGTGGGATAAATTATTCATATTATTCACATTCGTTTCCAGAAAAAGGTGATTTCGTTATATTTAACGCCATATCTGCGCTTTATCCAAAATATTTGTGTACCTTTGCGCCATAATTATGAAACTGACAAAGATATTTTCTGGAGTCATGGCATTCCTGATGGGAACGGCCATGATGACCGCATGCAGCAGCAGTGACGATGGCGGGGACGACGGCATACAGGTGAAGGGTCTGACCGTAGAACCCACGACCCTCACGTTCACGAAAGACGGGGGCACGAAGACCATCAGCGCCCAGGCACCACAGACAGCCACGGCCACGAGCAACGCCGAATGGTGTGTGACGACGACAGGACAGCAGTCGACGGAGACGAAGGTGACTCCCATCAGCGTGGTGGTGGCCGAGAACAACACCACCGCCGAGCGCACGGCTGTCATCACCATCACCGCTGGCAAGGAGAGCCGGCAGGTGACGGTGACACAGGAGAAGGGCGACGAGCCGACACCCGACCCGACACCGGAGCCGACACCCGACACCACGGCGACATTCACCGCGACGGCGAAGGACATTGCACCGCTGATGGCGCCGGGATGGAACTTAGGCAACACTATGGAGGCCATAGGCGGCGAGACGGCATGGCAGCACACCGTCACCACTCAGGCGGTGATAGACTGTGTGAAGGCCGCCGGATTCAACTCCGTGCGCATACCCTGCTCGTGGGACATACACAGCGACAGCAAGGGCAAGATCGACACGCAGTGGATGAACCGCGTGAAGGAGGTCGTAGACTACTGTGTCAATGACGGCCTCTACGTGGTGCTCAACGACCACTGGGACAACGGCTGGATTGAGGTGCTGGGCTTCTCGAAGTCGAAGGACAGCTACCAGGCCATCGACGAGGCCACCATCACGGCCAAGACCGAGCGGCTGAAAGACATCTGGACGCAGATAGCCACCGTGTTCAAGGACTACGACGAGCACCTGCTCTTCGCGGGGCTTAACGAGCCGTTCCAGGAGTACAACCTGTTCAACAGCCGCCACCAGACGCTGACGCCCATCCTGTGCCGATACAACAAGGCCTTCGTGGAGGCCGTGCGTGCCACTGGCGGCAACAACAGCCAGCGCACGCTCGTGGTGCAGGGGCCAAGCACCAACATCGCCTCGTCGTGCCAGTATATGACTGCCGACAAGCTGCCCGAGGCCGCCGGGCGGCTGATGGTCGAGGTGCACTACTACGACCCCGGACAGTTCTGCGGCACCTACAGCTCGAAGCTCAGCGAGGGCGGCATCGTCTACTGGGGCGCAGCCAACCATGTCAGCGGCAGCAACCACAATGCCACATGGGGCGAGGAAAGCTCGATGAAGAGCGAGTTCGCCAAGCTGAAGACGGCCTACACGTCGAAGGGCTATCCCGTCATCATCGGCGAGTATGCTGCCAACCAGCGCAACGTCGAGGGCATCGCCGGACACGACCAGGCGAAGCACGACGCGTCGATAAAGCTGTTCTACAAGTGTGTCAATGAGTATGCCACCAACAACGGGGCGGTGGCCTTCGCCTGGGACACCAACTACTTGGCAGGTCTCACGACGTCGGACGGCTCGTCGACAATCATCGACCGCGCCAACGCCAAGGTGGTGGGAGACAATGCGATGGAGGGCATCAAGGCCGGATGCGCGGCAGGACACTGGCCATATTAAGAAGCAATCACGACCACAGATTTCACAGATTACAAGGATTATGGTTGCACGACCACAGACACGACCACAGATTACAAACGACCACAGATTTCACAGATTACAAGGATTATGGTTGCACGACCACAGATTACAAACGACCACAGATTTCACAGATTACACGGATTAGAAACAATGATGAAAAGACTACTGACTATCGCGGCGCTAATGGGGGCGGTGGCCCTGAATGCCGCTGAGGTGAAAACCAACGGAAACACGGTGACTGTACGCCCTGACGGGGGACAGGCCAAAGTTGTACGGTTAGAGGTGATGAACGACAATGTCATCCGCGTGCGGGCCACGTCGGAGGACGCGCTGCCCTTGAAGCCCGCCTCGCTGATGATAGTGCCGCAGAAGGCGCCGGCCGCAGGCTCCTTCTCCGTGAGCGAGGAGGGCCAGACGGTGGTGGTCAAGGCCGGGAACGTCAAGGCCGTTGTGTCGACGGCTACAGGCATGGTGACGTTCTACGACGCCGACGGCAACACTCTGCTGCGCGAGGCCAAGGACGGCAAGCGTTTCTGGGACTTCACCGTTCCCGAGCGCGAACTGGGAATAAAGGGCGGCGTGCAGCCCACCATGGAACAGCGTCGCGGGCTGTCGTGGCAGATGAAGTTTGACAGCCCCGACGACGAGGCTTTCTATGGTCTGGGCCAGCACCAGAGCGAGGAGCTGAACATGAAGGGGCGGAACGAAGACCTGTTCCAGTATAACACCAAGGTGTCGATACCCTTTGTGCTCTCAAACAAGGGCTACGGCCTGTTGTGGGACTCGTACAGCTACTGTCGCTTCGGCAACCCCAATGACTACCTGCAGCTGAACCGTGCCTTCAAGCTCTACGACCGCACAGGCAAGGAGGGCCATCTGACAGGAACCTACACCGACCGCAACGGACAGAGAATCGTACGCGACGAGGACTCCATATATTATGAATATGGTACGCCCGCGAAGTCGGAGATTGCCCTGAAGACCGACAACGGCGGAATAAAGAACCTGCCGCAGGGCTTCAACCTGGCCGGCGCCAACGTGGTCTACGAAGGGTTCATCGAGCCAAAGGCCTTAGGGGAGACTTACCAGTTCATCCTCTACTACGCCGGCTACATCAAGGTGTATATCGACGGCCAGGAGGTGGTGGCCGAGCGTTGGCGCACGGCATGGAACCCCAATGCCTACAAGTTCAGCTGCGAACTGCAGAAAGGCCGGCGCGCACAGCTGCGTATAGAGTGGCAGCCCGACGGTGGCGAGAGCTACTGCGGCCTGCGCGTGGCCGAGCCTCGTAGTGCCGAGGAGCGCGGCAAGCTGTCCGTATGGAGCGAGATGGCCAAGGACATGGACTACTATTTCATTGCCGGTAAGAACTTCGACGAGGTCATCAGCGGCTACCGCACCCTCACGGGCAAGGCCAGCCTCTACCCGAAGTGGGTGCTGGGATTCTGGCAGAGCCGCGAGCGCTACAAGACGCAGGACGAGGTGCTCTCGACGCTGGCCGAGTTCCGCCGCCGGCATATCCCCATCGACAACATCGTGCAGGACTGGAACTACTGGCCCGAGGACCAGTGGGGAAGCCACGAGTTTGAGGCATCGCGCTACCCCAACCCACAGCTGATGCTCGACTCCATACACCAGATGCACGGGCGGTTCATGATCAGCGTTTGGCCGAAGTTCTATGTCAATACCGACAACTACAAGGAACTCGACGCACACGGATGGATGTACCGCCAGTCACCCACCGACGACATCCACGACTGGGTGGGTCCCGGCTATAAGAACGGCTTCTATGATGCCTACGACCCCGAGGCCCGCAAGATGTTCTGGCGGCAGATGGACGAGAAACTCTACACGGGGTTGAGCGGCTCCACCTCCAAGACAGGTAGTAAAGTCTCTAAACCCTCAACACTAAACGCTCAACACTCACTTATAGACGCCTGGTGGATGGACGCTTCGGAGCCCAACGTGCGCGACTGCACGCCGATGTGGTACCGTAAGGCTCTCTGCGGCCCCACTGCCCTCGGCACGTCGACGGAGTATTTCAACGCCTACTCGCTGGTCAACGCCATGGCCATCTACGACGGACAGCGGTCGGTACGCCGGAAGGGGGCCGAGGCATCTCCCCGCGTGTTCCTGCTCACCCGCAGCGGCTTCGCCGGCGAGCAGCGCTACTCCACAGCCACGTGGAGCGGCGACATAGGCACGCGCTGGGAGGACATGCGGGCACAGATGACCGCCGGACTGAACTACTCGATGTCGGGCATACCCTTCTGGGGCATGGACCAGGGCGGATTCTGCGTGGAAAACCGCTACGTGGCCGCACAGCAGCTCTTCGACAAGACGGGCCAGGAGAACGAGGACCTGCGCGAATGGCGCGAGCTGCAGACTCGATGGAACCAGTTCGGCACGTTCATACCCCTCTTCCGCAGCCACGGCCAGTGGCCACTGCGCGAGATATGGAACATCGCCCCCGACGACCATCCCGCCTACCGCTCGTTTGTCTACTACGACCGTCTGCGCTATCACCTCATGCCCTATCTCTACTCACTGGCCGGATGGGCCCACTTCCGCGACTACACGCTGATGCGCGCCTTGGTGATGGACTTCAACGGCGACCGCGAGGTTGAGGACATCGGCAACCAGTGGATGCTCGGCCCCGCCCTCATGGCCTGCCCCGTGGGCCACTACAAAGCCCGCAACCGCTCGGTCTACTTCCCCCGCCAGTGCGGATGGTACAACCTCTATACGGGCGAGAAAATCGTGGACGCAGAAACGGGCGGCACGAGCAAAACCGTGAATCGCAGATTGATTGTTGACGCCCCCTACGAGCAGATTCCCGTCTTCGTCCGCGAAGGTGCCATTATCCCCTTCGGCCCGGCGATGGAGTGGAGCGACGAGAAAGCGGCTGAGCTAATCAACCTCTATGTATATGCCGGGCAGGACGGGCAGTTCCAGCTCTACGAGGACGAGGGCACCAACTACAACTACGAGCGCGGCAAATATGCCACCATCGACATAGCCTACGACGACGACAGCCGCACAGTCAGCTTCGGCGACCGCAAGGGCCAGTTCCCCGGTATGCTGAAACAGCGCCGCTTCAACGTCGTCCTCGTCAGCAAGGACGCCCCCCAGCCGCTCAACCTCGACAACCCCGTGGGAAAGATGGTGGAGTATAACGGGAAAGCCATCAGCATAAAACTGTGAATAGCGAAATGAAAAGACTACTTTGCCTCGTAACTGTCATTTGTACACTTACAAACATCGAAGCCCGTCAGCGCCAGAGTTTCGATGCCGACTGGTTTTTCGTCCTTGCCGACACAGCGAGGATGTCGCAGACCGACTACGATGACAGCTTCTGGCGACGGCTCGACCTGCCCCACGACTGGGCCATCGAGGGCGATTTCCACGCCGGCAATCCCAGTGGGGCGAGTGGCGGTGCATTGCCCGGCGGCGTCGGGTGGTATCGCAAGCATTTCCATCTCGACAACATCGAGAAAGTGTTCCTTGAGTTCGACGGTGTGTATATGAACTCCACCGTCTACGTAAACGGCAAGGAGGTGGGCACCCGCCCCTACGGCTACTCGTCGTTTGAATACGACATCACCCCATACGTCGGCACAGGCAGCAACGTCGTGGCAGTACGCGTCGACAACTCCGACCAGCCCAATTCACGCTGGTATTCGGGCTGCGGCATATACCGACACGTGTGGCTCACGACGACCGGCCCCATACACATAAGGCACTGGGGCGTGTTTGTGCACGACGGGGAGGTGGAAGTGGACTACGAGAACCCCACCGGCCAGGAGGTGAATGTCCTCAACACACTTATTGACCGCAACGGCAAAGTCATTGCCAAGGCAAAAGGGAAGAGCACAACGCTCAACACAAAACCCTCAACGCTCAACACTCAACACTCAACGCTCAACACAAAACCATCAACACTCCACAAATGGTCGTGCGACGACCCATATATATATAAGGTACGCACGCAATTGATTGTGAAAGGCAAGGTGGTGGACGAAGTGGAGACCACGACGGGCTTCCGCGACTTCCGCTTCGACGACGCTACGGGTTTCTGGCTCAACGGCAAGAACATCAAGATCAACGGCGTTTGTATGCACCACGACCTCGGCTGCCTCGGTGCCGCCCTGAACGAGGACGCGCTGCACCGCCAGCTGCTGAAGCTGAAGCAGATGGGGTGTAACGCCATCCGCTGCAGCCACAACCCGCCAGCCCCCGAACTGCTGGCAATGTGCGACACCATGGGATTCATCGTCATGGACGAGAGCTTCGACATGTGGCGGCGGCGCAAGACACAGAACGACTACGCCCGGTTCTTCGACCAATGGCACGAGCGAGACCTCACCGACCTCATCGTCCGCGACCGTAACCACCCCTCCATACTGATGTGGTCGATAGGCAACGAGGTGCTCGAACAGTGGTCGTCGGCCGAGGCCGACACGCTGACACTCGAACAGGCCAATATAATACTGAACATGGGTCACGACACAGCCTCCAACACAGAGCCCGCAGAGGGGACTTCCGTAGGCGAGGCCATCACCCGACACCTCAGCGGGATTGTACGCCGCCACGACACCTCGCGCCCCATCACGGCAGGCTGCAACGAACCGTCGACAGGCAACCACCTGTTCCGCAGCGGCGCCCTCGACATCATAGGTTTCAACTACCACCACGAGTGGGTCAAGGACGTGCCGAAGAACTTCCCCGGCAAGCCGTTCCTTTTCACCGAGAGTGTCTCGGCCCTGCAGTCGCGTGGCTACTACATGATGCCCTCCGACAGCATCTTCAAGGCTCCAAGAGAGTGGTGGCTGCCCTATACCGACCCAACGTTTATGTGCTCGGCCTACGACAACATGCACGCTTCGTGGTCGTCCACACACGAAGAGACATGGGACGTGGTGAAGCACACACCCTACGTCGGCGGACAGTTCATCTGGACGGGCTTCGACTACATAGGCGAGCCGACACCCTACAGCTTCCCCGCCCGAAGCTCCTACTTCGGCATCATCGACCTCGCGGGATTCCCCAAGGATGTCTACTACATGTACCAGAGCGAGTGGACCGACAAGCCCGTGCTGCACCTCTTCCCCCACTGGAACTGGCTCGAGGGGGACACCATCGACCTCTGGTGCTACTACAGCCAGGCCGACGAGGTGGAGCTGTTCGTCAACGGACGGTCGCAGGGCGTGCGCCGCAAGGGCAGCCACGACTACCACGTATGGTGGCGTGTAGGCTATGAGCCGGGCGAGGTGAAGGTCGTGGCACGAAAGGATGGGAAGGTCATGGGCACACAGTCACACCATACGGCCGGCACACCTGCCGCCATACGTCTTAGCGTCGACTACGACGGCGCGAACAATGATGGTTTGAAGGGACAAGCGGCAAACGGACACGACCGTCATCTGCGCTTCGTCAATGTCGATGTCACCGATGACAAGGGCAATCTCTGTCCCCACGCAACAGACGAGATATTCTTCACCGCCACAGACGGACTGGAGATTGTTGCAACCGACAACGGCGACCCGACGTCAATGGAAAGGTTCACCGCCCCTCGCCGTTCAGCATTCCACGGCCGTTGCATGGTCGTAGTGCGTGGCCATGGCACTCTCACCGCCAAGGCATACAACTTGCGACAACAAAGCATAAAGCTGTAGGCCTTGACTGATAGTTTCAGATTGTCTTTATGACCTTTGCCGGAACGCCGGCAACAAGACTGTGTGGTGGCACGCTGCGAGTGACAACAGCTCCGGCGGCCACCACACAGTGGTTTCCGATGGTGACACCGGGCAGGACGACGGCGTTGGCACCAATCCACACATCGTCGCCGATGGCCACGGGCGCGGTGGAGACACCCTGCTCGTCGATGCGAAGCCCAGAGTCGGCAAAGTTATGGTTCAAGGCAGTCACGGTGATTCCTTGCGCCAGGTTCACATGGCTGCCAATGGTCACGGGGCCAATGATTGTGTTGTGCAGCCCAATGCGTGTGTTGTCGCCTATGACGACATCACCCACGGCGTTGTTGATGCACGAGAAATCCTCAACCACGCTGCCCCTGCCCAAGGAGAAGCGGCGGTAGGGCGGAGTGTCCATGCGCACCGACCGGTATATCTTCGACCCGCGCCCACGATGCTGGTAAAGCGGGGCCAGAAGACGGACATACCACCGTGGGCGGGCGTCGCGCTGGTTCATTATAATCTTGTCAATAAGGCTTTTCAGCCATGGGCTTCCCTTCAGTCGTTCCCTGACATTCTCTTTGTCCATAAACGTCATTTTTCGTAATTATCGGCAAAAATACTGAGAATATTTGACTGTTACAAATTATTTCGCTATTTTTGCAGAAAATTTTCCGAAGATTACTGAATACCACTGCAAACAACACAGATTACGCAGATGAAAGTCCTGTTTCTCACATACCACGGTTTCGATCCCGGCAGCGGCATCTCGAAGAAGATGCTTGCCCAGGTGAAAGGTCTCCGACAGAACGGCCATGAAGTCCACGTATGCTCGTATAGTGTGGCTCCCGACGGCAGCCGCTGCCGCTATGTCGACGATGTTGTCATAAAGAACTACGGGCGCGGGGCACTCGCCACTGTCCGCCAGAGGGTAGACTTGGATTGTGTCTATCGCTACTGCACCGACAATGGCATTGAGGTTGTCTACGTGCGCCATTTCATGAATGCCTCACCGTCGCTTGTACGCCTTTTCCACCGTCTGCGCCGTGCCGGCATCAAGAGCGTCATGGAGATTCCCACCTATCCCTACGACCAGGAGTTCCACGGTTTCCCGCTGTCGCAGCGTCTGCGCCTATTCGTCGACCGTCTGTTCCGCCACAGCCTGGCAAGGCAGATGGAGGGCATCGTCACCTTTTCAGAAGCCCAGACCATCTTCGGCCAGCGCACAATACGCATCAGCAACGGTGTCGACCTCGACGTAATACCACTCAATCCCCAATTGGCGGACGCGACACGTCGCGTCCCTACATCGTCGGACCATTCAACACTCAACTCTCAACCCTCAACCCTCAACTCTCAACACTCAACGCTCAACTCTCAACACTCAACGCTCAACTCTCAACACTCAACCCTTAACTCTCAACCCTCAACCCTCAACCTTATCGGTGTTGCTGAGGTTCACGTGTGGCACGGCTACGACCGTCTGCTTCGCGGCCTGGGCGAGTATTATGCTACCGGCGATGTGCCGGTGAGAGTGGTCTTCCACATCGTCGGCAATGTTTGGCCCAGCGAGATGGACGGCATCGGCTCGGGCACCGGCTACGGCTTCCGTGCCATTATCGAGGAGTATGGGCTACAAGACAAAGTGGTGTTCCACGGCCAGCTCTTCGGCCAGCAGCTCGACGAGGTGTTCGCTCAGTGCCAGTTTGCCGTGGGAAGCTTGGGTCGCCACCGCAGCGGCATCACGTCAATCAAGACGCTGAAGAACCGCGAGTATGCAAGCCGCGGACTGCCTTTCATCTACTCCGAGCAGGACAGCGACTTCGACCACCAGCCATACGTCCTGAAGGCCCCTGCCGACGAGTCGCCCATCAACATTCGTGCCATCGTCGGTTTCATGCAGCGTTTCGCCATGGCTCCCGCCGACATACGCCGCACGGTGGAGCATCTGTCGTGGAAACGTCAGATGCAGCTGGTAATCGAGTGTCTGACACGCGAGAGCAAATAGTGTGGGAGTTTACACTAACGAGACAGACCTGAATGACAGTTTACACATTCGACGGGACGATGGACGGTCTGCTGACGGCGGTGTTCGATGCCTTTGCATTGAAAGAGCTGCCTGATGAGGCGGGCGGTGGCAAAACGGAAATGCAGCTGCTTGCAGAGGGCGACGCGCTGCCGCTGTTCTGCGAGCATATCTACAAAGTGCATAGCGACGAGGAGAAGGCACGTCGCGTGTGGGCCGGACTGGAGAAACGGCTGTCGGGCGAGGCCATGAGGCTGATTTCCGTCAGTTGGCTGTCGGAGCAGAGGGAGCTGAACCAGCCGCTGTTCCGTTATATCTGCAAGGTGTTCACCAAAGGGGATATTGCCCGTAACTTCGCCGACCCCGACGTTCTGGCCGTGACGAACACCGCCCGCCGCGTGCTGCACGAACAGTTGCGCATGAAACAGTTCATACGCTTCCAGAAAGCCAAGGACGGCACATACCTCGCCGTCGTCGCCCCCGACCACAATGTGCTTCCACTCGTCACCGACCATTTCCAAGACCGCTTCAACGACCAGCCCTGGCTCATCTACGATGCCAAGCGGCACTATGGCTATTATTACCCCTCGGAAGGAACCGGCTGTGGGGTCATACGCATCACCTTCGAGGATGAAGCCGCCGTTCCCTTCGACTTAGCCAACGGCCGCCTCAACGACGATGTCATCAGCAGCGACGACCAGCTGTTGCAGAACCTCTGGCGCACATATTTCAAGGCCATCTGCATACGCGAACGCATGAATCCCCGAAAGCAGCTCAACGACATGCCCCGCCGCTACTGGAAATACATGACTGAGAAAAACTGAACAAATGGTTTTTATCTGTTTTTGTTGTTTTTATCTGTTTTACTAAAAACAACGTTTCCAATTGCGAACTTGTCAGTTCCTTATGGCAGGAAGGGCGAGGTGTCGACTCCGAAATGCCTGAGCTCGCGCACCATGGTCGACGAGAGGCTGCTCAGGTGGGGTTCGGCGTAGAGAAGTATGGTCTCTATCTCCCCATTGGTGATGAGGCGGTTCACGTCGGCCTGTTCGCGCTCATACTCGAAATCCTTTACTGAGCGGACTCCCTTGACAATGAAACGGGCACCCTCCTGACGGGCGAAGTCGACGGCGAGGCCGTAATAGGGCTTCACGCTGACACGCGGTTCGTCGCCGTAAAGCGAGGCAATGGCCTCAACACGTTCTTCGGCGGGGGGCAGACCCGGTTTCTGCACATGGTCGCCGACGACACCGATGACCAAATGGTCGAAAAGCGGGAGGGCACGGCGCACGACGCTGTCGTGGCCAAGGGTGAAGGGGTTGAATGTCCCGACAAATATTCCTGTTCTTTCCATAGCGTTTTATGAATATGCCTATCCACAATCATCCGAAGACGCCCCGAAGGGGCAAAGAGCCAACAGCCCAGGGCATCGCCCTGGGTAGTAGGACGAGTGCCCCACGCCCTGAAAGGGCAAAAGCCTTGAACGGAGGCGACGCCTCCTACTCATTCTTTTGCCCCTACAGGGCGGGGCTGCACACTCTCTATACCCAGGGCGATGCCCTGGGCTATTAGCTTTTTGGCCTTTCAGGCCGACTGTCGGACTCATGCGGATAATTAATCTTTATGAAAGTGTTGTCACAGTTCGATGACTCGTATTGAGTATGGGGGAAGTGTGGCTGGTTCGCTGGTCTCGATGATTTCGGCCTTTGCCTTCTGGTCGTCGATGGCACCGGTGAACTGCTCGCACTTCACCGTGGCGGGCAGGGTGACACCCTCGATGTTTATCTTCAGCGTCGATGGCAGGGCGTTTACAAGTTTCAGATAGCTGCGGCCTGTCTTCGAGTTGCGGACGAGGCTGGCACCAATACGGTTTTTCAGTTGAGTGTTGAGTTTTGAGTTTTGAGTGACTTTAGTTTGTGGTTTACTAACATCTCTTAACTCTAAACTCTGAACTCTTAACTGTGAACTGATGTATCGGTCGCCGCTATAGACGGAGAAGAGGCGCTGGATCTCGTAGGCCGGGGTTGTACGTATGCTGGTGTTCGAGAAATAAATCATGTCGGGGTTCCAGTTGGAATGGCCGTCCTTGCAGAGCATGGGGGCGTAGCTGGTCATCTCCACGATGTCGCCGTTGCGCTCGATATCGGTGAGGTAGAGGGCCTCGGCCAGCGCTGTCTCAACGTTGGGTCGCTTCACGTTGGTTGAGGCGGCCCATTCGCCGAGGTAGACCTTAGTGGAAGCCCCCCTTTCGTCCCCCGAGGGGGACACGACACCTCCTGCCTCAGAAAGTATAGTAGCCCCCTCGGGGGCTGAAAGGGGGGCTTTCCTCGGATAGTTGTCGTAGTAGTCACGGTGGTTGATGAACCATCCTGTCGACTCATAGTAGTGTTCGTCGGTCATATACTGCAGGCCCGGATTGCGGCGGCAGAGGTCCCAGCCCTCAAGATAGTCGGCCGAGGGGGAGTGGAAGGGGCCGACGGTGCCACATATCTTTATATCGGGATGACGCTCGCGTATGGCACGGCAAATCATCTCGTAACGCTCCTCGAAGACGGTCGAGATGATGTCCTCATTGCCAATACCGATATATTTCAGGTTGAAAGGCGCAGGATGCCCCGCCTCGGCCCGCATACGTGCCCACTCGTTGGTGGCAGGGTCGCCGTTGGCCCAGTCGATGAGGTTGCACAGCTCGTCGACGTATGCGGGCATGTCCTCCATAGGTATTCCTCCCTGCTGTCCGCCTATGCCCTGGGCGTTGGCGGCAGAGTTCTGACAGGGCACACCGGCGGCGAGCACGGGCAGCGGCTCAGCGCCAATGTCCTCGCAGAACTGGAAATACTCGAAGAATCCCAGTCCGCGAGTCTGGTGGTAGTGCCAGATGTTGAAGTCGGGCTTGCGAGCCTCGAGTGGCCCCACGGTGTGGTTCCAGTGGTAGATGTTCTCCAGCCCCTGCCCGTGGCTCATGCAGCCGCCGGGGAAGCGCACGAACTTCGGGTGGAGGTCGGCGATGACCTGTGCCAGGTCGCGGCGCAGTCCGTTCTTGCGGTTCTTGAAGGTCTCCTGCGGGAATAGCGAGATCATGTCGACGCCAACACGCGCCACTCCCTGCGGAATGATTGCCAAGCGTGCCTTCGTGTCGGAGGCTGTGGCATTGAGCACGGTGGCGTATTGCTTCCAATCGCCTGCGCCAGTCTTCAATTTGCTCTTGGCGAGGACGGTGCCGTCAGCGCCCACTATCTGTACAAGAAAGTCCTGACTCTGTCCGCCGGTATTGACAAACATCGAGAAGTCGTATTTCTTGCCCTTTTCCACGACGATGCCGTCCCATCCCTCGTTCCACAGCGTGTCCTGCAAAAGCACGGCATAGTGGGGGTTGTTGGGGTGTAGGGGATGGTCTGTCTCAATCTCTATTGGCCGCGACGAGTGCCATGCGGTGGTGGCGTTCCATCCGCCGTGGTCTTTTTCCGTGTACTCGAAGTCACGGTTCTGCACCAGTTCGGCATATAGCCCGCCGTCGGCGGCATAGCTGATGTCCTCGAAGAATATGCCTATGAGTTTGTCGCTGATGGTTTTCTCCTTCGTCGGGTCGATGGTCAGCGTGGCCTCGATGGTCTTGGGCAGGTCGGCGAGGTTCTTTGCGTCGTCGTGCATGCGCTCGTTGCTCATGCGCCAGTCGCGTCCGCTCTGCTCGAAGTGATGGCGGATGGCGGCAAGCTCAGCGGCGCTTATCTCAAACATCTGCCCCACCTGTCCCTTTCCATTTATCACTAAATGATGTCTGATCTCCGAAGCGTCCCCTTCACTCCCTTTCGCTCCCTTAACAGGCTCTCCGGTGGTGAAATGGCGGAAATCGTAGCTCGCATCGACTACACGTGTGCCTTTCTCCGACTCGTAGACCACCTCGAACCCCTGTCCGGCAGGGCGCACTATGGGCTTCATGCACTTCTTCGTGCTAACGATGGGATAGTCCTGCGGGCGCCAGTTCACCAGGTCGCGGCTGTAGGATGCGGCAAAGAGTGGCGAGCGGTCGTTCACCTGGAAGACGAGTCGCCAGGTGCCGTCGGAAGCACGGCAGAGGCAGGGATGGTACATCCGCTTCTCCGCGCCCCACGTGCCATAGTCGCTGGAGCACAGCCGTCCCAAGTCGCGCCAAGCACCATCGTCGCCTCGTGCGGCAATGTGCAGCCCGTCGTTTTCGCCCGGCGAAAAGACAAAAACGGTTTCACTCAAATCATCACTACGGGTTTGGGCGGCAGACGGAATCAGACACCACAAAAACAAAAAGTACAAGGCAAGGCCCCGCATGAAATGCTTCGTTCTCATGTTTATTTGGCTTGGATTATTCATATCTATTTTCAACAACGGATTACATGGTGATTACGCACTTTTAATTTAAACATATAATTGCCATGTAATTGAACATTAATTGAACATTAATTGAACATTAATTGAACATTAATCATTAATTGTACATTAATTGCTGCGCATAAAATTAATGAGAAATTAATGTTCAATTACATGGTAATTATATGTTAATAAAAGAGATTGGCATAGTTTGGGATAATCTTTATCCGTGAAATCAGTTTTAATCCATTGTTTTTCCATATTCCAATAATGTAGGTTAGAAGTTGTATTGATTACTAAATAAACGTAAAAACAGGGGATTTGTTGTCTTTAATCGTTTATTTTACTTAACTTTGCAGCCTGTAGGGACGCGACGTGTCGCGTCCGACAATGAACAAATAAATGAGAGAAATGAAAAAGACACTCATACGCCCCATTTCGCTTTTCGCGTTTTCATCTGTTGTGAGCGTCGGCACATTGTTGCTATACAACATACCCTTCTTCAGTTATGTGGCCGACAGCACCAACGAAGCCTTAGGAGGGAAAGCGCTCCTCCTTTCGTCGCTCGTCGTCATCATGTTGGCGCTCAACTTCATGACCGCCTACCTTACCGTGTTTCTGTTGAGGATTGTAGGGCGCATACTCCTCGCCATCCTTTCGCTCATCAATGCCACCGCCCTCTATTTCATCATCACCTACAACGTCATAATCGATGCCACGACGATTGAGAACGTCTTCAACACCAGATACTCCGAGGCATCGGCCTTCTTCTGCCCCACCCTCGCGCTTTTCATCGTCGTCGTCGGCCTCCTCCCGGCCCTCTATTGTCTGCTGCAGCCTGTCGTCATGGGGAGTGCCAAACGAATGGGCCTCTACTGCGGAAGCGCATTGGCAATAGCCCTCCTCGCCGCATCCCTCAATATCAGCCAGACACTCTGGATCACCCAGCACGACACCGAATTGGGCGGATTGCTGCAGCCATGGTCATACATCGTCAATACATGCCGCATACTCAGCAGCCGTCAAGACCAAAATGCTGAGGAGATAAAGCTGCCCGACGGAACCATTGCCGACCACGAGAAGGCCGTCGTCATACTCGTCATAGGCGAGTCGGCACGAAAGGCCAACTTCCAGCTCTATGGATACCAACGCGACACCAACCCGCTGCTGTCCAAGCAACAAGGGCTGAAAGTCTACGAGGCCACATCGTGCGCCACATACACCACAGCCGGCACCAAGGCCATTCTCGAACCGAAAAACAGCGACCAGCTCTATGAACTCCTCCCCAACTACGCCTTCAGGACAGGCGTTGACGTGTCATGGCGGACATCCAACTGGGGAGAGCCACCCATCCACATCGACGAATACCTCACCGACACCCAGCTCGCCGAAACCACCGCACATGTAGGGACGCGACGTGTCGCGTCCGACTCTGTGCCCGGACGCGAGAACGGACGCGACACGTCGCAGGGGAACGGACGCGACACGTCGCAGGGGAACGGACGCGACACGTCGCGTCCCTACGATGGGATTCTCTTTGCGGGGCTGCGTGAACGTATAGAATCAAGCAACAAGGACAAAGTCCTCATAATACTACATACCAGCACAAGCCACGGCCCCAAATATGCCGACAAATACCCGGAACAGTTCCAGGTCTACAAGCCCGTAGCCCGGAACGTCGAAGAAGGCCAGAAAGACATCCCCAGGCTCATAAACGCCTACGACAACACCATACGCTACACCGACTTCCTCCTCGACAGCCTGATCAACACCCTGCGGGCAATGAAAGACCGCAACAGCGCCCTCATCTTCATCTCCGACCACGGCGAGTCGCTCGGCGAGAACAACATCTTCATGCACGGCCTTCCCATGAAGCTCGCCCCAAAGGTACAGTACGAGATACCATTCATCGTATGGGTCTCCGACGGCTTCAGGACCTACAAAAAAACATCTGCCGGGGAGAAAGCCCCAGCAGGCCAACTGCCCCCCGTGCTCGACCAGCACTACGTCTTCCATTCCGTCCTAAACCTCCTGTCAATACAGTCACCGGCTTACGACAAAGACCTCGATATATTTGAATTAGTCCCCTGAGTTAGGGGGTTTGGGGTCTGAACAGGCAGTTTTTCCTCAAAATAGTTCGACCTGTACGGTTGAAAGTCTATGCAAGGAAAGCTCCGAAGGAGCGATAGACTACAGACGGGGGTGAAACCCCCGGTAATAGGAATTGAAATGT
>CAJOEC010000092.1 GCA_905233425.1 uncultured Prevotella sp. | reverse complement strand
AATTGACCTTTCATTAACATATAATTGCCATGTAATTGAACATTAATTGTACATTAATTGCTGCGCACAAAAAATTAATGAGAAATTAATGGTCAATTAGATGGTAATTATATGTTAAAAACAAAATAGCGTAATTACCATGAATAATTCAGGTTCGTCACCCGAAAACCGCCAATTTGATGAAATTTTGAAAAATAATTGCCGAATCGCTTGCGCGGTTCGGCTTTTCCTTCGTTATAAGTCTCACTTTTTTAGACTATCCATTGCTTATTTAGGTGTTCTTGGTAAGATAAGTGTCAAGGAAGTCTGAAGGGGACGAATGTGGGATGTCAAACTCATTGAAGCCTTTCCTGTCGCGAGTCAAAATTATGTCTGCATCTATTGTCATTGAAGAAAAGTATTGTACGGCATCTTCAAAGTCATGATGCTCCCATTAATGCACTGTCATAGTCCGAAGGAAGACTTTTCCTTTCAAATGAGGAAAAGGCTTCCATTTCAGCTGACAATTTGTAATCTTCCCATGCATGCTTCCTTTCAGGTTTGATGGGGTCGTGAACAACGACCAACTGGCTCACTAAAAAGTTAACAGCCCACGGAATATCTTCCTTCCGCACCTCTGACAAGTAGTCTGTCAAACGGCTTCTCGGAATAAAATGCCTTTTTCCTTTTTGCCCTATAGTAGGGGCAACAGACTCACTGTGAATATTCTGATATGTTGTTTCCATGTCTGCAATATTTTTGTGCAAAAGTAGGCATTTTTTTATTCACGCGCATATTTTTCCGTCTTTTTCTTTGCAGATTCACGGAAAAGTCGTATCTTTGCCCCCGCAACCATGAGAGGTTGTGGCCATTGGGCCGAATCTTCGTGGGTTAATATGAAGCGTTGTGCTTCTGTCTTGTGAATTGAAACCTGAGAAATTTCAAAATACGAACAAGAGGGAGTGACAATGGCTTACAATTTTTAGTCCATTTTAGTTGTCTTCCATTTTTCTGGGATGGAATATGTCTTTTCACCGTCTGTTACCTTTTCCGGCATCTGAGCTACTACAAACTTGTTGTAGTTCTTTTCAAGCAACGTAATCTTACCCTTGTGTGCTTTTATGTTATTGGAAATATCGCGACTGAAAATTGACGGTGGGAAGAAAGCTCTTACCTGTTTTTCGGGATAGTTGCGTTGTATGAATTCAACAGGCGGAAGCAAATCGCTGTCGCCACTGACAAGAACGACAATATCTGTGGTATCCTTGACACAGTCGGCAAGTATGCGTATGGATATATTCACGTCTGTCTTTTTCTCCTCAGGACGGATAATTGCATACTTGCACCTTGGACATTTTATCTCCTTTGAAATATACTTGCCACGTACTATCTCGAACTGGTCTCCGTTTATCAGTTTGTTTGCATTCAGAAACGCACTTTGATGGCGGTTTTTCTCCCTATTCAGAGGTGAGGCAGTAAAATACACCACCTTTTCCAGTTTCTGACCTTCACCAAGGAAAAGGCTAAAAAACTTGACAAGATCTATCCAGTAGGCATTGTACCATTTCTCGTCAATCTGCTTGGCGGTTCTTATACCGTAGTAAAAATTGAAACCGTCAATGTAAAAAGTTACTCGTTTCATGTCCGTGTCTCTTATTAAAAAAGCTACCATTGAGGTAGCTATAACCATTCAAGAAAGAATGGGGATTCATTAAACTGCTGCAAAAGTAAGCATTTTTTTTATTACTTGCAATTTTTTTCGCTTTTTTTTTGTTCAGTTCGGGAAAATTGTGTAAATTTGCCGCCGAATCGGGGAGAAATCCGGTTTCATTGATGCATTAGCTTATTATTTCGCACTTACCGAAAAGACGTAGGAAATCTGTTTTGGAATAGTTCGACTTAAGAAGCAAAGGGAAAGCCAGGAAGAGGCGTTCCGCTCACATGCACGGCTATGCACACGCTTATGGCGTGGTTGCATTCTTATATGTGAGCTGGGGTTCCAAATTTCCTACGTCTGCCCCTTAGGTAAGTGCATAAGATTGGCCACGCCATTCTTTATGCCCTTTCCGTGACGCTCTTTGAAGTTTTTTTAATTCACATGTTTAATAACTAAAAAATGCAACTATGAAGAAATTAAGACTTCTGCTTGCGCTCTTCGTCGCAAGCATCGGTGCCGTGCAGAGTGCATCGGCACGCATTGCCCCCGCATTGCCGGAGGCACAGGCTCCCGCAGACGGGCAGTACTATTATCTTTACAACGTGACGGAGGGAAAGTTCCTCTGCAAAAGCTCTACAAGCTGGTATTATGCAGGTTTGGGAACCTACGGCGACAAAGTTCTAATTAATGCCACAGAAGAGGAGAACGGATATCAAATCAGGTGGGCAGACAACAACTATTTGCTTGAGGCATACGATACTTATATCTATAGTACTAATTACCCTAGCAGTTGGTGGGACTACTTCATCTTCTCCGAATCGAGCAAGGGATATACTATCCAGCGCTCGTCAATGAACGACGACTACTACAAAAGCGATGAGTTCATTGGCTTTGATGGCAGCAATGGCGACCGCCTGTCGCCAGCTTTGGCCGAAGGTAGCATCTATTGGCAATTCTTCACTGTAGCAGATGCCGAGTACTACATGGCCAAGCATAAACTCTTCACCTATTTGGAGGTAGCCGACCAGTACAACTTCTATATCACGCAGTATGAGCTGGTCTATGAGGATTCCAATGCCACCACCGCTCAGCTGGATCAAGCACAGAGTACTCTTGGAAATGCACTTGACATGTCGAACAACTATGTGTCGCCCAGCTGGACAGAGTACCCCATACTATTCCAGAACACAACTGATAACAAGTGGGTATTGGGATCTTACAATGAATATCTTTACTTTCAAACTAAAAATAATTACAACACGGAACTGACATCTACATTATCTGCCACAGTGAATGTGGATAATGACGCAACACTATGCTATACATATCGTTGTAACAATAGTAGAATGAACATGCGCGTCTATCTTGACGGTGAACTGTTCCAGATTATCAAGAACAATCAGTCATATGGTAATGCTCGTCGTTACTATATAGACCTGACGCCCGGCAAGCACGACATTAGCTGGACTTGCCTATACAATCCTGCTGGTAATGGTTCATATTATGATGACGCAACCCTTTCTGAAATAGGCATTATCAATACTCCCGCCATTACCCCAGCAGCAACTACCGTAGAAGGCCAGCTGGGTACGGAGGTGCTGAAAGCGATATATCCTGAGTCGGCATCAAGTGTTAAGAAGATAATAATTAAAGGCGTTATCGGTGATGATGACTGGACAACCATCGGTTTGATGGTAAATGCCGTGAGTATCGACATGTCTGGGGCTACAGCCACCAAGATACCCGCCAGTATGTTCACAAATGATAAATACCCATTCCTACATGAAGTGAAACTGCCACAAGGAATAACAGAAATAGGTGACAAAGCTTTCTCTGGTTCTGATTTGGAGAACGACATTGTAATCCCTGAGACAGTGACGAGTATCGGTAATAGTGCTTTCTATAAAACAAAGATAAAGAATGTCAACCTGCCAGAAGGGCTGAATACCATGGGAAATGGCGTATTCTCAACTTGCTATTATCTGGAGAATGCTAACATGCCTGCAGCCGTAGGAGCTATACCTGAAAGTTCATTCTACAATAGCTATAACCTGCGTACCTTCACCATCCCAGAGGGTATCACTTGGATAGCAAGCGCAGCTTTCTATAACTGTTCCCAGTTTAACCCGCGTTTTCCAGCGAGTATGAAAAATATTTACCGAAGAGCCTTCTATAACACTGCTACTGACGAACTGATTGTTACAGAGGGTATGACGGTTGGCTACGAAGCTTTCAGTCATTGCAATAACCTCGTATATGCAGAATGGCCAACAACTTTTGCTGAGGGTACTGGTGGTTATTGGGATGATTCTAAACCTAGTTACGCAGTTGTCACCAATTGTCCTAAGCTGACTACGGTTAAGCTAAAATCTCCAACAGTGGTGCACTTGTCATCAAATAATTTCTTCGATGGTAACAACATGAGCAACATCACGCTGCAAGTGCCCGACTACCTGGAGTTCTCTTACAGACTTGACCCATATTGGTATCAGTGCAACATAGAGGGCTTCAACTCTGCCGACATCACAGATTACAATGTGCAGAAGCCACTTATACTGAATGATGGTCAGCGCATCGGTGGCACGCCTAATCTGCATTTTAGCGGTAGAGAGGCACAGTTCACAGTAAATGGCAGCGACGTACAGACAATAGGCGATATGAGTGTTGAATTTTGTCCCATAGCCTACAATGGGGTAGGTCAAATGTGGAACATGATGCTCAGCAATAATGACAACAATGTGAATATCACCGGCGAACTGAGTGAAAACGTACGGACATCAGGAAAGACTTGGTACTTCCTCACTCTTCCTTTTGACACTAAAGTCGGCGACATCACCACTGCTTCCGATGATAATGGCCAGCCCACCAGCTATGCCATACGTTACTACGACGGAGCACAACGAGCCACCACAGGTACTGGAGCCAGCTGGAAGAACTACACTGCCGATGACATTATCCCTGCCGGAACGGGCTTCATCTACCAGACCGCTAAAGCAGCCAGCTCGAAGTTCGTGGCCCAGAACAATGCTTCGAAGCAGTATATCCTCTCAAACAAGGAGTTCGTGAAGGCCCTTGAAGCACATCCTTCGGATGTAACGGCTAATAAGGGCTGGAACCTCGTGGGTAACCCCTGGCAGACCTACTACAACATCCACAAACTGAACTTCACCGCACCTATCACAGTTTGGAGTAAAGTTAATAGTTATACCTGGAGCTATCAGGCTTACAGCATCATCGACGACGACTACGCCATCAAGCCCTTGGAGGCCATCTTCGTGCAGTGCCCGGACGAGGTAAACTCGATTTCGTTCCCCATCGACGGTCGCCAGCTGACTGACGTGATTGAGAGTCAGAACGCTGCCCGCGTTGCTACCCCCTCAGAGCGCAAGCTGATAGACGTGGTACTGAGTAATGATGAGATGAGCGACAAAACCCGCTTCGTGATGAACCCACAGGCCTTGATGGACTATGAGGTGAGTTGCGACGCCTCGAAGTTCATGTCAATGGATGCCAACGTGCCTCAGATCTGGACTATCGAAAACGGTGTGCAGATGGCCATCAACGAGCGTCCGATAGGTGACGGCACCGTGAAGCTTGGCTTCAAGGTGGCCCAGGGTGGTGAGTACACCATCAGCGCCCCGCGCAACGGTTTCCAGAACATCACACTGGTGGATAACGAGACAGGCTTTGAGACCGACCTCAGCAGCGGCAGCTACACCTTCAGCGCCGACCAGGGCACCAACGAGAGCCGCTTCGTGCTCCGCGTGGGTGGCACAATCGTCACTGAGATAAAGTCTCTCAATGCTGAATACTCAACACCCAACGAGTACTATAACCTCAACGGTCAGCGCATCACCGCCCCGCAGAAGGGTCTCTACATCGTGAACGGAAAGAAGGTGCTGAAGTAAATGGAATTTCCTGAAATGGAGCTTTTCTTTGGAAACGAATTACCGTAATGACCATAATTATCCCGTAAAACTCATAATTAACTCCTAATGAACCTAATTTCGAATTAATTACAACAATTACAAAGACAATTATGAAAATTACGAGTAAATTACGATAATTACGGTAATTCGTTTCCGAAAAAAGAGTCGTTTCCAAGAAAAACATGTTTCGTTTCAATAAAGAGTATTGAGTTATGACGATACGAATAAGATATTTGACCATACTGCTGTTGACGCTCGTCAGCGTCGGCAGCTGGGGCCAGGTGGGCAGCGGGTTTGACCCGTCTGACCCACCCGAGCCGGGACAGCCGCCCATGAAACTCGAGGTGAAGGTGGTTCCCGCCGAGGCCGGTTCGGTGTCGGGTTCGGGCCGCTACGCCGAGGGTACGGCAGTGAACCTAAGGGCCTACGTGAACGAGGGTTTCCGCTTCGTCAGCTGGACGAACAGCGAGGGCACGTTGCTCTCCACTTCGACAAGCTACACCCACACCAAGGGCGCTGGCCACGAGCAGCTGACAGCCAACTACGTGTTCGACCCGTCGAACCCGTCGGAACCTCAGGAGCCAAGCATGATTATGTACTACCAGCTGCAGTTGAACACCACCGAAGGAGGTTCGGCCAGTGGCGGAGGCCGCTATCTGGCCAACACCAGTGTAACACTCCGTGCCTACGCCGAGGACAAGTTCGACTTCGTGGGATGGTATGACGATGCCACGGGCGACGAACTGTCCACAAGCAGCTCGTTCACCTACACCACTACGGCGAAGCACCGCAGCATCACGGCGCGGTTTGCCTTTAACCCCGACAGCCCCAGCGAACCGAGCCAGCCGATAGAGAAGCGCACGGTGACGGCCACAGCCACCGAGGGTGGAACGACGAACTTCAGCTCACAGCGTGTACTCATCGGCAACAGCATCACCATTTCGGCCTATGCCAACGATGGCTACGACTTCGACGGCTGGTACCTGAACGGCGAGGAGTACACCAAGCTGTCGAGCTTCTCTTACACCGTGACCGACTCGTACTACCAGAACTTCGAGGCCCGCTTCACGTTCAACCCCCGCGACCCTGGCGAGCCGGGAATGCCTGTAGTGGAGAAGCACTCGTTCTACCTGATGAACAAGGTGACGAAGCCGGGAGCCACGGTGAAATATCCCATCTACCTGTCTGCCGTGCGCCCGCTAAAGGACATGACTTTCCAGTTAGAGTTCCCTGAGGTGCTGACGCCCGACTTCACGAAAGTGGAGATGTCAGAGAAGGCTGTGGGCTATAGTGTCTCGTACTCGAAGCAGGACGAGCGTAACTACATCTTCACCCTGACCGGCGGCACGGTACCCGAGGGCAACGCCGCCCTGCTGGTGTTCACCATCAACGTCAGCGAAGATATCATTACCGCCCTGGACTACCCTGTGCTCATCAACCTGGTGGAGGTGACCGAGGAGGACGAGACAGTGACCACCGCCTCGACCCGCAACGGCCGCCTGTCGGTCTATAAGAACGGCGATGCCAACGGCGATGACGTGGTGGACGCGCTCGATGCCTCACTCATCCTACAGTATGTGGCGCATAAGTTCGGCGACGAGAACACTGACTTCATCAAGGAAGCCGCCGACACCAACAACGGCGACGAGGTGGACGCCCTGGATGCCTCGCTCGTGCTGCAACATGCCGCCAAGAAAATAGACTTGAACGAATTAGAAACTACAGAATGAAACAGATGAAAACAACAATCCTTAGCCTTGCCCTCTGCGCCCTGTGCGCAGGGGCAACGGCACAGACGGTGACAGTGCCCGACGTGGAGGCACTGCCAGGAGAGACAGTAGCCTTTACGCTGAACTTGACAGACGGCAAGGCTAACACTTACACTGCCATGCAGTTCGATGCGCATTTCCCTGCCACGGGCTTCGCTACGACCGGGAAATACAGCGTCTCTGAGTTATGGGAGAATGCTACGGCTACCATCGGCGCAGTGGATGCCAACGGCATCGCCACCATCCCCGTGGCCTCGTCGGAAAGTATCAGCGCAGCCGACGTGGAGGGGCTGCTCTCCGTGTCGTTCACCGTTGGCAGCGACGTGACTATCGGTGAATACGACGTGACGCTGAAGAACCTGTGGTTCGGATACGGGACAAGCAGCAAGGACTATCTTGACGACGTGAGCTTCAAGGTGAAGGTGGTGGCGGCGCATACCATCGTGCTCGACGAGAACTCGACCACAGCACCATCTGAGGCTGCTGGTGTCAATGTGCGTGTGCTGCGTACCATTTCTGCTGGCAACTGGAGCAGCATCTGTCTGCCATTCGCCATGACAGAGGCACAGACGAAGACGGCTTTTGGCGACGATGTGCAAATTGCCGACTTCACGGGCTGCGAGGCCACATACGACGAAGCGACCGGGGAGAATATCGTCGCCCTGAAGGTGAACTTCGATAATGTCACGACCATGGAGGCCAACCATCCATATATTATAAAGGTGGGCAGCGGCGTGACGGAGTTCAGCGTGGAGGGCGTTGACATCACACCTTCGGACGAACTCTCTGTTGACAGGGACGAGGACAAGTATAAGCGCAACGGCAAGTGGTACTACGACTACAATAGTTTCATTGGCACCTACGAGGCAGGAACGGAGATACCTGAGAGCGCACTGTTCCTGAGTGGCAACAAGTTCTGGTATTCTTTGGGAAAAACTACAACGAAAGCCTTCCGGGGATATTTCTCATTCTATATGGTGCTTTCGGATATTTCCGCAGCCGATTCGCGCATCACTATGAAATTCGATAATGGCGGCGAGACCACCGGCATCCAGTCCATCGCGACTCGGTCGCAACAAACGGGGCAGGCCTACGACCTGCAGGGCCGCCATGTGACGAAGCCCGCCAAGGGCATCTACGTGAAGGACGGAAAGAAAGTAATCATCAAGTAAGCGAAAGGAGGACAGACAGCAATGAAAAAGACTTATATCGCGCCATCGCTCTTGGTGGCATACATTGGAACAGCAAAGATGGTCTGCAGCTCGCAGGATGTGACCTCCGGCGGCGACGTGGACGACATCAATTACGGTGGCGTGGACGAGGAGGGCGAGAAAGACCCGGAGTCGCGACGCTACCGCAACGCCAACGTGTGGGAGGACGAAGAACTGGAGGAAGAGGCATATTGACCTTCCCGATGAATACGACTCATTTACGGGGCTGTCCGTCATTTGCGATGCGACAGCCCCGAATGTTGTTCGCCTGTTTTTCCGATGGGGTTAGCAGTCATACCGTTGCACAGCACTAATAATGTGTGTTAATAAATGGGTGCAAAAGTAAATTAATTTGTATATTCTGTCATCGTTTCAGCGAAAATTCGTATCTTTGCACGCGATATGCCCCTTAGGTTAGGGGAAAGGGTGTCTGAACAGGCGCAGACACCCCATAATTGGTTTAACTTTAAATGGGTTTGGTACGCTTGTTCAGACCCCCATCCTCCTAACTTAGGGGGCTAAGAGAGAAATAATATGAAACAATTCCGTCTGGTGGACAACATCATGGGCTGGCTGACATTCTTCATCGCCGCCTTTGTCTACTGCTCCACTATCGAGCCTACGGCTTCGTTCTGGGACTGTCCCGAGTTTATCACCACTGGCTACCGTCTCGAGGTGGGCCATCCGCCCGGCGCACCATTCTTCATGCTAACGGCCAATCTGTTCTCGCAGTTTGCCAGCAGCCCCGCCACCGTTGCCTATATGGTGAACACGATGAGCGCATTGCTCTCGGCCACTTGTATATTATTCCTTTTCTGGAGCATCACGCATCTGGCGCGGCGCTTATTGTTTAATGTAGAGGGTCCAGAGTTTAGAGGAGGAGATAAAGTCTCTCAACCCTCAACCCTCAACTTTCCACTTTGGAAGCTCATCGCCATCGAGGCTTCAGGTCTTGTGGGCGCCCTCATCTACACGTTCAGCGACACCTTCTGGTTCTCGGCCGTCGAGGGCGAGGTCTATGCCTATTCCTCGGCTTTCACCGCCGTGGTGTTCTGGCTCATCCTGAAATGGGAGGACCATGCCGACGAGCCTCACAGCGACCGCTGGCTTGTGCTTATCATGTACATGACAGGCCTCTCGATAGGCGTGCACTTGCTGAACCTTCTGTGTCTGCCGGCCATCGTGCTGGTGTGGTACTACAAGAAGTTCCCCAATGCAAACCTCAAGGGCAGCATCCTTGCCCTCGTCGTCTCTTTCGTGTTGCTGGCCGCCGTTCTCTACGGCGTTGTGCCTGGCATCATCACCGTGGGTGGATGGTTCGAGCTGTTCTTTGTCAATACACTCGGAATGCCCTTTAATACAGGCGAATACATATACTTGGTACTGCTCATCGGATTGGTCATCTGGGCCATATACGAGACGCAGATGGCACAGCCTACGAAGCAGAGCTGGATGCGCCAGAACATCGCATTCCTTCTGGCTTTCGGTATGCTCGGAGTGCCCTTCTACGGCTTCGGATGGAGCGCATTCTTCATCGGCGTGCTGGTGCTGGCTGTCATCGCTTTCGTGCTGTTCCAGCGCACGAAGAACGGCCCGCTGATTCCTGCCCGCCTGAAGAACACCACACTGCTCTGTATGCTGATGCTGATGATTGGTTACTCGTCGTATGCTGTCATCGTAATACGCTCGTCGGCCAACCCGCCGATGGACCAGAACTCGCCCGAGGACATCTTCACTCTCGGTAACTACCTGAGCCGCGACCAGTATGGCTACCGTCCTCTGCTCTGGGGTCAGGCATACAACTCAGAGTATCTCGTAGACAAGAACGGCCACGTGACCATGGACGAGGGTGCGCCAATGTACCAGCGTCGTGAAAAGGCCAGTGCCGACGAACCCGACAGCTACTTCATCGTCAGCACAAAGGACAAGCCTGTCTACGCCCAGAATATGCTGTTCCCACGCATGTACAGTAATAGTCCGCGCCACATACAGGACTACGAGAGCTGGCTCGGTGGAGTGGAGGGCAACCAGCGCCCGTCGAACTACCGCGAAGGCAAGACGGTGAAGATTCCCACTCAGTGGGAGAACCTGCGTTGGTTCTTCTCCTACCAGTGCAATTGGATGTACTGGCGCTATTTCCTGTGGAACTTCGCCGGACGACAGAACGACATTCAGGGCAATGGTGAACTGGAGCATGGTAACTGGCTCACAGGATTCTCGTTCATTGACAATGCCCGACTGGGCGACCAGTCGATGCTGCCCGACGTGCTGAAGAACAACAAAGGACACAACGTGTTCTACTGTCTGCCGCTCATACTGGGTCTGATAGGAATCTTCTGGCAGGTGATGATGCGCGGACAGAAGGGCATAAAGCAGTTCTGGGTGGTGTTCTTCCTGTTCTTTATGACAGGCCTGGCCATCGTGGTCTACCTGAACCAGACACCTGAGCAGCCACGTGAGCGCGACTATGCCTACGCAGGTTCGTTCTATGCTTACGCCATTTGGTGCGGTCTGGGCGTGGCAGCATTGATAGAAATGCTGAGGGGAGTAGTGAAGAACGAGAAATTTGCCACCACACTGGCGGCTGTTGTCAGCGTCGCATGTCTGATGGTACCCATACAGATGGGCAGCCAGACATGGGACGACCATGACCGCTCCGACCGCTACACCTGTAGGGATTTCGGCCAGAACTACCTCATGTCGCTACAGGAGGAGGGCAACCCCATAGTATTCACCAACGGCGACAACGACACCTTCCCACTGTGGTACAACCAGGACACTGAGAGCGTGCGAACCGATGCACGCGTTTGTAACCTGTCGTACCTGCAGACCGACTGGTACATCGACCAGATGCTGCGCCCGGCCTACGACTCGCCGTCGCTGCCCATAACGTGGAGCCGACTGGAATACTGCTCGGGAACGAATGAGTACATTCGTGTGGACAGCAACATAAAGCAAGCCATTGAACTGCTGCGCACGCAGTATCCTGACGAGGTAAAGGAACTCTTCGGCGAGAAGCCCTACGAGCTGCAGAACGTCCTCGACCAGTGGGTGCGCAACAAGCGCAGTACCGAACTGCGTAAGCGCCAGAAGGATGCCATAGAGCTGGCCTACGCACAGATGCCGGAGGTTCTCAACGACCCGTACTACGACCTCGACGCCAGCCTTCAGGTCATACCTACCGACACCGTTTACGTCACTATCGACAAGGATGCCGTGCGTCGTAGCGGAATGAAGATCCAGGGCGACAGCATCCCCGACCGGATGGCCATATCACTTACAGGTCTCAACTCGCTCGACAAGAGCAAGCTGATGATGCTCGAAATGCTGGCACACGCCAACTGGGAGCGCCCGCTATACGTGGCATACACTGTGGGCGAGGAGAACTACATGAACCTGGGCGACAACTTCGTGCAGGAGGGACTGACAAACCGCATCACTCCTTTCACAACGAACATCGACGGACGTGTGGTCGACGGAATGACCAACTTCGACACCGAGAAGACATACCATAATGTCATGGACCGATTCAAGTTTGGCGGGGTCAACACTCCTGGCATCTATCTCGATGAGACAGTCATGCGCATGTGCTACACTCACCGCCGCCTGATGGTGAAACTGGCATCGGAGCTGCTTGAAGAGGGTGACTCGGTGAAGGCCGCCAAGGTGCTGGAGCGCGCCGAGAGTGAAATCCCCGCCGAGAATGTGCCCCACGACTACCAGGGCAGCAGCATAGAGATGGCACAGACATACGCACTCTTGGGCAACGACGAGAAAGCCATGGAGGTGATGCAGGCTCTCTGGGACAACAGCGACCAGTACATGACATACTATAACTCGCTCCAAGGACCGAGCTTCAAGAGCTGCGAGTCAAGCTGCCACCTGCACATGTTCTACATCATGCAACGGCTCATTAACATTGCCGACATCGTGGACACCGAACTGGCCGACAAGTATCAGAACCGTCTCGAAGAGCTGGCACAGGTGTTCGTGTCGAAAGGCGGACGCATGCCTCAGTGGTAATATGATCATCGAGCAGCCCGCAATCTATCTGCGCTGGCTCTATCCAAGGGCCCTATGGAGAATGGACCGCCGCGAGCGTTCAGTGTACCTGACGTTCGACGACGGCCCTATCCCAGAGTCCACGCCCTTCATCCTGCAGACGCTACGCGAGCACGACGTGAAAGCCACGTTCTTCATGGTGGGCGACAATGTGCGCAAATATCAGCAACTTTACGAAATGATAGTGGCCGACGGCCATCAGGTGGGCAACCATACCCATAACCACATTGGAGGATTGCGTCACAGCATTAAGAAATATATGTACAATGTGGAGAAAGCCAACGCCTATATACACAGCCCCTTTTTCCGGCCGCCACATGGCTGGATGCGCCACGCACTCTATGCTGTGCTGTCGCGTAGGTATAAGGTGGTGATGTGGGACCTCGTGACACGCGACTACTCAAAATGGATGACCGCACAGGACGTTGTCGACAACGTGAAGCGCTATACACGCAACGGCTCGATCATCACATTCCACGACTCATTGAAGTCAATAGAGAAATTGCATACTGCACTGCCGGAAAGCATAGCCTGGCTTAAAGAACAAGGCTATACTTTCAAGGTTTTCACCGAATAGGAAACTACACTATCGGAAGTGATATGCCACAGATCTTTTGGTAGACATCAAGGGCATAGACATCAGTCATGCCACTGATATAGTCAATGACGGCCATGAGACGAGTCTCAAGGTCGTCATTCTCTATGTCGTACTGGCTGCTTACACGACCTATGAGCTGCTGGCTGTAGTAACGTTCTGGGTGTTCTATGGCCTCGACCATCAGCTCCATCAGCGTGGCCATAATGCGGTAACCCGACAACTCCACGTCGAGAACGGGCTGGCTCTTATAGATACGTTTCTTAGACACTACGGTACAAGCCTTGTAAGCCTCATGGGGCAATTCGCTGATATGGTCTATGAGCGAGCCTGTCATACTTCCGTCAAGTATCTCCTCCTCGTGATTCAGGAAAACCTCGACACACTCGTTCTCCAACTTTCCTATCACACACGCACGCAGATACTGTATCTTCTCATTGGGGTCGGTCAGCTGCTCGTCGGCGATGCGCTGGAGAATACGGCTCCGAGTATCTTCATCGAAAAAACATAACATCAGGCTGGCCGTCTCGTCGAAAGAGAGTATCTTCAGCTTGTGGGCATCCTCAAGGTCCATTATCTCATAGCAGATGTCGTCTGCCGCCTCGACAAGATAAACCAGTGGATGGCGGGCAAAGCGCAGCGGAGCACCAGGGGCAGACAACCGCAGGATGCCCATCTCGTCGGCAATGCGCTCATACACTGGTGCCTCACTATTGAAAAAGCCGAACTTGCCTTTTTTGCCCGCTAACGAGGAAGAATAGGGATATTTCACAATGCTGGCCAGTGTGGAGTAGGTCATCACGAAACCACCAGGACGGCGCCCTTTGAACTGATGAGTAAGTAGGCGGAAAGCATTGGCATTGCCCTCGAAATGGGTGATGTCGTCCCAGAATGCCGCCGACACTTTCTCCTTCATCCCGATGCCCTTGCCCTCAGTGAAGAATGTCTGGATAGCCTTCTCTCCAGAATGTCCGAAGGGGGGATTGCCCAAGTCATGGGCAAGACAGGCCGATGCCACTATCTGCCCAAGCTCCGACAGCAGCGGCTTGTCATTCTTGCGAAATAGCGCCGATGCCACATCATTGCCTAATGACATGCCCACGCTCGCAACCTCTAAGGAGTGTGTCAGTCGATTGTGTACGAAAATGCTGCCGGGTAGTGGGAACACCTGCGTCTTGTTCTGCAGACGGCGGAATGGTGCCGAGAATATCAGCCGGTCATAGTCGCGCTTGAACTCCGTGCGGTCGTCATGCCGCTCAGGGTGTCGGTCTTCCTGCCCAAGGCGGCAGTTTGATATCAGTTTATTCCAGTCCATAGCTATCCTTTTATCGTGTTTGTATCGCTTTTTCACCGCAAAATTACTACTTTTCCAGGAAAAAACAACATTTTTCAAAAAAAATAGTCAAAAAATTTGCAAGTTTCAGAAAAAATCCGTACCTTTGCACCCGCAATTCAGAAATGAAGAGCACTTTCAAGAGCGAAAGTCAAACTTGCTTCAGTAGCTCAGTTGGTTAGAGCACCTGACTGTTAATCAGGGGGTCGTTGGTTCAAGCCCATCCTGAAGCGCCTTAGAAAGAGTCCTGTAGGTCA
>CAJOEC010000091.1 GCA_905233425.1 uncultured Prevotella sp. | reverse complement strand
GACATTATATTTGCACCTACAAAGATACAAATAATTTCCTTTTCACGCTTCTTTTTTGCGCTATTCGTGGCTAACGCTTTGCAAACATAGTAACTACATCAACACAGTTTTGCGACTGACCCACAAAACGTTCCCGCAGGGGGCAGATTAAACGCATTATAACGAAAATGCCCTATCGTGGAAACGAATGTGAATAATATGAATAATCTGTTCCACGAATATTTATAATTATTATTCAAATTCGTGGACAAAATTATAATAATTATTCAAATTCGTTTCCAAAATATTGGGAAGCACTACTTCGGATATTCGCAGAAAATCGGAAGTGCTACTTCGGATATTCAGTGAAAATCCGAAGTAGCACTCCCGAAATTCGCCCGTATTTACTGCTCAGTCTTGGAAACGCTGATGATAGCACGGAGCAGCTCGGAGACGCTTTCGTCGCTGGTCCAGCTGAAGCCCTGCTTGGTGATGATGGTCTTGAACATGCGGCGTATGTCCTTGTCCTTGGGCAGACGACGCCATATCTCGCGCTCGTGGACGGGGAAGGTCTCGCCGTTATAGCACATGTAGTACTTGTGGACGAGGGGGAACTTGAAGTCTTCCTCGGTGTTGAGATCCACTGTCGATGTGCTGATCTGGTCGCCCAGCGATATGTTTGAGATGTTGATGTTGTTTTTCAGCTGTGCCTGGTAGGCGTCCATGTCGAGATAGTCCACACGGTAGACGCAGTCGTTGCCCACGCTGTCAATGAGTTCGGCCAGCTGCCCCTCTATGACATCGTACTGACGGTCGTCGAACTCCACACGTCGTATGGTCTGCATGTTGGCCTCCATGGTGTAGGTGCCCTTGAGGTAGACGAGGGTGCTGTTCTTCAGGAATACGTTGGTGAGGTTCTGGTTCAGCTTTTTCCCATTAGTGAGATAGATTACCGAGGGTTTGAACTCACGGTAGAGGGTGGCCATTGTTGTACGCTCCTGTGCTGCTGAGGGCAGGAGGATTATTGAAAAGAGTGCGGTAATTAGAAAGTTTTTCATTTTTCTGTATTTTTGTTTTTATGGGGCATACTTATTGTTTTTCAGTGTGTAGCAGTCGTCCGTCGGTGGTTACGCTGGCTGCGGTCATCCGCATTCGCGTCTCCTTTCCGTTGTTGTAGAACGTTGCGGTGAACCGTCCCTGCTCGTCGGTGACGGCGTTTGGGTTCCAGTACAGTGTGCGGCGGTAGTCGGCGGGGAGTCCGTCGGCAGCCAAACCGCTGTAGTCGGGCTGGTAGAATTCCTCGGCCATGTTTATTCCCTGGAACACCAGATGACGGTCGCGGAACGTTGGCTGCTCGCCTTCGTCGGGGATGGTCACCATGTCGACGGTGGCGTCGGCCGAATAGAGGCTCTCAATCATCAGCGAGTCCTCGGTGCGCGGCTCGAAGTCGCTGAACACACGGATGTCCTGCAGACGTTTCAGGCGCAGCTGGCGGTATATCCACTGTCCTGTCCGGTTTGCCCTGAACTGCACAGCCTCTTCGGGGGCGTAGTTCCGGTAGTAGGTGTGCCCGTCGAGCCGTCCGTCGACGTTGTATGTGTTCCATCGGTTCATGTTTCCGTAGAGCAGGCGGCACACCTGTAGTGGGAACTGCCGCATGTCGTACTTGCCGAAGGAGAGGCCACGGTCGGTAATCTCGTTATAAATGTCGTATGCGTCCATCACGAATGCCGGCTTCTTCCAGTCTATGGCACGTCGGCCGCGTCGGTGTCCCTTCACGTTGACGTTGCCCAACTGGTGTACGTCGTTCTCCATCGACAGTTCCGAGAGCGTGTCGATGAGCATCTCAGCGTCGTATTCGGGCTGGTGTTTCTCGTAGAAGGTGTAGTCGTGGGTGTAGACAGGCCAGAAGATGTCGCGCTTCACGTAGTAGTCGGGGAAGGCCAGCTCGTCGAGCACTTTCTTGTCCTTGTGCGAGGCCATGTTTTTCTTTATGGAGTCGTTCTCCTTGTATGCCTTCATGTTGAGGTAGGCATTGCCATAGAATGGCGGCACCTCGAAGATGAAGCATCCCTGCTGTGTTTTCTGTATGCTGCCCACGTACTTGCCGCCGACCGACAATTCAGCCTCTACGAGCACCTCGTATTTCAGGTTGCCGTGGTTCACGCCAACGTGGCTGTTGGCGTCGCCTACGCCACCGTACTCGATGTAGCTGAAGCTCCTGTCAGTCTCAGGCGAGTCCGAGTCCCATGAGTTGCCTATAATCTCCGCCTCGGCGCCACTCTCGGTGAAGGGGTCTTGCGCTGCGGCGTCATCGTCGTCGGTAGCTTTATTGCCCACCATTCCCAGGCCGTCCTGCCACGAGGGTATCTCGTCGGGTTCCACGTCGTATATGCCAAGCGTCTTGTACACCGCGCCCTCTATGGTCATGGTTGTCTCCGGCTTGTAGCGCATCTCACGTGTGGTGTCGGCCAGTTCCTGCCACTTATACTTGCGCCATCCCTGCACCATCATCAGGAGGTCGAGATGACGGCGGTGCTCAGCGTCGTCGGCCTCGAAATAGTGGGCCGGACGTGCCACGAATCCGCGCAGTTCGCTCGAGAGCAGCATGTCGGTCATCAGGTTGCCGTCGTCGTATGTGGGTTCGTCTGTGCCTGTGTCGTGTATGGAGAGCGAGAAGGTCGTAGGCTCAGTGACATCGGGTAGTTGCACGTCTACGCTTACTTTCTCGTAGGGGGCGTATGTGTGGGTTGCCTCTATCGGCGATGCTATGAGCGAGGCGTCGTGTTCGTGGTGGTTCACGAAGAAGAGGCGGTCGGCCCATATCCGCCCGTCGCTGTCGAAGAGTGTCACTTCGTTCACGCCGGTAGGGAATTGTTGAAGGTTGAGGGTTGAGGGTCGGACGGCATTGCCAATAGTCTCGAAATGGACCAGCTTTCCGCGGCACATCACCGAGAGGCCATAGTCCTTGTCCTGTGCCATTCCCTTGGCTGTCAGCTCCAGTTTACCGTCATCGCCGAGGCGCATGGCCACGCCCACGTCTTCGGCCTTGGGCAGGTTTGCGCTCCACTCCTTGCCGCGCCAAGTGAAACGTGCTTTCAGGCGCTTGTCGCCCGGAGTGACCACGAATGAGCCGCGGCCCATGTACTCTGTCTTTATGTCAATGGTGTTGCTCCCCCCTTCCACGGTGCCTTTCACGTTTTGCGCCTCGCCGTGCTGGTCGGTGACCTCG
Source organism: uncultured Prevotella sp. (assembly GCA_905233425.1). Taxonomy (GTDB): domain Bacteria; phylum Bacteroidota; class Bacteroidia; order Bacteroidales; family Bacteroidaceae; genus Prevotella. The sequence continues at coordinate 13,503 of CAJOEC010000091.1, read as the reverse complement.
AAGGCCACGTTGTTGGCCACGCCCTCTATCAGGTGACCGCCCTCGGGGTAGAACTTCACTATGAGGTCGTCTTTCTTCTGTCGCGGCAGTCGTGTCTTCGGCCGCTGGTACATTCGGCGTGCGTCATAGTCGCCTGTTGCTTCGGGCTTGCTGTATACAGGTAACACGCGGGAGTAGAGGCCGTCCCAGATGCGGAAATAGTCGGCTGCCATCTGCTTGTTGTAGAACCACCAAGTCTCGTCGCGGCGGTAGCGGTGGTGGCGCACGTTGAAATTGAGCATCCACCGCGTATATGCCCGCAGCTCGTAATACCCGCTGTAGAGCGAGTCGCGCAGCTCGAACTGCCCGCAGGTGAATCCCGTGGGGCTGACGATAATCTGCTGGCGCTCCACGAGAAGACCGTCGGGCGAGAGCAGCTCCACATAGAGTATGCGGCTCATGTCGGTAGGCCGCAAGTCGTCGGCACGAACCACGTAGGCCTTGTACCACAAAGTGTCGCCGACGAAATAACACTGGTTGTCGGTGTGTATGTACACTTTCTCCTGCACCTGGTTCTCCCCGCCCTGCTCCAGGGCCTGGCGTATGTCGTCGAGACCGCTGCCACGTACTGCGCCAACGGCACAAAGCAAAAAGCCAAGCACCAGCAACAAATGACGGTGACGAATGACGAGCTTCATATCTACAAATAGTTTAGTCATTATGCGATTGCAAAGGTACGGCTTTTGAGCCAAACCACAAAAATATTTTACAACTTTTCGCGTAAATGTTTGGTAGTTACGCCCTTTTTACGTAATTTTGCACAAACTAACCAAAAACGTTATAATCACAATGAAACAGAGAATGATTATGGCCCTTGTACTGCTCACGGCGTGCTTGCTGGCCGAGGGGAAGAAGAAAGTGGAGAAACAGGAGCTGTGGCCCAACGGCGAGCCCATTGCCGAGTGGTTCCGCGACACCACGAAGGTGAAGCTGGCCGACCTTGGCCGCCAGTACGTGCTCACCGACTACGGCGTGCGCCAGGGCACCACCGACATACAGACAGCGGCCATCCAGGCCGTCATCGACCGTGCCGCCAACGAGGGTGGGGGAGTCGTCGTCGTGCCGAAGGGTACGTTCTTCAGCGGCAGCCTATTCTTCAGGCAGGGCACACATCTGCACCTCCAGGAGGGGGCCGTGCTGAAAGGCTCGGAGCGTGTGCACGACTTCGAGATACGCGAGACGCGCATCGAGGGACAAACGTGCAAGTATTTCGTGGCACTCATTAATGCCGACGGCCTCGACGGATTCACCATCACCGGACAGGGCACCATCGACGGCAACGGGCTGAACTACTGGGAGGAGTTCTGGATACGCCGCAAGTGGAACCCGCAGTGCACCAACAAGGACGCACAGCGCCCGCGACTGACGTATGTCTCGAACTGCAAGAACGTCACCATACAGGACGTGCGGCTCATCAACTCGCCTTTCTGGACCAACCACGTCTATCGTAGTGACCATGTGCGCTATATCGACCTCTACATCTACTCCTCCACTGAGGACATCAAGGGGCCGTCGACCGACGCCATCGACATCGACGTGTGCCACGACGTGGTGGTGCGCGGATGCTACATGAACGTCAACGACGATGCCGTGGTGCTCAAGGGAGGCAAGGGCACCTTCGCCGACAAGGCCCTGGAGAACGGTCCATGCTATAACATATTAATTGAAGGCTGCGAGTACGGCAAAGTGCACGGATGCCTGACACTCGGCTCGGAGAGCATCCACGACTGGAACGTCATCTTGCGCCGCTGCCGTGTGGGGGCCGCCACCCGTGTGCTCTGGCTGAAGATGCGCCCCGACACGCCGCAGCACTACGAATATGTCACCGTGGACAAGATGGAGGGCAAATGCAACACCTTCATCGTCTGCAAGCCCTGGACACAGTTCTATCAGAAAGAGGAACGCGAGGACATGCCGCTGTCGCAGTGCAACAACATCACCCTCAGCAACATCCACATGGACTGCACCACGTTCTTCGACGTGGCTGGCTCGGACAAGTATGCCCTGAAGGATTTCACCTTCGAGAACATCGACGTCACAGACAAGGCGAAAATAAAGGCTTTCTCCGAGAACCCCATCGAGAACCTACAGCTGAAGAATGTCACCATCAACGGCACGCAGACGGACAAGTGACGGTTTTTCGACCAAATTAAAGTCAATTAGTAGAATTCGTTTTTAAAAAGTACTTTAACCAACTTATGGTTATAAACGGGAATTTCGGTTCAAACCGCCAAATTTATACCAATTTTGGCGGTTTAAACCGAAAAATTTAGTATAAATTTGGCGGTTTGGGCTTTTTTTGCGACCTTTGCACCATCGCAACAATCAACTATGAACATGATGATAGCACGAACCATTGAAGGATCCATCAGGGCCGACTTCATGCGAAACAAGATTATTGTTCTGCTTGGTCCGCGACAAGTAGGCAAGACCACTCTTCTTGATGCCCTTCAGAAAGAGGGATTGCAACGCTCGGAAGCGTTGCCCACTAAAGGTGCACACTGTCTGCGACTGAACTGCGACGACGTGGACGATGCCCTCATGCTGGAAGAAAAGTCATCAACAGAACTGCGGTCGCAATTCCAGTCATACGACATGGTGTTTATCGACGAGGCGCAGCGTGTGCGCAACATCGGTCTCACGCTGAAGAAGATTGGCGACCTGAAAATGAACGTGCAGTTCGTCGTTACAGGGTCTTCATCGCTAGAGTTGGCTAACGGCGTGAGCGAACCCGCCACGGGGCGACTGCTGGAACACAGGCTCTACCCGCTGTCACTTCGTGAGATGGCAGCACACACTTCGGAGCGGGAAGAGCAGCGTCTTTTAGAGCAACGACTCATTTTCGGACTGTATCCAGAAGTTGTCACCACACCCGGCGATGCCAAGCGCACACTGATGACCCTGACAAGCAACTACTTGTATAAGGACATCCTGTCGTACCAAGGTATAAAGAAACCCGACATACTCCAGAAACTGGTGCGGGCACTTGCACTACAGCTTAGCGAAATGGTGTCGTACAATGAATTGTCGAACATGCTGGGCGTGGACAAGGAGACCATAGAGAACTACATCTCGCTGTTGGAGAAATGCTTCGTGGTGTTCCGTTTGGACTCCTTCAGCCGCAACCTGCGCAACGAGATCAAGAAAGGCAAAAAGGTGTATTTCTACGACAATGGGGTGAGGAACGCCGTGATAGCCAACTTCGCACCCTTGGAACTACGCAACGACGTTGGAGCGTTATGGGAGAACCTGATGATCAGCGAGCGGATAAAGCGCAACGCCTACTGTCAGAGCTACGCACAGCTGTACTTCTGGCGCACCCACGAGCAGAAAGAGATTGACCTAGTGGAGGTGGAAGACGGGCAGATAAGAACCTTTGAGTTCAAGTGGAACCCGAAGAAGAACCCCAAGATGCCGTCAGCCTTTGCATCGGTTTACCCCGGCTCCACGTTCCAGGTCATCACCCCGCAGGATGTATGGCAGTTTGTGTAAATAATTGAAACAACGACTATGATAAAACAATTACTAACCCTGTCGTTGTTGTTGCTTACATTGACAACAACTGCTGCTGAACGACAGCGACTTAACTTCAACGGCGGCTGGCGGCTGCAGATGGGCGACTTCGCTGAGGCCAAGAACGTGAACTTCGACGACTCGCGGTGGATGCAGGTGACGCTGCCCTTTGCCTTCAACGGCGACGAGGCGTTCAAGAAGGACATCGTGGACCTCACAGACACCGTCTGCTGGTACCGCAAAACGTTTAGGATTGAAGGTTCAGAGTTGAGAGACTTTACTTCTGCCTCCGAGGAAAAGTCTCTCAGCACTCAACACTCAACACTCAACAGAAAGTTCTTTATCGAGTTCGAGGGTGCCCGGCAGGGAGCCGACGTTTACGTCAACGGCCAGCACGTGGGATTCTCCGACAATGGCGTGATGGCTTTCGGCTTCGACATCTCATCTTATATTATAGAAGGTGAGAACGTCATAGCCGTGCGCTGCGACAACTCCTGGCAGTATCGCGACCGCGTTTTAGACAGCCGCTACCAGTGGAACGACAAGAACTTCAACGCCAACTACGGCGGACTGCCGAAGAATGTCTACCTCCACATCACTGATAAACTATACCAGACGCTACCCCTCCACTCAAACCTGGGCACCACCGGCACCTATATCTATGCCACCGACTTCGACATTGCCGCCCGCAAGGCCACAATCCATGCCGAGAGCGAGGTGAAGAACGAGGACACCAAGGCGCGCAGCTTTGCCCTACAGACGGTGGTGAAAGACCTCGACGGCAAGGAGATAGCCCGTTTCAGTAGTGAGCAGATGACGTTACAGCCTGGAACTACAGCCATTGCCAAAGCAAAGCAGGAGGTTACTGGCCTCCACTTCTGGTCGTGGGGATACGGCTACCTGTACACCGTAGAGACAGGTTTAGCCCCCCTTTCGCCTTCCGAGGGGGACATGACACCTCCTGCTTCGGAAAGTATAGAAGCCCCCTCGGGGGCCGTAGGGGGGGCTTCAGATGTCGTCGTCACCCGCACCGGCTTCCGCAAGACAGAGTTCCGCGACGGTAAGTTCTTCCTCAACGACCGCTGCCTGATGGTTCACGGCTACGCCCAGCGCACCTCTAACGAGTGGCCCGGCGTGGGCATCTCCGTGCCCGCCTGGCTCTCCGACTACAGCAACGGCCTCATGGTGGAGAGCGGCGGCAACCTTGTGCGCTGGATGCATGTCTGCCCGTGGAAGCAGGACATCGAGAGTTGCGACCGCGTGGGCCTACTTCAGGCCATGCCCGCCGGCGATGCCGAGAAGGACGTGGAGGGCGCACGCTGGCAGCAGCGCACACAGGTGATGCGCGACGCCATAATATATAATAGGAACAACCCCTCGGTAATCTTCTACGAGTGTGGCAACTACCGCATCTCTAAGGAACATATCGAGGAGATGAAGCTGATTCGTGACCAATACGACCCATGCGGCGGCCGTGCCATAGGCAGCCGCGAAATGCTTGACCGTCCTGAAGCGGAGTACGGCGGCGAGATGCTCTACATCAATAAGAGCGCGACGAAACCGATGTGGGCCATGGAGTATTGCCGCGACGAGGGTTTGCGCAAGTACTGGGACGAGTACAGCTACCCCTTCCACCGTGAGGGCGACGGCCCGCTCTACCGAGGTGCACCGGCCTTGGAGTACAACCACAACATGGATGCCTTCGCCCGTCAGATGGTGGAGCGATGGCATGAGTACTGGCTCGAAAGGCCGGGAACAGGGCGGCGTGTCTCGTCGGGCGGCGTGAAGATTGTCTTCAGCGACACCAACACCCACCACCGTGGCGAGTCGAACTACCGCACCAGCGGCGTGGTCGATGCCATGCGCATACCCAAGGATGCTTTCTATGCCCATCAGGTAATGTGGGACGGATGGGTGAGTCCTGAAAATGAAAGGACGCATATCATTGGGCATTGGAACTATAAAGCCCCCCTTTCGCCCCCCGAGGGGGGCACGATAGTCTCAGACTCGAAAACTATAGAAGCCCCCTCGGGGGACGTAGAGGGGGCTTGTGTGAAGCCTGTTTACGTGGTGAGCACAGCCGACGAGGTGGAGCTCTTCCTCAATGGCAAGAGTCTGGGCATGGGAGAACGCAGTTTCCAGTGGCTTTTCACATGGCCATCAGTAAGGTATGAGCCGGGGACGCTCGTCGCCGTAGGCTATTCCCAGCAGCCCCAGTCGCCCCAGCAGCCCCAGCAACTTCAGGAGACCTCCTGCGACACCCTCGTCACCGCCGGAGAACCCTACCAGCTGAAGCTCACCGCCATTGAGAACCCCGAGGGCTTCAAGGCCGACGGTGCCGACATGGCCCTCATCCAGGTGGAGGTGGTCGACAAGGAAGGCCGCCGTTGTCCGCTCGACGACCGTATGGTGAACTTCACCGTCCACGGCGAGGTGCGCTGGATTGGCGGCATCGGAACCCGAAACAACAAACAGTACCTCGTGGATCCCGCAAAGAACCCAGAGGCAAAGGGCGAGAAGGGCCTTCTCGACTCGGCCAACAAGAAAAACCTCTCAGACAACTATGTCGGTCACACTTCGCTGCCCGTGGAGTGCGGAATCAACCGTGTCTTGCTGCGCTCCACCACCACGCCCGGCATCATCGACATTGCCGTGCAGGCCGACGGCGTAAAGTCCGCCTACCTGACACTCAACACAAGTAAGACCCTCCCCCAACCCCTCCCTGTAGGGAGGGAAGTGGTTGCCCCGGAAGGCAGTACTGCGCATAAAAGTATATACTCCCATCCCTCACAGGGATGGTCTCCTTACTTTCTCCGTGGCGAGACACCCTCTACGTCCTCGTTCTCCGACTGTCGCGTAAGCGTCGGCATTTCCAGTGCCAGTGCCGGCAGCAATGCCACTGACGCTCGCAACAGCTTCGACGACAACGAGATGACGGAGTGGAAGAGCGACGGCGAGCGTCAGAACGCCTGGATCACCTACCGCCTCGCCCGTAAGGCCGCCGTCAGCGAGATTACACTGAAGCTGACGGGCTGGCGGCAGAAATGCTACCCCTTGGAGGTCTATGCCGGACGGAAGAAGGTGTGGGAGGGCATCACTCCCGCCACGCTGGGCTACGCGCACATCAGCATCGCCCAGCCCGTGACCGCCAACGAACTGACAATCAAGATGATCGCCCCGGCACAGGACAGCAAGAAGTTCGGCACCGTAAAGGAACTTGCCGGAGGAGTAGCCAACGAGATGGACCGCATGAAGAGTGAGAAAGGCAAGACCGAACTACGAATAGTCGAGGCCGACCTCATGGAGATTGCCCAGTGAGGCTCACGAGACCCATGAGTCCTATAAGTCCTATAAGTCCTATGAGTCCCATAAGCCCTATAAGACCCATAAGCCCTATAAGTCCCATAACCCCTAAAAAACCAAAAATGGAATCAAGCATCATTACCAGCACCCAGAACTCGCGCATAAAGCGCGTGTTGCTTCTCCAGCAGAAATCGTCGGAGCGCCGTCAGACGGGCCTCTTCGTCGTTGAGGGCTACCGCGAACTGTGCCGTTGCATCGACGCAGGATTGATCATCGAAGAGGTGTACCGTTGCCCAGAGCTTTGCCCGCAACCCCTGCCCAGCGACCGGGCCAATGAGCCTTCTGTGGCCTATGGGACTTATGGGACCCATGAGCTCCAGAAGCCCCATAACCCCTACACTACCTTTCACGTCTCCCCCACCGTCTACGAGCGCATGGCCTATCGTGGAAGCACCGAGGGTGTCATCGCCGTGGTGCGTCAGCAAAAGCTCTCGCTCTCCGACATCGACCTTTCCGGCCAGCCGCTCATCATGGTTCTTGAGAGTGTGGAGAAGCCCGGCAACCTCGGGGCCGTACTACGCTCCGCCGATGCCGCCGGGGTCACGGCGGTCATCGTCTGCGACCCGCTGACTGACCTCTGCAACCCCAATCTCATACGTGCCAGCATCGGGGCCTTCTTCAGCGTGCCCTTAGTAGCCTGTTCGTCGGAAGAGTGCATCGCCTTCCTCAAGGATAACGGCATCGCCATACTCACCGCCCAACTGCAGGACTCCAGTCTCTACTACGACACAGACATGCGCCGCCCCGTGGCCATCGTCATGGGAACGGAGGCCACGGGGCTTACCCCGCAGTGGCGGAAGGCCGCCGATGCACACATACGCATACCGATGCTCGGCCGTCAGGACTCGCTCAACGTCTCTGTCAGTGCCGCCATCCTGCTATTCGAGGCCGTCAGGCAGAGACACAACGCTCTTTAGTTTATAGTTGATAGTGAATAGTTATGCCTACATCCCTGAGTAGAAACGGAGTAGCTGTAGGTTGAGTATCGTCAGGTATTTCGACTGTAGCGTGTTTTGCTGTGCCGCAAGCAGTTTGTCCTTGCCCTGTAGCAGCTCAATGATGTTCGTCAGACCGAGCGAGAATTTCTCCTGCAGCAGTTCGTAGCTCTGCTGTTCGCTGTCCCTTGTCACCATGGCGGCACGGTATTTCTGCTGGTTTGTCGTGGCGTCGAGCCAGAAGCCCTCTATCGTCTGGTAGAGCGTCTTCTGCTCGTCAAGCAGGTCGAGTTGTGCCTGTTGCTGTTGCAGGCGTGCGCGGTTCACGCTGCTCTTCGTCTGCCATCCGTCGAATATCGGCACGTTCAGCGTCAGTCCTGCCGACATGTTGGTGTTCGTCTTCATCTGGCTCCCCCAGCTGTTGTTTGCCAGCGAGTTGGTGCTTGTAGTAAAACCTCCGCTGACGCTCAGCGTGGGCATCCACCCGGCCTTGGCCACGGCGAGGTTCAGTTTGCTGCTCTCTATTGCCAGTTTCCTGTTATCAATCTCCGGGCGTGAGGCCAAAGCCTGCTCGTAGACTGTCTGCAGGGCAGGTATTACTGTCAGCACCTGTTCGTCGGTCGTCTCAGGTATGGCGATGTCGAAGTCCTCGTCGGTAATCTCCAACAGCTGTTTCAGCTGCAACTTGCTGGTGGCCAACTGGCTTTGTGCCGACACCACATTGTATTCGTCGGTGGCACGCTGGGCGCTGAGCTGTGCCAGGTCGGCTTTCGACATCTTCCCCACTTCCACCATGTCCTGCCCTCGCTGCTCGTTTTTCTGGCTTGTCTCAAGGCTTGCCTGGTTCACGCCTATGGCATCGTTGAGGTAGAGGCACTGTACGAAGAGCTGCGCTATACGCTCCTGGATGCTGTTTGCCTGCTCCTGGACGTTAAGCTCGGCCTGTTGTTCCGACAGTCGGCTGATGCGCAGGTTGTTGTAGTTCTTGTTCCCGTTCCACACCGTCCACTGGGCGTTCATCCCGTATGAGCCGTTGTAGTAGGTCTTGTTCACCTTTGTGTTCACCGTTCCGTTTGTCACGGTCGTTATTCCGTTGTCCTGCCACGGGCGGTAGCCCAGACTCTGGTTTGTGTTACCGCTGAGCGTCGGCAGGAGGGCGCCCCTCGCGGTCCTCACGTCCTCACCCGCCGTCTCCAACTGCAGACGGCTCTTCTTCAGGGTGATGTTGTTCTCCAGTGCGTAGGCAATGCAGTCGTCAATAGTCCACTTCTTCTGTGCCTCAGCGGGGATAGAGAACAAAGAAATAGCAATAAATGATAAACTCAGGACAGTCTTGTTCATATCTCAACTCGTTTAGTTCGTGCAATCAGTAATAATTCGCCCAATTCGTGCAATTCGTGTAATTCGTTGTTTTACGTTTTACAAACACATCACCTTACCAGCCCCATCTCGCGTGCTTTCTCCATGAGAAGTTTCATGAGCGGTTCGCGCTCGTTCTCCACGCGGTTGTCGAGCACAGCATCCTTCAGCGTCTGCTTCAGTGTGCCTACGGCACGACTGGGTTTCAGGTTGAACAGTTCCATTATCTCGTTGCCGTCGATGCACGGCTGAAGCAGCCGTTTGTAGTCTTTCTCCTTCAGGTCGGTGAGCTTTTCGCGCACTATGCGGAAATTCTCGAGGAATATTTTCTTCTTCACCTCGTTTTTCGACGTGATGTCGGCCTCGCACAGAGCCATGAGGTCGTCGATGTCGTCGCCCGCATCGTTCAGCAGACGGCGCACGGCAGAGTCGGTCACCTCGTTGTCGGCAATCACCTGTGGCCGCATGTGCAGGTCGACGAGCTTCTGCACGTAGCGCATTTCTGCGCCCATGGGCAGCTTCAGCCTCCGGAAAATTTCGGGCACCATTTTCGCCCCAATATAATTATGGTTATGGAACGTCCATCCCGTCGCCGCGTCCCACCGCTTCGTCTTCGTCTTGCCTATGTCGTGGAGCAGGGCGGCCCAGCGGAGGTATAGTTTATAGGGTATTTGGCAATCATCCCTATTCGCCATTACCTTTTCACTATTCACTATATTGTCCAGCACCTCCAGGGTGTGGTAGAAATTGTTCTTGTGCGCCCTCCCGTTTTTCTGCTCCACAATGTCGAGGGCAGCCACTTCGGGCAGGATGATGGGCAGCAGTCCGCAACGCTGCAGGTCGACGAATCCGCGGCTGGGCTGGTCGGCCATCATTATCTTGTTGAGTTCGGTCTCTATTCTTTCCGCGCTCACGATCTTTATCCTGTCGGCCATGCTTTCGAGGGCCTCGAATGTGCGCTCCTCAATCTGGAACTTCAGCTGTGTGGCAAACCTCACGCAACGCATCATGCGCAGCGGGTCGTCGCTGAACGTCACCTCAGGGTCGAGGGGTGTGGCGATGATTCCGTCCTCGAGGTCGGCCAGTCCGTTGAAGGGGTCCACCAGCTCGCCGAAGCGGTCTTTGTTCAGGCAGATGGCCATGGCGTTGATGGTGAAGTCGCGGCGGTTCTGGTCGTCCTCCAATGTCCCGTCCTCGACGATGGGTTTTCGCGAGTTGCGGCTGTAGCTCTCCTTTCTCGCTCCGACAAATTCCACTTCGAGAGGATAGTCAATATGCAATATTGAGTCGTAATGGTTACCATTGACGCTGTTATTCTTGTCATGAGGGCAGTCAAAACTATTCACTGTAAACTGTTCGCTGATCCTCACCTGAGCTGTCCCGAAATTCTTGAACACGTTCAGGTATGCCCTGCGTCCAAGCTGCCGTTTCAGTTCTGTGGCCACCTCTATGCCACTGCCTACGACCACCACGTCGATGTCGTTCGACGGGCGCTCGAGGAAGATGTCGCGCACAAAACCGCCCACCACGTAGCACTCCACACCCATGCCATCAGCCACACGGCCGATGTGGTGGAAAATGTCGCGGTCGAGTATATGCGCCAGTTCGTTGTCTGAGTAAAGCTTCATTGCGGCTGCAAAGTTACAATTTACTTCCCAAATAACCGCATCAAAACAAAGTTTTCTGCAACTTTTTCCGCAAAATGATTCAGAAAGCACGGAAAAACGGCAGAAAGTTTTGTACTTTCTGCCGTTTTTTGTAATTTTGCACGCATGTATTTCACTGGTATTATCATAGCATTGTCCACGTTTCTCATCATCGGGCTGTTCCACCCCATTGTCATCAAGGGCGAATACTATTATGGTGTGCGCCTGTGGTGGGTGTTCCTGATTGTCGGGCTGGCCAGCGTCACCGCAGCCCTGTTCATCGAGAATGCCATCGTGTCGGCCATAGTGGGAGTGTTCGGCGCTTCGGCACTGTGGGGCATAGGCGAGCTGTTCGAGCAGAAGAAGCGGGTGGAGAAAGGCTGGTTTCCCATGAACCCGCGTAGGAAGGACGAATACAATAGGATTGACCCATAATCGGATGAAGACAGAGCTGATCATGGTGGGCAAGACCGCCGACAAGCATTTCCAGGCAGGCATTGACGACTATTCGCGCCGGATAGTCCATTACATGCCTTTTGCCATTACCGTCGTTCCCGACCTGAAGTCCACGCGCAACATCAGCGAGGAGCAGCAGAAGCAGGCCGAGGGCGAGCAGATACTGCGCTTGGTGCAGCCCGTCGACACGGTGGTGCTTCTTGACGAGCACGGTGCTGAGATGCGCAGCATAGAACTGGCGCGATGGCTGGAACAGAAACGGCAGACGGCGCGGCGGCTGGTCTTCGTCATAGGCGGCCCCTACGGATTCTCGCCCGCCGTCTATGCCCGTGCCGACGAGAAGCTGTCGCTGTCACGACTCACCTTCTCCCACCAGATGGTACGCTTAGTGTTCACCGAGCAGCTCTACCGCGCCTGCACCATCATCAAGGGCGAACCCTACCACCACGAATAAGACCATTGACATGAATTTTATTCAAGCAATTGTTTTACCACAGATTTCGCAGATTTCACAGATTTTGGCTGCGCACAATCCAATATAATTAAAAATGATTATCCGCAATCAGGTGATTAACCTGAATTATTCATGGTAATTACGAATTTTTGTGCGCAGCAATTAATGTACAATTAATGTTCAATTACATGGCAATTATATGTTAATGAAAGGTCAATTGCACTTCTTTGCGGATAATCAATAATTAAATAACAGTTACTAAGTTTACAATCACCTCGACGGCCTTCTCCATCGACTGTATGGACACCAGTTCGTGGGGGCCGTGGAAGAAAAGCCCACCGGTGAAGATGTTCGGGCAGGGCAGTCCGCAGAACGACAACAGCGCCCCGTCGGTGCCACCGCGTATGGGCTGGATGCGCGGAGTGACGCCCGCCTCGCGCATAGCCCTCACGGCCAGGTCGACAACATGCTGGTGGTCGGGCATGATCTTCTCCTTCATGTTGTAGTATTGGTCTTTCAGCGTGACCGTCACCACGCCCGCGCCATATCTGTCGTTCATCATCCTTTCCATGTCCTTCAGCAGCTGCTTGCGCCACTCGAATTTATGGTTGTCGTGGTCGCGGACGATTATGCTTATTCGCGCCTGCTCGCAGACGCCCGTGAGGGCCGTCACGTGGAAGAATCCCTCGTAGCCCTCGGTCGTCTCAGGACGCTCGTCGGCGGGCAGCAGGTCGACGAACTCGGTGGCGAGAAGCGAGGCATTCACCATCCTGCCCTTGGCATAGCCGGGATGGACGCTCACACCCTTTATCACCACGTCGGCGACAGCGGCGTTGAAATTCTCGTACTCCAGCTCGCCCACGTCGCCGCCGTCGATGGTGTACGCCCACTGGCACCCGAAACGCTCCACATCGAAATGATCGGCACCGCGGCCTATCTCCTCGTCGGGGGTGAAGCCCACACGTATCTTGCCGTGCTCCACCTCGGGGTGGGCTTTCAGCCACGCCATGGCCTGGACAATCTCGGCTATGCCGGACTTGTCGTCAGCGCCAAGCAGAGTGTGGCCGTCGGTGACTATCAGGTCTTCGCCCTTGTGTGACAGTAGTTCGGGGAAAGCCTTAGGCGACGTCACTATGCCCGGCGAGAGCACAATGTCGCCACCGTCGTAGCCTCTGACTATGCGCGGATGTATGTTCGCGCCCGAACTGTCGGGGCTGGTGTCATAGTGGGCAATGAAGCCGATGGTTGCCCCCGACGGTGGGAGTCCACGTGAAGGCGAGCTGTTCCCGGTAGCGGTGGCCGGCAGGGTGGCGTAGAGATAGCCGTGCTCGTCGAGCACGACGTCCTGCAGCCCCACGCGCTCCAGCTCCTCCTTCAGATGGCGGGCAAAGATCGTCTGCCCCGGCGTGCTGGGCGTGTTCTGGCTCTCTTCCGACGACTGGGTGTCGTAGGATATGTAATCAAGAAATCTTTCCGTTACAGTTGTGTGTTGTTTCTGGTCGTTCATAGGTCATACCTCATAATACACCAGAAAGTTCGGTTTTGTGTTTGTTTTTTACACTTTTCCTAACTTTCGGTTGCAAAGATACACATTTCTCGTCATTCTTCCAAACTTTCACAACGTTATTTTCACGGTTTATATAATTATTCAAGTTTCTCAAGTTCCGCAGGCTACGCCCTGAAAGGGCAATGAGCTGTCAGCCCAGGGCAGCGCCCTGGGTAGGCATGGTTGCACAGC
>CAJOEC010000090.1 GCA_905233425.1 uncultured Prevotella sp. | reverse complement strand
GAAAATTGCCAAGAAAACTGGGCAAATATTTATCCTGCAATTTGACCCATTGACACATAGTACCATCAAACTATCCTGCAAAATGACCTATACGCCGAAATTTCTGACATGGGCAAGTGCTTATAAGAGTTTAACGCTCAAACACTTGCCCTCATTATGGGGCTATTAGTTGCGGATTTAAGGTATTCAGACGGTCAGCCATTGTGTTGAATCTTTGCTATACTTAACATTACGGTCAACACCATTATAAGCTAGATAGTATTGAATCATTTCGTGGCACATCAAATCCACAAACATTATCTCTGTGAAATCATAGTAGTCTGTGAACTAAACAATTGGGGCATAAAACTTACGACCAAACTATCTATCTATAGTATAATGGAAGTAGGCGTATATATTGTAGCTATGCACGAATCCGAAATTAGGCAAAGGGAGCTTACCCTCAAAGTAGGCATTGTTGCGCTTGATGAAGGTAGCCTTCATGTTGTCTGCGTCTGCTACCATTAGTTCACCAACGTTTCTTTGCACCACCACTTGACCGCACATAGCGAATGATGGGGGTATTGTTATTCCCCCAACTATATGAGCCAGACACAGTGGCACTACAGTTATAACAACACTCTGCAAAGCCTCCACATATAGGCGGCTCTAAAGAAAAAACTACTGGGCTGCCACAATTAGGGCATGTCACCGATACTGTTACGCTACTCATTTTACTTTTTATATTAAGCCCAACAATAATTCTCACCCCCCCCCATAGTTTTAACAATCGTTATTCATTTTTAAATTCAAAACCGGATTATTTGCTATTGATAAGCGAAATCGCTATTGGATAGAAATCTGGTCTTATTAGATAAGGCATAAACTCAGCAAGAATTTGGCTTACTGCGAGTTCACGACCTTGAATTTTGAAATGGCTATAACCCTTATCTAAATAATTATCCATATCTTGTGGAAAAATATAATTTGTTTCAAAGTGAATATCATTTGTAGTGTCGTCTTGCGAGGTAGAAGATTGCATTATTCGTTTTATTTTTGGACAATCCCTATAGAATTCTTCTGATTCACAATCGTCATCACCGTTATATTCCAACTGTCTCTTTGCCGAAAATGCTTGATGAAGAACTCTTGTGCTACATCCTTTGGGGCAGGTGGAATTAATGAGTATTTCAACCCGATCCCTCTCATTTTGGGGGATGCTATCAAGAAAATCATAATTATAGTTATAATCGTAATCAAGACAAATATATTTATAGTCATGGTTGAATTCTTTCAACTGAGCCTCACTGGAACGTAATCTTTTTGTTGTTGAACTGATAAAAGATGCGGTTGGATAATTGCTTCTCAAATACCCCTCAAGCAAAGGTGAATTAACAACCACTTCTGGCGACAGGTCTTGAAAGATATTCATAACCAAATTACAATACCTATCATACAAATCATGTTCATTCAGAAATGGATTCGTAAAAATGAACCTCACTTTAATGCCAAGGTTGGCATAGGTGTCGTGAATGTTTTGTAACTGTTTCTTGTTGTAATAGACATCAGCTAACGCACGCCCTCCATTCCACACACACGTAGGAGAACCAAATACGCTATCTATGACTACATTTCCCTTCAACATCTTGGGACACTCTTTGATAGTTTTCAAAAAAACTTGCAAAAACACAAATGATTCAAATGCTCCACAGAGAAAGAAATGTGCCTCTTTCTTATAACCTTTGAAATTCCAATCTATCCGCTTTGTTGCCATTTGCTGTTATTTTTTATAGTTTACTGCAAATTGAACTTTGACTTTGCTCGCTTTCTGCATATATAAATTCGCTAATAACTTTTATCGCTGATTCCATATCTTTTTTTGAACAGACTTCATGAGGCGTATGCATATATCTACAAGGAATTGACACAACAGCCGTTTTAACACCTTCGCCACAGAGTTGTATTACATTAGCGTCCGTACCAGTTGGATATGGGCTGACTTCAACTTGATACTTAATATTGTGCTTGATAGCGGTTTCCTCTAAACTCTTGAAAAGAGATGGAAAAATATTAGGGCCTTTTGCCAAAACGCATCCTTCACACAGCTTAATGTCGCCATCACTAATAACATTCATCGTAGGATAGTCAGTGGCATGGGTAACATCTATACAGAAACAAACGTCTGGATTTATTGAATGTGCAACAACAGAAGCCCCCCTCATACCAATCTCTTCGTGATTAGATGCAACATAATATACATCGGATAGCACCTCCATATTATGAAACAGTTCTGCCAGCTTTAATAGTACATTCAGTCCAATTTGATTGTCAAGGTAAGAGCCTGTGATAAGATCGTTCGGCATTTCTTCATATTTAGAGCAAAAGTAGGCATAGTCTCCTTTGCTGACCATTTGCAATGCTTCTGACAGACTTTTAGCACCTATATCAACCCATAAACTATCGTATGTTACCTTGCTGTTCAGCTCTTCGCGTAGAAGATGAATGGGTCTCTTGCCTATGACACCTACAATTTCCGTGCCCTCATGCTTGATTGTGACTTTCCTTGCTTGGAGAATAGAAGCATCAATATTACCAGAAGGTTTTACATAAAGGAATCCATTTTCATCTATATGAGTCACCATTAGCCTCACCACATCAAGGTGTGCAATCAACATAATACGTTTTCCCACACCTGATTTGTGAGCGATTATGTTACCAAGGACATCAGTAAAAACTTCGCTCACAAAAGGTTTAATAGCATTAGAAACCTCTTTAGCTGATTTGTGATTAAAAATCATTTCGTTGGATATGTGATAATTGCATATTAGCCTAAATGCATGGGGGAAGGTAAAACCACTCCCCCATGCCATCATTTACAGCTTTACGCCTGACGATACATAACGCCACATGATGACTCATAGAGTTTAGGGCATCCACTTGCAGTCATTACCTTAGAAGCTGCACTAACATTCAAATCTACTTTCATAGTTGTAAATGTTTTGAGGTTATAGTGATATTTCTTGGGGAACCACATTTACCCACCTACCTGTATTTTCACTTTATTTCTTTTCCTCTGTTATAAGTGATTGACCATTTTTCAAAGGTTTGGGTTCTGTTTTAATAATCACCTTCTTCTTGTCATGCTCTTTCTGTTCGTTTGCCATAACTAAATAAATTAATCGTTAATACTTAATTTTGTGTCGCTATAATCATCTATAGACATTTCTCTTTGCATTTTCATTGGAATATAGTCTGGAAGTTCTGCCAACCTCTCTCTTATTGTCTTTCCATTCAAAGGGTCATACCCTTGCATCATCTTTTCGGCCAATTCAAATCGTGTCTTTGCAACATGGCAATTCACTTCTGACGCTTTCAGAGGTGTACCATTCTCTATGAAATTGTTTCCTGGACAGAGATTGCAATAGGCGCAATAGTCATAGCGTCCACATTCTTCATAATCATTCAATGTTAACCTACGCCAATAGGATAGCTCCCTGCTGTTATTTATTATATCGAAGACACATTCCGCTCTGACATTTCCAAACAATGTATGAAAAGCACAACAAGGAATCATATTTCCTTCTGGTGTAATACAGAAAGAGTTACTACCAGCACCACAAGGATTCTCGTCCATAGGTTTCGTCTGTCCTCCATAGTTTGGAGCCTCCTTACCCACATACAAAGGAATATTATCATCTCTTAGAACTATTTCCAATTGTTCCTTTGTCATGCGGAGATACTTGCTCACGCACCTATCACCTTCAACAGAATCAGTCAGATTGATTTCAAACTGGGGTACAGCACCGTATTGTTTTGCAATGTCAGCAACAAGATAGTATGACTTCACATTGGGGCGCATTACACAGCACTTCAGATTCATCGGAACACCCAAAGCGGATAGTTGACGGACAACCGCCATTGACTTTTCCCAGGAGCCTTTTACTCGAGTGATATAGTCATGAACATCTGCAATGCCACTATAGATGGAAACACCTACCAAACGTGGATAGTAATTAGCAAGACGCTCCACATCATTGACTATACGCTGTCCATTAGTGAACACGTCAAAGGCTATACCTTTAATATATAAGTAGTCTATCAACTCCCAGACAAAAGATTTTGAGAATGGGTCACCACCAGTCAGGCAGACTTTTATTAAGCCTTGGTCATAAAGTTCATCGATAATACGTTTGTAGTCATCAAGTGTCAATTCTTTTCTATCTCCACGTGTGCTGATTTCTTCATCGTTTCGTGTTGCGCCCACGTTATAGCAATGTATGCATTTCTCACTACAGCGATAAGTCAGTTCAAACATCACGCTTGTTATACCACCCACCTTTTCTGTATAAAGTTGTTCGGCATTGGATATGGCGTATGGCAGCTTTTCTTGTGTAGTACGTTCTACTGTTTGCTGTTGCTGACAGTTGTATTCACTTACACGTCTGCGGTAGTCTGCTATTATTTCGTCTGTAGGCAGTACAGAAGAGACAATGCCCATCTGCTCCAACTGTTCAAAGAATGGAGCTATACTTTCCATCGCAATATTCAGTTTCTTGGCAATGTCATCAAGATTCATCGTGCCATTACGAGGTACTGAAAGTATTTCTCCAATCACCATTGCTGAATAACTCTCAAAGAAATAGCTCATGCCCGCAATCAAATTGTAATAGATTGCAGCCTGTGCTTTTTCATTATATCTCCCACACGTCCAAACTGGGCGATAATATGTATTCGGTTTATTCATCTGCTTTTCCCACCAATTTTATCAAGATTGTCCATAGCATCCATTGTTTCGTTCATGCCCTTTATGAAGTTCTCTATGTAGATAATCTTTAGTTTTTCCTCTTCGGCATTGGTGGGTGCATGGTATTCTTTGTCGTACTCATCTTCAGCCATTTGTTCAAACATTTCTTTTACTTTATCATCCATACCATCAACTAAATCGGCTAAGTCAAGCATATTTGAGAATTCTTCGTTGCTCGCCCCTGCCATGCCAAACATCGTGCCTTTTTTGTAGCCCGCATTTGCCATTTCTTGTTCTTTTGGTGTCATTGATGATTCCTTGACCTCAGATTCTGACATAGATTCTTTTTCCTCTTCTGTTTGTATAGAGGTCTCTGTGTTTTGGTTACTCGTGTTTTCATCCTCATCAGACGAAACAAAACCAATGGCGAACAATGCTAACACTGCAATTGTCAAGATACTTTTTTTCATAGACTAAATGGATTTGTTGGAATTAAGTGAATATAAATAGTTTAGATAATAGATTATTGGCGGTATTGAATAACACAACAGGTCAAGAATGTCGAATGTTCCTCTTACCAAGCCCAATCCTTGCAACACCTCGCTGCTAATGGTTACCACTGGCACAATTGCAAGGAAAACATATTTCTTCCATCCTTGGTCCTCTTGCCAAATGGCATCCATGATGAAAAGGTAGGCTGCACAATAAAGACCGTCGGGCAAACTGAACTTAATGAAACCGGGAAGTTGCCAGTCAAGAACAGTAAGACGAAGCGTGTCGATAAAAGCAGCAAGCCCCAATGCCTTGCACCACACATAGATGTATAGTGTCTTGCTTCTGAAAAGAAGATAAATCAAACAGCCTATAGCAAGGAAAAGGAAGCCCAGGCAAGTCTTTGCTGTGCTGCTCTTCAGGATTGTTTTCTTGTCATCTCTTTCCATAGACTACACGGTTGTTGGCATCAGTAACAGAAGTGTGAGCCTCTCGTTATCCTACCGAAGGCTCTGGTAAAACCTGTACAAAGATATTGAAACAGCCCACACCCTTGGAGGATATACAAGATGTGAGCCAAAGATGGCCACAACCAGGATTATTCCTGCCAAGGAGGGAACGTGTTCACAATCATCTGTTGTACGTTGAAGTTTACCAGACTTTTCGGTACAGATGAAAGCTATACGCTTCCTACTATGTCCGTCGCAGTTTTCCTACGACGTTGCAAATATAGGAAAAGTTTTGCAAACGACGTTCATTGTGGGCTGTTTTTTCACATTTTTTATTTTAATGTTTCTGTTTGGACAGAGCCGCCTGTTGAGATGAATTTCATCTTTGGGCCATTGTAATTCTTGGGATAGACCACACAGATGTCTCCAGTACCCATTCCCGAGCAAGCTCGCCTACCCGTAGCCTTTCCCATATCTCCACTCCCCCTTCGAGTCCTTTCTGGGTGAGTGAGCCGTTATACCAAACCAGCACTCCTCCATGTGAAAGACAGGATGAGGGTTGGCTACCCTTAAAGCACGCTGTGCCATAAGTCCAATCTGCCATTGCAGTACAAATCATACCGCAAAAAGCCAATAACAAAAGTTTTCGTTTCATAAGCTCTTATATTTTGAGGTTAATACCATAATTGAAGGCAAAGGTAGGAAACAAAGACGAAAAATGGAAGGAACGGGGCGACCATTTCTTCCATTTCACATTATTTTGTTTTCTTGCGGTTGTACAACTCTACATGATGTAGGATCTCGTCCTTTGTCAAAATGGTCTCCGACATGCCAAAAGGTCCGCCCGGCGCAGACTATGAGTTGGCCCGGCGCGGACTGTGAGTTGGCGCGGAGCGAACTCGGAGTGGGGACGGCGCGGAGTTTTTTGGTCTCTGCCTATATGTATAGTCGGAGTTGAGGCGCTTCGTCTGACTATTCACTGTCGTCCCAGAACGTGTTGCTCTGGCGTGAGAGGGCATAGTAGCCGTCTTTTTCCTCGTCTCCAAGAGTGTTTGTAAAAGTGGCTGAGGCGAGAAGGAGTGACTGACTGCCGATAAGGCTTTTCGGGTTCATGATAGGCTTGATATACATCTTTTTCATAATCCTAATATGTCGGACGCGACACGTCGCGTCCCTACTTTATTTGTTGTTATTTCTTTTTTGAAACGAATGTGAATAATATGGATAATCTCTTCCACAAATAATTATTTGGCGAGGAACTTCTTCCTGTTTACGATGTAGAGTCCCTTCGATGGCTGGCTGACGCGCTGTCCCCTGAGGTTGTAGCAGCTGCGGTCATGCTGCCCGGCGGCAATGTCGTCAATCCCCGAGGACTTGTCGGCAAACACCACGCTCAGGTTGCGGGCTGGAGTTCCGTCGGCAATTTTCAGGAACGCCTTGCCTGCGGCTATCGAGCCGCTGGTCACGGGGTTGAACTGCACGTTGGCCCCCTCGTTTACAGCGAACAGGGCATAGAGGGTGTAGCCGTCGTAGGCATCCCAGGCCGTTGCGCCGGAAGCTGAACCAATCAGATGACCCTGCTCGGTCGATGAGCTGGCAGCCACGGGAATGGTATAGCTGCCCGCCCTGCCTTTCAGCACGACGCCGGTGTTTGCTGGCACATCGTCGACTTCTGTCAGCGTCACTGTGCTCTCTGTGCAGGTGGCTGTGTAGGCCGTCAGGCCGCTAACGTCAGAGAAGTCGAGGGCGTAAGGGGTGTAGAGCGTCGCCCAGCCTACGGAAGCCACAGCGGCTGTCACATCTACGATCTTGGCGTAGAGCGTCACGCTGCCGTCGGCGGCAAAGGGTATGGTGGTGACGGGCTCCGTCAGTTCGGCGTCGGTGAACCATCCGCCTAATGTGTAGCTGTCACCCGTGGGGTCGTCAACGCTGAGGGCACCGTGCATGGCGTCGCCGTCGGGGTTGTGACTATCGAACATCACGGAGGACGCAGAGAAGGGCGAGAAGCTGCCGATGAAGTCGGCGTGGTCGGTCGAGACGTTTGCCGTCGTGTTCTTGATGGTCACTGCTTTGAATGTCGGGTTCGCGATGTCGCGAGGAACGATGGTGCCCTCAAGCCACATTCCAGACATAGACAAATAGCCTTCGGTCTCTGTCACATCGAGGCGGAAATATTGGTATAGGCCAGGCTCGGCAATGTTGTAGGTCTTGGTTCCATCTGCCGGCGGCAGGTCACCAGCGTTTACTGTGGCATCGCGGCTGTCGAGGAGCGTCCAATCGTCGGCAGCATTTAGTTTGCCTTTAAGCGTCCATTTTGTGGGTCTTTCACCCTCGTATGTTTCAAACGTATATCCTGTGGTGCGCATTGGATTATTCAAATAGAATTCGCAGAAGTTGTCATCGCTCAAACCGTCTTCATACCAATCCCCTAATTTCCATACGTCTTCCTCGTCGAATAGATACTTGTATGTGGAGCCTGTGCCAGCGGTGGCCGTATAGGTGGTGGGGATGTCGGCCCATTTCACGATGTAGGGCTTTCCCGCCTCGAGGGCGGTCAGGTTGTCGCTGAAGCTCATTGTCAGCGTGCCGTCGCTGTAGGCGGAGCTGGTGAGGGTCTTTACGTTGGCATCCTTCAGCGGTGTGGTCTCGATGCCAACAATGTCGAAAGGCAGGCAGATGGTGTTCCATGAACCGTCCCTGTAGAGTGTGCACCCGTCGAGTGTGACGTTCAACATCTTGTCGTCGTTATCGGAAATCACGCTGGCGTTCTTTGCGCTCTCCTCCACCCCCGAGTCGTCGTTGGCCAACGTTATGTTTTGCGGTGGGGTGATGATGTTCACGGTAACATCCAAACCATAACAGCTTTCCGTTCCGTCTTGTTCCAGATAGAATGTGATGCTGTTGCCAGAGGTGACGAAGTCCATGTTACGATATCCGCTGACATAGTTGAGAATGGGGCTACTGCTTGTGGAATTGCCATCGTAGATGCTGATATAATCACAGCCTGTCTCCATGTTGCCTTGCACTCTGAATATTTTACCTTCGGCACAGTTCAGTATGAGAACGCTTCCGTCATATACATCAGTAGAAGAATAATTATCATTCTTTCCACCGCTGTCGTACACCTTGAAGGGAGTGGTGAAGTCTTCGGGGATGTTGACGGTCTTGGGGCTTTCCTCGTATTCGAAAACGGTGACCTCCCTCCAATCATCAATATTTTCATCATAAACATAATCCCTAACCTCGTCACCTGGCATCCTCACGAAGTAACGTCCCACTTCGCCTGGCTGGATATCGTCATCGACAAACATGTCTTCGACCTGGGCTTCGGGGTAGTAGCGCTTCCACCTTGCATAGAGCGTTACCATGCTGGAAATGACAAACGTGTCGCCGGGCTTATAGCTGGTGCCTCTGCCGTCGTTTTCGGTGTTCCAGCCCGCGAAGAAGTAGCCGTCGCAGGTCATTCCGCCCGTGTTGCCTTTGACGGTGACCGTCATGTTGCCGCCGATGGTAATATCTTCAGCCTCTGGTGCGGTGCCGCCGTCGTTGCCGTTGCCGTCGTAGGTTATCGTGTAATGGTGCTGTAGGCCGCAGTAGGTGCAGAAATTGTTGACCCAGTTGTGGTTGGTGCAAGGCTCGACGGTGACCTCTTTCGCGTCGTTGAGGCTGCTTACACGGGCATCGCAGTTGACTGGGGTGTTGCTGCTGCCCACCTTCACACAGAGACCATCTATGAATGTATTTGTGCCGTCGCCACCGCTACTGCCGCGGCCTATGGCCACTGCAGTTCCGCTGTTCGTCGTTTCGGTTTTGGCATGCGTGGTGCCGCCATAGAAATATACATTACATCCACCGCTGTTTTTGTTGCCGCCGATACCGGCAGCCCCTTCGTAGCCAGTGGCTGTGATGTTGCCACCATGTATATAGATGTGGCCTCCAACGGAACCTCCGATGGCCGCCAACTGATTGTCGCCGGTGGCAATCAGCGCTCCGGTGCCACCCGTCTGTCCGTAGATGTGCAGCCGGCTCGGATTATTATAATAATAATTGTAGTCATAGCTTTCCATGCTGATACCCTTCTCGACTGTTAGCGTTGCGCCGTCGGCCAGTATTAGGTTCACTGAAGTACCAACCACCGATATTCGATCGCTTATGGTAGTGTTGGCATCCACCACATACCATCTCACGACGAAAAGATCATTTTCATCGCCCAGCTTCGTGGTGCTGCTGGTGATGCGGGTGGCGTTTTCGACGGAGCAGGTCTCGTATGCTTTCGTAGAGGTATTGTACTTCACGTAGTCGATGGCGAATGCCTTTGTCGCATTTCCCGCCAGCAGTGCAAGCAGCAACACAGTAGGGACGCGACGTGTCGCGTCCGACATGAGATGTGTCGCGTCCGATTTCACAAGTCCTGCGTGAAGCATTTTCTTGCGCATCTCCGAGTTCTCGTTGATGAAACGTCCCAATGCGGCGTTCTTGTCGCCAATGCGCCAACGCTGGTAGATGATGATGCCCACGAGCGCGAGCACAATCACGATGATGGCGGCGGCGAGGGCTACGGTGAAGATGAGATTCAGTTCGTTCATAGTTTTATTTGTTAGTGAATAATAATTGTCGTGCACAAAAATGTATTGGCGGTGCAAAGGTAGGGCAACCCTGGTGAACGGTTGTGCCACTACAGGAAAAGAATGTGCCAAAACGAGAAAACCTGCTTTTTCAGCCGGTTGTTTACAATTTTCTTTGTACCTTTGCACCCGATTTACATTATAAACGCTTAAATGATTGAAAGGACTATGAACAGGAGACATTACGAGAAACCGACGATGACGGTCTTCGAGATTCAATGCCAAGTACACTTGATGAACCTTAGCCGTTCCAACTATGGTTTTGGAGGCAGCGGCTTTGGCGACGGCGGAGTGGGCGGTCGCTCCGGCTATGGCGACGGAGGCAGTGGCTTTGGCGACGGCGGCATTGGCGGCCGCTCCGGCTATGGCGACGGAGGCTCCGGCTACGGCGACACTGGCATTGGCGGTCGCTCCGGCTATGGCGACGGAGGCGGCGGCTTCGATTGAGAGATTCAGTTAACAAGTAAACAAGAACCAAAAAAAACAACAAGAACGATGAAAACAACCATCACAAATGTTAAGCGTCTTAGCACGCTGCTGCTCGCTGCCCTTGCCTTTGCGGCTTGCAGCAATGAAAACGACGACATCGCGGTCCAGGAACCAGTCCAGCCCGTCAAGGGCGACATCACCTTCACCGCCGTCTTTGCCGTGAAGAACCCCGGCACCCGTGCCCTCACCGATCCGGGCAACGGCACTCTCACCGCCTCGTGGGAACAGGGCGAGCAGATTGCGATCGTCTTTGGCGGTAACAAGTACGTCGCTGAGGTCACAGAGGTGGACGGCGCGGGCAACGCCACGGTTAGCGCCACGCTGCCCGGCGGCACGCCCAACAATCAGACCGTCAGATTCATCTATCCCGCTACGGCAGTAGACGAGTACGGAACGCTGAACGACCTTCTCAGCAGTCAGGACGGCACGCTGGCCACGCTGAGCAGCACGCTTGACGTAGCCACCGCCGACGGCACCATCGTCATCGACGGCACCAGCGCCCAGCCCAACGGCACGGTCACGCTCGAGAACAAGTTCGCCATCTGCAAGTTCCAGTTCAAGGATGAGAGCGACGAGGAGATCACCGGCATCAAGAAGCTCACCATCACCGACCTGGCCACACAAGACAAATATGCCGTCACGATGTCGACCCCGCAGTCGGCGGTCTATGTCGCCATGCTGCCCTCGAACAACAGCACGAAGTTCGAGATGGAGACCACGGGCGGCCGTTTGTATTCGAAGACCGCCAGCGCGCATTTAGAAGCCGGAATGTTCTATCATCCCACGCTTCAGGTAAATACGCCCCAGCCTCAGATCTACAATCTGGCCGAGGCCACGGGCAACATCGTGCTGCACTACGGCGACAGGGCCACGGGCAAGCTGGGCAGCCCTGATTACAAGGTTTCCATTGCCGACGGGGCTACGGTGACGCTGAGCGACGCGGACATCAATGGCAACGGTGCTTGGAGATACGGCGACTATCCGGGCATCACCTGCGAGGGCAGCGCCACCATCATCCTCGACGGCGAGAACTCGGTAAGGGGTTTTGGCCCTGACTATCCAGGCATCTTCGTACCCTCCGGCAGCGACCTCGTCATCCGCGGCGACGGCTCGCTCACCGCCTATTCCGGCAGTGACAGTGACGGCATAGGAGAGGCAGCAGGCATCGGTGCGTATTCTTATTATGACGAAGACGTTGGTGGCTATGTTAATGCCCCCTGCGGCAACATCGAGATACAGGGCGGCACCATCACGGCCTCTGGCGATGAGACGGGTATCGGCTCCGGCGGTGGCAGCACCTGCGGCAACATCACCATCAGCGGCGGCACCGTCACGGCTTCCAGTTGGAAGGGGAAACCGGCCATCGGCCACAACTGCGGCAACATCACCATCACCCGCGGCATCACCAGCGTCAGCGCTCAGATTTATTTCGGTACCTGTTATATCGGCAGCACCAACGGTAGCGTGACCATCGACGGCGAGACCTCGTTCACATTCACCACAACGACTGGTCAGTTCTCGCATCTCAATTCTACCCTGTCAACGACCTACTACGACAACGACACGTGGACGCTGACGAAGAAGCTGCTATATTAGCTAAGTCCAAGGCAGAAATTCTATCAAGAGCTGGGGCGACGGCAGTGCCGTCCCAGCCAACTTTACTTAACGGCTTTGCGAAACTCTGAAGGGGATATATGGTAGGCTTCGTCGAACACGCGGTAGAAAGAGCGGCGTGAGAAACCTGACAGCTCGGCTATGATGCCTATAGGCTCCTTGGTGGTGGCAAGCAGGCGGACGGCATGGCGCAGCCGGTAGCCGTTGATGAAGTCGGTGATGCTTCCGCCGTCGGTGCATTCGCTGACAGCATCAGAGACGTAGTGCTCGTTGGTTCCGAGGATTTGCGCCAGACGGGCGCGGTTCAGTTCGGGGTCGGTGTAGATTTTGTCTGGGCCGTCCATGAGCTGGCACAGGTGGCGGAAGAGGAGGGGAGCAGACCCTCCCCCGGCAGACCCACCCTCGGCCCCTCCCTGTTTAGGGAGGGGAGTGGTTACATCTTCTGTTGAGAGTTGCGACGAGGAGTTTCCATTGGATATGTATATACTCCCCTCCCTCAACAGGGAGGGGTCGGGGGAGGGTCCACATTTATAGGAGCGCCAAAGGAAGTATGCGAGGAGCAGACAGAGCATAAGTGAGGAGACAGCTATGATGCGCCAAACCATCATCATGTCTGCCGCCTCACACTCATGCTCCGGCTCCGTGCAACCCACGAGGACCAGCACGGAACAGGATATAAGGTCTATGGTTTTTCTTCGGCTCACAAAGTCGGAATTGCTGTTGAGAATTAATGATTTTTATGTTTATATTCTTAGAATATATCTTATGCGCGGCCTACTTCACCACAACCTTACGGCCATCCTTGATGTAGATGCCGCGGGCCGTTGGGTTACCGCTCAATCGGCGACCGTTCAGGTCGAACCATGCGCCAGCCGCTCCTTCACTCCCTGACTCCTTAGAGACAGAAACGATGCCGGTCACCTCGGAGCCGTCGCCGAAGCTAAGGTTGAAGGCGCGGATGTGGGCGGTGGGCGTGCCACAGGTCAGCCCGCCCTTCAGCTGGAAGTAACCGCGGCAGGACTTCACCTCGAAGTCCGTCGCCGTCGGGTAGTAGAGCGTGTTGCCCTCGCCCAGGTAGAGTTTCGTGTTGTCGGCGGTGTAGATGCCCTCGGGCGAAAAGGTGCCACAGAAGTCCACGTACACTGAACCGTCCGTCGCGGTGGCGGGGGCGGTGCTGCTCACCGTCACGCTGGTGAACACGGGGTCGGTGATGTCGAAGCCGCCGTCCACGGTGTAGCCATCTGCTTTTGCCCACTTCACGATGTAGGGCTTGCCAGCCGCAATGCCGTTTTCCAGTTCATCGCTGAAGTTCAGTGTCAGTGTACCCGTCGTGTCATCGAAGCTCGACGAGCTGAGCGTCATCAGCCCTGCGGGATTCTCCAGATGCTCGTTCACCTCGGAGGCAGTGAGTGCGAACGGCAAACAGATGGTGTTCCAGTCACCGTCTTTGTAGAGGGTGCGTCCGGTGAGCACGGCATCGCAAGTCCTGTTCTTCCATGTCGTCAGCGTCGTCGTGTTGTCGGCATCATCAGCAAGGCTGACGGGGGTGATGTCGATGATGTAGGGATTGGAAGTTGAACCCACAATGCCATAGAAGGTGTATAATAAGGCCGGGGTTGGGTCGCAGGTAAAGACCTTCCCTTGAGTAAACACCTTGAAGTGCAGGTATTGACTATCCCCAGTATCATCGCCATAAATCGTCAGATAGACATGATTGGGATGATTCGGGTCTTCCCTTGTGCTGTTTTTCCCCCTGAAATCATCGCCGCAATAGGCGGCCACAACGGCATCAGTGACTATTTCGCCGTTCATCACGACTTGCGATGTACAAATCATACTTCCCTGATATTTATATGCCGGGATGGTATGGTCTGGGAAGGGGTCGCTCTGTGCCTGAAGGCTGGCGCTCCCCACAAGGAGGAGTGCCAGCAGGCTATGGAATCTATTCATCAGTTTCATTTCACAGTCTTCTTTTGTCCGTTAATGATGTAAACGCCCTTCTGCAACTTGCGGGTTTGGTCATCAAGACGAATCTTGCGTCCGCTGAGGTCGTAGATGGACTCAATACCGTTGTCATAGAGCATGTCGCGGATGCCGTTGGCGTCGCCGAGGTTCATCACCACTGGATGCTTGGGCGTACCGTAGATGGCATCGGTCTCGTAGGTAAGCGTGAGCGGTGCCACCACCACCTTACCATCGACAGCCACCTTGAAGGTCAGTTCGCAAGGCTCATCGCCAGGGATGGTGAGGAAAGCAATACCTTCCTCGTTGGTGACGGATGCCGTGCGACACTCGTCGCCGACAAAGGCAGCCACCTCAACGCCGGCGAGTGTCTTGCTGTCAGCCACCACCTTCAACGCCATAATGGCATTGTCGGGATAGTTGCGGAAGTTGACAGGAGAGAAAAACCTCACCACCGACCCCTCTCCCAAAGAGAGGGGAGTAGTTACATCGGAAAGGCATCTCGCTCCTGCTACGGCAGCAGAAGGATAGCTGAAGGTATGGTCAGCGGCACTGCTCTTCAGCTGGTAGCCCACACCGGGTTCCATCATCACCAGCGAGCCGCTCCATGAGTTGACATCCCAGTAGGCCACGCCGCGCTGTGCTTTCAGCATGTCGCCATTTACCTTCTGCATATCTGCGAGGGCATCGCCGAGCGAGGCCACCTGACGGCCATAGTAACCCAGCCAGTTCCAGCCATTATGGACGGACACAGGCGTATTGACACTGGTACCCACGATACGTAACATGCGGTCGGCCTTCATCTTCACAGCATACATCTCGGTGTTCGACAGACTCTCCGTCAGGCCTCCCCCCCACGTACCATTCTCATAATAACGATACAGGGCTTCGTGGTTTCGAGGAATCGAGAAACTATGAAGCCCTGTTGTACTTTCGACATCAGGGCCACATTATTTATATTGGGTAAA
>CAJOEC010000089.1 GCA_905233425.1 uncultured Prevotella sp. | reverse complement strand
TCCTGCGATTGACAACCTTGCGTTGTCGGGATGAGGCGACTCGAACGCCCGACCCCTACGTCCCGAACGTAGTGCGCTACCAACTGCGCTACATCCCGAATGCTTAATGGTCTTTTTTCATAAGCGGGTGCAAAGGTACGGAGATTTTTTGAATTACGCGAAATTTTTCGGGAAAATTTTTCGTTTTCCGGGGAAAAATGTGCATATAGGCTTTGAAAAGGGGGGTAAAGTGCCTACAAACATATCTCTGCCGACCCGTAGCAGCGGTGGTGGGCATCGTCGTAGACAACGCAGAACTGCCCCGGTGCCACTCCGTGGATGCTCTTCTCCGAATGGACTACGAACGTGCCGTTATCCATCTGCTCCAGTGTGGCCTGGTGGAAATCGGGTGTATGGCGAATCTTGAATGTCACCGATGCGGATGGCATCACGCCGTTTATGCTGTGGAAGCCGTGTATGCAGAAGTCGCTCTTGTATGCCGATGCGGGGTCGTAGC
Source organism: uncultured Prevotella sp. (assembly GCA_905233425.1). GTDB lineage: Bacteria > Bacteroidota > Bacteroidia > Bacteroidales > Bacteroidaceae > Prevotella. The sequence continues at coordinate 14,852 of CAJOEC010000089.1, read as the reverse complement.
CATTTGAGACGTAGATCACGTTCTGCTCCACGTCTTTCTTCACCACGAACCACGGGCCGCCGCCGAATCCCAGCCCCTTGCGCTGGCCGATGGTGTAGAACCAGTGCCCACGGTGCTGGCCGATGCGGCGTCCCGTCTCCAGTTCCACCACGTCGCCGGGCAGTTCCCCTAAATAGCGGCGCAGATACTCCGTGTAGTCAATCTTGCCAAGGAAGCAGATGCCCTGTGAGTCCTTGCGGCGGGCGTTCACCAAGTGCTCCTCCTCGGCCAGGCGGCGCACCTCGTCTTTCATGAGGTGGCCGATGGGGAACAACGCTTTCTCCAACTGCCAGTCGTATATCTGTGCCAGGAAGTCGGTCTGGTCTTTCACCGGGTCGGGGCTTGTGGTGAGCCACTTCAATTTGCGGCTCACCAATTGGCCATTTACGGTTTCCTGAATCTCCTCCACCTCAGTCTGGGCGTAGTGGCCTGTGGCAATGAGGTCGTAGTCGTGGCCGCGTTTCTCGTGGAAGGCGCCGAACTTTATCAGTCTGTTGCACATCACGTCGGGGTTGGGCGTCAGTCCGGCTTTCACCTTGTCCATGGTGTAGGCCGTCACCTGCTCCCAGTATTCGCGGTGGCAGTCAACGACCTCAAGCCGGCAGCCGTACTTGCGGGCTACGGCAGTGGCCATTTCCATGTCCTCTTCCGACGTGCAGTCCCACTCGGCATCCTCCTCAGGACCGATCTTTATGTAGAAACAGTCGGGATGCAGCCCCTGACGGGCTAAAAGACACAGCACTACGCTGCTGTCCACCCCGCCCGACAACAATACGGCTATTTTCTTATCGTCCATAAACCTATCAGTCTTCCGTGCAGATAACACTTACGAGTGTCTGGCCGACAGCTTTCAGCGTGTTGGCGTCGATGTGGGCCATGTCGTCATTGACAGTGTGCCACGTGGGGCCGAAGCTGCTTTCCTGGCAGTCGGGGTAGTAAGGGATGATGTCGATGCAGGGTATTCCGGCCACTGTGTTCACAGGGCCGTGGTCGTCGGTAATCCTTCCTCCGTTTTTCTGCGGGAAGAATGAGCCGTAGCCCATAGTCTCTGCTGCCCTCCACACCTTTTCTACGACCTTCGGGGCGTAATCCATAGAGTAGCCCTCGCGGAAGAAACGGGCGCCCTGTCCGCCAACCATGTCGAGCAGAATGCCGTAGCGTGCGGTGTAGCCCTTGCGGTGGGGGTTGGCGGCCCAGTACTGTGCGCCGAGGGCCCACGAGTCGGAGACGTTGTCGCTGCCCCAGTCCTCGGCGTCGAAGCAGATGAAGTCCACTCCGAGTTGAAAGTTGAGGGTTGATGGTTGAGAGACTTGACCGTCTGCCTCGGTTGTAACGTCACTAACCCCTGAACTCTCAACACTCAACAATCGAGCTATCTCCAGCATGACGGCCACACCGCTGGCCCCGTCGTTGGCGGCCATGACGGGCTTCGTCCAGTTTGCCTCGTCGGGGTCGTTGTCGGCCCAGGGGCGGCTGTCCCAGTGGGCGCAGATGAGTATCCGCTCTGTGCGCTCAGGGCGGTAGCTGGCGATGATGTTGTTCGAGAGCAGAGGGGTGCCGTCGAAGCCTTTCAGCGTGGCCCGCTGCTCAGTAACTTCAAGACCGTAATTGGCAAACTTCCGGGCTATCCACTGCCCGCACTTCTCGTGGGCCTCGCTGTTCATCGTCCGTGGGCCGAAGTCGCACTGCTTCTGGCAGAATGCGTAGGCCGAGTCGGCACTGAACGAAGGGACGGTCTGCTGGGAAACAGAGCCGCCTTCGCTATTAGCAGGGGCATTGCGAGTGTTTCCACAGGCTGTCAGGGCAACTGCGGCCATCACAGCAAGTACTTTCGTAATAATGGAGTTCATGTCTCTTTTTTTCGCATTTCGTGGTTAATCGCCGCAAAGGTAATGCTTTTTTTGCAAACAGCCAACGAATAATGGAAAAAGTTGATTTTTCCATGGCATTCCTCTCTTTTTGCGACCTACATAAAAATTCCTTACACGAACTTTTGACAGCTGACAAAGATGCGTCTGACAGCTGACAAATAATCCTTTGACAGCTGACAAAGATACGTTTGACAGCTGACGTAGGTATGGCTTGCACGGGGCTTTGTACCACGGATAGCCGTCCTCAGTACCACGGAGAACCGTCCTTCGTAACACGAATCCTCGTTCTCCGTATAACGCCGGGTGAAGGAAAAGCGTTAAAAGATGTCTAAAATGTGCCGTTATTAATCACTTTTGTGTAACTTTGCACCAAAGATTATGTTCGTCATAAAAAACACTGAAGATCATGAACACAGTGTCACTCAACCATCTATGGAGCTACTTGCAAGGGCTGTCGCTCACGGCCAGCAACCAGCGCTGGCTGGGCGAGAGGTTCATTGAGGCATCCACAACAGCAAAGGCAAAGCCTGAGACTGTAGGGGGGGGACAGTCGAACACGCGCTCACAAGCATAGGAGGGGGTTAAGCGATGAGCAACTGGCTGCGCGTCTTGCTCAATATGCTCCGCTCACCGATGCCGACTTCCCAAACCTGAGCGATGCAGACTATGAAGAAACATTCAAGAACTGAAGTAGATAGTTCACGCCGGAAGGCGTGGACATTTGTTTGTTTAAGCTACATAGGTTTCCCCAATACCTCGAAAGATGTAGACGAGGAAAGTGTCCATGTTTTCTTTTTCTCCATATCCGAACATACAGATTTATAAATTAAACAAAAGAACAATTATGAAGAATCTTCTACTTTATGCAATTCTCACTTGCATTACGTCTGTGATGCCAATCTATGTCAAGGCTGCTGAAGCATACGCTGCATTCAGTAATGACAACACGACGCTTACATTCTATTACGACAACGAAAAGAGCACCCGCAACGGAATGGATATTGGGCCGTTTGAAATGGCAAAAGACCGAGGGTGGCACAACTATTGCGAAACAATTACCACAATTGTTATTGACAACTCATTCAACCAGTTTTATAACCTAACAAGTACATCATTATGGTTTGAATATTTTCGTAATCTTATAGAAATTAGAGGAATAGGAAACCTTAAGACAAGCAATGTCACTGATATGAGTGGTATGTTCGATGAATGTTTTTCTTTGTTATCCTTAGATTTAAGCAACTTTGACACAAGGAACGTTAAGGATATGCAGGGGATGTTTGCTGGATGTAAGAAATTGACGTCGTTAGATTTGAGTAATTTCAATACTGAGAATGTTACAAATATGAGGAGTATGTTCGAGGGGTGCGAAATACTTAAGATTCTAAATATCAGCAACTTTAACACAACCAAAGTTGAGAGGTTAACTGACATGTTTGAGAAATGTTATGCTCTAACTGAAGTCGATTTAAGCAGTTTTGAGACTTCAAGTGTGATAAAAATGGATCGTATGTTCAATGGCAGCAATGCACTAGCCAAAATATATGTTTCAAGCAAATGGACTATTGCTAAAGTTGAAGATGGAGATAGGATGTTTGATGGATGTATCAGCCTCGTTGGTGGTAGCGGAACTGTATGGGATGAAAACCACACCGACTACACGTATGCCCACATCGATGGTGGCCCAAGCAATCCTGGCTATTTGACATTCAAAAATGCTGGCGAGCAAACAGGTGAGCAGACAGACAAGAAGTGCGCTACCCCCACCATTGCATTTGTCGATGGCAAACTGACGTTCAGCTGCGAGACGGAGGACGTGGAGTTTACCTACGAGGTCACTAACACAGACGTAAAGAAAGGCAATGGCAACGAGGTTACAATTGGCGGCACTTATAAAGTGAGCGTCTATGCCACGAAGGCGGGCTACGATGATAGCGACGTTGCCACCCTGGAGTTCACCCTCGGCGCTGGCGGCAAGGTCTGCGACGTGAACAAGGACGGAGCAGTCGATGTGGCCGACATCGCCACCATCATCAGCAAGATGGCCTCTGGGGCAAGGATGCAGGAAGAAACGGAAGAATGAGACTGAACAATCTCTTCAAAAACACATAAACCAGAATCGGGAGGATGACGTTGGCTGTGTCATCCTCCCGATTTCAGATTACCTCAGCCGTGCCATGCTGGTCTTTTCATGCAAATGGACTGTTCCTGTTGAGCAGGAAGTCAAAGACATTCAAGATGAGGATGCTTCATCCTATTAGCTTTTTTTGCGTATTTACGCAGAAAAAGCTAATTCGCCCATGGATTGAGCGTATGACGCTAAACAATCTCTACCCTAAATGCTGCCAGAAGTCCGGCCAGGCCATAGCGTGAGAAGCGGGCATGGCCGATGCGGTTGTCGGCGGGATTGATAAGGTATCCACGAGCGGTGACGAAGTCGGCATACTCAAGGTTGCACTGCGAGAACTCAGCCCGCCCCAGTTCACACTCGTTGAACACTGTCTTTTTCAGTATGCAGCTGGTAAAGTCCACCTCTTCCAATTGGCATTTGGCGAAGAGCGTGCCCTGAAGGTTGAGGGCATAGAACGACGCATACTGCAACTGGCAGTCCTTGAAACTGGCACGGAAGGTAAACGTGTGCAATTATGTCGGCAAAGTAAAGCAATGAATAAGAAAAAATCCCACTGCGGGAACGATTTGTTCCTGCGGTGGGAATGACTTGTGTCTGTTCAAAAGCTCAACCCACCTGGCTGCCGGGCTTCACGTCCTTGGTGGTGGTGATCACGCTGAGGCTCTCGTCGCTATCGACGGCTGAGAGGATCATGCCCTGGCTCTCGATGCCCATCATCTTGCGGGGGGCGAAGTTGGCCACGAAGAGGATGCGACGGCCGATAAGCTCGGCTGGGTCCTCGTAGAACTGGGCGATGCCGGAGCAGATGGTGCGGTCGGTGCCTGTGCCGTCGTCGATGGTAAACTGGAGCAGCTTCTTCGACTTCTTCACGGCCTGGCAGTTCTTCACCAGCCCCACACGGATGTCGAGCTTCTCGAAGTCCTCGAAGCTGACGGTGGGCTTGATGGCGGCAGGAGCCCATGCTGCTGCCTCGTTGGCCTTCTTGGTCGACTCGAGCTTGTCGAGCTGTTTCTGTATGGTCTCGTCGTCAATCTTCTCGAATAGCAGCTGCGGCTCATTCAGCTGATGACCTGCGGGCAGGAGGTCGATGCTGCCTAACTGCTCCCAGTCGAGGTCGTTGGTATTGATGAGCGAGCGCAGACGGTTGCTCGAGAAGGGCAGGAACGGGCCGAAGGCAATGCTCAGATTGGCAACGATTTGCAGGCAGATGTTGAGTACTGTCTCAACGCGCTTCGGGTCGGTCTTCCACACCTTCCACGGCTCGCACTCAGTGATGTATCGGTTGCCGATGCGGGCGAGGTTCATGGCCTCGAACTGTGCGTCGCGGAACTTGAATTGCTCTAACAGCGACTCCACCTTTTCCTTCACGTCCTTGAACTCCTCGATGGCAGCCTTGTCTACGTCGAGAAGTTCGCCACGGGCGGGCACTACGCCCTGCCAATATTTCTGTGTGAGCTGCAGTGCGCGGTTAACGAAATTGCCGTAGATGGCCACCAGCTCGTTGTTGTTGCGGTCCTGGAAGTCCTTCCATGTGAAGTTGTTGTCCTTCGTCTCGGGGGCGTTGGCGGTGAGCACATAGCGCAGCACGTCTTGCTTGCCGGGGAAGTCCACGAGGTATTCGTGCAGCCAGACGGCCCAGTTCCTCGAAGTCGAAATCTTGTCGTTCTCAAGGTTGAGGAACTCGTTGGCGGGCACATTGTCGGGCATGATATATCCGCCGTGGGCTTTCATCATGACAGGGAAGATGATGCAGTGGAACACGATGTTGTCCTTACCGATGAAGTGCACCAGACGGGTGTCCTCGTCCTGCCACCACTTCTGCCAAGTGCCCCATCGCTGCGGGTCGCGCTCACACAGCTCCTTCGTGTTCGACACATAGCCGATGGGAGCGTCGAACCATACGTAGAGCACCTTGCCGTCGGCTCCCTCCACGGGCACGGGGATGCCCCAGTCGAGGTCGCGAGTCATGGCGCGGGGCTGCAGATCCATGTCGAGCCACGACTTGCACTGCCCGTAGACGTTGGGGCGCCACTCCTTGTGCTCCTCCAGAATCCACTGCTTCAGCCAATCCTGATACTCGTTCAGGGGCAGATACCAGTTCTTTGTCTCTTTCAAAACAGGCGTCGAGCCGCTGATGGTCGACTTCGGGTTGATCAGCTCCGTGGGACTCAAATCTCTTCCGCACTTCTCACACTGGTCGCCGTAGGCCCCCTGGTTGTGGCAATGGGGGCATTCGCCCGTCACATAACGGTCGGCGAGGAACTGCTTTGCCTCCTCGTCGTAGAGCTGCGTGGTGGTTTCCTCAGTCAGCTTGCCCTCGTCGTAGAGTTTGCGGAACCACTCGGCTGCAAACTGGTGGTGTGTCTTTGATGTCGTGCGGCTGTAGACGTCGAAGGAGATGCCGAACTCGTCGAAGGAGTCGCGAATCATGGCGTGGTAGCGGTTCACCACGTCCTGCGGGGTGATGCCCTCCTTGCGGGCGCGGATGGTGATGGGCACACCGTGCTCGTCTGAGCCACCGATGAACATCACCTCGCGCTTCTTGGCGCGCAGATAGCGCACATAGATGTCGGCCGGCACATAGACCCCGGCCAGGTGCCCTATGTGAACACCGCCGTTGGCGTAGGGCAGCGCCGAGGTGACGGTGTAGCGTTTGTACTGTTTCATATCACTTGTTTACGTTTTACGATTTGGCCGATAATCAGTTTATCTTCGACGTCATTTCTGAGCGTACTCCCTCGTATGACCTCAGGAAAGCCTTGGCTGAGCCGAAGGAGAGAAACATGTCGAGGCGGACGGGGATGTGGTTCTGGTCGTCGGTGACGTAGAATCGCACCAGCTCATGGGTCTTTCCGTCCTCATGTTCGTAGAAAGAGAACACTATGCAGCGGAATTTCTCTTTCGTTCCGCTGACCTTGAAATTTTCCTTTCCCCGGTATTCCATCCAGGAGTTCGACAGTTTCTTTGCGTCGCTGATGGGTAGGGGCACGATGTCGCCCTTCTTCATCTTCGAGGCGTCGAAGTTGCGGGCGCGGAGGAAGATGCTCATCATGTCGTAGATGCACGAGGCATACTCCTTCTCCTGCCATTTGTGCTCGCCCTCGTCGGTTATGCGGTGCATCTTTAGGTGGCAGTTGCCACGGGGGTAGGTGTACCACAGCTCGTCGACGTAGTAGCGCTTGCCCTCGCGTGCGCCCTTGCGGAAATAGACGGGTGCGAGGTCTTTCTTCGAGCACAGCGAGAGAAGCGTGTCGCGCATCATGAAGACGTTGTCGAGCTTGCTGTTTCCACGTGTTATGAGGCTTGTCTTGAAGACGGGTTCGCCCTCGTATGTCGACAGCGTGGTCTGCATGGTGGCGCTGCCCACCTTCAGCCATACGAATTTCCAGTTGAAGTGGAGGTCATAGTCCAGCTTCTCGCCTGCCTGGAAGGCTGTGTTCTCGATGCCACACTGAGCAATAGCGGTGCTGAATGACAAATGGCAAATGACAAATGACAAACTTATCAGTTTGACGTATCGTGAGTATTTCCACATATTCTTTATTATTCCGGTAATCATAACTATTCGCTATAAACTATTCACTATAAACTATAAACTTCTCAGAGGTTGACTCCCTTCTCCTTGATATATTCCTTTCCCAGTTTTTTCGCTCTTTCGAGGTTGAGGTTTCTTTGTTTTTTTGCAGCCTCAGGCTTCTGCTTGATTATTTTCTCTGGTTTCTGCTTGAAGCGAGGCTTTGCCGTGAGGTTCCACTGTCGTGTGACGTCCCATTTCTGTTTGCAATCCACTTCTTCCGAGTGGTAGAACACAGGTTCTGCCTGCAGGTCGTCGTCGTAGCAACCGGTGTCCCATTCACCGTTGCCGTTAGTGTCGGCGAAAGCCCTGATATAGAATTTGCCTGGTTTCACGTATAGGAATTCAGCCGTGCCGTCGTTGTCGGCCCTTGCCTGTCGCATGAGTTTGTCCGAGGAGTCTACCAGGATGACTGTCATGTCGCTGGCTTTGATTCCTTCAGGTAAGCCAGAAAGACTCACCGTCAATGAGCTGTATTCGTCTTCGCTCTTCACCTTCAACCCCATTTTCCTCTTGTCGGACCATGGGCCGTATAGGCTTTGGAAAGCCGCAGAGTCTATCTCAAGGCTTAGTTGCATTTCCGGTTTCCAGTCGGCCACGACCTCATATTTCCTTTTAGTGAGCTGCACCACTTGGTGCGGGCAGTTGTACCATACGGAGTCAATCATTTGGTAGAGGTGTATTGCGGCAGTGTCGCATTTTTCGAGTGGTTCTTCGAACTCTATGTAGAGTCTTTGGTTGGGGTCCATGGTTCCCGCTGCGCTGATTTTGAATTCGAGCTTCTCTGGTGGCATGATACTGTCGTATGCCTGTTCGTTTTTCTTTTTCTTCTCTTGTTCTTTCTGCCATTTCTCTATCTCTTTCTGCTTCTCCTTCATTCGTTTCTCGTAGCTCACCTTGGCCAGTGCCTCGATGGTGTCGGTCTGTTCTACGAGTTTCCCCAGGGTGTCGGTCATGAGATATGTCATCTCTATCTGTAGGGTGTCCTGGTTGACGAGCGTTGTGTCGGCGAGCCAGTATGTCAGCGTGTCTTTGTTCACCGATGCCTCCACTACGTAAGCGCTGTCGCTGTTGAAGTTCAGCCCCCGCATTTTTGGCAGTGAGTCGTTGCCGTAGGTGAAATAGACGTTGATCTTTTTCGGGTCGGTCCTTTCCACTTTCAGCAGCGAGCGGTCGGTCATCGGCTCCTTGAAGCAGAGCAGAGTGATGTCGTCGGGCATGAAATGAGTGAAGCCCACACGCTTGATGTCGAGAATGTGTAGCGAGTCTCGCCAGATGGTGTCTGGCCGTGTGTCTGGTTTGCTCGACGGCACGATCTTGTCGTGTGAGAAACCGATGAGTTCACTCTTCTGGCTGAACACGTAGTCACCGTCGGCATCCTGCAGGGCGAAGGCGCGGTATTCGCCTTGAGCCACTCCCTTGATGGTGAACTGTCCAGCGGCATTTGTCCGTGACACACGTATCATGGGCTCATGGTGGAAGACGCTGTCGGGTACATCGTATGGGTACAGTCCGACGAGTATTCCCTTGAGTGGCTCCAGGTCTTCGGCGTTGAGACAGTAGCCCGACACCTCCATTGTGTCGATGTGGTCGCCTGTTGAGAACGAGAATGTGTAGTTCCCCATGGGGTTGCCCTCGTTGTTGTCGGTGATGGCATCGCTGAAGTCCACGGTGTATGTGGTGTTGTCCTTCAACGTGTCCTTCAGCTCCACGATGATGCGTTTTCCCGTGGCTTTTATCTCGGGCTGTTCTATTTGTGGCGGCGAGACGATGACCTTGTTCTGGGCGTCTTCAATCTTTATATACTCGTCGAAGTTGATGGTCAGTTTCTTGGCCCTCACCCCCACGCCCTTGTCCTGTGGCGATGAGCTTACCACGTGTGGCGGAGTCTCGTCGTACCATCCGCCATCGGGGCTGCCCATGCGGGCGCAGGAGGTGAGAAGGAGAAAAAAGATTATAGTAAATAGTGAATAGTTATGGTTACCACGAGCGCTGAAAGCAGACGTGGCCCCCTTGCTTACGAGCATATTGCTAAAGGTAACCATAACTATAAACTATTCACTATAAACTATAAGCTAAAGAAACTATTCACTATAAACTATTCACTATAAACTATACTCCGAGCGTCTGCCTTAGTTGTTCGATGGTGTTTTTTATCTTCTCGTAGTTATCCATGAGCGACACGTCGAATATGTATCTTGCCTTGTTATAGTATGCTTCCCTCGCGCCGAGTTGTTCCTCTATGAATGTGTTCAGTTCTTCGGGGCTTTTCCCCTTGAGCAGAGGCCTCTCCGTGCGTGCCATCCTGAGATGCTCTACCAGCACTTCGGGAGTTGCCTTTAGGTAGACAGTCTGCCCCTGCGCGTTCATATATTCCATATTGTCGAAGAAGCAAGGCGTGCCGCCTCCACAGCTTATAATGACATCCTCGAACTCGGCCACCTCGTGTAGCATGTTGTGCTCAATTTGCCTGAAGCCCTCTTCGCCCACCTCGGCGAAGAGCTGCGCCACGGTCTTGTGGCGGCGGCTCTCTATATACCAGTCGAGGTCGTAGAACTGCACTCCAAGTTCTTTGGCCAGTGCCCGGCCAATGGTGGTCTTTCCTGCCCCCATGTAGCCTATCAGAATAATCCTCAGCATACTCATTTGTTGACTATGGCCATACATTCGTCGTATGTCAGCTCGCCGGCCTTCTCGTGCATGGCCTTCGGCAGTCGGTAATTCTTCCCGTCGTAGACGAGGTATGGCCCGAAGCGTCCCTTCAGCACCTCTAACTTTGCGTCCTCGGCAAACGTCTTTATGTGCTTCTGCTCATCGTTTTTCCTCTTGTCCTCAATGAGTTTTGCCGCCTCGCCGATGGTGATTTCCAGCGGGTTAATGTCTTTGGGTATGGGTGTGTACGTTTTCTTGTGGAGCACGTAGGGGCCGAACCGACCGGATCCGACGGTCACCGGCTCCCCCTCATAGTGGCCCAGCATCCGAGGCAGCTTGAACAGCTCTATGGCTTCCTCCAGTGTGACGCTCTCCATGCTCAGCTCACGAGGCAGATGGGCGAATGCCGGCTTGTTCTTGTCGTCGGCAGCTCCAACCTGGATAACAGGACCGTAGCGTCCAATCTTCACAAACACGGGCTTGCCCGTCTTGGGGTCGTTACCCAACAGGCGCTCACCGGCCTTGTGCTCTGAGCGGGCGTTGATGGTCTTCTCGACGGTGGGTTCGAAGGTCTTGTAGAACGAGGCCATCATCTTGTCCCATCCCGTCTTGCCCTCGGCAATCTGGTCGAAATCCTGTTCCACCTTGGCTGTGAAGTTATAGTCCATGATGGTTGGAAAATTGTCCATCAGGAAGTCGTTCACGACTATGCCAACGTCTGTAGGCATCAGCTTCCCCTTCTCGTTGCCTACTGTCTCCACGCGCTGTTTCTTGGTGATGAGCTTCCCCTTCAGGCTGATTATGTCGTAGCTGTGCTCTTCGCCTTTCTTGTCGCCCTTGACTACATACTCGCGCTGCTGTATGGTCGAGATGGTCGGTGCGTAGGTCGAAGGTCGTCCGATGCCCAGCTCCTCCAGCTTGTGGACGAGCGATGCCTCGGTGTATCTCTGCGGCCCTTGGCTGTAGCGTTCTGTTGCCAGAATCTCGCGTCTGATCAGCGGCTGGCCTTCCTCCAATGGTGGTAGCATGTTTGTCTGCTCGTCGTGTGCCTCGTCGTCATCGTCGACGCTCTCGCGGTAAACCTTCAGGAATCCGTCGAAGCGTACCACCTCGCCCTGGGCAATGAATTGGTAGAGAGTTGAGGGTTGAGGGTTGGGGGTTGGGAGTTGAGAGTTGATAGTAACCGTAGTCTTCTCAATCTCCGCATCGGCCATCTGGCTTGCTGCTGTGCGTTTCCAGATGAGGTCGTAGAGACGCTTCTCCTGCACCGTGCCTTCGATGGTCGTCTGGTCCATGTAGGTGGGACGTATGGCCTCGTGTGCCTCCTGTGCCCCCTTCGAGCTTGTTTGGTATTTCCTCACCTTCGAGTACTGCTCGCCATAGAGTTCGGTGACTTTCTCCTTCGATGCGTTAATGCACAGCGTGCTCAGGTTCACCGAGTCGGTACGCATATAAGTTATTTTTCCGTTCTCGTAGAGGTGTTGTGCCACCATCATCGTCTGGCTTACGGTGAATCCCAGCTTCCGCGCAGCCTCCTGTTGCAGTGTCGACGTGGTGAATGGCGGTGCCGGAGTTCGTTTCATGGGCTTCTTCTGTATGCTCTCAATGGTGAACGTGGCGTCGCGCAGCTGTTCCAGCAGTTTGTTAACCTCCTTCTCGGTCTTGGGTCGCTGGCTCAGCGTGGCCTTCACCTCGCTCTGCGAACCGTCGGCGTTCTGTACGCCGAAGATGCCCGTCACGTTGTAGTAGGGTTCGCTCTTGAACGACTGAATCTCCCTCTCGCGCTCCACAATGAGACGCACGGCTACGCTCTGTACACGTCCGGCGGAGAGTGCGGGCTTCACCTTGCGCCACAGCACGGGCGAGAGCTTGAATCCCACTAAACGGTCGAGAACACGGCGGGCTTGCTGGGCGTTCACCAGGTTCATGTCGAGGGTGCGCGGGTGCTCGATGGCTTCGAGTATGGCGGGCTTGGTGATTTCATGGAACACTATTCTCTTCGTCTTCTCCTCGTCGAGGCCCAGCACCTCACACAGATGCCACGAAATGGCCTCTCCCTCGCGGTCTTCATCGCTTGCCAGCCAAACCTGCTCGGCTTTCTTGGCGTTTGAGCGCAGCTCGCCAACAAGTTTCTTCTTCTCGTCGGGAATCTCATATTCGGGTTCCAGAGTCTTTTCGTTGATGCTCAGTTCCTTCTTCTTCAGGTCGCGGATGTGACCGTAGCTCGACATCACTTTGTAGTCAGAGCCAAGGAATTTCTCAATGGTTTTCGCCTTCGCCGGCGACTCCACAATAACCAGATTTTTCTGCATATTCGTGTCTTCTAATAAAATTTTTGGGTGCAAAAGTACACAAAAACTTTTCTTCCACATTATTTTATATATGTTTTTTTGTTTTCTTAACGATTTATGGATAGAACGATTTGTCTGTCTCGTTTTTTTTACTTACTTTTGCAGCTCAAAACCTACTATAATAATAACTTAACAAGAAAGAACTATGGAGAGAACATGGAGATGGTTTGGCAAGAAGGACAAGATTACTCTTGCACAGTTGAGACAAATTGGCGTCGAGGGCATTGTCACAGCCCTGCACGATGTGCCACTTGGTCAGGTGTGGACACGCGAGAAGATACGCGATTTGCGCGAGTATATCGAGAGTTACGGCATGCGCTGGAGCGTCGTCGAGAGTCTCCCGGTGGTGGAGACAATCAAGTATGGCGGCCCTGACCGCGACGAGCAGATTGAGGTGTATAAGGAAAGCCTCAGAAACCTTTCGGCAGAGGGCATACACTGTATCTGCTACAATTTCATGCCCGTCCTCGACTGGGCGCGCACAGACCTGTTCCACGACAATCCCAACGGGGCCACTAACCTCTATTTTAACTATGCTGAGTTCGCCTATTTCGACATCTATATACTCAAGCGCGAGGGCGCACGCGAAGAGTGGGCGGCCTTCAAGTTCCCCGATGGAGTAGGGGAGGGGCGCAACGTGTTGGCAGAGTGCGACGAGCTGGCAAAGACCATGACACCCGAGAAAGACCACAAGTTGGTGGAGAACATCGTCATAAAGACTCAGGGTTTCGTCAGCGGCAATTTCAGCGAGAATGACGAGGCTCCGATACAGAAGTTCCGTGAGTTCCTCGACCTGTATAAAGGCATCGACAAGAAGCAGTTGCGCGAAAACATGAAATACTTCCTCGAGGCCATCATGCCCGTTTGCGAGGAGTGCGACATGAACATGTGTGTGCACCCCGACGACCCGCCAATAGAGATTCTGGGTCTGCCGCGCATCGTGCGTACTACCGACGACATACGCTGGTTCCTCAATGCCGTGCCCAATAAGCACAACGGCCTCACCTTCTGTGCCGGCTCGTTGAGTGCCGGAGCTTATAATAATGTTGTGGAGATGGCTCATGAGTTTGCTCCCCGTACCCACTTCGTACACCTGCGCTCTTGCCACATCTTCCCCAATGGTGACTTCACCGAGGCCAGCCACTTGGGCGGACGCGCCGACCTCATCGAGCTGTGCAAGATATTCGAGAAGGCTTCGTTGGAGGGGATTTGCAATCCCCGACTGCCCATGCGCGTTGACCACGGCATGACCTTCACCGACCAGCCCGGCGGCGTATTCGACGAGAGCAGCCACGGCCACAATGCCGGCTACACTCTCCTGGGCCGTATGTTCGCCCTCGGACAGGTGCAGGGCATCCTCGCCACCGTCGACCGTGAGCTGGGTATCCCCTACAAGCAGCCCGGATTCTTCGACTAAGGAACTCACACCCTCAACTCTCAACCCTCAACTCTCAATGGACTACACCAAGCGCAAATACCCTGTGGGCATACAGACCTTTTCACGTCTGAGGCGTGAAGGTTACGTATATGTAGACAAGACCGACCTCGTGTGGCGGATGGCCAACGAGAACAACCCCTTCCTGTTCCTTGCCAGGCCTCGTCGTTTCGGCAAGAGCCTGTTGGCATCGACGCTCCACAGCTTCTTTGCCGGGGAGAGGGAACTCTTCAAGGGGCTGAAGGCCGACACGTTGGAGTGGGACTGGCAGCAGTACCCCGTGCTCCACTTCGATCTGAGCGGTGCCAAGGATCTGCCATCGGCAGAGATGCTGGCGGAGAAACTAATGTTTATTCTTGAGCCACTGACAGAACTCTTTGGTAGCTCCCCGACAGAAACGACCCCTGGAGCACGTTTTGAGGGCATGGTACGCAGGGCTTTCAAACAGACCAACCGGCAGGTGGTCATCATCATCGACGAGTACGACGCTCCAATATTAAACAGTCTGCACGAAGAGAAGCTACTTGAAGAGAAGCGCACCGTGCTACAGGAGCTGTACTCGCCGTTGAAGTTGCTTGAACCGTTCATCAAGCGATGCTTCATTACTGGCATCACGAAATTTTCGCAGCTGAGCATCTTCTCCACTATTAATAATATTACGAACATCTCGATGCTGCCCAAGTATGCCGCCCTTTGCGGTATCACCGAGGAGGAGCTGACCACCACGCTGGCACCCGACATCGCCCTGCTGGCCGAGAGCTACGAGTGTACGCCGGAGGATATGCACGCTATGCTGAAG
>CAJOEC010000088.1 GCA_905233425.1 uncultured Prevotella sp. | reverse complement strand
CATTTCAATTCCTATTACCGGGGGTTTCACCCCCGTCTGTAGTCTATCGCTCCTTCGGAGCTTTCCTTGCATAGACTTTCAACCGTACAGGTCGAAATTTTTCCATAAGAATTGTGTCATGTTCACATCCAGAAGTAAAATTGGTAAATAGTACTAAATTGCGATAGTCATTCTCACCACGACCTAAAGTATCCAGGTTCTCATATCTCACGGAATAGTAACAAATACCATCGTACTTTTTATTGAGCCTTAAGTATGATGTAAGCATTTGTGGTATGACATACTCCTCACGAAACTTTGCCTTTTCCGTATCAATACTATTCATAGTAACGACATAACAAGAGGCAATCAGTGGGAATGCTTTCAAAAAATCTATCAACTTTTCTCCTTCTTCTTGTTCTTTAGAGAATGTTAAGTCAAGTACTTTAAGTGAACCAATCTCATTTAGTGTCATTCCTATCATAGACCCAGTCTTACTAATCTCAACGAAGCAGTCATTTTTAGAATAGCCTATATAGAAACACGGGTAGCCGGCGATACTGAATCGCTCGCTACTACATTTGTTTCGCATGGTTGTAGGTAGATGGTAGAAGTCTTCTCTATTTTTCAAGTCTAAGTCTTTTCGCATCCTATAAAACAAAATATCATTTTCCACATCTTTAGTGGGAAAAAAGTTGTCATATAAGTTCATTACATCACTAAACACTTTGTGCGCTTCGATTACATCGCCTGACAAATAGGAATCCAAGACATTTATGATTTTTCCACAAACATCATCAACAAAGGAGATATCGTCCTGTTCAAATTTAAATAAATCACACCATCTGATAAGACGCTTGTACTTATCGAAAAGGTCATCCAACATCTCCTTCACTGAAACATTCTGGGGTACCTGCACTGGCAACCATAATACATCCTTACCATTTAACGTTCTGTAATTGCTGCCTTTACTGACATAATTAACTAATTTCCGGTATTCGGTCAGTTCATTTGTTTCCATAACAATGCTATTACGCCTCCCAAACACCCCAAAGTCGGCAGTTAATCTTTTGTTTCAGGTTAGCATACACACAAAAAAGGCGTAGGTGTCTGTTCTTCTGCCCATCCTGGGTCAACAGGCCTTCGCATTGCCTTTCCCACACAGGATAGACAACGCTCATCAGCCCACGCCAGTACGAACAATATAATAAGGTATATTGAAACGTACCACGTAACGCTTCGGTTGTCATCTGCCTGCTGTGGGATTCGAGGTTGCGAAGTTCGTTGACCACAACGACAGACGTTCGAAAACGTCTTTCTCATATATATGGCCGCCCGCCACCCACGAGTGGGCTAACAAGCGACGGTGCAAAATTACAAAATAATTATGAACCAGCAAAGAAAAATCCCGAAAAATTTGGAGGGGACGGGAAAAATGCTTATCTTTGCAGCGTCAGAAATGACTAATCCGGTATTTTCCGCGTGGGAGTAAGACTGAACCGCCCCTGCTCCATTTTAAAAAGTCGCCTACGGGCGGCTTTTTATTTCCCGTATTTGCGAGAGAAGGAGAGCACGAACAATTTGTTAAGAGCGTATCCACGCTTAATGGAAATGGCCTGTTTACCTTTGAAAATAAGGATTTCGGATGCCGTTGGGTTAAGTTGGAAGTAACGCTGAATCTGGGTCGCAAGCAGGCGGGCATTTGAGCACCGACACCGCCCTTGGAGCAAGACATCACGATCACTACTCCTCATTAATCGACTCTGAAGAGTCGCCCATTCGCGCAGATGGGGCACTCTTTCAGAGTGCTTGCTAACGTCTTCATGCTGTCCGCAGGTCCTTCGGACGCAGCGGTTATTGAGCGGAGACGCTTCAGCGTCATTCGGCAGTTCCAACCTCAGCACGAATATTTTTCGATGGCAAATGCCAGCGAGCGAGTAATTTGTTCCACGAATATTTATAATTATTATTCAAATTCGTGGACCAAATTATGATAATTATTCAAATTCGTTTCAAAAACAATTATGTTGTAGGCTACCTTTTGTGTTCTTTATTTGTTGGATGATAGCCAATCGTGTAACGTTTGATGACCAATCGTGTTACGTGTGATTACCAATCGTATTACGTGTGATTACCAATCATGTTACGGATGAGGACCAATCATGTTACGGGTGATTCTTATCTGAAGAGGGTGAAATTGACGCTGCCGTAGCTGCGGTGGTCGATGGAGTGGGGGTGGCGGCTGAAGTCGTGGTCCTTGCCGTGCTCGAAGACGAAGATGCCGCCGGGGGCGAGCAGGTTGTGGGCGAAGATGAGGTCGGGGATTGTGGGCAGCTCCTTCAGAGCGTAGGGAGGGTCGGCGAAGATGAAGTCGAACTGTTGGCGGCAGCGATCGATGAAGCGGAATACGTCGGCGCGGAGAATTGTGGCCGTCTGCTGGGCGGGGTCGATGGCGAGGGCGTCGACGCATTTCAGGATGAAGCGGTGGTGGTCGCGGTCTTTCTCGATGGCCGTCACATGGCGGCAGCCGCGTGAGAGGAGTTCAAGGGTGATGCTGCCCGTGCCGGCGAAGAGGTCGAGGGCGGTGATGCCCGCCGCAGAAGTGGCTGGAACGGTGGCTTCTGGAGAGGCAGCGGGGACGGACACCTGGCTCGCCTCAAAAGCGGCGGGAACGGTGGCTTCTGGAGAGGCGGCGGTGGCGGTGGCTGCGGAGAAGTCGATGTACTGCATGAGCACGTTGAAGATGTTCTCCTTGGCGAAGTCGGTGGTGGGCCGTGCCTTGAAGGTTCGGGGTATGTCGAAGTGGCGGCCTTTGTATTGTCCTGTTATTATCCTCATAACTGTTCACTGTTTACGGAGACGATGCGCCTGAGTTGTCATCGTCCACGGGCGTAGAGCGTCATCAGGTCGTAGGGCATGTCGCTTACCTCTGTGACGGGGTGGTTGTTGAAGTCGACCGTTGGGTTGACGACGTAGACGTTCTGCAGATATTTGCGCAGTTCCGCCGTTGTCCATTCCTCTTGCGGTATGTTTCCGACAATGTGCAGTTCGTCGTGTTCGGGCTGCATCTGCAGCTGTTTCCATACGTAGAGCAGGAAATAGATGGCATCGGCGGCCCTGCTGGTCTCGAATGAGTTGCAGAAGCGGAATCGGTTTTTCCTGAATGCGAACACCTCCAAATGCCTCTCGTTGAAATAGGCGTAGAGTTTCTCTCGCTTTCCTGTGAAGCTGCGCTGGTGGAGGTGACGCCACACTGGGTTCATTGCCGGTACGATGCGTGCGTCGGGGTAGTGGTCGTCGACGACGAGCCTCAGGTCGCGGTTTATCGAGAATACTGCCACGGCGTTGAGGTCGGGCAGCACGTCGTAGCAGATGGCGTCGTGGCTGCTTCGCGGGAACACGTGATTGTGCATGGCGGCCATGTCTTTCTCGTCGAACTGCTCTATCGGCACCATCATCAGGTCGGAGAATATCGACAGTCTGACGCGCTGTGCCGGCCACGGCGACATGCCGCCTGCCATTGGCGCTGCCTGCAGCAGTCCTGATGTCTTGAACGCCTCACGCAGGTTTGCTGCCATGGACACTCCGCTTTTCACCACGTAGGGTTCGAAGACCGTCTCACGGTCTTGTTCGCGGTATGTTGAGAACGACAGCGTGCCGTGCCCCACTCGTATGGTCAGTTGCTGGCGGTTGATAATGTGTTCTGCCATAGTGTCTCTCTTATACATTAATTATTATATATTCATCTCTGCTGTTATGCTGCACACGCAGATAACTATCAGCACAGTCACCAGTAGAACCAGCAACGCGTTTGTGTAAAAATCACCCTTTTGCATACTCGTTTCTTCTTGGACGGTGCAAAGTTACTACTTTTATGCGAACTGGCCAAAAATGGCCCAGTCTTTTTTTCGTATGTCTATTTGACTTTTCTGTATGTCTTTTTTGTAAACTTTTCTTATAATTCAGGAAAAAACAGACAACAATTTTGGCATGTGTGCCCACACATTGACTTTTGTCAAAAAAAAGATGGAAAAAGTTTTGCAGTTTGTAAAAAAAAGCGTACCTTTGCAGCGTTATCCTGAAAACAATCTTTTTACCTTAAAAGAACTAATACCTATTGAAGATAAAAAGCGATTGGCTGTGAAGCTCGTCGCTTTTTGATTTTCTTGTCATTCAGTCAGCCAAAGCGTCGAGCATGAGTTGTATTTCTGTGTCGCTGATGTTGTGGCTGGCAATAATTTTGTGCTCTGTATTCATGAATTCGTTCTCCATGTTGTAGTCCTTGTCGCCATGTGTCAGCAGGAACTGCTTGAAGTGCACTATTGCCTCCATGATGTCGCCCGCGAACCACAGGCAGTATCCGTAGTTGAGCATGTCTACCGCTTCCGGTTTTTCCGTCGACAGCAGCTGGTGGTAGTTTTTCCCGGCCTGTTCGTAGCGCCCGCTCATGGTGAGCACCCATGCCAGCACCCTTTTCACCTTGTTGTCGTCGGGGTTCTGGTAGTCCAGCTTGTACAGTATCTTCAGCGCCTCTTCGTTTCGCTCCATGTTTGCAAGGCATATTGCCGCGTTGAGCATATATCCCGTGTGCTCCGGCTTCAGCCCCATCAGCTGTTCGTATGCCATCAGAGCGGCTTCGTAGTTGTGGTATCTGAAGAGTGCGCGTGCATACCCCGACAGAGCCTTCTCGTTTTTAGGCCTTATCTCCAGAGCCTTAAAGAAATTGCCCGTTGCCGATGCCTCTGTTGCCAATGGCATTCGCATGAGCAGGTTTCCCATGAGCATGTAGTAGTCGAAGTCCGACTCCTGTGGCGTGGCGTTTCCCAGCACGGCCATTGCCTCGTCGTATTTGTGGTGCTTCATGAGGAACGCCCCCACCTCGGTCATGCACATCTGCAGTTTGCTGCCGTAGAATGCCTTGCTGGCGAAGAAGAGGTATTTGTTCATGTCGTCGAAGGGATTGGCAAACTCGCTTCTCATGGGGTATAGCCGGAAGAAGCGGTAGAGGTTTTGCAGGTACATCCGTCGGGCGAATGCCGGCTGTCTCTGCTCCTTCAGGTCGATTTCCCCTCCCAATGGCAGTGGCGACGCCTCGCCGTCTTCCACCATCTTGAGTATTTTTGCCGGGAACTGTTTCAGCACCTGCTCGAATGCCAGCACGAAAGAGTATTTGTCGCTGTCGCAGAATGCCCCAATCTTGGTTATTGTCTGTAGGAACTTCTTGCCCTTCGTGTTCTCCCAGATGTTGTTTATTGCCGGGTGCTGTGGGTAGAACGGCACGAACCAGTTCGACATGTCGTTGAAGAACGGCAGCCTTTTCATCTGCGAGAATCCTCCGAAATAGATGTCGGCCCCCTGTTTCTGCATTTCGGCCATCTGCTTCATGCTCTGCTCCATTCTCTCCATGTTGCGCTCGGCGGTGTCGGGGTGGAGTATGTCTTCCAGCGTGTCGTCGTCGACCTCTTCCAGCCCGTGGCGTGTCACTTTTATGTTGCTGCCCTTTAGGATGTCGGGCATTATCTCGTCGTGTATTATCTTCTGGTCTTGCTCTGCGTCCATGCAGTAGAAGAGCTGCATCTGCAGTTCTATGAGCTCGTTGCGGCATGTCTCGTCCTCGCAGGCCTTGCCCACCATTTCTGCAATTTCGGGGTAGATGGTAGTCTTGCTGTCGTCGAGGCAAAGCGCCCATCCGACGAGTGCGCGCTGTCTCACTTGCATGTCGGTGGTGTTCATGTAGACGTTCATGAGCACCGTGAACTTGTTGAATCCGAAAGCGTTGAGCGCCGAGAGCATGATTGCGCTGACGATGAGCTGCTGGTCGGTGGTGTCGATGGTCGGCGAGAGCAGTATCTCGATGAATGCGTTTGCCAGCGAGTCATTCCACAGGCGCGATGTGAGTATGTAGTCGAAGAGGTCGTGCATGAGCAGCTGGTGCTCGCTGTAGACCTTCTGCCGTTTCTGTTCCCTTGTGTTTTCGGGTTCGAGGTCGAGCAGAGCCACGTTGCTCACGTGCTCCTCCAACTGTTGCCTGACGGTAGTCATCGACCAGTCCTTTCGTATCTGCCTCGGGCGTGAGTAGACGCTTGTGAGGAAGCGGCTGTTGGCCATGCGGTCGTGAGTCAGGATGTTTGTCGTCAGCACGTAGAGTCGTCTCAGCAGCTGGCTGTACACCTCTTCGCGTTTCGGGTCGTCATATCCGCGCTGCCAGTAGTCAGTCATCAGCTGGAAGTCGCCGATAAGTGTCATGAGGCTTTCCATGCTGGCTTTCTGCTTGGGGTGTGACAGCAGATAGTTCTCCAGTGCGTTGGCTGCGCGTCCCAGCCTGCGTTCTTCTATCAAGCTGATTTAGTGATGATAAAAAAATAACTTGGTACAATTTTGTGTGCTCGACCACGCCCCGAAGGGGCAATGAGCAGTTAGCCCAGGGCAGCGCCCTGGGTAGGCATGAGTGCACAGCCCTCGCCCTGCAAGGGCAAAAGAATGAGTAGGAGGCATCGCCTCCGTCCAAGGCTTTTGCCCTTTCAGGGCGACGATAACCCTGGCATCATACCCAGGGCGCTGCCCTGGGCTGACTGCTTGCTGGCCTTTCAGGCCGTTCTGCAGAAACATACGATAATCACCTGTTTGTACCAACTTATTATTTACTTTTACTTAATGGGAGTTATCTGACTTTTTTTAACCAAGCCTTGGCCTTGTCGATGGCCGCTTGTCGGGGTTTTGTGGCATGGCTGAAGGCCATGGGGCGTTGCTTGTCTATCGAGTCGGCCATGTCGCGTGTCACATGGCATTCGCCTGCGATGATGTCAGCGTAGTGTGCCAGTCCGTATGTGTTTATCGAGTCGCACGCCTTGTCGTATGCCCTGGTGAATGCTTCCACCTGCTGACGGCGCAGCGTGTCGGCCATCGTTTTCTCGCTGACGGCCAGTGCGCCCATCTCCAAGCTGTCGGCCGTGCTGTCGTA
The DNA here is from genome assembly GCA_905233425.1 of uncultured Prevotella sp. Taxonomy (GTDB): domain Bacteria; phylum Bacteroidota; class Bacteroidia; order Bacteroidales; family Bacteroidaceae; genus Prevotella. The sequence goes on along the minus strand of CAJOEC010000088.1, from coordinate 41,178 downwards.
GAGCATCGAGCATCCTATGCTTCTTGCCACCGTTGCCTGTGGTTCAGGCAGCAGCATGGCGTCCATGATGCCTGTCTCCATCATGTTTAGTCGCACGAGCACGTCGTTCACCTGAATGCGGAACACCCTCTCCTTGGCCAGCTTTGCGCTGTCCACCAGATTGTCGGCCATCATTGCTGTTGCCGAGAACCGCGTCATGGCCAGCATCTTGTCGTCCATCTGCGGCAGTTTCTTTATTCGTGCCGTCTTGCTGGTGAGCAGTTGCCATGCGGGTGTTGTCGATGTGATGTATTGCAGTGGCGTGCCCTGGTCTATGAGCCTCTCGGCACGCACCAGGTCGGTGGGTATGACGTGGACCGAGCCTCCTGCCATTGCCGTGTCGCAGTCCATGTGGGCGGTGAAGCGGCAGAGCGCTACGTTGAGGCTTTCGCTCTCGAATATTCCCGAATGGTATGCCACAAAGACTGGCATACAGTCGATGGTTGGCATCACGGCCACTCGTAGTGCCGTGCTGTCGGTTGCTGTCTCCTGACTGTCCTGGTTGCTGCCGTCGCCACTGCTGCCACAGCCCAATGCGGCTGTCAGCGTGGCAATGGCTACTATTGTTTTCCTCAGCATACAGACTATACGAAAAGCGAATACTCCTTCACGTCCCAGGCTAAGGCTGCCGCTCCAAGCACGTCGCGTTCCACCTCGTCGAGTGCCGATGTTAGAATCTTCACTTTGCCCCGCATGTTGTGGAACACGTGTTCCTCGAACGACTCTATTGTCGGGTCGATGATCCATTTTCCGGCGTGTGCCACTCCTCCTGCCAGTATGATGGCTTCGGGGTTGAACACCGATGCGTAGTTTGCCAGCGCCACTCCGAGCCTTCTGCCCGAGCGTTGGAATGTCTCGATGGCCACCTCGTCGCCTTTCTCGCAGTATTCGTAGACCTTCAGTGGTGTCAGGTGTGGCTCGTCTTTCATTGGCGACGGGCGGTTCTCCTTTTCGATTATCTCAAGTGCTGTGCGCACGATGCCTTTTGCCCCGACGTATGCCTCGAGACATCCTTTGTTGCCGCATCCGCAGAGCCGGCCGTCGTGCTCCACGCAGCTGTGGCCAATCTCGCCGGCGAAGCCCTCGGCGCCAAGGTATGCCTGGCCGTTGCAGAAGATGCAGCTGCCCACGCCGTGACCCAGATTCACCACGATGAAGTCCTTCATGCCGTGGGCGCTGCCGTAGACGTGCTCGCCCAATGCGCGCACGTGGGCGTCGTTTCCCACGGCCACTGCCAGGCCGAGCCGGTCGCGCAGCATCACCGACATCGGTATTTTGCCTTTCCACGGCAGGTTGGGCGAGTGCTCGATGCAGCCAGTGAGGAAATTGCCGCTTGGGGCGCTCACGCCTACCGAGCGTATGTTCTCGTAGCCGCCGTGGGCTTCGAGAAAAGCTATCACATTGTCGCTAAGGTAGGTGACAAAATCGTTCACCGTGGGAAAGTCGGTTGTCGCAAATTGGTCTCTGGCGATAATCTTGCCGCGCATGTCGACAACGGCGTAGACGGTCTGCTCGATGCTGATGTCGATGCCAACCACTCGTGTCTTGATAGTGCTTTGAATCATGGTCGTTGTTTTTAGAGTTGGCAAAAATACTCATTTTTCCCCAAATGACAAAATATTTTACATTTTTTATTCCTTTTATTAGCTTTTCTGTGACGATATGACAAAACAAATGTCAAATATTGTAAAAACATTTGCACCCTATGTTTTTTTTTCTTACCTTTGCACCCGCTTGGCCGGGATTTGTGAAAATCTGGGGAAAGCATTAGTTAAGTCTAGTTTAGTTTTTGTGTTGGTTGAGGGCTGGCAGTCGCCAGCCCTCATTTGTGTGCGTTGTATTCTGTGAAATCCAACATAATCGCGGCTTAGCCGCTGTAATATGCAACAATGATTATCCGCAATCAGGTGACTAAGACGCTGAAGGCGTCTCCTCTCAATAACCGAGGGTGCGAGCGTAGCGAGCACCCCCGGATAGCAGATCTATGGGTAACATCGACCCTAAAGGGGTCGCCCGTGCTCACGGGTGCCCCTCCCATCGCCGCTGTTGGGGCACACCCTTCGGGGTGCTTTTATATCCCTTCTCTACTATCCGCAGGTCGTTCCGACCTACGGATATTGAGCGGTGACGCTTTCAGCGTCAGTTGCACTTCTTTGCGGATAATCATTATGCAACAAATCCGAGAAATCTGTGAAATCTGTGGTCGTTTTTTTCGGACGCGACACGTCGCGTCCCTACAGAGGGTGGCGGCGCTGTCGAAACGGCTCCGGGAGGCCTTGGAGTTCGCGCCGGGCGAACTCCAAGGTAAAAATGACAGTGAGGTTTCGCCCTGCAAGGGCAAAAGAAATAATAGGAGGCGGCGCCTCCGTGTAATTCTTTTGCCCTTGCAGGGCGGTGGCGGCGCCCCCTGTACCCAGGGCGTTGCCCTGGGCTATTGTCTATTGGCCTTTCAGGCCGTTTTAGCGGACACCAATAATTTCGCGCAGCTAATCGCGGCTTTAGCCGCTGTAATAGGCAACAAATCCGAGAAATCTGTGAAATCTGTGGTCGTTTTTTTCAGACGCGACACGTAGCATTTTTCGGACGCGACACGTCGCATTTTTCGGACGCGACACGTCGCGTCCCTACAGAGGGTGGCGGCGCTGTCGAAACGGCTCCGGGAGGCCTTGGAGTTCGCGCCGGGCGAACTCTGAGTTCGGACGGCGCGAACTGACAGTTCGCCCGGCGCGAACTTTTTGAGTCCTCCGACCCCCTGATTAGGCCAGCCCCGCGTGTCTGTCAGTTCCATCCGTGGATTGCTCCGTGCATCTGCCTGATTTGTGGCCATTGTCATGCTTTCACATTATTATATTATGTGTCCCTTGCACTGTTTGTGACCGCAAATCAATTTTATTTGCAAAAAAATGTTGAAAAATTTTGTCGGTTCGGGAAAAAGTCTTACCTTTGCACCCGCAATCGAGAGAGATGTCCTCGCAAGAGGTTTTTGACAGGCGGAAATAGCTCAGTTGGTAGAGCACGACCTTGCCAAGGTCGGGGTCGCGGGTCCGAGTCCCGTTTTCCGCTCAACTTATTGAACAAAAGGAGCGATTGAGGGTGGCCTCTTTCGTAAAAAGCCCAGGTGGCGGAATTGGTAGACGCGCACGTTTCAGGTGCGTGTGCCGCGAGGCGTGCAGGTTCGAGTCCTGTTCTGGGCACTCTTTTTATTCAACATGTCAAAGAAGACAGTTTGAAAAGCATGTTGGAGAGGTGGCGGAATTGGTAGACGCGCTACTTTGAGGGGGTAGTGTCAATTGCGACGTGGGAGTTCGAGTCTCCTCCTCTTCACGCTTTATTTCTCTCACGATGTTTGAAAAGTTGCGGAAATAGCTCAGTTGGTAGAGCACGACCTTGCCAAGGTCGGGGTCGCGGGTCCGAGTCCCGTTTTCCGCTCTTTTTTTTATGCTTGTAAGGAAAACATAAAAACAATCTGATGAACTTATATCTTAGATATTTTGACAACGAGACGCTCGTAAAGAGCGCCGACGCTGCCATTGACTTTTTGAGAAGTATCAGTGAGATAAACATGGACCCGGCTCTCGAGGCCGACATTCGCGAATATGCCGCCAGCAGCGTGCTCTATCCTAAGAGATATAAGATTCGCTCGCGTGTGTACTTTATTATTATAAAGACCGTGGCGTCAACCATGCAGGAGTTCAAGGAACGGCGCAAGGACACCGGCAACAACGCCAATGCCGAGGCCAAGGACAATTCCGTGTCGACTGTCATGCTGAAACTCAACGAACCGCGTGAAGGTTGGTACGAAGGGTCGATGGAGTTCAAGCGTGTCAGGCTTGACCCCACAACGGGAAAGTACAAGTATCTCAGCACACCATTTGTGGCTAACGTGAAGGCCAGCTCGGCCATGGACTGCTACAACCGCATAGTCGACCATCTGCGCCAGCGCGTCGACGACCGCAGCCAGTTCCCCTCGCCCAAAGGCAAGAACTTCAACTACCGGTTCTTGGGAAGGGCAAAGTGAGCCGCATTGTGACCTCTGTCTGCTCCGTGAACTCTGTGAACTTGGAAATATGAACAAGGTGATGCTTATAGGCAATGTGGGCACCGATCCCGAGGTGCGCTATGTCGACCAGGGCGTGGCCGTGGCCCGTTTCCGTTTTGCCACCACCGAGAAGGGGTACACGCTGCAGAACGGCACGCAGGTGCCCGACCATACCGACTGGCATAACATCATATTGTGGCGCAGGCTGGCCGAGATTGTGGAGCGGTATGTGCACAAGGGCGACAAACTATACATTGAGGGTCGTCTGCGCTATACTGCCTACGACGACAAGAAAGGGCAGCGCCAGTATGCCACAGAGATCTGGGCCGACAACATGGAGATGCTCTCGCCGAAACCTACGGCCGACAATCCCCGCTAACTTCCATTAACTCCCGAAAATAGATTCAACTTCCGCAAGTATGAAAAACGACCACAGATTACACAGAATACACGGATTTTCTTTCGATTTCAGCGGCCAAGCCGCGATTCTATATGAATTACACAGATTCCAGATGGCGCAGCTAATCTGTGAAATCAAGATGAAATCTGTGAAATAGCAACAACAATGAACTGCAAAAATCTGTGCAATCTGCGTAATCTGTGGTAAAATAGAACTTGCGGAACCTGAATAAATAGATTAATGGACTATCTCCAACAACTGTTCAGCGAAGTGCATCTCAACCCCTTGGGGTTCGGAGAGATATTCTCTGCGCTGCTGGCCTTTGTGTTGCTTTTTGCGTCGGGGTTCGCATCCGGGTCGGAGATTGCATTCTTCTCGCTCTCGCCCAACGACCTCAACGACCTCGACGAAGACAAGAACGATGCCGACGGGAAAATCATCGCCCTGAGGCAGCAGTCGGAGCGCACGCTGGCCACCATCCTTATAACCAACAACCTGGTCAATGTGACCATCATCATGCTGTGCAACTATTTCTTTGCCAGCTGGATAGACTTCGGCCATTCCAAGTGGCTCGAGTTTGTCGTCATTACCGTGCTGCTCACATTCCTGCTGCTGCTCTTCGGCGAGATAGTGCCCAAGGTCTATTGCGGCCAGCACGCCCTGCGCGTGTGCCGCGCCTTCGCCGCGCCCATCACGTTCCTGAGCCGTGTGTTCCGCCCCCTGTCGGCTGTGCTCATTAGCACAGGGGCATTGGCAGAGCGGGTGGTGCAGAAGGAGAACCGCGTGCTCAGCGTCGACGACCTGGAACAGGCCCTCGAACTCACCGACAAGGAAGAGCTGAAAGACGAGCAGAACATGCTCGAGGGGATCGTGCGCTTCGGCGACGAGACGGCAAAGGAGGTGATGACCAGCCGTCAGGACATTGTCGACCTCGACTTCCGCTCGACGTTCCCCGACGTAATACGCTGCATCGTGGAGAACAACTATTCGCGCATACCCGTCTACCAGGGGTCGATTGACAACATACGCGGAATACTGTACATCAAGGACTTGCTGCCCCACTTGGGGAAGCCCGCGTCGTTCCGCTGGCAGTCGCTCATTCGCCCGCCGTATTTCGTGCCCGAGACGAAGATGATCGACGACCTGCTGCGGGAGTTCCAGGCCAACAAGGTGCACATAGCAATAGTGGTCGACGAGTTCGGCGGCACCAGCGGACTCATCACCCTTGAGGACATTCTCGAGGAAATCGTTGGCGAGATAAACGACGAGTACGACGAGGAGGAGAAGACCTACGTGCGCGTGAATGCCAATACCTATGTCTTCGAAGGGAAGACTCTGCTGTCAGACTTCTACAAGATTCTCGACCTCGACGACGAGCTTTTCGACGATGTTCAGGGCGACGCCGACACTCTGGCCGGTCTGCTGCTCGAGCTGAAGGAGGACTTCCCCCGGCTGCACGAGACTATTGAGTGCAAGGGCTTCAAGTTCGAGATCGTAGGTATCGACGGCCACCGCCTCTCGCGCATTAAAGTGGTGCTGGCAAAGAACCCCAGCGGAGAATAGGGCGAAAAAACGGGGCGGACTGGCTTTACAGGAACAGGGCGTCCATCGTCAGTTCACTCTGCACAATGGCAGAGTGCTTGCCAGGGATAACTCCGTATGTTGTTATGAATGTTGTGACAACCGATTTCCGCGTTTTCGTCTCCGACTTGAATATTGCCATCCTCATTCGCAGCCGCTGCTCGTAGTCGCGGGTTATCTCGAATGGCTCGGTGGTGAACTTTATCTCGCAGAGATTGATGATGCGGTCGGCTCTTTCAATGAGCAGATCCACTTGCGTCGCCTGTTGCCCACCGTCGTTGGTTTCCGCTGCACGTCCACGCCAGCTGCTGGCACTGGTGAGCATACCGCTGATGCCCAAGCCTTGTTTTATCTGCTGCAGGTGTGTCAGGCATATCAGCTCGAATGTGCGTCCCTGCCAGGAGGCTATTCGTGGCGATGCAAGCAGATGGGTCCACTGTTGCTCGTCGCGGGTGAGGTCGTTTTCTACGAAGCGCAGGTAGAACAGCGTGTAGAAGTCGGCCAGCCGGTAGATGATGTTCTTCGACTTGTTTCCGTACTGTGCATAGCTGACAATGAAGTCGCAGCGCTCAAGGTTCACCAGCACTCGTGTCAGCCATCCGCCCGTCATGCCCGTCGTCTGTGCCAGTTGGGTTCTTGTAAGCCCCTGGTGGCTGGCAGCAAGTGCCCTGACCACGGTGATGTAGCGGTCGGCATTGGAAAACAGGGCATAGTACAGTTCGTCGAATTCACTTCGCATGGGCGCGTTCTTCTCGAAATAGAGCCTGTCGATGTTCTGGCTGAGGCTCTGGCGTGGGCTGAGCTTCCCAAGATAGTAGGGCACACCGCCCATTGCCATGTAGCATTGCACCACCTGGAAGCGGTCCCAGTGGCAGCCCATGCTCTCCAGCATCTGCTCTGTCTCACGGAGGGTGAAGGGACGCAGGTATATCTGCTGCGTTATACGGTTGTGCAACCCTCCTTGGTTGGCCATCAGTTTGTCGGCCATCCACGACGTTGCCGAGCCGCAGGCTATGAACAGGATGTCCTTGCGTGTGGCCGCCCAGCCATTCCAGAAATTCTCCAGGGCCTTTGTGAAATCGGAGCCGGGGGTGTCTATCCATGGCATTTCGTCGAAGAACACCACTTTGCGTTGCTCTGCGGGCAAGGCTTTCAGCAGCTCCTTCAGGCTGTGGAAAGCCTCAGTCCAGTTGGCCAGACGCGGGGCTATCAGCGCATTGGAGTGTTCACGCAATGCTTCGGCAAAGTTGGCAAGCTGCTCGGATGTGGTCAGATGATGACCACCAACGTAGCTGAACGCGAACTGGTTCATGAAATATTCCCTTACAAGATATGTCTTGCCTATGCGCCGGCGGCCATACAGCACGACAAACTCTGCCTGGCCGGAGTCACGGCAGGAGGCCAGAATCCCTTTTTCTTTCTCTCTTCCTATCATCGCGGGTAATTGTCTTACTGGCTGCAAAGTTAAGCAAACTCTTCAAAACAGACAAACTTTTCCGTCGGCAACGCCCCAAATCTAACTTTTTTTTGCAGATTTGGGGCGGTGGTATGCACAGCACCGCCCCAAAAGTCACTTTTGAAGTGCGTTTTGGGGCGGCGTGCTTCAGTTTTGTTGAGTCTTGATGTCTTGTTATCTCGACTTCGTTGCCATGATGTTGATTATGGTGGCGATGTCGGCCACGTCGATTGCCCCGTCAGCGTTCACGTCGGCGAATGCGGGTGCTATGCCCTCGTTCCCGGACATGACGTTGATGACCGTGGCGATGTCGGCCACGTCGACGGAGAAGTCGAGGTTCACGTCGCCAAGTATCGTGGCATCGTCAATGATATAGTTGAACCAATTGTTCCAGGGAGCCTTGTCGTAGGCTTCGATACGTCCGTAGGGCACGTGGAGCGTCGTCGGTATGGAAGGCTCATAGTCAGTCTGCGATGCGTAGGGTTGCATCTCCCAGTCGACAGTCCGCGATGCCGATGTGCTGCCGGGCAGTCCGGCGAAGGCCTCGTTGTCGTCGGTGGGGTTGCCGTCTTGGTTGAGCAGCGTTGGAGGCAGGAAACATTTCACATAGACATTGGCGAGGCCGCTGCAGTTGCGGAATGCCCCGTAGCCGATGAACTGCATGGTGGCAGGAATCCAGACGGTGGTGATGCTTGCCAAGTTCTGGAATGCACCTTCGCCGATGCCTGTCACGGCGCGTTCTCCGGCCGTCGCGGGAATGTCAATCTCGTCGGCTGTTTCATCTGTGCCGATTACCTCGACAGTTTCGTCGCCGGTGATGTGGTAGTCAATTTCCTGACCTTTGCTGTTGTCCTCAGAGAAATAGTCCTTCTCGGGCTTTTCGTCGCCTATGAGCACGGTGCCTGAGCATGGTGTCGCGCCGTCGAGGGTGATGGTCTTCAGTTCGGGGTCGAACCATGCGCCGGCGGGCTTGGCGATATTGTGGCCGTTGAGTTCGAGGCCGCTGATGCCGGTGATTGCGGCTGCGCTGGCGTTCATGAGCAGGCGGCAGTTGTAATCCCAGAATGTCATGTACGAATCATTGCCCTCGATGGCAATGTCGGCGTTGATGGTGACGTCGGCTCCCTTGCGGAAGATGCACTCCATGCCTTCGTTGATGGCGATGCCCCTGCCGCCGGGGGCGTTGATGGTGAGGGTGCTCTTGCCGTAGTCGCCGGTGATATTGAGCTGCGCGCTGTTTGTTTCGATACCTGTCCCGACCGATGCCGTGGCTTCTGCCTCCGGGCATGTTATCTCGCAGTCGCCTTTGATATAGACCAGGAACTGTTTCCTCTCTCTGGTGCTTATGATGCCACCATTGATCTTCGCGTTGTTGAGATAGATGTGGCTTTCGTCGGTCACTAACACGGTGCCGTCGCCGAGGACGTCGCCAGCATTGAAGCTCGTCACCTGCTTGCCGCCAATCCACAATGGGTATTCTGTGTAGCGCTTGAATACCACTTTCCCGTAGTATGTCCCGATGCCGTCGGTGGTGATAGAGTGTATTAGTGGGTCGTACCATCCGCCCTCTGGCTCTTTCAGCCTGATGTTGTCTGTCATTTCTATACTTTCGAGTCCCCAGATGGCCGGGAATTCATCGGGCTGCGACGACTGGAAGCTGACGTTGTCACTAATGATGTTCAGCCGTGCCGTCCGGCTGTAGTCATATAGTCCGAAGGTATTGCCGATGATGTCAAGGTCGCATTTGACGTTGCAGGTGATGGTGTCGCTACAAAGGTATATGCCGTTGCCCTCTGTCGACTTGCATCTGAGCGTTCCGCTGCCGAAGATGGTGAACGAGCATTGTGAGCTGATGACGCTGTTGCGGGTGTTGAACGTAGCTCCCTGCTGTATGCGTATGGTCAGCCCGTAGTTCTCGCGTATGGATATGCCCGTGCCGAGGATGCCGTGGTTGGTGAGATGGGCGTTCCTGCCCACCCACAGCGTGTTGGTCTTGGCATCGTATGTGAACTGCTCGTCGCCGAGGATGTCGTCGGCGTTATCCTCGGTTACTGGTGTCTCGGCCACGTAGAAACCGTAGTATTTGGGTTCCGATGGCTGCTCGGTGCTTATGAGTACGGTGCCGGTGTATGGTGTGGCGCCGTCGGTGGTGTAGCTCTTCAGCGTGGGTTCGAACCAGCCGTTGTAGGGCTTCGTGAGGTAGAATCCAGAAGTCTCTGCCACCGTCGCCTCGCCGATGTTGTTCAGGGCGGGCATTCTCACGTTGCCGTCACCGGCATCGAGATAGGTGATAGCGAAAAATTGGACTCTCTCGTCTCCCCTCTCGCCTTTGATGGCGGCAGTGGTGCCGTTGAGGTGGAAATGGGTGTAGACAAGCTGGTTCTCGCTGGTCAAGCCGCATTCAAATCGGCACGAGCTGCTGTTGCGGAGCAGTATGGCTGGGCCGTTGGTGGCGTTGATGTACTGGTGGCTCTCTTCGGCTTTCATGTTCTTCAGACTGCCTGTCAGCAGAACCCTTTTCTTCGTCGATATGCCGAAATCGGTGCCGTTGATGGTGCAGTCGCCCGTGAACTTAATCCACAGCGGGTCGTGCAACTCATTGCGGATACCACCCTCAATCAGTGCGCCGTCGGCGATATTGAGATCGTAAGAATTACTTTTATTGACAAGCGACACTTTGCCGTCGCCCAGCACATCATCCATGTTGTCCGTCGTCACCTGGGTGCCGCTGACCCAAAGGGGGTAGCCCCCGATGTCCTTTATCACCACTTTGCCCTTGTAGGCTGTATTGCCGTCGGTGGTGATAGTGCGCAGGTCGGAGTTGAACTCTCCGTCATTAGGCTCGGTGATGCATATCTGGTAGCCCAGCCCCATGTTTGCGAGGTTGTAGATGGCAGGGTAGTTTGAGGGGTGGCTCGACTGCAGTGTGAGGCTTGTGCCGTCGCCCAGCACCACCAGCGTCGCTTTTTTCCCGTAGTCCCACAGACCATAGTCTTGGCCTGTGATGTCTATCGTGGGGCCGTCGATGGTGAGATCTTCACAGTCGCCGGACAATACTATGCCTGCGGTTGAGGTTGATGTGCCCTTTAGCGAGCCGCTTCCCACTATTGAGAAGTTCTTCTCTGAATACACAGGGTAGATGCGGGCATTGATGACGTTGTTGCCCACAAGTTTGACCACAAGCCCGTCGACACTGCGGTTGTCAATGCCGCAGCCAATTGCCCCGTTGTTCGTCAGGTTGGCGTTCTTCACGGTGAGCGTCTTTGTGGCGGGGTCGTAGCTGAACTGTCCGTTGCCCAGAATGTCGGAGGCGTTGGCGCTGTTGACGTAAGTCTCGCCGATATTCAAGCCATAGGCTGTGGGCGTGGGCTTCGTGCTGCTGATGACCACGCGGCCCTTGTACACCGTCTTGCCGTCGGTGGTGAGGTCGTTCAGCGTAGTGTCGAAATAGCAGCCGTATGGCTCGGTGATGTAGAGTCCGCTTCCCAAGGTGAGTCCGTTCATCAGGTAGAACGGCGTGTGGTCGGCTCCGCCCCTCGTCGGTTGCAGTTCAAGGCGTGTTCCCGTGCCAGTCACCGTCACGGTGTTATTGTCCTCCGTACCGCCGGAAAAAGAAGAGCCGTTTTTCGAGATGATGGTCACTCGGGGGCCGTTGATGGTGCAGCCGATGTTGTCCTTGATGTTAGGGGTCGACGACCAGAGTGCTATTCCATAGCTGCCGGTGGAAGTCAATGTCAATGAGCCGGTTCCTGTGAAAGAGAACGATTTCATGGATCCCATGGGTGCCAATTGTGCGGTGATGCTGTTCGTGCCCACCACATTGATGATCAGGCCGTCGATACTGGTGTTGGAAATGCCCTGCGACTCAGCGCTACCGCCGCCGTTGGCGGTGAAGTTGGCGTTTCTCAGTGTCAGCGTCTTCGTGGTGGGCGAATAGCTGAACTGTCCGTTGCCCAGGATGTCGGAGGCGTTGGCCGAGGTGACGCTCGTGCTGCTGATGAACAAGCCATATTTGGCAGGTTCTTTGCTGATGACGATTTTGCCCTTGTAGGCCGTCGAGCCGTCGGTGGTGATGCTCTTCAGCGACGACGAGAAATAGCCTCCCGCAGGCTCGGTGATGTAGTATCCGCTGGCGAGCGACAAGCTCTTCAGGTTGTAGATGGTGGGATAGTTGGTGCCCGATGTCAGCGTGAGGCTCGTGTTGCTGCCCTGTATCTTCAGCGTGCACCCGCCTTCGTAGTCTTTCTCTCCGTAGTCGCTCACTCCGTACCTTTTGCTGCTGAGGTTGAGCTTGGGGCCGTCGATGGTGCACGTCATGCTCTTGTTGTAGAAGCTAAAGCAGTAGCTTTCGGAAGAAGTGCCGTTCAGCGTGCCAGTGCCGGTGATGGAGAACGAATAGTACGAATTGATGATGTTCATGCGCGTGGTGAAAGTGTTGGTGCCTATGAGCTGAATCTTCAGCCCGTCCACCTTGCGATTGCTGATACCCGAGCCCAGCGAGCCGCTGTTGGTCAGCGTGGCGTTGCGCACGGTGAGCGTCTTCGTGGAGCTGTTGTAGCTGAACTGTCCGTTGCCGAACACGTCGGAAGCATTGCTGCTCGTAATCATTGTCTCGCCGATGTAGATGCCATATTCAGTGGCAGCGCCGGCGAAACTACAGAGTGCACAGAGTAGGCAGAGTGCACCAAGTCGTTTGAGAATGTTTGTCTTCATAATAGTAAGCGTTTATAGTTAGTGTAAATACCATATTACCAGTCCTGTTTGCTGCTGCGTTCACCCGAAGAGGTCGGGGTGCATCACGTTGCCTGAGTATGGGTTGCGGCCGAAGTGCTTGTAGGCCAGCTCGGTGACCATGCGGCCGCGTGGGGTGCGCTTCAGGAATCCCTCCATGATGAGGAACGGCTCGTAGACCTCCTCCAGTGTGCCGCTGTCCTCGCCTATGGCCGTGGCGATGGTCGTCACGCCGACGGGGCCGCCACGGAACTTGTCGATGATCGTCAGCAGGATCTTATTGTCAATCTCGTCCAGTCCGTACTTGTCGATGTTCAGGGCCGACAGCGCCACCTGCGAAATCTTGGTGTCGATGCGTCCCGTGCCCTTCACCTGGGCGAAGTCACGCACACGGCGCAGCAGGGCGTTGGCTATTCGTGGCGTGCCACGCGAGCGGCTGGCAATCTCCATCGACGCATCCTCGGTGATGGGCACGCGCAGTATGGCCGCCGACCGCTCGATGATGCGGGCCAGCGTCTCTGGGTCGTAGTACTCCAAGTGCATGTTGATGCCGAAGCGTGCACGCAGGGGGGCGGTGAGCAGTCCGCTGCGCGTTGTGGCGCCTACGAGGGTGAAGGGGTTGAGGTCTATCTGAATGCTCCGCGCCGACGGCCCCTTGTCTATCATTATGTCGATGCGGTAGTCCTCCATGGCCGAGTAGAGATACTCCTCGACGACGGGCGACAGGCGGTGTATCTCGTCAATGAAGAGCACGTCGCGTGGCTCAAGGCTCGTGAGGATGCCGGCCAGGTCGCCGGGCTTGTCAAGCACAGGGCCGCTCGTGATCTTGAACCCCACGCCCAGTTCGTTGGCGATGATGTTGCTCAGCGTCGTCTTTCCCAGTCCTGGGGGGCCGTGCAGCAGCGTGTGGTCGAGAGGCTCGCCACGGTATTTGGCGGCCTCGACAAACACTTGCAGATTCTCCACAATCTTCTTCTGTCCGCTGAAATCGCCGAAACTCAACGGTCGCAGCGCGTTCTCAAAGTCTTTCTCGCCCTGGCTCAGGGGTCGTTCTTCGCGTATGTCAAAATTATCCTCCATAGTGGCCGCAAAGTTACGACTTTTTCATGAAACAGCAAAGTTTTCTTGCGACTTATGCAGCTTATTTAGAAAAAATGCTTACATTTGCACCCGTAAACCACAAAAAGAGCAACATATATGGAAGACTTGGTCAACAAGAAGGACTTCAAGGCCAGCACCATCCCAGTGCTGACCGTGGTTCCTCATATAACAGGAGATGAATAACAAACAATAAAAGGAAAGGAATTATGGCAATACCAGTAACAAACATCCCAGTGCTGACGGGTGAGGTGGCAGAGCGCTTCATCGAGCAGTGCGAGTACAACGCCAAGCACCTGGCAGGTTCGGAGTGGAGTCAGGAAAAGGAGGATTGGTTCAATGGAATCATGGAGCGTTCCCTTGAGTTTCAACGTAAAATGGCACGCAAATGACACTCGCAGACCTTCTGTTTTCCCCTCAAGGCACTCCAGGACTTAACCTGCAGTCTTTTGACTGTGGGCGGGAGTCTGTCAATAAATTCTTCCGCGAAGAGGCGCAGGATTACCAAGACGAGCTGTTTGGTAAGACCTACTATTGGGTGCATCGCGACCGTCCAACGGAAGTGGTCGCGGGCTTCACTGTGGCCAACGCCAGCATCTTCACTAAGCGCCTACCTAACGCCCGCCAGAAGAAGATTGGCCGCGAGGTACACCACGAGAAAGGGCTTATCAACTACCCCTCCATCCTGCTTGCTCAGCTCGGCGTAGATGTCAAGTACAGGGGACTGCACCTCGCGACTTCGTGATGCAGTGGTTCACCTCGCCCGATAACAAGTCCGGCTGCCGCCACCTCATCGTTGATGCCTACGACGAGCCGCACCTGCTGGAGTTTTACCAGCGCAACGGCCTCAACCTTTTCTTTTCCTCGCTCGAACAGGAGATGGAGTACCGAAACTGGAACACCGAGAAGGACGGCCCATTAGAGACCCGCCTCATGTTCCGTGACATGATTCTGCTTAAACGGCCATCCATCAGGTAATCCACTCTCTGGCAAAACCACTGAATAACGGCGAGAGAGACTTTTATGCACTAACCATCCGAACGACATTAACTGAGAGGGGATTTCAAAGATGAGAAAGATTGAGATGATAACAATGTTTAACGCGAATTGTTTGGAGATTCCAAATAATTCGTTAACTCACTCACTCACTCACTCACTCACTCACTCACTCACTCACTCACTCACTCACTCACTCACTCACTCACTCACTCACTCACTCACTCACTCACTCTAAGGTACGCGCGATTGAAGAGAGGCGCGCCCGCGTTAATATACGGCTTTTCTTGCAACAAAGCAAGGGAGGCCGCATAGTTTTTTCTATCCATCAGCGAACTTCATAACTCAGGCGGCATGACAGCAACCACGGACATACGGACGCGAAAATCCCCCGCAGCGCAAAGGGCGGTGCAGGGGATGATGTCTGCGAAGGACAGGAGGAGGGGAGTGCTACTCCACTTCCTTCATGTCGAAGAACACACGAAGCCGTGGTGCCCTCCCACGATGTTATCAACATCGCAGGCCCCTCCCTTCTCGTAGAACTGAACAGCCGAGAGGTAGGCATCCACGGTGATGTAGCGGAAGGCAGAGTGGGTGGAACTTTGCCGAAGCGTACCTTTCACTTTATCCATCAGCCAAGTGCCAATGTTCTGACCGCGATAATCGACAGACACGGCTAAGCGGCCAATCTTGACGGTCGGGTAGCTGCGGAACTGCTTGCCGCTGGGGAAGTTCGCTCGGATTTTCTTCCAACGGCTGCCGATAATCTCGTCCTTGCTCACCTTGTCGTTCAGCAGGCAGAAGTATGCAGCAATACGTCCATCGTCCTCAAGGATGAACGTATTGGCAATGCGCAGTTCGAGCGACGGCTTCGCGTCCTCGAACAGGAAATTGTTCAGTTGCTCGTCTCCGCAGTCGAAGGCGGTCAGCTCATAGTCAGGGGTCAAAGGAACAACTTTCATAGCCTACCATTCCCAAGTGATGTGCTTATTTGCCTCGGCGAGACGTTCCTCAAACTTGCGGCGGTTCTCCGCACGCTGCTCCTCGCTCATGTTATCTACCATCAGCCTTCTCCACTCGAAGTTGAAGGCGTCTTCGCCCTTCAGCACGGGCGTTTCTCTAATCGGTCTTGCCATAGTCGTAATCGTTTTATGGGTTTTCGGCTGCAAAGATAGTGCAAATCGAGCAAAAAAACAAATAAATATAATACAAACAATAAATAACAAGCAAAATGAAGACAAAAGCCAAACATTCATTCTTTAGGCGGGCGGCCATCGCGCTGCTCACGATGGTGCTCACCGCCACGACGGCGGGGGCACAGGAGGTGACATTCTCCCCGGAACTACAGTCGTCCTACACTTTCACCAGCTATCAAATCAAGCCCAATATCCAAAGTGTAAACATCGACGGCGTGGTTTATACTGTTTGGAAGTACGAAGATGCTGCGGCCAGATTAAAAGGCGCCTACATTAAATATGGGGAAAATGTGAATGTCGGCACGGGCACGGTCATAGTGCATGCCTATCCGAGCGATGCGGATCGTTTGCAATTAATGTGCCAATTCGACATCGTCACCAGGGAGGTGACGGTCGTCGTCGATAGCAAAGAGAAGAACTACGGCGACGCCGACCCCGCCTTCACCTGCTACCTTGACCCCTCGACGACAGGGGACGTGGATCCGGACACGTTGTCTAATTGGAGGCCTCAGCTCGCTCAATACGTCACCATGACCAGAGAGGCGGGCGAGTTGCCAGGCACCTACGCCATCACCACCGTCAAGACGACGCCCTTCAAATTCGCCGGCAAGAACGTGGTGGTGACCGCCGTCACCCCGGGCACGCTGACGGTGACCGCCAATCCCGCCGACTGGGCTGAGACGGCCACCGACGAGTACACCATCAAGAGCGCCGCGGGCTGGGACGTGTTCTGCGACCTGCTGGCGGACGCCGACGGCAAGACTTTCTTCAGCGGCAAGACCGTGAAGCTGGGCGCGGACATCGGCTCGGCTGACAACCCCATCACGCGCCGCGCCGGCTCGGCCGACCACGACTTCACCGGCCACTTCGACGGGCAGGGCCACACGCTCTACGTCCGCTTGGGCACTGCCGATGCGCCTCTTGACGCGAAGGCCGCGCCCTTCCAGAACGTCACGACGGTGAATAGCGTTGCCGCCAGCATCGAGAACCTCCACGTATGCGGCGACATCTACGCCAGCGGCAAGTACGCCGCAGGCATCATCGGCTCGCAGTATGGCAACGTCACCCTGCGCAACTGCCGCTCGTCGGTCAATATCCACAGCAGCGCCGCTGACGACACCAGCTCGGGCGGACTCGTGGGCAACGGCCACGACAACCTGACAATCGAGGGATGCCTCTTCGACGGCAGCCTGACAGCCGAGGCCGCCGGAGCCATCAAGTGCGCCGGCTTCGTGGGCTACAACAGCGGCACGCTCACCGTCAGCAACTCGCTCGTAGCCCCCGCCAGCGTCACCATCGGCACCGGCACCAGCGGCGCCATCAGCGCCACCTTCGCACGAGGATGGAGCGGCACGCCCGCCAACAGCTACTACACCGCTCCCCCTTCAGGGGGCTGGGGGGGCTACCCAGGGCAAACAGGCCCGCACCATCAAGGCGGGCGACGAGAACGTCAGCGTAGCCCACGCGGGAGTGGCCACGACCTACGACGTCAGCCACATCACCGCCTACAAGGAAAGCACCGAGAGCAGTTCCTTCACCGCCGGACTCCTATATAATAATAATGTGCTCTACGCCGGCAACGGCGACGAGGTGAGCCTGACGCTCGCGAACACCCCGCCCGAGGGCTACGCCTTCGACAGCTACACGGTCAGCGCAGGATCTCTCAGCAGCGACTCCCCCTCGGGGGACGGGGGGGGCTTTCTACACCCTGACCATGCCCGATGCAAACGTTAATGTGAAGGCGAGGTTCAACGTCCTTCCCATCACCGTCAGCTACATCGACGAGTACGGCGAGACGAAAACCGTCACAAATGCCATCAACCTCAGTTTGTTCGACGGGAATATTCCCGCTGGCAGCGTGTGCTCCTTCAGTAGTGGATCCATTGCAAATGCAACCCTCGATATCGGCAGCGACATCACCATCATCATCCCCGACGACTTCGAATTAGTCTTCCATTTTATCAGTGGGTTTCACACCGTCACCTTCTACGGCCAGGAGAAAGGCAATGGCAAACTCTATGTCGCTGATGGTGTCTTAGACAACGTCAACGTCTATGGCGGCAACGTCTGCATCTATGGCGCCATCAAAGGCGACGTAATGCTCTCTTGGGCTAAGCCCTCCAACAGCTTCTACGCCGCAGAAATCCGTGGCTCAGTCAACATCTTCAAGACCTTCTACGACGAGGGCGGCAATCCATACACAGGCCCCATCCCCGGCTCCTCAGTCCAAGGCAAGACGCTGCGACCCTACGACTGCCGCCTGTCCCTCAACGATGATGCCGCCGACAACAGCGCCGCCATCGACGCCGCCAACGGCTTGGTCTATAACGTGACGCTCTCTGGCCGCACGCTCTGGAAGGACGGCGCGTAGAACACGCTGTGCCTGCCGTTCGACGTGAGCACGACCAGCGGCCCGCTCAGCGGCGACAATGTGGAGGCCATGGTGCTCCGTCCGTCCGACTCCGGTCTGCAGGGCACCACGCTGAACCTGTACTTCGACACCGTTTCCCCTTCAGGGGAGCAAGAGGGGCTAATCGCCGCTGGTACGCCGTTCATCATCCGCTGGGGCACACCACAGACCAGCCCCGGCACCACGCTCACCGACCCCGTATTCACCGGCGTCACTGTGAGCAGCACCACGGCGGGCAGCGTCAAGAGCACCGACGGCACGGAGAAGGTCGTGATAAAGTGAGGACTGAATAGTTGCGTATCTTGGGCGGAAACATTAAAAAAAATCAAGTTTCCGCCCGATTTGTTTTTTGTTTCAATTATTATTTGTACCTTTGCAACAGCAAATTGGGCATGACGATTCCTGCCTGAGAACATTGATTTAAGTAGAAGCAGATGGAAAAGATTATTGGCAGAGAAGTTGAATTGGGCAGACTCACCGACTATATGGAGTCGGGGAAGAGTGAATTCATTGCATTGTATGGTCGCCGCCGTGTTGGCAAGACATTCCTGATTAGGAGTTTCTTTAGAGATCAGTTTGACTTCTATGCAACAGGTGTCATCGATGGTTCACGGGAAACTGAGATGGAAGCCTTCCATAATGCTTTGGTGCGATATGGCCATAAAGGAGGCAGGGCCACATCCTGGATTGACATGTTTACACAACTCGCAGAGCTGTTAGAGCGCAAGAACAGGAACCGCAAACGCCGATTGGTGGTATTCATTGACGAACTGCCGTGTTTTGACACCCCTCGCTCCGGATTCCTGCAGGCATTAGACCTTTTCTGGAACAGCCGCGCATCGTGGATTGACAATATATACTTTGTGGTGTGCGGCTCTGCCACATCGTGGATGATGCGTAATATTGTTAACAACAAGGCAGGACTTCATAAACGTGCTACGCACACCATGCACCTCCGTCCGTTCTCTTTAGGGCAAACAGAAGAATACCTCGAAAGCAGGAAATTCCGTTGGCCGAGAATCGCTGTGTTGCAGGCGTACATGGTTCTTGGTGGCGTTCCTTATTATTTGAGTTTGCTTGACCCGAAGAAGAATGTCCCCGACAACATAGACACTCTCTTCTTTTCGGCTGAGCCGGAACTGGAGAATGAGTACCAGAGACTCTTCAACTCTTTGTTTAAGAACGCCGAGTCTTATATGGAAATTGTACGCTTGCTCAGTACACGCCGTGACGGATACACCCGGACAGAAATAGCGAGTGAATTGAATATTCCGGACAATGGCCATCTTAGTGACATGCTGGACGACCTGGAGCATTGTGACTTTGTACGCAGATACAATAACGGCACACTACAGAAGAATGGCATCTATCAGTTGGTGGATTTCTTTTCCCTGTTCCACTATCGTTTTTGCACTCGCAGAGTGACAGACGAGCATTTTTGGCGCAACACACTCGACACCCCGGAGCAAAACAATTGGTATGGACTGACCTTTGAACGTGTATGCCTGTGGCATGTAAGGCAGATTGTTCGCGGTTTGCGTGTTGACGCCATCAGGCATGAATACTATTCATGGCGCAGTCAGAGCAGCCAGCCAGCCGTTCAAATAGACCTGGTTATAGACCGCGCTGACGGTATTGTGACCATCTGTGAAATGAAATACTCAAAGGACGATTATACTCTTAGCGAAAAGGAGTATCGCAACATCGTTCGCCGTATGGAGACTTTCCAAAAGGAAACAGGTCACAAGGGCGGGGTTCAAGTAAGTCTCGTAACTACATACGGACTCCATGAGAATATGTATTCGGAAATATCACCTGTCCCGATTACAATGAAAGAGTTGTTTGACAAATAGATAGCGTCACCGCCTTTGCCGTGTGTTCATCGATGCCGATTCGCTCGTCCACCTGAAAGAGGTGGGGCGTTTGCTCATTACGGAAGAAGTCGGTGAACGGGGCGTCGTCAATAATGGCATAGCGGCAGACCTCGCCGTATGCGTCTAACCATGCTGCTATCTCCTCCCCTCGATGGATTAGGTCAATGTCTGGTGTGACACCGATTATCACTCCCGGCAGGTGGCGCTCTTGCCACATCTGTCGAATCCCGTCCAATCCCAGCTCCATCTTCCATGTTGATGTCACGACAATCCCTGCATTGGTATTGTCAATGATCCGTTTCAGCAACTCCACACATTCCGGGTCGAATTTGGCGCCGTAGCAGTCTCTTAACGGGATGTCGTTGGCGGCCAGCATTTCCAGATGCTTGTCTGTGACCAGCACCCCGTCAAAGTCAAGAAATAGTATTTTAGCCTGTTCCATAAATATACAGCGGCAAAATTACACATTTTTCTCCATTCGGCCAAAAGACTTTAACAAAATTTGTCTGGAAAGAAATCAGAATAATAATATAATTTCTACGAAAAATGTCCTATTCTTTGGCTGTTTCAGCAAAAAGTGGTACTTTTGCAGCGACAATGTAAATATATGAAACCAACAATACTTATTTCAAACGACGACGGATACGAGGCCAAGGGCCTCCGTTGTCTTGTAGACATGGTGCGCCACTTAGGCAACATCGTGGTGTGCGCCCCCGAAGGGCCGCGCTCAGGATTCTCATGCGCATTCTCAGTAACCACGCCATTGCGCATCACACTTCGCGAGCACCAGGACGGCGTGGATATATGGTCGTGCAACGGCACGCCGGTGGACTGTGTGAAGATGGCCCTCTCGGAGATCCTCGACCGGCGGCCCGACATGGTCATCGGCGGAATAAACCACGGCGACAACGGCTCGGTGAACAGCCACTACAGCGGCACCATGGGCGTGACCTTGGAGGGATGTATGAAGTATATCCCCTCCGTGGCCTACTCGCTCTGCGACCACGACGAGGATGCCGACTTCGAGCCGCTGCGTCCCTACATACAGCAGTTCACCGAGCGTGTGCTGCGCGAGGGCCTGCCAAAGGACACATGCCTGAACATCAACTTCCCTAAGTTAGGGGAGAAGAGTGAGGAGAGAGAATACCGTGGCGTGAAGGTATGCCGCATGGCCCACGGCTCATGGCTCGGCGAGGTCACCAAATGCCACCATCCCCGGGGCTACGACTATTACTGGATGCAGGGCCACTACGAGAACGACGAACCCGACGCCGACGACACCGACAACTGGGCCCTCACCCACGGCTACGTCGCCATAACTCCAACCCACATCGACGTGACTAACCACGAGGCCCTGCGAAGCATGAAAGACTCTTGGGAGCATTCCTCTTCAAACTGTGACAAGGAATGAATGGCGGCAGCCTTTCTAAATGCCTATAGATTTATTTCAACACAGCCACTGAGTAACATGAGTTTTTATAATTTTGCACAAAAAAGATCATTAAGCTATGGGAAAGTTCATAAACCCGTTCACTGATGTTGGCTTCAAGATTATCTTCGGACAGGAGTTTTCCAAGCCCCGACTACTTGACTTCTTGAACACACTTCTTGAAGGTGAGCGCGCTATCACCGATCTGAAGTTCCTTGACAAGGAGCAGCCGGCGTTCTACGACGGTGACCGCTCGCCCATCTACGACATCCTCTGCCAAACGGACAGTGGCGAAAAGATCATTGTTGAGATGCAGAACCGCGAGCACCCTAACTTCAAGGAGCGTATGCTCTATTACGCGTCGGAGGCCATTGTCCGCCAAGGCGAGAAGGGCAGTGAGTGGAACTACGACATAAAGGCTGTCTATATGGTGGCTTTTACTAATTTCGTGCAGACAGGCTATGCCGGACGGCTACGCATAGACGTACGGCTGACAGACAATGAGGGCAAGCTGTTCTCAGACAAGATGCGCCTTATATATCTGCAGATGCCATGCTTCACAAAGGAGGCTGACGAGTGTGTGAATCATTTTGAACATTGGATATTTATACTGAAGAATATGGAGATACTGGAAAGAATGCCGTGGGCAGCGCAGAACGCAGTGTTCCAACGGCTGGCAGAGGTTGCCGAAGTGAGCAAGCTGTCGAAGGAAGACCGCTTGGAGTACGACCGTGCCCTGAAACGCTACCGCGACACGTACAACGCCATGACAGGAGCAGAGCAAAAGGGACGTGCAGAGGGCGAACGTGACAAAGCTATTGAGTCTGCTCGTATGATGAAGGCCGACGGCATGTCCGCAGAGCTGATAGCCAAATACACAGGTCTCGACATTGAGGCCATCAACGGCTTATAGCTAGAATAATATATAGGTGATTTCTATTAATCTAATTCAAGTTTCTCAAGTTCCGCAGGCTACGTCCTGAAAGGGCAATGAGCTGTCAGCCCAGGGCAGCGCCCTGGGTAGGCATGGTTGCACAGCCTCGCCCTGTAGGGGCAAAAGAATGAATAGGAGGCCCCTGTCACCATACCCAGGGCGTTGCCCTGGGCTGACTGCTTGTTGGCCTTTCAGGCCGCTGCTGCGCTTTGTTTTCATACTTGCGAAAGTTGTATTATTTAATCATTCGAAACTAAATAATTAACAAAATTCGTGGATAGAATTAAAGACAATTAGTAAAATTCGTTTCTTAGCATCAACTATTTGGGAGCAAGGGGAAAGAAAAGTGAAAGAAAATTTGGCCAAAAAGAAAAAAACTGATACCTTTGTGCCCGAAATAGTGATAACTTAACACTAAATTATTAATTTCTTAAACATTTTTTACTATGAACAGAAAAGTACTATCTTTTCGGGCGCCCAGGCTCTCAGCACTAAGAGCAAGGGCTGCAATGGTGCTCATCGCCATGCTCTGCGTAGCAGGAGGGGCGTGGGCAGATGAACTCACCGTGTATGAAGACGCGGCTGACGGAAGCAGCTATGTTCCGTTCTATGGTATGTATGCAGACGTACAAGGAGTCGCTTCCGAATGTGTCATCCCCAGCGACGAGTTGACGGCTATGGCAGGCGGCACCATCACCGCCATGAAGTTTTACATCAAGCAGTCCGCAGATGAAGCTTGGACTGGCACTCACCAAGTGTACATCGGCGAGGTGGCTGAAACCACGCTGACGGGTATTACAGGCCCTACTGCATTCACCGTGGTCAAGGAAGCCAGTTTCGATGCCACCGGAACGGAATTAACTGTGACCTTCGACACACCT
This sequence comes from uncultured Prevotella sp., assembly GCA_905233425.1. GTDB lineage: Bacteria > Bacteroidota > Bacteroidia > Bacteroidales > Bacteroidaceae > Prevotella. Next base: position 18,114 of record CAJOEC010000088.1, on the reverse strand, counting down.
TACACATACGGAGGTGGCAACCTGCTGATTGGCACATACGTTAGTGTGGCAGGTAGTAACTACAAGTCTGCTTATTTCTATGGCGTAAACCAAGAAGCCAACACTGCACGGTATAGAAGCAGTGGCTCTGGTGCAGGTTCTGCAGTAAAATTCATCCCCAAGACCACCTTCACCTACACTGGTGGCAGCGGTGTGGTTGTTGAGAAGCCCCAAACATTCGAGGCTTCCAGCATCACAAGCAGCGGGGCTGTACTGACATGGACGGGCGGCACCGGCACCTACAACCTGGAATACAAGAAGGCTGCCGACGAAGAATGGACAGTTGTCCTCTCTAACACGACAGCCACTACCTACACATTTACTGGTCTGGAGTCTAATACTAAATATCAGGCTCGCGTACAGTCGGTAAGCGGTAGCGATGTCAGCGGATGGAAGTCGCTGAGCTTCACCACGGCTGTTGGCTTCCCCTACTCCGAAGACTTCACCGCAGGCCTCCCCGCAACATGGACGCGCTACAACGGTTTGCTGGAAAATATCTTAAACAACTCAACAAGCCTTGCATCAGCAACAAGCGGCTGGAGTGTCGGTACAGGCAATGGTGTCCTCGACGGCAACCATGCTTACGCCAACATCTACGGCAATTATCAGAGGTGGCTCGTAACACCCGCCATCCTCTTACCAGCGAATGCAAAGATTACCTTTGACGTAGCCTACACCGCATACAACTCAGCTGCTGATCCCGCACAGGATGGTGATGACGACAAGTTCGTCGTCCTGATTTCTACCGACGACATGGCAACATGGACAATCCTCCGCCAATGGGACAACGCAGGCTCGACCTTCGTACTCAACAAACTGACTCCTGCCGGAGAGAATGTATCCATTGCCCTTGGTGATTACGCAGGACAGAGCGTGAATGTGGCATTCTATGTTGAATCAACAGTAAACAATGCCGACAACAACCTGCACATCGACAATGTAGCCTTCCTGGAGAAGGACCCATTTGAGAAGCCCACTGGTCTCAGTGTCAACTACACCGGCGACCAGACCGCCACTGTAACTTGGACGGATGCCGAGGGTGCCATTTCCTACGACATCGACGTGAACGGCACAGTGACAGAAGGTGTCAGGAGCCCCTACGAACTGGCTGGCCTCCTGCTGAGCGGCACTTACGAGGTGAAGGTACGCGCCAACTATGGCGAAGGCAACTACAGCGAGTGGACCGACGCCGTCACCTTCAAGACCGACGACTGCATGAACGCCGACAAGTGCTACATCACCTACGAGCTTTCAGCAAATGCGTATAATGGCTCTTATAATTATGGTTGGTACTATTCTGGTATTGATGTGTATAATGCCGACACTAACGAACTAATTGACTTCTGGACAGTAGATGCCAGTAAAGCTACTGCCACTGGCGCCCTGGCAGTCTGCCCCGGCACAAACCTCAGCTTCCAGTGGTACTGCTCATACAGCCCAGACAATGACAACATACTTGTTGGCAACATCGTTGTCAAGGATGCCAACGGCGAGGCCATCATCAACCAGACAGGCGTACTGACTGCAGCCGTCAACTATACCGTCGATTGCACCATCAGCGAGTTCAAGAAGCCTACAGACTTCGTTGCAACTTGGGTAGGCGCCACAAGCGCAGACCTGAGCTGGACGGAGAACGGCACAGCCACAGAATGGGTGATTGAGATTACCGACAACGACGAAGAGGAAACTTGGGAAGTGACTGCTACCGAGAACCCCTACAAGATAACCAACCTCACACCCGACACGGAATACTACGTGAGAGTACGTCCCGCAGGCGAAAATGACAAGTGGAGCGAAGGCATCTTCTTTAACACTTCATTTACTGCACCTGCTGATCTGGCAGCCGACGACATCACCATCAACTCTGCAAGTATCAGCTGGAAGGGCGACGCCGACAAGTATAATCTGCGCTACGCCAGCTTCACACCCGGTGAAGTTTTGTTCTCCTATGATTTCGAGAACGGACTCGCAGCACAGGGCTGGACTGTCTTACGCAATGGCGAAGGCACAGACGTCACCGACTGGAGGCAGTTTACTCCATCCAGTTTCGGTGAAGCAAGTATTACAGCTCACAGCGGTGCCTATGTTGCCATGTCAAGAAGCTATAATAACAATACTGGTTATAACGTTGACAACTGGATGATTACCCCGGCTATAGAACTGGACGGTACACTGAAATACTGGGTAAGGGACGACGGCTTGTGGCATGAGCACTATGACATCTATGTCTGCACGACGTCATTCGACGCAGATGCCTTCGACGAGTCAGCCTTCACAAAGATTTACGAGCCTGGCGACGCATCCGGCGAATGGACAGAGCACACCGTCGATTTGAGCGCATACGCAGGACAGACAGGCTACATCGCCTTCCGCAACACGGACAATAACCAGGACTTCCTCTTCATCGACGATGTTGTCATCAGCATGCCTGACATCAAAGGCGAATACACAGACGTGGCTGATGTCACAAGCCCCTACGCCCTTGAAGACCTTGCCGATAACACTTCATATATAGTAGAGGTGCAGGGCGTCTATGGCTCGACACCCACCGAATGGGCAAGCGTCGAGTTCACCACGATTGCGGGCGACGCTGCTCCTACCAACCTGGAGATTGCTGATGTCACGGCCACCAATGCCACGCTGAGCTGGAATGGTGTACAGGACAGCTACAATGTCAAGCTGACGAAACTCCCCGTGTTTGATGTGGATAAATTCACTCAAGTGGATGAAGACAAGACTGCTACAGGCGAGCTAACAGAATACAGCTTTGACCTCAGCAGCTATAGCGGTACTGGTGCTATTGCCATCCGCCATTACAATGTTACTGACATGTTCCGTCTGAACGTGGACGACATCGTAGTGAGGAATGCCGCAAGCGAAGTCGTGCTTTCGGAGGACTTTGAGAGTGGTTTATTCCCCTCTGGATGGGTTAACTATGATGCCGACGGCGACGGTAATGTGTGGGGAATGTGGCAAATAACATCTCAAGATTCTCAGGGTAATGACGTTGGTAACGGTAGCTATTGCATCACGTCTGCCAGTTACAACGGCGGTGCTTTGACACCCGACAACTGGCTGATTATCCCCAATGTCGAGCTGGGCGGCACCCTTACCTTTGTGGCAAGAGGTCAGGATCCAAGCTGGGCTGCTGAAGTGTTTGGCGTATTTGTCGGTGTCGGTGCAGAAGCATTTACACCTGCTACTGAAACCACATTTGAGAATGTCACCAGTCCTTACGCGCTCGAGAATCTGCTTCCTGGCACAGAGTACACGGTTCAGGTGCAGGGCATCTACAAGGGCGAGCCTACCGAGTGGAGTGAGGTTGCAAGCTTCACCACCGAAGATCGCCTTGATCTGGCTAACGATGCTACAGACAACAGCGATCGCATCGAGGCATACTATGGCAAGGATATTGATGTCAAGCTCACAGGCCGCACGCTCTTCAAGGACGGCAACTGGAACACCATCTGTCTGCCCTTCGACGTGACAATTGCTGACAGCCCGCTGGCTGGTGCCACCGCCAAGACGCTCACAGACGCCACGGTAACCGGCGAGCATGTGACACTGAACTTCGGCGAGGCCGTGGATGAGCTGGAAGCCGGCAAGCCTTACATCATCAAGTGGGATGGTGACGGCACAAACAATATTGTCGAGCCTGTGTTCACTGGTGTCACCATCAAGGAAACTGACGAGAACGATAACACCATCTCTTTGGCTGAAAGCCAAGTCCAGTTCATCGGCTATTTCGATGCTTTGGAAATCACCGCCGAGAACGATGATGATATCTACTACATGACCGCTGAGAACACGCTGAAACACACTGGCAAAGACCGCACTCTGAAGGCCTGCCGCGCTTACTTCAAGTTCTCAATTGCTGAAGGAGCCCGCTCGTTCACCCTCAACTTCGGCGACGGCGAGTCGACGGCTATCAACGAGACCATCGCCGACACAACCAGCGACGACAGCTGGTATGGCGTTGACGGCGTGAAGATCTACAAGCAGCCTGCACGCAAGGGTCTCTACATCCAGAACGGCAAAAAGGTCGTGATTAAGTGAGCGACGAACCGAGCTTGCTCGAGTTCGTCCGAACGGGAACGAGCTCGAGCGAAGCTCAAGGTCGTGATTAAGTAACCAACCAAAAAAGATTATACGGTATGAAAAAGAAAGCATATATCATTCCCAGCACCATAGAGGTGATCGTGGAACCCAAATGCCTGATGATAACAATCAGCGCCGGTGGCGACGAAATAGTTAATGAAGAGGAGGGCGACAACACCGACATCGACAACCGTTCCCGCCGCCGTACCTACAACGTCTGGGAGGACGAGGAACTTGAAGAAGAAGACCTCGAATACTAACAGTAATAACGCACGAACCGTTCTAAAAGCAGGAGCATGGGGATTGATTCTCCATGCTCCTTTTACAATTCTCCATGCTCCTTTTACAATTCTCCATGCTCCTTTTACACCACCGATATGCCAACATTGGTATATCGGTGGTATGATTATCCGCAATCAGGTGATTAACTTGAATTATTCATGGTAATTACGCTTTTTTGTTAATTTTTGTGCGCAGCAATTAATGTACAATTAATGTTCAATTACATGGCAATTATATGTTAATGAAAGGTCAATTGCACTTCTTTGCGGATAATCAATTCGGTGGTTTTTCTAACATATCAGAATGGCATTGTGCCGTCGGGAGCCGGGGGCAGCGGGTCGTTGCCGAAGGGCGAGAAGCCGCCGGCCATGTCGGCAGGAGCGGTGCCGTCGATTTTCGAGCCTCGTATCTCGCCACCACCCACGGGTGCGCGGTTGGTGAGACGCGTGTCCTCGGGATTCTCGAAGCGGGTGTACTCGCCACGGAAGGTGAGGAGCACGTCGCCCGTCGCTCCCTTACGGTGCTTGGCAATGATGATCTGCGCCATGCCGTGCAGATCGCGGCCGTTGTCGTCCTGGTAGATGTGGTAGTACTCAGGGCGGTGGACAAAGAGCACCATGTCGGCATCCTGCTCGATGGCTCCCGACTCGCGCAGGTCGCTGAGCTGCGGGCGCTTGCCCTCCAGTCCCTCGCGGCTCTCCACGCCACGGTTCAGCTGCGAGAGTGCCAGTATTGGTATGTCGAGTTCCTTGGCCAGGCCTTTCAGCGAGCGCGAGATTGTGGACACCTCCTCCTGTCGGCTGGAGAAGCGCATACCGTTGGCGTTCATCAGCTGCAGATAGTCAATCATGATGATCTTCACGCCATGCTCGCGCACCAACCGGCGGGCCTTCGTGCGCAGTTCGAAGACCGAGAGGCCCGGCGTGTCGTCGATGTAGATGGGCGCTCCCATGAGGTTGTTGATGCGCTTGTCAAGACGGTCCCACTCGTCGGGCTGCAACTGTCCGCTCAGTATTTTCGAGCCTTGTATCTCGCAGACATTCGACATGAGGCGGTTCGTCAGCTGCACATCGCTCATTTCGAGCGAGAAGAAAGCCAGAGGCACCTGGTAGTCGGCGGCGATGTTCTTGGCCATCGACAGGGCGAAGCTGGTCTTGCCCATGGCCGGGCGCCCGGCGATGATGACGAGGTCGGAGGCCTGCCAGCCCGAGGTGATGTCGTCGAGCTTGTGGTAGCCCGTGGGCACGCCCGTCAGACCGTCGGTGTTGGCGGCGGCCTTGTTCAGCACGTCGAGGGCACGCTTGATGACGGGGTCGATCTGAGTGTAGTCCTTCTTCATGTTCTTCTGCGACAGCTCGAAGAGCGAACCCTCGGCGTGCTGCATGAGGTCGTCCACGTCGATGGTCTCGTCGAAGGCCTTTGTCTCGATGTCGCTGGCAAACTGGATGAGCTGGCGGGCGAGGAATTTCTGCGCCACAATGCGGGCGTGGTACTCCACATGGGCCGACGAGGCCACACGGCTGGAGATTTCGGCGATGTAAGCGGGGCCGCCAACCTCCTCGAGCTTGCCGTTGCGGCCGAGCTGCTCGGTGACGGTGAGCACGTCGATGGGTTTCTCGGCCATGGCAAGGTCGCGGATGGCCTCGTAGATGTACTGGTTGCGCTTCTCGTAGAAGCTCTCGGGGTAGAGCATCTCGCACACAACGGCGTAGGCGTCCTTGTCGATGAGAAGTCCGCCGAGGACGGCGCGCTCCACCTCCAAGGCCTGGGGCTGCACGTGGGCGTAGGTGTTGTCTACTGGTTGCTGGTTGCGGCGGTTGCCGCCCTGTCTGCTGCTATTGTTGTTCTGTTCTGCCATAATTATATTTACGATTTACAGTTTAACGATTAACAATTTTGCTGCAAAAATAGGAAAAATATTCCAAACCACAAACATTTCCCCCGCTTTTCTTGTTCAGTCCATGGGAAAACAGTAACTTTGCAAACCCAAGCGCAGCCGCTTCGAGGCATGTGCTGAAAAGAGCGAAAATGAAAGAGACAAGCTTTGACCAAACACGATGGTACGACCGACTGTGGGCGGCGTTCATCTATTTCACGCGGTTGCCCTTCTGGCGCGTGCACCAGCCGCCGCGTGAGTGCTACCGCTCAGTGGTGGAGTTCTGGCCGCTGACAGGCTGGCTCACGGGCAGCGTGATGGCAGGCACGCTGCTACTGGCAAGTATGTATCTGCCCTACGCCGTGGCCGTACTGCTGGCCATAGTGGCAAGGCTGCTCGTCACGGGAGCGTTCCACGAGGACGGGCTGGCCGACTTCTTCGACGGCTTCGGCGGGGGCGGCAAAGACCGCAACCGCATACTGGCAATAATGAAAGACTCGCACATTGGCACATACGGTGTGCTGGGCCTCGTGGTCTACGAACTGCTCCTTGCCGCCACGCTGTTCTCCATCGGTGGCGAGACAGGAGCCTTGGCCATCCTCGCCGCCGACCCATTTGCCAAGATGGTGACGGCACAGTTAGTGATGATGATGCCCTACGCACGGCGGGAGGATGAGGCAAAGTCGAAGACCGTCTACCGCAAAATGGACTGGAAGGCGGGAATAGGGCTGGCCATTCAGGGACTGCTGCCCATGACGGCATTCCTGTGGTTTACGGGTCTCGACTGGCAGATGGTCATCTTCGTGCCATGCCTTGCGATGTATTTCCTCTATCTGCTCATCTGGCGGCGGCTGCACGGCTACACCGGCGACTGCTGCGGTGCCGTGTGCATGCTCGTCGAACTGGCTGTCTATCTCGTCGTTGCCGCGTGTCTGTAAGGGTGAGAGTTGAGAGTTGAGGGTTGAGAGACTTTACTACAAAGTGACAAACATGAAGAAGATTATTATGATTACCGGCGGACAGCGCTCGGGCAAGAGCGAGAAAGCCGAGGAACTGGCACTCAGCCTGAGTGCAAACCCCGTCTATGTGGCCACCGCCCACATCTGGGACGACGAGTTCCGCGAGCGCGTGCGCCGCCATCAGGAACGGCGCGGGCCACAGTGGACGAACATAGAGGAAGAGATGTACCTGAGCCGCCACGACCTTACAGGCCGTGTGGCGGTCATCGACTGCGTGACGCTGTGGCTGACTAACTTTCTATACAATGACGAACACTCCGCACTCGAGAAAGCACAGCATGAGTTCGACGCCTTCACAGCCCACGACGCGACATACATCTTCGTGACCAACGAGATAGGCCTCGGCGGCACGTCGGACAACGCCCTCCAGCGCCGTTTCACCGACCTCCAAGGCTGGATGAACCAATACATAGCCGCCCACTCCGACGAGGTAATACTCATGGTCAGCGGCATAGCGGTGAAAATAAAACCAAGGGTTGAGAGTTGAGAGTTAAGGGTTGAGGGACTTTACCTCAGAACAAACTGGGAACCAAGAGGAATGACCATAAATATGAAAGAATTTGACATACACCCTACAGACCGCTCGATGCAGGCGGCGATACAAGCGAAGATTGACAACCTGAACAAGCCGAAAGGTTCGCTCGGAAGACTGGAGGAACTGGCCATGCAGATATGCCTTGTGCAACAGACGCTCACGCCAAGCCTGGCACATCCCTGCCATCTGCTCTTTGGCGGCGACCACGGCATTGAGCGCGAGGGTGTCAGCGTAAGCCCACGCGAGGTGACATGGCAGCAGATGATAAACTTCACCCGTGGCGGAGGCGGCGTAAACATGTTCTGCCGACAGCACGGCTTCAAGCTCCGAATAGTCGATGTGGGAGTGGACTACAACCTCACCCCCGGCCTCTCTACAAAAGGAGAAGGGAATATATACACTCAAGGGCGGGAAGACACTCAAGGGCAGAAAGACGGTCAAGGGCAGAAAGACACTCTCGGGCAGAAAGACGACATTCTGTTCCTCGACCGCAAGATTGCCCGCGGCACGAAGAATTTCCTCTACGAGGCGGCGATGAGCAAGGAGGAGTTCGACCGCGCCATCACCATAGGCAGCGATCTCGTGGACGACTGCATCGACGAGGGCTGCCGCATTTTGGGCATCGGCGAGATGGGCATCGGCAACACGTCGCCCTCGAGCATCTGGATGCACATCCTCGGCGGCATACCACTCGACGAGTGCATCGGCGCCGGTGCAGGCCTCGACGCGCCCGGCATACGCCACAAGTACGAAGTACTCTCTCGTGCCGTTGAGCGCTGGAAAGCTGTAGCGGGAGAGCACACCAGCGAAAACGGCATTGCCCACTGTCTGCGGTATTTCGGCGGCTTCGAGATGATTGCAGCCATCGGGGCGATGCTACGGGCCGCCGAGCGCCACCTTATTATATTGATAGACGGATTCATCATGACCGCCTGTGCCGTCGCCGCCATACGCCTCTACCCCGCCACGCAGGACTACATGGTCTTCACCCACTGCGGCGACGAGAGCGGGCACAAAAAAATGCTTGGCATCGTCGATGCCAAGCCATTGCTCTCACTCGGTCTGCGTCTCGGCGAGGGCACCGGAGCCCTCTGCGCGTTCCCTATCGTAGACTCTGCGGTCAGGATGATGAACGAAATGAACAACTTCGAAAACGCGAAGATCACGAAATACTTCTAACCCTTGATGGCTTGCTGCATGAAAGGCAGCGTCTGCGCCTGGTTGAAGAGAATCTCGGCCAGGGCTCCATTGTCGTGTTTGCGGGAATAGAGTGTGTCGTAGATGAATTTTATTCCTTCCGCTCCCCTACCCTGCTTCAGCACATGCACGATGCAGAGGTTCTGAAGCCCCACGCTGTCGGACATGATGTCGAGGTCGGTCATTGCAAGCTGCGACAGGGCAAGCTGGTATGCGTCTTCAGAATCCTGGTCGATGAATGTCTGCAAGTCGCCAAGTGTTTCTATTCCAAACTGTTCGATGATGGGCAGGAATGGCATCAAGGACGTGTGGAACAGCTCCGCCTGGTTGACAGCGGCAATGCGCTTGTTAAGACGGTAGAAGGGGTTCATGTCGAGGAAGCTGCGGAAAGAGTCGGTGGACAGGGGCACTTCGTCGAGTTTTCCGGTCTTCACGAGTGCCTGCACATGACGCCGGTAGTCGTTCATTGTGGTGCGCAAGCGGCTGAACTCGTCGTCGGCGAGTTCGAGCATACCGGCGAGACGGCTGAACTGACGTCTGAATTCCGCAGGCAGACGCACAGCTCCCTTATAGCCTATATCGTGCTCTATGGCCGACCATACGTGCTGGAGGGCTGTGCGCATCTGTATCTCGAACCTGATGCCGCGCAGTTCCTCGTCGTCGGTGCGGAGACTGCAGATATAGTGCAGGGAGTTGTAGCCGAAACTGTTCAGCTGGTGCAGCTTGCGCTTGTCCACAGAGTTGCTCCAGTCCACTTTGAAAAGCTTCTTCACGATGACAGCCACCTTGTCGACATCGTCGGTGTAGTAGGTTATGATGCGGACACCCACAAGGTCGGTGATGTCGCTGATGTCCTGGTATTTCTCACCTTTAAGCTCAAGTTTACCGGCCAGAGACTCCTCAGTCTTCACACGGTGCTCAATGGCACTTGTCTCCACGTTCTGTTCGCGCAACGCACTGGCCAGCAGCTCGTAAACCTGCATGTCGAGTTTCGCGAGTACAGGTTTTAGCTGCTGGAATTGTAGTAGCAGAATCTCCGTGTGCGGGTTTCGCTGCTGAGTCATCTGAACTCGAAGAGATTGGTGAATCCAGTCATTGCGAACACCTGCCTGAGGTCGTCGTTAATGCCAGTGATGGCAACGCTGCTTCCCTTAGGCTTTGCAGCCTTGAGCACGCTGAGCAGGATTCTCAGCCCACTCGACGAGATATAGTCAAGGGCGTTGCAGTCGAAGACGATGTCACGACCGTCGGCATCATAAAGTGGTTTCATTGCCTGTTCTGCCATGGGTGCAGCGGCAGTGTCGAGGCGGCCTTCAAGCACGGCCACCATTACTTTTTCGTTTTCTTGGATAGTGACTTTCATTTCTTTATAAGTAAAAACCGGGTGCAAAGGTACGAAATCTTTTTGAAACGACAACATAAAACGATGAAAAAACACGTTTTGTCGTCTCTTTTCCCTAATAAAACATGTAACAACTGCACGCCACCAATATCACCATCAACACCTCTGCTGTCCTGTTCACACGGACAGCGGTTTTCATGTCGGCAGTGGTGAGCGGTCGGTAGTTGGTGCCGATGTAGGGTTTTGGGAAAAGCTGGCCGAAATAGTAGTGGGGGCCGCCGAAACGGCAGTCGAGGATTCCGGCGAGGGCGGCTTCGGGCCAGCCGCTGTTGGGCGAGGCGTGGTTGCGGCCGTTGCGCCAGACAAAACGCAGTAGCGAATAATAGGTTTTAGGAAATAGTGAACAGTTATGATTACCTGAAAGAATCATCAGCAGGGCGGTGAGGCGGGCGGGGATGTAGTTGGCAATGTCGTCGAGACGGGCGGCGATGCAGCCAAAATCCTTGTAACGTTCTGTTTTATAGCCTATCATAGAGTCGAGCGTGTTCACCATCTTGTAGGCCAGCATACCGGGCGTGCCGAGAAGGGCGAGCCAGAAGAGGGGGGCGATGACCCCGTCGCTGAGGTTCTCGGCAAGGGTCTCGAGGGCTGCTGTCCGCACCTCCTGGGCAGAAAGCTGGGTCGTGTCGCGGCCTACGATTCGTGCCACCTGCCTACGGCCTTCGTCAAGCGAGCGGTCGAGGGCGAGGAATACGGCACGGACCTCGCGGATGAGAGTCGTGCCCGCAAGGCAGTAGAAGATGATGATGGTGTCGAAGAGAAGTGACAGATGACAAGTGACAAGCGACAAGTAATGACGGAGAAGCCACGTAAGGGCAAAAACGGCAGAAACCAGCACGACAGCCAATGCAGCACCCTTCAGCTTGCGATGGGAGCCGTGGTTGAGGCGGTGCTCGCCTAACGCGATGGCCTTGCCGAACCACACGATGGGATGTGGCAATCGGGCGGGATCGCCGAAAATGAGGTCGAGCATCCAACCGAGGAGCAGGGGCAATATGGCAAACAGTGAATCCATGACGCAGGGAGTATAGAACACACTTTATGAATTATCATGAACAGGAGACGAATGTTCCAGGAATCCACGTATTGCAACGACGAGGGCATTGTTCTCTTCAGGGGTCTGCGCGGCGACACGGAAATGTCGGGGCGTCAGACCTTGGAAGTTAGACGCGTCGCGGATAAGCATTCCGTGATTGCGGGCCAAGAAGTCTTTAAGGTCGGCAGCATTATGGTGTGGCAGACAGCAAAGCATGAAATTGGTTTGCGTAGGCCTCACTTCAATGCCTATTTCCAGTAGTTTTTGACGCAGACGCTGGGCCTCGGCAAGGTCGGGACTGCAAACCAGCTCGTCGTGCTGCAAGAGAAACTTGCCAGCCTCGACAGCCAAGGCCGAAACACTCCATGGACGGACATAGCGGCGGATATGTTCGGCCATGTGCCTATGGGCGGTGATGTAGCCGATGCGAAGTCCCGGCACGGCGTATGTCTTGGTCAAGGAGTGTATCTGAATGTTATACGTGGTACGTGCACCCCACCGAGGATTCCACACATGGGCATGGGTGTAGTACTCATACGACTGGTCGAGGACGACAAGGCCATACTCTGCCATCTTACAGTCGATATACGGCTGGTCGTAGACCTCGCCAGTAGGATTGTTGGGATTGCAAAGCCAGAGAAACGACTTGTCAATTTTCTTTCTACCCGACATCTGACTACAGGCATCGGCATACTCACTGAAGGTGGGTGTGAGGATAACCGGGCGCAACATGCTGAAGCTCTGGGCGATGAGATAGATGGCATCGGTGGCACCATTAGTGACGATGACACAACGCGGGTCGATGTCATGACGCTCGGCTATCATCGCCTCCAACGACCAGGCCTCAGGCTCGGGATAGTGGCCTATAAGCTCGGGGCGGGCTGCAAGATGGGCCATAAGTGCCTCGTGGTGGTGCGCCGGCAGACAGATGTTCGACGAGAAATCGCTCGTGATGCCATCATAGCGGTAGGCGTCGTCGCCGTGTCCTTCAATCATGGCTTTTTAGTATTTGGTAAATGCGGTCGATGTCGACGTACCGGCGGACATGGGCGGCAAGTTTGTCGTATTGCTCCTCCTTGAACGCACGGGGATCCCACTCTGCGGTGGCAAAAGCCTCACTTTTCATCTTCCCCTTATCACTCAATATGTAGTCGATGACGGGGGCATTGTCGAGGAAACCGTGGATGTAGGTTCCGATGCAATGGCCGGTTTGGAGGACTGCCTCGTCGGTGTCACTGACGCCCTGATGAATCTCATAGCCCTGACAGGTATGGCCACCGAACTGGAAGCTGACCTGACGGGTGGTTTTATCTGCGGTCATCACGGTGTGGATGGGCAGCAGACCGAGGCCGGGCAGACTCGTGACACCGCCCTCGATGCCGTCGGGATCATCCACCGTCTGCCCCAACATCTGGTAGCCGCCGCAGATGCCCACCACCGTCTTGCCGTCGCGGTGGGCACGGACGATGGCCTGGGCACAACCGTTGCGGCGAAGCTCGAGGAGGTCGTCGAGGGTCGATTTCGTGCCGGGCAGGATGATGATGTCGGCATGCTGTATGTCGGAGACGTTGTTCGTATAGAACAGGTTGACGCGAGGGTCGCGCTCCAGGGTGTCGAAATCGGTGAAATTCGAGATGTGGCGCAGCAGGACAACGGCGACATTGACCTTGCCCTCGGCGAGTCGGCGGCGTTTCTGTTCGAGGCTGACACTGTCCTCCTCGTCGATGAAGATATCCTTGTAATAGGGCACGACACCAAGAACGGGCACGCCACAAATGTCCTCAAGCATCTTCCTACCTTCGTCGAAGAGACGCATGTCGCCACGGAACTTATTGATAATGATGCCTTTTATGAGTTTTCTGTCCTCTGGTGTCTGTAGGGCGATACTGCCATAGACAGAAGCGAATACGCCACCACGGTCGATGTCGCCAACCAAGATTACATCGGCCTTGGCATGGCGGGCCATCGACATATTCACCAGGTCGCGGTCTTTCAGGTTAATCTCCGCTATACTGCCCGCACCTTCCATCACTATGGGATTGTAGCGAGAAGCGAGACGGTCGAAGGCATCGCAGACCTCCTTGCGGAAATCAAACGAAGAACTATTGTCTTTACCTCCTTTAACTCCTTCATCTCCTTTACCTCCCCAATAATCGTAAGCATCCTTATTTCCGATGGGTTTGCCATGGAGGACGACCTGGCTTGTATGGTCGGAGTTCGGCTTAAGCAGGAGCGGGTTCATGTCCGTGTGGCAGGGGATGTCGGCGGCCTCGGCCTGCACGGCCTGGGCACGGCCGATCTCGAATCCTTCGGGAGTGGCATAACTGTTAAGGGCCATATTCTGTGCCTTGAAGGGAGCAGGATGATATCCGTCCTGCTTAAAAATCCGACAGAAGGCGGCAGCAACGATGCTCTTCCCGACATCACTGCCAGTGCCGGCAAACATAATGGGATGCAGATTCACTTCATGGTTCATAGTGTGTCGTTCACAGTTTTATGGCCTATATAGCTGGGAAATTGTAAAGATGGGTATAGCTGGCCAATACATTCTTGTACTTGAAGACAGGCGTGCTCACGGGTTCGCCCTTGCCGTTATACACCTGCGTCACCGATTCCGGTATGCCGCCAAGGAACTGCGTATAGTGGAATTCATGTCCTCGGTATTCCTGGCCATCGAGCACAAACCGGCGATAGCCCAAAGAGAGCTTGCGGTCGGACTTCCTGGCTGAGATAGTAAAGGGGAGCACGCCACACATGGCATATTCTGAGAGTGAAGATAGTTGGACATCGGAAGCCGGGTCTGTGACTATGTTCTTGCAAAGATACATCATGCCGCCACACTCGGCAAACACTCTCCCACCCTTCTCTGCAAAGTCTCTGATTGCCCGACGGCAAGCCTCATTACTCACCAACGCCTCCAAATGCTTCTCTGGATAACCGCCGGGAAGGTAAAGCAAATCAACATCGTCGAATGTCGGAACGTCGGTCTCAGGGTCAAAGAAGGTTACGTTTTCAATTTTGTAGGGACGCGATGTATCGCGTCCGAAATGCGATGTATCGCGTCCGAAATGCGATGTATCGCGTCCGAAATGCGATGTATCGCGTCCGAAGTGCGATGTATCGCGTCCGAAGTGCGATGTATCGCGTCCGAAATGCGATGTATCGCGTCCGAAATGCGAAGTGTCGCGTCCGAAAAATCGGTCGATTGTTTCCTGATAAATGAAGGAGAAGCTCTCGGCATTGCGGGCAATCAGCACTCTGCCATTACTTTTTGTAGGTACAGAAGCCTCAAGACAGGAACAGTCTGCAACGGTGGCTGTATTTGTAGGGACGCGATGTATCGCGTCCGAGCAACCCATAAGCCTGTTTAAGTCAATATGTTCTTCCAACAACCTCAGTAGGGAGTCTGCCGTGTCCGAATCCGCCAACTTCGAGAAATCCAACCCCAAATAGCGTGAACCTTGTTCCAGTTCGGCAGACTTGGGGAGATAGCCAAGACAGGGAATCTGCAAATCGTCACAAACCTGACGGAGCATACCAAAATGCCTTTCCGACCCCACCTTATTAAATATTACGCCCGCGAAACGCACACGGTCTCCATTCACATTTGTAGGGACGCGGCGTATCGCGTCCGTTGTAGGGTCGCGATGTATCGCGTCCGTTGTAGGGACGCGACGTGTCGCGTCCGTTGTAGGGTCGCGATGTATCGCGTCCGTTGTAGGGACGCGACGTGTCGCGTCCGCAGAACAGGTGGGTGAACGGAAATTAATGAAACCTGAAAGCAAAGCCGCCATCGAATAGGCCGCCGACTTCGCATCGACGACCAGAACCACCGGAATATCCAGCACCCGCGCAACCTCGGCAGAGGATCCACGGTCACGGTCGTAGCCGTCATACAGGCCCATCATGCCTTCCACTATACACACATCGGCATCACCGCCGTAACAGGTAAACAGCTCACGCACATGGTCAGGCGTGGCCATGAACGTGTCGAGGTTTATGCTCGGCCTACCGCAAACCGCCTCATGGAATTTTGTGTCGATATAGTCGGGGCCGCACTTGAAAGGCTGCACACTATAGCCTTTCCGCGTAAGCAGAGCCATCAGCCCCCGTGCAATGGTCGTCTTGCCCGAGCCGCTACTGGGCGCAGCAATCAAAAAAGCCGTGTTCATGCCCCCTTTAACTCCATTATTAGATGAAAAACGAATTTTTCCTCCATTTTATTTGGCCATATCACAAAAAAACACTACCTTTGCGCCCGATTTGTGGACTTTCTCACAAGTTTCCCTTTTATTGGACGATGGTGTAATGGTAACACTACAGGTTTTGGTTCTGTCATTCCCGGTTCGAATCCGAGTCGTCCAACCTTAGAAAGCCGATGCTTTCAGTCTCAGTCCCGTTGTCTCGTCAATGCCGAACATGATGTTCATGTTCTGTACTGCCTGGCCAACAGCACCTTTCAACAGATTGTCAATCGCCGATGTCACGAGCAGTTTGTGCCCGAAGATGTCGCAATGCACAAGAGCCTTGTTTGTGTTCACCACCTGCTTCAAGTCGATGGCACTTTCGCAGTAATGGGTGAAAGCAGCATCGCGGTAGAAATCCCTATACGCCGTAAGGATGTCATTGTGCAATTGTTTTTCCGCCTCTTCATCATTCCCTTGGGGCAGCCTTACAACAGCCGTACAGAATATGCCTCGCGCAAAGGGTCCCCGATAGGGGATGAAATCTATTGCGGCGTCAAGATAGCCTTGCACCTGGCGTAACGACTGGCGTATCTCTGCCAGATGCTGGTGCTGGAAGGGCTTATAGATGCTCATGTTTGCCGCCCTCCACGAGAAATGCGTCGTGGCTCCGGGTTTCTGCCCTGCACCTGTCGAACCGGTGATAGCGTTCACGCTGACATCGTCTTTCAGCAGATTCAGATGGGCAGCGGGAAGCAGTGCAAGCTGTATGGCCGTGGCAAAGCAGCCGGGATTGGCCACATGACAAGCGCGGGCTATTGCCCCATTGTTTGTTTCGGGCAGACCGTAGACGAAATCATGGGAAGGATGTCCGTCTTCAATACGACTAATCCTGAAATCCTGGGCCAGATCGATTATCTTCACGTGACTTGGGATGTTGTGCTCACTGAGGAACGCCTCACTCTTGCCATGGCCGAAGCAAAGGAAAATGACATCGACCTGCTCGAAAGGCATCTCACTTGTGAAACGCAAATCACACTCGCCAAGCAGTCCCTCATGAACATCGCTCACCAGGTTGCCAGCATTACTCTCGCTGTTGGCAAAGACAATCTCTGCCTCGGAGTGGTTCAACAGCAGTCTTATCAGTTCGCCGCCTGTGTATCCTGCTGCGCCTAAAATTCCAATTCTTATCATAGTCTATTCAATTAAAATATCTGAAGGAGGGGCGGCATTCCTGACGTCCTCTGATAGGGAAGGAGATGACGGGGACAAGTAAGTTTCTCTTATGTGCTCCATAATCCCTAATAGTTCTTCCATTGTCGTGGCCCTGAGCATCGCAATGCGCGTCGGTCTGAAGTTCGGTATCCCTTTGAAGAGTGGCGTGGCGGCCAGATGACGACGGGTATGCAGTATGCCTCTCTGCTCGTCGATTCTCTCGACATTGATGCGTAACAACTCTTCCAGTATGTCAAGTTTCTCGTCCGATGTCAATGGCTTGGCTCCTGTTTCATCAAGAACATCACGAATGTCCTTGAAAATCCAAGGGCATCCGAAAGTTGCCCTTCCTACCATTATGGCATCAACGCCGAAACTATTGAAAGCGTCAAACGCCTTTTCAGCAGAGGTTATATCGCCATTGCCTATGATGGGAATATGAATCCTCGGATTCCGCTTTACCTCGCCGATAAGTGTCCAGTCAGCCTCGCCAGTGTACATCTGCGAACGTGTCCGGCCATGTATTGTCAGGGCCTTTATTCCGCAGTCTTGCAGTTGTTCGGCCAATTCGGTGATAATCAGCTGTTCATGGTTCCATCCCAAACGGGTCTTTACTGTGACAGGCACATTCACCGCCTTAACGACCTCCCGGGTAATTTCAAGCATCAGCGGAATATTCTGAAGCATTCCCGCACCAGCACCCTTACCAGCGACTTTCTTCACGGGACAACCGAAGTTCAAGTCGATGACATCAGGGCCGGCCTGTTCAACAATGCGTGCTGCATCAACCATCGCCTCAACAGTACGCCCATAAATCTGAATACCGACAGGACGCTCCACGTCGCTGATTTGCAACTTACGGACAGTCGAAGCCACATCACGGACAAGCGCCTCTGCGCTTACAAACTCAGTATAGACCATCGAAGCGCCAAAACGTTTACACATCAGCCGGAACCCAATATCAGTTACATCTTCCATTGGGGCCAGGAACACAGGTCTGCGGCCAAAATCTATCTCGCCAATCTTCATATTTCCTTCTTTGGAGTGCAAAGGTACAAACAAAATGCCGAACTGCCAAAGGATTAGGGGAAAAACAACAAAAAAGCCCTCTCACCATTTAATGAAAGGGCTCTCTGAAAAGATGGCGGCCTCCTACTCTCCCGCATTGCATTGCAGTACCATCGGCGCAAGCGGGCTTAACTTCTCTGTTCGGAATGGGAAGAGGTGGGAC
>CAJOEC010000087.1 GCA_905233425.1 uncultured Prevotella sp. | reverse complement strand
CACGGCACTGAGGTCAACGTCCATGTTGTCCTCCATCATGCGGTAAGTGCGCTCGTTGGCAGTCACCTTCAGCACGGGAGCGATGGCATTGCCCGTAGGTGTGCCCCTACCTGTTGTGAAGACGATGGCCTGACAGTTGAGGAGATAGAAACAATGATGTCGCAGGTTGAATGCCGGCTCGTCCGTTTCGATAAGAACGACGTGTATGCACTGGCAGGCTCACCCTGCCGCTATGCCGACATCATCATTGAGGGCGAACTGACCGCAAGAATGGTAGGCCCATCAGGCAAATTTGTCCAGATGGCGGCGCGTGGCATTGGAACGCTCACCAGCAATTTCCTGGCCAAGAAAGTTCGCATCTTTACGCTCCATACCGTCCGTGAAAAGGTGGCCATCTTCCTGCGTCAGGACTTACGCATCGATATGACTTCATAACTTTTCTGCCATCCGTTTGCCGGCATCAAAGGCATTCTGCAATTCCTCCTGCCAATGCTCTTCGTGCCAACGCTGCTTGGCTTCCAAGTTGAAACCCTGCATGTCGTAACGGTCGTAGTTTTTCACCTGAAGGGTGTTCACGGCAAGGATGCGCTCTGGCTTCTCCAGGGCATTACCGATAATCATCTCGTTCTCGTTCATGTTGTTCTCCTGAACGTGAAGCATCTCTGCCGGCGCATTCATCGTGTAGATAAATGCCGTTGGTATGCGACCCTTCGGAGGATGGCTGCTGTAGTCCTTGTACGACAGCCAGGGGAAGAACAGGCGTTCGATGAAGGCTCTGAGTTGTGCCGTAATCTGGAAGAAATACATGGGTGAGGCAAACACGATACCGTCAGCGTAGGCCGTTTCGCGCAGTGGTTCTGTGAAGTCATCCTTGCGTGCGCAGACATCCAGATACTTCGAGTTCTTCAGCTTACAGGCCAAACACGACACGCAGCCCTTGCAGTCAACGTCATATACACGGAACACCTTTACCTCGATGTCCTCACTTACCGACTTGGCTCCATTTGCGAAAGCCTCAATCATGGCAGCCGTATTCATGTTCTTACGTGGTCCGCCGTCGATAATCATAATCTTCTTCATGTTATTACTTATCAATATTCACCAGTGTATAATTCTTTGAGCCAAGGCCGATTTGGGCAGCATGGTCGATGGTGTGCGTGCCGTGTTGCTTGTCGATGCGCTTCAGAAGGTCGGTGGGGTCGTTCTTAGCCGTCACCTTCTGCTGATTAATGATGTCGATGCAAGCCTGGTCGAGTGCTACGGGGTCGGTAGAGGCGAGAATGCCGTAATCCTCCAGCTTCACGGGTTCGGGATGATCCACACAGTCGCAGTCTATCGACATGTTGTTCATCACGCTGATGTAGATGATGCCCTGCTTCTTGTTGAAGTAGTTAACTACGGCCTGTGCAGCAGCAGCCATCGACTCAAGGAAACCGTCCTGATTGCCGATGAACTCAGGTGTCCATAGTTTTGCCATATCAAGCTTCTCCATCTTGTCTGCCGAGTGGATGTATGCCTTGCCGTTCTGACTGGCGCAGCCAATGGAGAGGTTCTTCAGCGCACCACCGTAGCCGCCCATAGGGTGACCCTTGAAATGGTTCAGGGCAATCATGAAGTCGTAGTTGGCCATGTGTCCGCCAACGATATCGTACTTGATGTGCGACTGGTCCTTCACGGGGATGCGAATCTCGTCGTACTCGTCCATGATATCCACGGGGAAGTACTTCAGAAATCCGTGACGCTCTATCACCTTCCAGTGGTTCGCAGAAGAGTTGCGGTCGTCCTGCTCGTTTCCTGCACCACTGCTGTAGGCGGTGTTACACTCCACGATGGTGCCGTCGACCTCCCATATCAGGTTCTTTACCAGCTCAGGTTTCAGGTAGTTGGGATTGCTGCCTTCGCCTGTACTCATCTTCACTGCCACACGACCCTTAGCTGGGACGCCCAGCGCCTTGTAGATTTTAACTAACGACTCTGGTGAAATCTCCCTTGTCAGATACACTTTACTTTGTGCCGTTACTGCCAATACCATCAGCATTGCGACCATGCTCATTACCATTTTTTTCATATTCTGCTTTTTTTGGTTCCAAATTTACGAAAATAAATTGTGGCTGCGTGATTGCTGCTTACGATTTTATATTTTTTTTCGAATTTCTACTGGCATTCCTCCAGAATCTCCATCAGTTCATCGGCTGTCAGTTGCTTGCAGCAGCCAGGAGTGATGATGGTGGAGTCGGCGATGGCGCGTGTGGTGGCATCGTCAAGGGCGATGCCCATCTCGGTAAGCGTCGTTGGCAGACCTATCTCGCGAATGAAGTCTGCAAGGAAGTCGATGCCGTCTTCTGCATTCTGTACGAGCCATACTTCTTGTGCCCAGCGGTTGAATTTTTCGAGGGCATTTTTGTAAATGTGGCGATAGAGAACGGGATGCAGCACGGCGAGACCTTGTCCGTGGTTGCAGTCGGTATAAGCACCCAACTGATGCTCCAGCATGTGGCACTGGAAATCGGTCTGCTTGCCCAGCTTCAGTATGCCGTTCTCGCCCATAGCCGATGTCCACATCAGTTCAGAGCGGGCAAAGTCATCGTCAGGATTTGCGACGAGACGGCGGATATTGCGAATGGTGTTTCGCTGCACGGCCTCGTTGATTTCGTCGCTGACAGTAATCTGGTCAGGCCTTCCGAAATAGGTTTCCATACAATGACTCAGCGTGTCGAAGGCTCCGCTGATAACCTGCCGCATAGGCACGGTCTTGGTCAGGTCGGGGTCGAGGATGGCGAAGTCGGCAAAGGCACCCCAGAGGGCACTTTTAAGTCTGCGCTCCTCATGGGTGATGACGGCTCCGTTGTTCTCTTCCGAGCCGGTGCCGCTGGCGGTGACGATGACGCCCATAGGGATGAACTCCGCAGGCAGCTGATGCCCCACGTACTCCATATCCCAGATGTCCTCGTCGAGCCGTGCCTGAGCTGAGACTATCTTGCAGCAGTCGCTCACCGAACCGCCGCCCACGGCGAGAATGAAATCTACTTTCTGTTCACGAGCCACCTGTGCGCCCTCCTGCACCTTGGCGTAGGTAGGGTTGGGCATAATTCCGCCGAAATCGACGATGCTCTTGCCTGCCTCCGTCAGCAGCTTGACGATGCGGTCGTACAGTCCCGCCCGCTTCAGCGAGCCGCCGCCGTAGGCAAGCATCACGGTCTTGCCCATCGCCGCAAGCTCTTTCTTCAGCGAATCCTCGAAACATCCCTGCCCGAAGAGAATGCGGACAGGGAAATGATAATCGAACTTGTTCATACGTTTTTAATCTTTTGCCGCAGGTGAGACACCTGCGTGCCATTTACTTCTTGGGCAGCAGCGACATGAACCACTTCACAATCTCCGGGTCGTGATGGCTCGGCATGATGAGCGGTGCGCCTGTATCGAGCTTCTGTATTTCGGCCTTATCCTCGTCGGTGAGTTGGAAGTCGAAGAGGTCGAGGTTCTGTGCCATGCGCTCATTGTGAGTCGATTTGGGAATGATGATCACGCCCAGCTCCATCAGGTAGCGCAGTGCCACCTGCGGGCCGGTCTTGCCGTACTTCTTGCCTATCTGCAAGAGCGTCTCGTTGGTGAAGAAACCGTTCTTGCCCTCAGCCAGTGGTCCCCATGCCATCGGAGCCACGCCCAGTTCCTGCATGTACTTGCGACCCTCGGCCTGCTGCTGGAACACGTGCGTCTCCACCTGGTTCACGGCAGGCACCACGTCGAAGTGGGCGCACAGGTCGATATAGTGGTCTGGATAGAAGTTCGACACGCCGATGGCCCGTACCTTGCCAGCCTTGTATGCCTCCTCCAGTGCGCGATAGGCACCGTAGCGGTCGCCGAAGGGCTGGTGCAGCAACTGGATATTCTGAAAGGTCTCTTGGGACATATCGCCGACGATGAGATATTGATTATCCAGCCCTTCTATTGCGACTACGGCAAACAGATTAGTGTGGGCAAGCGGTTCTTTGCCAACTTCAATTTTACTGTGCTCGACGAAGCACCTGTCACCATAGGTGATGACTGCTTTATTGGCCCGAATGTCAGCATCTACACGGCCTGCCACAGTACTGACCCCGTAGAGTGCAACAGCCGTAGGGAGTGGGCAGAACAAGTCACCATCGGCAATAATGTGTGGATTGGTGGCAGCGTCACCATCCTGCCAGGTGTAACCATCGGTGATAATGTAACCATCGGTGCTGGTAGCGTCGTAACGAAAGATATTCCCTCGAACTCTATTGCAGTAGGCAACCCATGCAAAGTAATAAAGACTCTATGAGAAGGATTGCATTGAACCTGCGCGACCTTGGAGGCATACCTTTGCAAGGCGGTAAGTGCAAGACGCCTCATGGCCTCTATCTGCGTAGCGGCAAACTCGGTGCGCTAACTCTTGATGAGTGCAAAAAGTTGTGTCAGGAGTATCATATTGCCTGCGTCATTGACCTTCGTACAACTATTGAGGCTCAGGAATTCCCAGATCCTCTGCCTGATGGAGTTGAATACGAACTGATTTCCCTGCTGAAGGATTCTTCCATCGGAATTACTCATGAGACTGGCTCTGACCCTATGACCATCATCCGGAGTCTGCGTAAGTAACCCGAGAAACTGAAACAGATTAGCCGTGGACAGCTTGACTTAGTGGTAAACCATCTTAGGAAGAATGCCGCAGAAGGAAAGTGTACGCTCTTTCACTGCACAGCGGGCAAGGATAGGACCGGTATCGTCAGTATGGCTCTGCTGAAGTCATACGGCGTTGCCGACAAGGAAATCATCCGTGACTACATGCGAACCAACCGCAATGCTTTCTGGCCAACCATCAAGAAATGCCTGGGTGTGCTGCTATTGACCCACAATTGGGAATTGGTCAAGACATGTTACACCTCATTCATGGCACATTCCAAAGCCATCAATCCACTTTTCTACCGTTTAACGTATAAGTAACTGATTTTCAATGCTTAATATATTTCGCAGTTGCTTTTTCCTGACCGATATTATCATCCCCAATAGTGTGACAAGCATTGGTAATGAAGCGTTCGAGAATTGCGAAAGTCTGACTTCAGTCTATATCCCTGACAGTATGAAGAAAATCGGGAGCTTTGCGTTCAACGGGTGCTACAGCCTTACTAATGTGTTTTGCTATGCAGAAGAGGTGCCTGTTGCTAATAATTGGGCTTTTAATGATGTACATTGTGAAAACGCGACACTTCATGTACCTGCCGTTTCTATAGAGGCTTATAGCAACACGGTACCCTGGAAAGACTTTGGCACCATCGTGGCTTTGACCGATAGTGACCCAAAGCCTACAGGAGTCACAGCACCATCTACAACTGCGCAACAGCCTACGATTGTGGAACGCTACGACCTTAACGGCCGTCGTGCAAGCAAGACCCAGCGAGGCATCAGCATCGTAAAGATGGGTGATGGCACCACGAAACTTATATCCAAATAGGTGCCGCTCGTTTATTTACGCTGCGCCTCGGTCTCTTCGCGCTTTGCCTTGTAGAAGCGGTCGCAGAAATCCACCTGCTCACGGTTGGGACGCATGATGAGCGAGGCACCGTTTGAGAACTGCATCGTCGTGGGCTTCGTGTCGTCGAACGTCGGCCAGTAGAGCAGACCCTTGGCGTTGGGATCAGCGGGGACGGTTCCCCGTGATTACATTTCCCAAAATCATGTGGAGGTCAGAAAGGCTTCCACTTTTTTATTTTGCCAGTTGTAGGGACGCGACGTGTCGCGTCCGTTGTAGGGACGCGACGTGTCGCGTCCGCTGTAGGGACGCGACGTGTCGCGTCCGCCCCACAGCATCCTCTATCGTACCAGTTAGCCTTCCCGCCAGTCTGCAGTACCCTCTGTGGAGTTCATTAGAGACAAAAACGGCACGCTTACAAAAGAATTATTTGTTTTTTAGGCCATAATTAATAAAAAATGTGTAAATTTGTAGCCGAAAACTGAAACCTGCAAAATCCTTGTAATCCTTAGACAGAGTAGGGACGCGACGTGTCGCGTCCGCCCAGTTGTAGGGACGCGACGTGTCGCGTCCGCCCAGTTGTAGGGACGCGACGTGTCGCGTCCGCCCCCAAAAAGAAAAGTTGAACAAATGAGTAAAGTACAGGAAATGACAGAATTTGACAATATCAGGAAAGACGGGAGGCTGCTTTATGAGTACATTCGCGGCAGCCATTTGTATGGGCTGAACAACGAGGACTCTGACGTGGACACGAGCGGCGTGTTCGTCTGCACGAGGGATGAGCTGTACGGGTGCTTCGGCTACAAGCCGCAGGTCTCGGACCCTCGGCACGACAACACATGGTTCGAGATTGGCGAGCTGATACGTCTGCTGCTGAAGTCGAACCCCACGGTGATGGAAAGCCTCTTCGTGCCTGAGGACAAGGTGCTGGGGTCGGTACATCCGCTGATGCAGATGGTGCTCGACAGCAGGGAGCAGTTCCTCAGCAAGCAATGCTTCCACCCGTTCTTCGGCTACGCGAAGTCGCAGATCGAGAAGGCGCGCGGGCTGAACAAGAAGATTGTAAACCCCATCACGGAGCGGCTGACACCCTACGACTTCATCTACACGTTCAAGGGGCAGGGCAGCACGAAGTTCCGCGACTGGCTGTCGAACCGGGGGCTGCATCAGGAGCATTGCGGGCTGGTGAACGTGCCTAACATGCACGACATCTACGGCGTGTACTATGACTTCGGGGCGCACGTGGCGGCGCAGCAGGACTGGAAGGACGACGCGGCGTTTCTCGCGTATGCGTGCGAATATTATGAGGACGAGGACATCGAGGCGACTAAAAGCCGGCTGGGCCGCATGGCACCCATCGGCTATCGGGGAGTCATAAATGCCGATGCCGACGGCAACGAGCTGCGGCTGTCGTCAAGAGTAGGGACGCGACGTGTCGCGTCCGCCACCAAGTCGAAGACAAGAACGCCCCCCCCGTCCGCTTCATCTCCTACAACCAGGACGGCTACACGACCCATTGCCGGCAGTATGCCGAGTATCAGACATGGGTGAAGGAGCGCAACCAGAAACGCTACCAGTCGAACCTCGAAAAAAGCTACGACACGAAGAACATGATGCATTGCTTCAGGCTGATGCACTTGGCAGGCGAGATTGCCGAGGGGAAGGGAATGATTCTGCAACGCACGTGGGACAGGCAGTTCCTGATGGACGCGCGCAACCACAAGTTCGAGTACGACGAGATTATCAGTCTGTTGGAGAAAGAGAAGGAGCGGATGAACCGGCTCATGGAACATTCTACCATCCGAGAGAAGATAGACATCAGCTTCGTGAACCAGCTGATGATTGACATCAGGAAAAGGCAGATGTCAGCATATTAATATACCATACAATTAATGATTTTGGAAACGAATTACCGTAATATCCATAATTTACCCATAATTATTCGGCGCAGTTGCGGCTCTATGTAAAGCCATCATGTAGCCCCAACCGGCACAGATGCTGACAGAACTGAATACAACGGTAATCGTTATGACAAACCAGGCGATGATGGGCCAAAAGCGGAACAAGAACCATAAGCTGAAGCCCGCCAAGAAACCACCCAAATGACCACTCGGGCTAACGCCCATATCGAAACTGTCCAGCAGAAAATAGAAAATCACGCTGGCGGCAGTAAGTAGATTGTTCACTATATCCACTATTTTCACTTTCCGGTCTCTCAAATTACTCAATGTGTCCAACGCCCAGAACGCTGTTAGTCCGAACACGCCTCCCGATGCCCCGACGCAATTATAGTTGCTGAACAACACGATGAAAAGGCCTGAAACGAAAGACGAAAACATGAAAACGGCGAATGTCTGATAGCCGTTATGCCTTTCATAAATAAAGGCTACGCAACAAAAATAGCACAGTAGGCTTGACTTCAGATGCATTTCGTTCCCGCGCTGGCGTCGCCGCCGTGTGGGGAAAAGCGCATCTCCACATACAGCCCTGCACTATAGAAGAGGAGTAGCGACATGAACGGCAGGCACCACCACACATACTTCTCGATGCTGTCGTCGATTGCGCGGATGTGGTGGCGGCAAAGATAGAGTTGCAGCCCTTGCTGCAACAATCTGCATGGTGACAATGAATGCACAGCCTAAACTTTCGGCAAACAACATCGACGAAGTAATGAAGGCCATGACTCTTGAAGAGAAGGCCAAGCTGCTCGTCGGCGGTTCCAACAACTTCTTCGGCGACCAGGCCGCTGTCGGCGGTGAGGCCGACCTTGTGGCCGGTGCTGCCGGCACATCGCCCGCCATCCCCCGTCTTGGCATTCCGGCTACGGTGCTGACCGACGGCCCCGCCGGCGTGCGTATCGACCCTACACGAAAGGGCGACACCCAGACCTATTATGCCACGGGATTCCCCATCGGCACCTGCCTGGCATCGACATGGAACACGGAGCTTGTGGGGAAAGTGGGCGAAACTTCGAGTACTACTCGGAAGACCCGTTCCTGACGGGAAAGATTGCCGCCGCCTATATCAACGGCGTGCAGAGCCAGGGAGCGGGCGTCTCGGCAAAGCACTTCGCCGTGAACTCGCAGGAGACCGACCGCACCAGCGTTGACGAGCGGGTGAGCCAGCGCGCCCTCCGCGAACTCTACCTTCGCGGCTTCGAGATTGCCGTCCGCGAGAGCGACCCGTGGACCATTATGGCATCGTACAACAAGATTAACGGAGAGTTCTCCATGGGCAACCGCGACCTGCTGACGAGCATCCTGCGCGACGACTGGGGATATAAGGGTATCGTGATGACCGACTGGATTGGCATACGCCGTGGGCTGCCCACCATCACCGAGGTGCAGGCAGGTAATGACCTGATGGAGCCGGGACAGCCGGCACAGGTGAAAGAAATCGTTGAGGGTGTGAACAGCGGCAAGCTCTCGATGGCTGATGTTGACCGCAACGTGCGCCGCATGCTGGAGTACATCGTGAAGACGCCAAGCTTCAACAACTATCCCGCCACCAACAAGCCCGACCTGAAGGCACATGCCGCCATCACCCGACAGTCGGCCTGCGAGGGCATCGTGCTGCTGAAGAACAACGGCACCCTGCCTTGGAACACTCAACACTCAACACTGAACACTCAACAAATCAAGACCGTTGCCCTCTTCGGCGAGAACTCCTACAACTTCCTTTCCGGCGGCGTGGGCTCCGGCTGCGTGCATACGCCTTACGTGGTCGATATGGTGGAGGGCCTGAAGAATGCAGGTATCAAATCATCGGAGACTCTGACCGACATCTACCGTAAGTATATCGACTATGCACGTCTGAAGTTCCAGGTCGAGCGTCATCCCGCCAAGTGGTTCCAGACGGAGGCCATGGGCCCGCAGAAATATCCCGAGATTGCGCTGAACGACATCGCCATCAACAAGGAGGTAAAGGGTGCCGATGCCGCCATCATCACCATCGGGCGACAGGCCGGTGAGGGCATCGACCGCGATCTGGAGTCGGAGTTCAACATCATTCCTGAGGAGCGTCAGCTCATCATCGACGTCTGCCAGGCCTTCCATGCCGTCGGCAAGCCCGTCATCGTCATCATCAACAGCGGCTCGGTCATCGAGACGGCTTCGTGGAACAGCTATCCCGACGCCATCGTCTGTGCATGGCAGCCCGGCGAGGAGGGTGGCAACTCGGTGGCCGACATCCTGACGGGCAAGGTGAATCCCTCAGGCCGTCTGACCATGACGTGGCCCCTCGCCGCCACCGACCATCCCTCCACACAGAACTTCCCCGGCAACCTCGACGCTTATACGTTTCAGATGATGGTTGGCAACCAGATGCCGATACCAGGGCACACCTATACTAACCACGACGAGGACATCTATGTGGGCTACCGCTATTTCGACACCTTCCGGAAAGAGGTGTCCTATCCTTTCGGCTTCGGTCTCTCCTACACCACCTTCGACTTCTCCCAGCCGAAAGTCAAGGTGAACGGCGATAACGTTGCTGTTACCATCACCGTCAAGAACACCGGCAATGTCAGCGGCAAGGAAGTGGTTCAGGTCTATGTCACCGCTCCCAATCTCCCCTCGCCCTTCGGAGAGGGGGCGGGGGTGAGGCTTGAAAAGCCCGCCCAGGAGCTGAAAGCCTTTGCCAAGACCCGCGAGTTGCAATCCGGCGAGAGCCAGACGCTGACGATGCTGATACCTGTACGCATGTTGGCCTCTTTCGACGAGCAGGGCAGCCAGTGGCTTACCGAGGCCGGAAACTATACATTCAGGATAGGTTCCTCCAGCCGCGACATCAAGGCAACAGCCACCGTCAAGGTCGGCCAGTACACAGAGAAAGTCAGCAACGCCCTGCCCCCCAAGGAAAAGCTGAAACTGCTCCAGCAATAACCAACCCCTAATCCCTCATTTGTTTGTCAAGCCTTTCAATGTCCATTGCTTCAAATAGCCAATAGCATCTCTGACGTGGCTCTCCGTGAATAGCCTCCTTTTTCGTTCATTCCAGTCCTTGACATAATCTAAAACCGTCTTGACGATGGCATCGTCGTCAACAGATTGCCCCTTCAATTGGTATTGCAGGATGTAATCAACCGTAGCCAGCAATTCCAGACCAAAATTGGAATAATAGCCAGAAAGAAAAGCCTTTGTACGTTCAGATATTTGCTTATATTCGGGATTAGTTTCTTTTTGCCAGAACTCATTGACAGCTTCGGATGTTCCCGGCAACAGCCAAATGTCGTCAAAAGGTCTGTTGTTCAGGTCGCTCATGCCGCTGATGTAGCTGCCATTCAGATGGTGCAGCACATAGCGCACCTTGCCAGAATAGGGGCCATAGATATAGGGTTTGTATTGCAATTTGAAAATATCGGCAGCACCAAACCTTTGCAGGAAATAGACAATTTTCTCAGCAGCAAATTCAGAGAAGAACTCACCGTTTGCAGACAAGTCACAGGCCACATCAAGCAGCATGACACGGGCTGGGTTCAGTTTCGTTCTCTCAGCCTTCATCCGCTCCTGTATCTTAGCCGACGGTTCGTAGATGCGAATGTCGCAATCTACGTCTGCCAAAGCAGCAATAATCATTTCCTTCACCTGAGGCCAGTTCAACCCGCCATTGCTGGAGCCAAGGGGAGGGATAGCTATCGACTGGATGCCACGCTCAATGATTTCACTCTTCAGTGCCTTCAATCCCTTCTCAATATAGACGTACTCCGAAGGCTTGCGCCAGTCTGTCTTTGTGGGGAAATTGATGATATACCGTTCCTGTCCTCCATACATATCGTTGACAGAGGTCACCAGCATTTGGCCAACAGAGAAAGTCCCCTCCTTACACGCCTTGCGATAGATACGGTAGTTATCGGGATATGCCTCCTTGAACTGGAGTGCAATCCCCTTGCCCATCACGCCCACCGTATTCACAGTGTTCACCAGTGCCTGGGCATCGCTGTCAAATAAATTTCCCGTTACATAACTTATCATATCTCATACGGCATTAAAAGTAAAACGACTCTCTGACACGCCATTGAATCCCTTTTGGATAACATCGGAGAACGAGGGCCAAAATAGAACGGAATATACTTTCTCAAATCAATGTGTCCACTATTCAGCAGAGTATTCCTCTTAGTAATTACCACTCTATCCCCTATCGGAACAAAACAGTCAGAAGCCTTTGACGACGTTGGCAACACGAAACCAACATCAAGGATATGGGGTATATTCTTGATATGCACAAGACGAAATGCGTACTCCAATTGCTTCGCCATAGACAACAGACTTCAGTTTTCGGCTACAAAATTACACATTATCTATTAATTATAGTCGAAGAAACAGATATTTTTTTGTAAGCGTGTCGTTTTTGTCTCTAAAGAGTTCAAGACACCAAAAATGCCGTTTCGTGGACAAATAAGCAGGGCTTAATCGTCCACGAAACAGCAAAAACATCGTTTCGTGGACAAATAAGCGGCAAAAAGTTTGGTGATTTGGAGAAAAAACCGTTACTTTGCACCAGAAGGAGATTTCACAGAAATGCTGAACTTACCCTTGCTTTGCTGAGATTCTTATTTGTATGATGATACCGAAACTGGACTATTACGATATGGGGCCTGATGTGACGGCGTTTAGCACGACTCGCCACGGAGGATGTAGTACAGGCAGTTATGCGGAGTTTAACATCAACCGCTATTGCGGCGACTCCGAGGCTTGCATCCGCAAAAACCGCGAGGCATTATGCTCGTTACTCGGCATCAGCGACGACCGTTTGCTGATGCCCCATCAGGTACATCTTACGAAAACGGTGCGAATAGACGAGGCGCTGCTATCGTTGTCGGAAGAGAAAAGACGCGAGGCATTGGAAGGCTACGACGCATTGATGACTGATTTACGCGGCGTGTGCATAGGGGTGTCTACTGCCGACTGCATCCCGATTCTGCTCTACGACGAAGCTCATCACGCCATTTGCGCCATTCATGCTGGGTGGCGTGGCACCGTAGCCCGTATCGCGGAGAAAGCCATCGCAGAGATGAAGGCCACATACGGTACCCGCCCAAAGCACCTCAAGGCACAGATTTGCCCGGGCATACATCTCGACAGTTTCGAGGTGGGTGACGAGGTTTATGATGCCTTCGCACAGGCGGGGTTCGACATGGAATCCATCAGCAAAAAATATAAGAAATGGCACATCGACCTGCCCGAGTGCAACCGTCTGCAACTCATCGCCGCCGGCTTGGAACCTCATAACATAAGAGTCTCGCCCGTCTGCACCTTTCATCAGTCAGCCGACTACTTCTCCGCCCGCCGCTTAGGCATCAACAGCGGTCGCATCTTCACGGGTATCGTAATCCATCATAGTCTAATAAAGAAAGCCAATCATCCATAGAGGGAGTTTGTTTCCTCGTGGCATCTCTATGTCGTCTGACAAGACAAATGAATCAGGCGCATTGGCAATCTGGCTAAATGACTTGTTCTCGCCACCGACCTCGAAAGTCAATCTCCCGTCTACCCTAAAGTCACCTTGTGTCTTACCGTACTCAACGGTATGGCCATATCCTAACTGATTGACTGCAAAACATTCACGTGTAGTGCCTGTTTTCACTGGTGTTGTCGCCAAGGCATACAGCAGATTGGGATTCTCAAGATAGATCTTGTCTGGTTTTTGCATTTTCTTTACTGACGCGATGTCGGAAAACAAGAGGTTAATCAATTTTGCGTCACCCAGATGATTGAGGTATTCCAGCACCGTGTTACGTTGCAGTCCTGTGGCCGTAGCCAGCTTGGAGATGTCAACTTCGTAGGGTACTTGTTGTGCCAGCACATTGAGCAAGGCCTTTACCTTTCTGCAATTAGCGGGATTCACTTTACGCTGCTGGGGTAGTTCCACATCGACAACATAGTTGACGGTCTGTTCGATGAGCGGATAATAGTCTATCGGATTTTTCAGATAATAAGGGTAATAGCCGTATCTGAGATAATCGTGGAAATATTGTAGGGGGCGGCAGGCGTTATTGACCGTCAAAGCAATCTCTTTGGGATTAGCCAGCAACTCTTGTAGGGTATAGGCAGGAAGGACAATGCCTTTATAGAATCGCAGATATTCCCTAAATGACAATCCCGGCATGTCATAGCCACGGCATCTGCGCGACAGGTCAGCATCGCCGTCCAACAGTTTTAGCAAAGAAGAACCGCTGAGTATCATCTGAAGGTCTGGATAGGTTTCAGCAGTTTCCTTTATTTCGCGGCTCCACCCATCATATTTGTGGACTTCATCAATGACCAGCAGCTCGCCGCCTCGCTTATAGAAATTACCTGCCACCTCCAATATGGAATGTTGGCTGAAATAGACCCAGTCAAGCGAGCAATAAAGCACTTCTTCACTACCTGTCGGGAAATGCTGATTAATATATTGGCGGAGCAACGTGGACTTTCCAACGCCCCTCGAACCTCTGATACAAAGCAGCGGAGCATTCCAGTTGACGCTCGACATAAAATCCCTCACTATCTCCATGCTTGTTGCACGAAGCATCACATCCTGTTTGTCAAAAAGTGCATCCATATCGTATCTGTTTGCTTTCTTCAAAAAGCATTTTATTTCCAAATTTGCTTAATACAGAAAGCAAAATCACCAAGAATCTGCTTGATGCAAAAAGCAAATGCGGGTGCAAAGATACAAACTATATTTGAGATGACAAAGGAAATCGCTGAGATTCTCGTTTCACGTCGTGGAATTAACTATTCTGATTCAAGCCGGATGTTTATTTGAAATGATTATCCGCAATCAGGTGACTAAGACGCTGAAGGCGTATCCTCTCTGTATGGGTAACATCGACCCTAAAGGGGTCGCCCGTGCTCACGGGAGGGGCGCCCGTGAGCACGGGCGACCCCTCCCATCGCCGCTGTTGGGGCACACCCTTCGGGGTGCTTTTCTCTCCCTTCTCTAACTATCCGCAGGTCGTTCCGACCTACGGCTATTGAGCGGTGACGCTTTCAGCGTCAGTTGCACTTCTTTGCGGATAATCATTTATTTGAATATCAGCTGTGCAAACTCATGGAGGCTGCGGCGCCAGGTCTGCCACTCATGTGCTGTTTCGGGCGAGACGTAGCTGTGGGCGTTGAAGCCCAGGGCCTTCAGGTTCTCTGCGGCCTTGCCTACGCTGCCGTCACCCTCGGCCATGCGCGTCTCGCGGCCTCCGGCACTCATGAAGAGCACCTTGTTGGTCTTCTTGAAGTCGGCAGCGTCCTTCAGGTCATCGACGCTGAACGTGCCGCCGCTGAACATGCCGACGTAGGCAAAGGTCGTGGGATTGGCCAGCGTGATGCCGCGTGTCTGCATGCCACCCATCGACAGGCCGGCCATGGCGCGGTGCTCGGCGTCAGCAATCACGCGGTAGTTCTTCTCGACCATCGGGATGATGTCGGTGAACAGGATCTTCTGGAAGCCCTCGAAGAAATTACCGAAGCCACGACGACCGCCGGGGCCTGCACCCTGACCCTCAGGACGTTGGGGACGCGGTGCGTCGAGACCGTTGTCCATGAAGATTATGAACGGCACGGCCTTGCCTTCAGCAATGAGGTTGTCCATGATGATGCCCGTCTTGCCCTGGGCGCTCCAGCCCGTCTCGTTCTCGCCCATGCCGTGCTGCAGGTAGAGCACAGGAAACTTCTTCGTGGGGTTCGTGTAATATTCGTTGGGAAGGTAGATGTAGCCGTGGCGCATCTTCTCCTGCACCGTCGACCAGTAGTACACCTCGTTGATGGAGCCCTGTGGCACGTTCTTCACGGTGTAGAACGCCTCGTCGGCAGCGGGGATGTCGATGCCACTGCCCCAGCGGCTGGCACCGTAGAAATACTTGCTGCCCGGATCGGGCACGGAGGCGCCGTCGATGTTCAGCTGATAGTAGTGGAAGCCCTCGTCCTGCGGGGCCGACGTGCCGGTCCACAGGCCGTTCTCGTCCTTGGTCATCTCATAGATCTTACCGTCGATGTCGAGGCCGACGAAAGTGGCCTTCGGGGCCGAGATCTGCGCCCGCACCTGGCGCTTTGAATTAACTGCGGGGAACTGTCTACCCTCCTGGTTGGTCGTTGCGGGCTTGAAGTCCTCGACCTCTGCCGTTACTGAAGGAACTGTGGGATTCACCCTGGGAGCACCAAACTGGGCTGATGCCGTCATTGCTGCAAAAGCAGCAGCCATAGTAAGAATTTTTCTCATGTTAAGAATACTTTTTAGGTTGATAAATTTGTATCAGTCTTTAGACGCCGTTTCCTGCGAAGAGTAAAACGCCCCCACTATTTCTTAGTGAACATTAACATTCCACGATTGTCATAATACTTAGTATCCGTAAAAAAATAACTTGGCACGATTTTGTGATTATCGTATGTTTCCGCAGAACGGCCTGAAAGGCCAGCAAGCAGTCAGCCCAGGGCAGCGCCCTGGGTATGATGGCAAGGTTATCATCGCCCCTCATTCTTTTGCCCTTTCAGGGCGGGGGCTGTGCACTCATGACTACCCAGGGCGCTGCCCTGGGCTGACTGCTCATTGCCCCTTCGGGGCGGGGGTGAGCACACAAAATCGTACCAAGTTATTTTTATATCATTACTTAATACGCAAAATCGATGCCTACGACGACTCTGGGATGGTGTTTCTGCAGGTCGTTCCCCCAAAGATAAAGGTTCCAATTCTTGAAAGTGTAATAGGCACCAGCGGCGAGGCTGGCATCCTGGTCGAAACGCCACGAATGAATGGCTCCTATCATTGGCGTAATGGCGCGACCATTCTTGATGTTGATGGTATAGCCCAGATACTCGTAATTGGAATAAGTGGGGGGAGCATCGCGGTTGACAATCCACCACGTATTGGTGCACCAGAAGAGGCGGCTGTCCTTGGTGATGGCTCCATTAAGGTAGAGTGCCGACGTGAGATAGGAGAACTTGAAGCTGTCGTTGAGATTGAACGACGAGGTGACTTCGGCCCCGATGTTAAACCACTTGCTGAGAGGCAGACCATAGCGGACGAGGACACCCGAAGCTGACACACTGGACACTGCGGCGGAACCCGAAGCTGACGCTTCGGGCACAGTGGCTGTAGCGGGGCCTGTATAGAGGTCTAAGCCTGTGGCGAAGTGGTCGCCCAGTCCGTACTGAAAGGTGGTGTAGGTCTCCTGATGGTTGATTCCCGGACGGACTTTCAACGAGGTATAGCCGTACAACTTGCCGTCGCCCACGGTTGCTGCATAATATGGAATCTGGGCAATGGCGCTGATTGGCAATAGACAACAAACAATAAACAATAAACGGTAAACGGTAGACAATAGTGACCCTGAAAGGGTCGTCGCTCAATAACCGAGGGTACGTAGTACCCCCGGTCAAATGGAAGCGTGTGTGGCATCGACCCTAAAGGGGTCGCCCAACTGCGGCGTTGGGGCACTCTTTCAGAGTACTTGACTCCCTCCGCAGTCTTATCCGCAGGTCGTTCCGACCTACGGTTACTTAACGGAGACCCTTTCAGGGTCGTTTGCGGATACATGCGGATAATCATTAACATTTATTTCGGCAGCTCCAGAACAAAGCGGCAGCCTTCCTTGTAGTCCCTGTCGTAGATGAGGTCGCCACCAAGGCTGAGTGCATGGCGCTTGCAGAGTGGCAGACCAAGACCGAGGCCTTCGGAGAGGTCGTCGCTCTTGATGAAGGGCTTGTAGATCAAATCATCTGGGTTCTCAGGCAGGCCGACACCAGTGTCTTCGACGGTGAACCGAATGGTGGTGGGGGTCTGCGAGACGCTGAGGCTGATGTTCTTGCCGTCAGAATATTTGGCGGCATTGTAGAGCAGCTCGCGTAGAGTGCGCATCAGGTAGATGTGGTTGCTGAGAATCTTGACTTCGTCGGACAACTCTGTCTTGAACTTGATCTTGATACCCAGGAAGTCCGCCTCGGTATAGTCGATGCTTTCGCGGGCTATCCCGTTGCACGTCACCTCGTCATTACGATTGTTCATCAACGTCTCGGCACCCCCTGCCGAGGAGCTGTCGAAGAGCATGAGCACCATTCGCTTCAGGTGGATGGCATTGTATTTCATCATTCCCGTGATGTCGCTTAGGTTCTCGTCGGCAAATGCATCGGTGGAACCCGAAGCTGACGCTTTGGGGGCGGACGCGACACGTCGCGTCCCTACAGCATCCTTGCTGCGGGAGACGATGTTCTCGTAGAGGATGTTGGCAAAACCGACGATGATGTTCAGCGGGGTGCGTATCTGGTGCGACAGGTTCTCGATGAACACGGTCTTCTTCTTGACCGCCTCTTCGGCCAGCTGCATGTCGCGTGCACGCTGTTCGTTGCGTTTCTTGATTTCCTCTGCTGTCTGGCTGATGCTGCCTATATGGTCGTTGAGCGCCCGCTGCATGGCTGCAAAGCTGTTCTGGAGTTTCCCTATGTCATCCTTCTTGTCAGACTGCGGAATCACGTGGTCATAATGGCCTTCTGCGATAAGCTTGGTGTAGCCCAGCAACTTGTTGACGGGACGGATGTTCCGACGGACGACCCTCTGGCTCATCCACAGCATGACGACCAGTCCTACGAGGATAAGAGCGATAATGACGTAAGCCAGACGATGATAGCCCGTCAGTATCTCGCTTTCAGGGCATACCATGGCAAGGCTCCAGTCGGTGCCTGGCACGGGATGGTAGCACACGTGGCAGCGACGTCCGTCGGCCATGATATGCATGGTGCCCTGCTTGCCGTCGATCATCTGGTAGCCCAGGGCTATCAGGTCTGCGTCCTGATGGGGGTCGGCATCGGTGAAGATGGTTTTCCGGAACAGCCGCGTGGTGTCAGGATGGATAAAGTAGCGCCCGTCGCCCCCCAGCAACACGAAGTAGGCGCCTGGATAGGGGTGCTCAGTGGCAATGATGGTCTTTGCCATTCGGCTGAACGAGAAATCGGTGGAAATGACGCCCAGGAAACCGCCCTGCTCCGAACGGAGCGGATGGCAATAGGTGGCAACGGCCTCGTTATGATTGATGGTACCCTCGGTATGCCCGCTGAAAGGCTCTATCCAGCAGGCTTTGCCCTTATCCAACGGCACTTTGTACCACGGTTTGTCGGCGTATTCATAGTCGGTCTCGATGACAGAGGTTATCGTGTCGTCCTCATTGACTGTGTACACAGAGAAATTCTTCCCATACGGGCTGGCACTGGGGACGGACGCGACACGTCGCATCCCTACTGACTCAAACACACCGGGTTCGGCACTGACTGAGCAGCTGAGGATGTGGGGGTTGAGACGCACGATACGCTGCGAGACAGACAGCAGCGAGTCGGGGCGGAAGTTCTCCTCAAGCAGCCACACGTTGGCGTTGGTCGACACCTCTATCGTGCTCATATAGTTGTGCACGCGCTGGATGACGGCACGGAGGATGCTGTTGGAACGCTCGATGGCCTCCTCGCGGATGAGATAGCTCGACTGGAGATAGAACAGCCCCAGCGAAAGGACGAAGATAGGGACGGCCATCAGCATGATTCTGACGCTGAGCTTGCGGGAAAGGCTGCTACTTGGTTTACTCATGGTCGGCCTCCTTTCCTGCTTTTAGTTCCTTTTCCGACTCTTCCGCCTCGATCTGCAAGGCCTCTATCATGTGCTCAAGCACGTTGAGCACCTTCTCACTCTGCTCCTTGATGACACTTAGCTCAGCATCGGCCTCCTGCGGTGTGATGTCCTGATAGTTGTTGCTCAGCTTCATGACGCTGCGCTCAATGAGGTCGGCAGGAACAGTCATCTGAGTGGTCATGTAGTGGAGGAAGGTGGTCTTCATGCGGTCAGACCCCTGCGCACTTCCGTAGGCCTTCCGCAACTCTTCGCCACGTATCTTCAGCATGGAAGTCAACTGCTCGAGTTCGGAAGACTTGGCCGACAGCGACTGCTGCATACGCTGGAAACAGTCCTGCAGCTGGCCTATCTAGTCGTCGCATTGCGCATTGGGCACCGTCTCGTCATAATGCCCTTCGGCAATGCGCTGGGCCGAATAGGTGAGCGTTCGCAGAGGCTTCAACTGGCGGCGTACAAGCATACGGCAAAGCAGGAAGAAGAGGAGCACGCTAAAGACGGCAATCAACAGCTCCACCCAGATGAGGAAGTTATAGCTGCCGAGAATATCGTCCTTGAGGAACACCACGCCGGTGCTCCATCCCAACGGGTCCATGGGAGCGCGGTTGTCCCGCCCGACACCATGGAGCGCGGTCGTCACGCCCTCACCTGGCAGCGCGGTCGTCTCGTCCGCTTCGCGTTGGAAAGGCTTGTAGAACACGTACCAGTCTTTCTTATTCATCTGGAAGGACTTGAAGCCCGTCTCGCCAGCTATCATTGCCTCGGCAGCCTCACGTATGGAAGAGTATCCATTCCTGTCAGCCAGCACGAACACGGTTTTCATCTTCGCCAACTTCTCGGCATCGGGATGTACGATGTATGAGCCGTTGCTGCTCAACAACACGCTGTAACTATTGGGAGAGAGCTTGACCGAATGGACTATCTGCGAGAGCAGGGAGATGGGCAGGTCGACAGCTATGACACCCACACACTCAGCTTTGCCATCGACAATGGGCAGACAGAAGGAGAGCGTCACGCCTTCGTCCTCCTCCTCAGGCAGAGGGTCGATCCAGCAGGCACGCCCCGTCGACATCGGCAGCGTGTACCACACCTGCTCCGTGTATGGCCTGTGACCAAATTTCCCGGCAGTCACCAAGGCGGCATTCCCATGTTCGTTGCCCGACCGGTGAACGTAGGCCATGAACAGCTCGCGACCGGGATAATAATTCGGTTTGAAGGCGATGGCACACCCTACGATATAAGGGTAGGTCTCCACTATTTTGCGACAGTATGTGAACATACGGTCGGGCTGGTCAAGATGCCACTGTATGTCCTGATAGTTGTTGTATGCGGTCTGCTCGACAGTCATCAGTATATTGTCAATGTGCTGCTCCGTGCCCACCAATGCCTGCTCGGCGTTGTTACGGGCCTCGTCCCTCAGCGTATGGCGCGAGAAATAGAGCAATACGGCCAAAGACACTAAAAGCAGAAGCGCCATCTGGCAGACCATCAGCACGTTCAGCCTGTCGGATATATGTGGAATCGTTATTCTCGGCAGTTTCAGCATAACATCTTATTTTGCGACAACAATGGCCACCGACCAGTCGACATGCTCGATGGGACCATAATAGACCGTAGACGGCACACCATTGACCTCCATGTCAATGATGCCGCTCTTCCTTTCCGACAAATCCTTTACCGTCTGCTCTTCCGTCAGCGTCACCTTCTTTCCTTCAGGATTGGCTATGCAGCTGCCGTCATCGTTGATGACTACGATATAGAAATCATTGTCACCATTCTTGAACTCGTTTAGCAGGGGGTCCTTCCTCATCGATTCGGCTATGCGCTCCAGTTCCTTGCCAAGCCACTCGAAGGTCATATCGGCACCGCAGACGCAGGCCAGACGGCCTGTCTTGTCGAAGACGGGCTTGACAAACGTGGTGTAGTGGCCGCTGATGTCCGAACCGTCATAATAGTAATAGGGGTCTGACCAGAAGCTCTCGTTCCCCTTCTTTGCACGGACATACCAGTCGGATTTGTGGTAGTTGTGACGGGCCGAGCCCACCATGCGCAACTCGAAGGCACTGGTGTCCACATGAACCACGTATGGCTCGAACCAGATGCCCTTCTCGGGAAAATACTCAGGCTCGAAAGCCGCGAAATAGCCGCGCACTTCAGGGTTCAGGCTGGTCTTGCTCTCCAAGGCGGCAATCACGGTCTCGGGCGAGTCAAGATGTTTCTCCACCTCGTCGAATACGTTCATGGCATTCATCTCCATGCCACGGATGGTCTTGGCTATCTTCTCGGAGGCCACATTCATCATGCCCACATAGCGCACATGCTGCTCTGCCTCTGTGGCCTTAAAGCATGTCCGTATGGATATGGCAACGACGACCGCCATCACCACAAAGGCAATAAATAGTATGATACGTGTAACCTTGTTTGTCATAGTTCTATACGTCTGAATAACGGTTGATTCTGTTCGTTGAATTGTTTGCAAATGCAAATTTACGACATTTTCAACAATCCCTCTACATTCCTCTCCATTTTTAAACAATTTTAGTAATAATCCACAGAAAAACATCACGTTTGTTTTTGCGTACAGTCGAGGACTTCTTGCGTATAGGAGCAAGGTGTTTTGCGTACCTCCGTGGGAGAAACACTGCACCTCCGTGGGAGAAACACTGCACCTCCGTGGGAGAAACACTGCACCTCCGTGGGAGAAACACTGCACCTCCGTGGGAGATTGCCCGTGCCTTCGCGTTTCACGGCGGGCGCAAAAAACATTCACGGCGGCCGCCGTGAATATCCGTGGCGGTCGCCGTGATTGTTCACGGCGTGCGCCGTGAACCTGATTCAACACCCCTCAGTATCATCAGCGCCCCAGACAGCCACAAGGTGTTTTGCGTATAGGCAAAACGGAAAAGAAACGGCAGTCTGAACTCCTTATCCTATAACAAGCCGATGGACTGCGCTCGCGGGAGCGAAGGCCATCGACTTTCGTTTAGCTTTACAAATGCTTTAATTCACAATACGGAAAGTGAGACGCGCTTACCCAGACCGCCAAAGATGCGGAAGAGAGTGGAGAGTTGCACATCAGCATGACCGTTCTCTACACGGGAGATATAGCTTTTCTTCGTGCCTATTTTTTCGGCGAGTTGCTGCTGGGTAAGACCCACTTTCAGACGCTCTTCCTTCAGGCGTTCCCCCAAGATAAAAGCATCGACGCGAGTTTCAAACTCCATCCTCGTTGGCGTGCCCTCTTCTCCATAGTCCTCGGTGATGAAGTCCTCTATAGGAGTAAGGTGCAAACGGTTCATCTCTTCTTTTGTCATATTATAATCCTTCCTTTTCTTTAAAATATTCATTCATTATTCGCTTTGCTTTCTTTATCTCGCCTTGAGGGGTCTTTTGCGTTTTCTTATGGAATGCATTGAACAGGACGACAATGTTGCCGTTGTCAAAGCAGCAGAACACCCGATAGATGTTGCCTTCTTCCTCTACACGTATTTCAAAAAGCCCCCTTACGCCCTCCACCGAACGGAAGTACACGGCCGGTATGGACTCAAGCGTCATTATGTAAAGGAATATCTCATAGAACTTGTCTATTACTTGTTGTGAGACTGTCCTTTTAAACTCCTTGAAGTAATCCTTGTAGGCGACAATGGTTCTTATGTAGTTTCTTTTGGGCATAATATCATTTAATTGTGCAAAGGTAACGAATTAGTAAACATCCGCCAAATAATTCGCAGAAAAAATACGACGTGACGCTCTTTTTTAACATTTCCTTATAAGCCGATGGCCTACGCTCGCGGGATAGGAAGCCATCGGCTTTTTTGGTTTAGCATTACAAATGCTGATATTCAGGGATTAACGGACGCGATAGAGGATGCCGCGGACTATTGTATTAAAAATGTGGAAGCCGTTGTGACCTCCACATAATGTTGGGAAAAGAAATCAAGGAGAACCGTCCCCGCTGATCTCATGACCCATTGACGCTAAAGGCCATGGGAACAGGCACGAGAACCGTTCACGTTGATAATTTAGGACATGTTCACAGATAATAGAAAGTACGAACAGAAACGCTAATCTGTAAGTTAATAATGTTGTAAATTAAAATCTCTGTGACCTTGCGAGGCTGAGCCTCTGCTAACAGGTCGGAAAGCGTTGTTCGTTCTGTTTTCTATGTCATTGGCAAATCAGTTTTTAAGGGTTCAACTTCCGGTTAATTGTCATTTGGGGTGCAAATTTAGCAAATAATTCTGAAAAAGGAATGCTTTTACAGAAATTATTTGTAATTTTGCCCCAAATCAATCAAGAAGAGATATGACACTGACATTCAAGATACAGATTCGCGGCATCAAGAAGCCGCCCGTGTGGCGAAGGATTGAGATTCCCGCCGAGTTCACGTTCCATGACCTGCACCACGCCATCCAGGAGGCATTCGGATGGTGGGACTACCACCTGTACATGTTCGAGAAGAATCCCTTTGGCAACGACTGGGCGGTGAGGATTCCCGGCGAGAATGACGACGAGATTGGCAATGAGGTCATCGACGCTCGAGAGACATTGGTGTTCGACTTCCTGATGAAGACCCACCTTACGAAGTTCGTCTATGTCTATGACTTCGGCGACAGCTGGGTGCACGACATCACGCTGGAAGACATGGATCCGAAGCGTACACTTAGCCATCCCCTCTGCCATGACG
Source organism: uncultured Prevotella sp. (assembly GCA_905233425.1). Lineage (GTDB taxonomy): Bacteria > Bacteroidota > Bacteroidia > Bacteroidales > Bacteroidaceae > Prevotella. The sequence goes on along the minus strand of CAJOEC010000087.1, from coordinate 24,033 downwards.
GCAAGGGTGCCACTCCGCATGAGGACTGCGGCGGCATCTACGGCTATGAGGGCATGAAGAAATTGTTCGAAGAAGACCCTGACAGCAAGGATGCCCGCGAGTACAAAGTGTGGATGGGGATGGAAGAGGACGATGTGTTCGACCCCAACTATCTGGACCTGAACGAGGTGAACCTCAACTTGTCTACCGTAAAGACAGAGACGAAGACTTCGCATAAAAGAACCAGAAGGGAGAAGAAGAAAGACCCCAAGAGCATCATGTTGGCCGACACCGTCGGAAAGCTGAACAAGGGCGACATCATCGACTTTGCCGAAGACCTGGGCTTAGTCATAGACACCACACTTCTCGCAAAACCTCTCAAGGATGAATATGCGAAGGCCATCCTCGCCAATCCACGCCAACTGCTCTGCCAGCTGCCCATGCAAGACCTGATGATTATCAAAAAGCTGAAAGACGGGGAATTCGGGCCGAACATCGTCGACATCCACGAAGACTATTTCCAACCTCTGCTGCTGGTCTATGGCCTGGCACAGGAATGGCGCGACGGCAATGACTACTACCTGCATTTCGGCGACGACTTCCGCGATGCCGTTACGCCGCTCATCGACGAGGTGATGGACGACATGGATGTCCACCTCCGCGTGACAATAGAAAGCCTCATCGAGGGAATGGCCAACCTCTACGGACAGGTGAGCCACGCCGTGGTGAAACGCGAACTGACAAGGGTGCATCAGGGTTCGTCGGAAGAGGACGCAGATAATGTTATAGTAGAAGTCTGGAAACGGTCGCTGTTGCTCAAATGGATGGCATACCCAGAGAACATTGACTACTACAGGCCTACTGACAGCACACTTTACGTTTCGCGCTACGGATGGGCCTCGCCTGATGACCTGAAACGCGAAATAGCGAAGAACGACGCTGTGGCAAAAGACTACCAGCCGTTCACGGAAATGGAAATCATTATGGCTTCGCGCAACCCCATGCCAGAGATACCCAACCCGCTGCAGGAGAAATTCAACGTGCTGCTACGGGAGCGCATCGGCCTGACGGAGTGGGAGGCTCTGGTGGTGTGCCACAACCTGTGGTACTTCTGCATGCACAAGGGCGACGAAGGCTTCAGCTACGCGAAGCCCGCCGACTTCTTCAAGGACTGTGTGCTGGAACCTTTGGAGGTCGACGACCAGCTCTATAGCGATGCCTTCCTCCTCTTAGACGACTATCTGAACCAGATGCCCCACTGGCAGCTGAGAGGGCACGCGCCTGCCGAGGCAAAGGCTATGCTGGAGGCCGAAAGGAAGCCCGCCCCGCAAGTGAACCGCACCCGCAATACCATCGGCTATGCGCCAACCTCATCATGGCCCACCACGCCCATCGTCACCCTGCCAAAGGTGGGCCGCAACGACCCCTGCCCCTGCGGCAGCGGCAAGAAATACAAGAACTGCTGCGGAAGGGGAAACTGAGTAATTTGCTCGACTAATGTGTAGTCTGCCACCGTCGGGGGAGGTGGAGATGAGAGAGGGCGCTACATGGTCTCAGCCATCAGGTCTTTACGGCCTATCAGGCTGAAGATTGTTATCTCGTTGTCGTCATTGAGAATACGGAGGGCTCTCAGCACCTCGTTCAGCGTTGAGCCACTTGTCGTCACGTCATCCATCACAAGGATGTTCTGCTTACGTATAGTGGCACACAACTCCTTGTCCTGCTCCGTGGCAAAACGAAGGAAATTCATCATGTATGGGCGGAAACGGCTTTTCTTTACGTCACGGGCTATGGTGAAATAGTCTTTCTGGTGAATCAAGTCGAGCATCTTTGCTATCGACTGCTTCACCTCGTCCTTCTGTGCCTGAGTATATCGCGGACGGCCATTCTCCAGGACATCATTAAGATACGACTGCTCGTAGGCATCCATATCGAAAGAGATGCTTGCAGGAAGAGATTTCACCAACTCCATCTTTCTCAGCATCGGCTGGGCAAAGCGGTAGATGTAGCGCAGCATGTACTGGTTAACCCTGCTCGACGACTCAGGCATTACCACAAGATTATAGTCGTAGAGGTTGATGCGGCGGTTGAGGTTGTCTATGGCTTTCTTGATGAAATGTGTCAAGTCTGGATTGTTCTGCAAGTCTTCAGTAAACTTAACGTGCTTGATGAAAGCCGAGCGGACGTTGCCATCGACCTGATCGGAAAACTCATAGCCATAGTAAAAGCATCTTCCGAATGCTTCCACCTGATAGCCCTCGCCTGTAAGGCTGACGATGTCATCCTTCCCGTCGTGTTCAAAGTCGAACACAAAACGCTGCTCCTTATTGTCGAATGTTACGCCCATAATGTTTAGTCATTAAATACACGTGTGCAAAATTAAGCATTTATTATTTAATCAACAAACTTTCTTCATATTATTTGCATTTCTCATGTTTTCTTTTTAATTTTGCAGTCAATTATATTTCCTTTGCTATGGACTTTGACACACTTGACAGACAGATGCGCCGCTTCGAGCAGTCGCTTGACAGGACGATACTCGAAGGGATATACGTCGTGGCTCGCCTTGACGGCCACGGATTCACACGACTGACCAAGAAGGAGTGGAACCTGGAGAAGCCTTTCGACAGAACCTTCCGCGATGCCATGACTGCAACCACCCGGCACCTGATGGATTGCGGCTTCCGCATGATATATGGCTACACGCAGAGCGATGAGATATCGCTGCTGTTCCACCTGAAGGACGACACTTTCGGCAGGAAGGAGCGAAAGTTGCTCTCCATCCTGGCCGCAGAGGCCTCGGTGGCCTTCTCTATGCACACGGGAAGGGCCGCAGTGTTCGACAACAGGCTCGTGCCCCTTCCCACAATAGAGAACGTGGTGGACTATTTCCGCTGGCGACAGGAGGATGCCCACCGCAACTCCCTGAACTCCCACTGCTACTGGATGCTGCGCAAAGAGGGCGTACCGGCAGACGAAGCACAGAAAAGGATGTCAGGAATATCGAACAGCGAGAAGAACGAGCTGCTTTTCCAAAGAGGCATCAACTACAACGACCTCCCCCTTTGGCAAAAGCGGGGTGTGGGCATATACTACCGCGACGAACAGCGTCAAGGTTACAACCCCATGACCCAGGAAACGACCGTCTGCACGCGACGCACGTTGCACATCGATATGGACCTGCCCACAGGCCAGGAATACTCGCGCCTGATCAGTAGCATAATAGAAAAGGCATCGTCAGTTTTTCCATCCTAAAACACTGCAGCGCATGCACGTTTGATGTCAACAAGTCTGGCGAGGAGACTTTTCTTCTGGCGTGCCACCGACATATTATAGCGCATCTGCATGTTGGTTAGCAGCTCTGGATTGATGCCCAGGGCAGCCTCCATCATCAGAGCAAAGTCGGTCGTGACGGGCCGTTTGCCATTCAGTATCTCGTTGAGCTGAGTGTATGGGATAGACAGCACTTCCGCAAATTTCTTCTGTGAAATGCCTCTTGCCTCCAGTTCCTCTTTCAGTACATCTCCTGGGTGTGTGGTCGTTCTGTTACTCATTCTATAATACAGTAAGCGAAACACGTCTTCCCAACCCTGAAAAGATGCGGAAAAGGGTGGAGAGCTGAACGTCGGCGTGGCCATTCTCTATCTTCGATATATAGCTCTTCTTGGTGCCAATCTTTGTGGCAAGCTGCTCTTGCGTAAGTCCTGCAAGACGGCGCTGTTCCTTCAAACATTCAGCCAAGCAGAACGTCTCTGCCTCTGCCTCAAAGGCTTCACGAGCTTCCGTTCCACGTTCACCATACTCTGCATTGAGCAACTCATCAAAGCTGCTGCACTTCATTATTGCTTCTTTTTTCTTTGCGTCCATTATTTTGCCTCTTTGCTTTCTATCTCCACCTTGATTTCCTAAATAACATCCGACCCCTCAATAATCCTGAAGAATTTCTTCGGTATTATTCTTTGCGATTCCACAAGCTTCAGGACAGAGTTAATCTTATCGCGTACCGTCTTGGTCTGCGCCACATAGAACTCCTTGTAGTAGTTCTTGAAAAGCTTTATCGTGCGTAGTTTTTCCATCCATATAGTATATTGACGGCGCAAAGTTTATCAATTAATGAACAACTGCCAATTTTTTTATGCTTTAATATGCCATAATTGTCTTTTGCAAATATGCTGGAGGGTCTAACGGACGCGATAGAGGGGTTGCAGGCTGGTGTAATAAAAAAGGTGGAAGCCTTTATGACCTCCACATGATTTTGGGGAAATGTAATCAAGGAGAACCGCCCCCGCTGATTCTTGACAAAAGGATAGGCGGCCTGTTGTGGCCGCCTGAATGCTATTATTTGCCTGTGTCGATATTTCATAGGGGCTTATTTGACAGTACCGGTCATGATAGAGATGACGGTTGCGATGTCGGCCACGTCGACGGTGCCGTCGCCGTTGACGTCGGCCTTGTCCGCAAGCGAGCCGCTTGCGCCCCCGTTGGCCATGACGGAGATGATGGTTGCGATGTCAGCCACGTCTACTGCTCCATCGACGTTTACGTCGCCTACGTGAATACCTGTTTGTTCATCCTTCAGATACAGCTCATTACAGTTCACCACATTTATCTCATCATAATTATCACCTGTGAATGGCTTGCTGAGAAACGCCACAATGCGTAGGTTATCCTTGTTCCATGCATTATTCAGAATGGCTGAATAGTGCATCTCATACTTGTCACCGTTCCATTCCACTAAGTCGCCCCAAACGGCTGACACGTTGCTGCGAATCACGCCATTATGAGGATAATTGGGACTTAATTCGGAACTAATCTGATAACCCAACACATTATCTTCAACCAACAGAACTGTCAGATTAGTCCATTCCTCGCAAGGAACAAAATCCTCGTTGCGTTCTCCGCTAACAGTAATATCAACCGTATTATTATTTTCATTATATGAACTTATAATATTCACGTTGGCTAACGATGGTTGAGCCTTCGCAACATCCAATTCATATTCCATCCTGTATGTACGATAATTATATGGAGTCTGCTCTATACTACGATTTAAATCAACATCCGGAATACCACCACTAAATAACATAGACTCGTAACAATCGTTAGCCTCACAGCGAAACTCCTTTCCACTATAAAAAGTAGAATGTATGGATACAAGCACAAGATCGTCACGCTCTTTCATCTTTTGCTCAACCTCCTCATCGAATTCAGCACAATAGCCACACCTTTGCCCTGTATAAACCTGGACCAGCACCTTTTGTCTTCCCATATCATGCTCACATACTTTCATAGCCACCTCTTTAGGCGCTTTAGAATACTCATACGCTTCGCCATTCAGTGACTTGGGCTTGATGGTCAATTTATGGTTACCGATTATTGTACTTTTACTGGGTGTAACAAGGAGTGTTATTTCTTGGGTACCTGCACCCCTGACTATATGTTGATACCATTTTGTAGAGCACTCCGCCTCAATTCCATCCAACAGGGCTTGCATCTCAAATTTTTCTATAGGCATGCTCCCCCAATTTCTTAGTTTTAGCGTACATTCATATACTTCTCCTAATTTGATTGTATTTTTGTATGGCGATCCAGCTAATCCTACAAGATGAATGTCTTTTTGAGGTATAGTTTCACCTTCTACCAAACATTGAATCAACCAAGTCCCTTCGGATGTATCCCATTTGCCATCGCGGTAAAATAAAGCTCCAACTTCATTTTCTGCATAAGCATCCCATTTTAGAAGATTGAAAGCGTCATCATCATCAACACCAACAAAAATACTGTCACCAGTTATGGTATAGGGCTGTTCGAGGGCCACTTCTGTCCATCCATCTTCATTGAAGTCCGTTATATTCTGGACGATTATGTCACGCTTGTCTAAGGCTGTTCCTATCCAAAATTTCATATTTGCATGTTCTTCTCCTCTCCATACAACAAATCTGACATGAGTAATCTGATTTCCCTTCAAACGTTCCATCCGCTCTGCAGGGAACATAATGGCCTGACTGGTACACCCCCCAATGCTGCCACCTCCTTCTCTATCAGTATAGCCAAGAACAAGTCGCTTTGAATTTAATTCAAAAAAGGGATTGCCGTCGTCAGCATTGGCAGCAAAAGAGAAAAAACATAATAACAAAAAAAAATACTTCTTCATAACAATAACAATGAATAAGGCGGAACCATTCGATACTTATCAAGTGTTTGGTTACCGCCAAGTAGACCATTAGAGAAACAAGCACAAATAGCCCACGCCTTAACGACATGAGTCTTCTGACTGCTTGTTCTCTTTGTGTCGAAGTTTTGGCGGTTTCGAGATTTAAGAACAAGAGCAAAAGCTCAAATCTAATGTCAAAGTACGAACAGAAACGCTAATCTGTAAGTTTATTATAAATAATGTGTAGCAACCACCTGCGGGGCGGTGGAGATGAGAGGAAGGGCATTATCCTTTAGGGTCTATTTGTCGCATAAACTCCTGTATCTTTAGCACAGTTATCTTTGGCCAGTCGATATGTTTCAGCACCTTGAAATGCAAGAGGCAGTTGGTATCAAGGACGATTCGCCGCATATCGGTATGGAGTGCGCATGTGCTCTGCGCCCCATTGATTGATGGTATCCTCGTTGATGCCCCCCTTGTCCCATAGTTCGTCTATGGCTTTCTGTGCTTTTTGGGCGAAGTAGTGAGCCAGCACGTCCTTGAACTCGTTCAATTCTTCCTGCGAATTGATGTTGTTAAGGGCATCCATCAGCTCCAACTGTGCTAATTGGCTATACGACATAGATTCTGTGACATAATAATATGAATAATAATCAACTTCGTTAGAGCGGATAGCAAATCCTTATAATCCATGAGGTCGGATTGCATATCCGTTCGAACGAAGACCCCACCCCTGACCCCTTCCCTGCGAGGGGAGGGGAGTAGGGATGGGGCTAAGGATTTAGTCGGCCAGCTTTGCCTTGATCATCTCGCGGTTGAGGCGGGCGATGTTGGCGATGGTCTCGTTCTTCGGGCAGACGGCCTCGCAGGCGCGAGTGTTGGTGCAATTGCCGAAGCCGAGCTCGTCCATCTTGGCGATCATGTTCTTCACGCGGCGGGCAGCCTCTACGCGGCCCTGGGGAAGGAGGGCAAGCTGGGAGACCTTAGAGCTGACGAAGAGCATGGCGGAGCCGTTCTTACAGGCGGCGACGCAAGCGCCACAGCCGATGCAGGAGGCGCAGTCCATGGCCTCGTCGGCATCCTCCTTGGGAATGAGAATGGCGTTGGCATCCTGAGCCTGACCGGTGCGGATAGTGGTGTAGCCGCCAGCCTGGATAATCTTGTCGAAGGCACCACGGTCGACCATACAGTCCTTAATCACGGGGAAGGCAGCCGAGCGCCAAGGCTCCACGGTGATGACGTCGCCATCGTTGAAGCGGCGCATATAGAGCTGGCAGGTGGTGGCACCGCGCTCCGTCTTTCCGTGGGGCGTGCCGTTGATGTAGAGCGAGCACATGCCGCAGATGCCCTCGCGGCAGTCGTGGTCGAAGACGAAAGGCTCCTTGCCTTCGTTGATGAGCTCTTCGTTCAAGATGTCAAGCATCTCGAGGAACGAGGTATCATCGGGGATGTCGTGCATTTCGTGGGTATCGAAATGACCTGTGTCCTTGGGGCCATTCTGGCGCCAGAACTTTATTGTAAAGCTGATATTTTTAGCCATAATTACTTATTATTTTTAATGATGCGATAAGCTAAAATCAGGCAAAGCAACTGATACAATCCAAAAAGAACTATAATTAATGGCCACAATGGAATGAAACCACCATATTCAGCAATTATTATTGTTCCTATGACAACGATGCAAATACAAGCAATAATGCTACTTTTCACCAATTGTCTGGGATTTCGCCAGCCAGAAAATAACTCTCTCAGCGTCATCTGTTAGTTCTTATAGTTACGTGTCTGTACCTTAATAGCCTCATACTCCAGCGGCTCCTTGATGAGTTCAGGCTCGTTGCCCTTGCCTTTGTACTCCCAGCAGCCTACGTAGAAGTAGTTCTGGTCGTCGCGCTTGGCCTCGCCTTCCTCGGTCTGGTACTCCTCACGGAAGTGACCGCCGCAGGACTCGTTACGAGAGAGAGCATCGAATGCGACGAGCTGACCCATGGTGAAGAAGTCACGGAGGTGGACAGCCTTGTCAAGCTCGATGTTCAGGCCTTCCTTCGTGCCGGGCACGAAGAGGTTAGAGTCGAACTCTTTCTCCAGATCATGCATCTTCTTCAGACCCGTCTTCAGGCCCTCGGCGGTGCGACCCATGCCCACATACTCCCACATGATGTGGCCGAGTTCCTTGTGGATAGAGTCAACACTGCGCTTGCCCTTGATGTTGAGCAGACGGTCGAGTTCGGCATCCACCTTCTTCTCTGCCTCAGCGAACTCAGGCAGGTCGGTGCTCACCTTCGGCCATACAGCCTGGTCGGCCAGATAGTTCTGGATGGTGTAAGGCAGCACGAAGTAACCGTCGGCCAGACCCTGCATCAGAGCGGAAGCACCGAGGCGGTTGGCACCGTGGTCGGAGAAGTTACACTCACCGATGGCGAACAGACCAGGAATAGAAGTCTGCAGCTCGTAGTCAACCCAAATACCACCCATGGTGTAGTGGATGGCGGGATAGATCATCATCGGCTTGTAGTACTTCACACCATTGATTTCGTTGGCGAGGTCGCCAGGGAACACGTCGGTAATCTCCTCATACATCTCGAAGAGGTTACCATAACGCTGCATGATGATGTCGAGACCCAGGCGGTTGATAGACTCCGAGAAGTCGAGGAACACGGCGAGGCCAGTATTGTTTACGCCGAAGCCCTTGTCGCAACGCTCCTTGGCTGCACGCGAGGCCACGTCACGGGGCACGAGGTTACCGAAGGCGGGATAGCGGCGCTCCAGATAGTAGTCGCGGTCCTCCTCAGGAATCTCCCAGCCCTGCTTCGTACCCTGCTGCAGAGCCTTGGCGTCCTCAATCTTCTTGGGAACGTCAGCTTAGACTGCTTGTCGCCATGAACGGGGATACAGGTGGGGTGAATCTGAACGTAAGAGGGATTTGCAAAGTAAGCACCCTTGCGATAGCACTGGACGGCAGCGGTGCAGTTGCAACCCATAGCGTTGGTGCTCAAGAAATAGGTGTTACCGTAACCGCCAGTAGCGATGACCACGGCGTTGGCGCTGAAGCGAACCAGCTTACCAGTTGTCAAATCCTTGGCGATGATACCACGGGCGCGACCATCGACGATGACCACATCCTCCATCTCATAGCGGGTGTAGAGTTTTACTTTCCCAGCATTTACCTGGCAGCTCAGCGAGCTGTAAGCACCGAGCAGCAGCTGCTGACCTGTCTGGCCTTTAGCATAGAATGTACGCGAAACCTGGGCACCACCGAAGGAACGGTTGGCCAACATGCCGCCATACTCACGGGCGAAGGGAACACCCTGGGCCACGCACTGGTCGATGATATTGTTCGAGACCTCAGCCAGACGACGTAGAACAGACGATAGACTGAGTCACCATCGTTCTGGTAGCACTTGGCGGCATTGATACCACCCTGGGCAGCGATAGAGTGAGCGCGACGGGGAGAGTCCTGGATGCACAGGTTGATGACATTGAAGCCCATCTCGCCGAGAGAGGCGGCGGCGGAAGCACCAGCCAGACCAGTACCAACGACTATCACGTCGAGCTTGAGTTTGTTCTTGGGGTTCACCAGGCGCTGGTGGGCTTTATACTCCTTCCACTTCTCTGCAACTGGTCCCTCAGGTATTCTTGAATTAACTGTTTTAGCCATAATTCTTTTTGTTTCTTTTTAGTTTTTAGGGGTGGTTGCGGCAATGCCGCAACATATCAGAACAATTACTTGCAGCACTCAGCAGCGTGTTTGCAGCAGTCGGCAGCCTGGTGGCAGCAGTCGGCGGCTGATCCGTCGCAGCAGAGCGAGGGAGCGCAGCCGAAGGCAAAGGCGAGCACCACGACGATGAAGCCGAGGACGAGCAGCGTAGAGTAGATCATGCCGATGGCCTTCCAGCGGCAGAGCCAGATCTTACCGCTCCAGCCGAGGGTCTGCATGGCCGACCAGAAACCGTGGGTGAGGTGGAACCAGAGAGCCACGAGCCAGATGAGATAGAGAGCCACATAGACCGGGCACGAGAACGTGTCGACGATGAAGGCGAAGCCGTCGCCGGGGCTGTGGGCGACCACCATTCCTGTCAGTTCGGCAAACATCATGTTGTACCAGAAGTTGAAGAGGTGGAGCAGCAGGCCCAGGCAGATGATGATGCCAAGGACGAGCATGTTCTTCGAAGCCCATTCCACCTTTCCGGCGTTCACCGTTGTAGCCACCTCGTAGCGGTTCTCGCCACGTGCGGTGCGGTTCTGCGCCGTCAGGATGAATGCATAGACAATGTGACATACGGCCAGTGCGGCCAGTCCGAGCGTAGCCACCACGGCATACCAGTTGGCGCCGAGGAGTTCACAAATGGTGTTGTAAGCCTCGCCGGAGAATAGCGCAACGATGTTCATGGCGCAGTGGAACGTCAGGAACAAGATGAGCGCAATGCCGGTGACAGACATTACAACTTTCCTACCGATAGATGATTTTAATAACCACATAAAAGTTTGAAAATTAATTAATTAGTATAATTGATAGATTTAAAGCCAGCATCGTGAACGACCTTCTCAAGCCGCAAAATACCTACTATTGATTACGCGCACGCGTATTCAGGCCACAAAATTAATGAAAAATTGTGAAACATGCAAACGTTTGGGGAAGAAAATGTTTATTTATTTTAATTTTTCACCAAACATGGGCTTGGATGCCTGTTTCAACACAGAGGACTGCGCCTTGTAGGGACGCGACGTGTCGCGTCCGAAAAGTGGACGCGACACGTCATGTTTTTCAGATGCGACAGGTCGAATCGACAATACGGACGCGACACGTCGCGTCCCTACTTCTTCAGCAGAGAGGCGATCCAGAGGATCAGGACGGCGCCGACGACAGCAGTTCCAAGTTGTCCGAGCAGTCCGCCCCACTCTATGTTCAACAGCGAGAAGAGCCATCCTCCGAGTGCTCCACCGAAGAGACCCAGCAGAAGGTTCATGATGAGGCCGAAGCCGCCACCTTTCATTAACTTGCCGGCACAGAAGCCAGCGAGACATCCGATGATGATACTGTAAATGATTTCCATGACAATAAAAATTAAAATGATTGTTTATAAATGAAATTAACGAGTGTTGTTTTCCTTCTTTTTCTTCCAGAAAAGGAACGGATCCCACCAGTGATCCACCTTCTTCTTCCACACGAAGCCACCTCCATATTCTCCGGTATAACCGTCGAGCCAGTCATAGACATTCTGGTTGTAGAACAGCTTCAGGTACTCATTGCGGGTTGGCGAGAGCCTATACTCCATCGACACGTTGTCGAAGAACGACTGTTTCTGCCCCTGTGCCTCCTGTCCGCTCGACACCTTTCCCCCAATCTGCACCTTCAGCCTGTTGTTCCAGAACCGCTTTGCAAACTGGAACGAATAGTCGGTGTGCTGCGTTCCGTTGGCATCGGTGGCATTGTCAACGCCCACGCTGAGGTCGAGTGTGCTGAGCGCATTCCCAGCGATGCTGTTAATCTCGCTCTGCAGGAACGAGCTGAGGGCGGCGTTCATTGAGAATCCCGAAGTGTTCCCGTCGGCGAGATACATTCCCGTGGTGAGCATGGTGACGGCCAGCTTTCCCCGCTGTTCCACAGTCATGGCCTGCAGCTCGCTCTGCACATTCATGTCGTCGGGTGCTGAGAGGATGAATTGCACTCCCATGTTCTTGAGAGTTTTCGTCACCACCACTCCGCATTCGAAAGTGACGCTCCTGCCCGTCGACCCATCCCTGCTCACTGGTGCTTTCTTTCTCTCTACAGCGGTGATGTTGAGTGTCGGGTTTGTGGGGTCGCCGGTGAACTCCACATAGCTTCCATCCTGTATGTTGAACGTTTTCAGCGGTATTACCGGCAGCGAGTATTTCATTGTTCCGCTGTTCAGGGTGTATCTGCCTGTTATTTGCATCTCCTCTGTTCTCGACATTCTCATCCTGAGGTTTCCCCCTCCGAATATGTCCACGTAGTTCGACTGGTCGGCGTTCAGTCCGCACCTGACATGCGCTCCCGGGTCGATGTTTAAGGTCATATTAAGGTCTATGCCTGAGGGCATCGGCCTTTGAACCACGATCTGCGTTGAGTCGCTGAAGTCGGTGAACTTCACCAGTTCGTCCATCTGGTTGTCTGTTGAGAGCGGCGAGTCGAGCAGCAGATATGTTATGTCGGTCTTTCCGAGCACCTGGAGCCTTCCCCTTACGGTGACATTGTCGAGCGGTCCTCTCACCCTTGTCGTCATGCCCACGAACCCTTTTCCATAGAGCAGCGAGCCTTGCGTCTGCTTCGAGTTGATGAGCAGCAGCTCGTCGGCACTAAGCCTGAAATCGACGCTGGCAGGCGCCGACGGGCCGAAGTCGGCATATCCGCTGATGGTGATGTATGTTGCCGTGTCGGCGGGTTGTGACGCGACTCCTATGGCCTTGTTCACGAAGTTGAACGTTGTCGAGAGCACGTCACTTTCGCGTCTCTCCTTGGCTGCATACAGTTTGAAGTTGTCGAGTGTCAGCTTCGAGCGTTCAATCTTTATCGGTGTGTCGTCTATGGCCATTGTCACGCCGTATGGTGTGCTGAACAGCGTTGCCGAGTCGAGCTTCACCTGTCCGTCGACAATTAGTGCGTCGAGCGGCCCCTTCATCGTCAGGTCCCCTTCTGCAAAGCCTTCCAGCCCCGCTATCTTGTCGGCAATGAAACCGTTTACCATGTTGAGCGGCGTGCGCTGCAGCGTCAGCGTGGCGTCAATACCCTGCGGTGAAGCGCCAGGAATGGCGGCCGATTTCTTGTTGACATAGCTTCCCGACATGTAGGCTATCTGCTGTCCCTCCCTTGTCAGGAACCCGTCGATGACGTGCGAGTTGTCGTCTGTCTGCAGATAGACGAACTCGGTGTTGAGGTCGCCCATCTGGCTACCCTCGTAAGCCAGGTCATCGGCCTTGATGTCGGCAGCCACCGAGATCTGTCTCTGCTGGTCCATGACCATGTGGAAGTCTCCGTCGAGCAGTCCGTCAATCCTTGGCATGAAAGGCAACACCTTTGTCAGCTGTCGCAGGTCGAGCCTGCTGATGCTCACGGTGAAGTCCTGCAGTCGCGTGCTGTCGGCGTCCTCTGTCGAATAGACGTCAATGGTCGTCCCTTCGTCGTCTTTCATCTGCACCTTTGCCCCCAGTTTCTTGTCCTTCCTGATGAAGATGAAGTTGTCGTCGTTGAGGCTGAACTCCTTGTAAGCCAGTGTTGGTCTTGCCGGGAGCAGTTTGAACCTCATGCCTTCGCTCTCCATCGATGCCTGTGTGCCAAGCCTCACGCCAAGCCTTCCCTTCTGGTCGAATATTCTCAGCCCCAGCTTCACACCATGCTCGTAGAAGTGGCCGTCCATCATGGCAGTTATTGCCATCGGGTTGTTTTTCGAGTTTGCCAGCCTTGACTGGTATGTCAGCCCGTGTTCCGAGTCTTTCAGTGTCACGTGTATTGTGTCGACGAGGGTCTCGCCGATGTTCATCTTGTGGACATACATCTGCCCGTTGACTCCTGCTTCGGGCGACATGGTGATGTCGGCCAGCAGTTCCTTGAACCGTATGTCCTGTACAGCCCGTAGGATGTTTGCCGGTGCATTTTCCTGTCCGCTGGTGACGTAAATCCTCATTTCCGGCAGCATCTGCTTTATCTGTGCCTGGTCCAAGACCCTGTTCTCCAACTGTTTCCCTATAGTGTCGGAAAGTGCCGTCAGCTTGTCAATCAGTTGCGAGTAGTGCCCGCTGGCGTCGAGCTTCACTATGAAGTTTCCGTTTTGTACGCGGACGTAGGTGGTGTCGGGTGTCACGGCCAGCAGCACTCCGAGGTTCTCCGGGTGGTGTGTCTTCAGTGTGTCAGTAATGGATATTTCCTTGAGCAGACCGCTCAGCTTGTGGCTGTCCTTGAAGTCGGTGGTTAGCTTCACGTCGCCCTTCAACCCCAAGTCGAGGCGGTGGGTGGTGACTCCGAGGGCCTGGAGGTTGAGTAGTGAGAAGTCGAGGGAGGCCTGGAGTGTGGAGTTAAGAGTTGAGGGTTTAGAGTTGAGAGACGTTACGTTCTTGGAGAGTTCTTGCTGCGCAAGGTCGAAATCGAGGTCGATGGTACCGTCGGCGAGACTGTTGCGGCTGGTTATGGTTGCGAAGGCGTGGGCGTTGCTGAGCGTTGCCCCTATGTCGAGACTGTCGGCGTTCCACTTGTCGTAGGTCATGGCATCGATGCAGGCCTGTGCTTCAATCCATGTCTCCTTGTCGAAGATGTCGAAGCCCCGCCCTTTCACGCTTGCCTGTGCCCGGGTGATGGTACAGTCGATGTCGGGCATGAACCTTGCAAGCGACAGATGGCTGATGTCTGCGTCGAGGGCATAGCTGCCGGCCTTGTCGTTGAACAGCCCTTTGGCCGTTAGCGTGCCGTTTCCGTCGCGTGCGATGATGTCGGCGGTGTACTGCTGTCCGTCAGACCTCAGGTTTCCCTCCAGCGTCAATCCCGAAGGGATTCGCCATTCGCGCTTGTCCATGTCGAGAGTGGCGAGGACGAAGTCGGCGTTCTGTGTCTGCAGCTTCACGTCGAGGTCGGAGGTGAACTGAAGGGCGGTACCCAGCGCTGACGCGCCGGAAACGGTGGCTGTCGAGGGGCTGTCCATGCCGAGAGTGCCCTGGACTTCGGCATGTAGGGCCGTGGGGAGGTCGATGGTGAGGTACTCGATATTGGCACTTGAGATATTACCGTCGGCCTTGGCCTTTACGGAGAGTGGCCAGTCGGGGAGCTCCTTCACAGGAGCAAAGAGGACAATGTCGTGGCGCCCCAGGCTGGCCTCAAGGGTAAGAGAAGCATTCGCCCCAGCCCCATTTGTCCCATAAGTCCCATTTGTCCCATAAGTCCTATAAGTCCCAGAGGTCCCAGAGGTCCCATAAGTCCTATAAGTCCCAGAGGTGTTCAAGGCCTCATAGTCGACGCTAGCCGAGGCGTAGACGTTGGAGAAGGGAGTGGTTATTGACAGCGAAGGCAGCCTTATGCCGAGGCTGTCGAGGGCTATGCGCCCGTTGAGGTTGTCCACCTGCAGACCGCTCTGCTCCTTCAAACTGGCCTGGCGAACAGCGAGGGACAGGAAGGGGGGAAAGGAAGAGGTATTGGCATGCTCGGCCGGAGTGCTGGCATAAACGATGGAATCGATGGTAAGTGCGAGGTCGGTGACAGCGATGTGGGCATAGTCCATGCCCTCCAACAGCCGTGGTTCAAAGGGATTGTCCATGCCCAGTGTGCCCTCCTCGACTGTCAGCGTTCCCACGGCATAACGCTCGTTGAGCAGGTCGATGTCGGTCTGCGAGACCACAGCCTCCTTAATGGAAGCGCCGAAGACCAGCGAGTCGCCGGGCATCCTCACCTGGCACTTCACGTTTCTCAGCGTCCCTGTCTGCAAAGCCACGTACCAGGCAGTCGGTTCGCTTTCAGTGGTGTCTACGGCGGCAGTATCGGAGAGGCATACGCAGATGTCGGCATCGGCAAGCAACAGCGAGGCAACGTCGACGGTGCCCCGCTGCAGGTCGGCAGTCGTGCCATCGATGGCCAGCCGCCCCATAGTGCCTGAGAGCTGAGTGTCGCTGATGAGATCGAAGGTATTCAGCCGCATCCCGTTCACCGCCAGTCCCTTCACCTCGGCCTTCCCCCGAAACAGGGGTATGAGCGCCACATCGGCCTCGAATGTGCCAATAATCGCAATGGTGTCAGGAGCTGTGGGTTTGGGGTTGAGAGTTGAGGGTTGAGAGTTGAGAGCTGTGGGTTGAGAGTTGAGAGCTGTGGGTTGGGACTTGCGCATCACCTCCACGTCGTGGAGTGCCAGAGTCATGGGGAATCGCAGGCTCACACTTCCCACGCTGATGTCAAGCCCTGTTGCCTCCGATGCTATTGAGGCAGCCTGAGACACCAGCCACTGCTGCACCGGCGGGACGTAGATGAGCAGGGGCATAGCCACGACGACGGCCACGAAGGCCGTCGTCAGGCGTAGTAGGATTTTCTTCTTTGAAGTTGCGATTAGCTAAATTTATTAGATTGTATTTCCCGCTGATGCCGGCTATTTTGTCGACATCAGGTATATTATCATTGCAATATCGGCCACGTCGACCACACCGTCGCCATTGACGTCAGCACTGGCCTCGGCGGTTTCACCGGCCATGATGGCAATGACGTTGGCAATGTCGGCCACGTCGACCACACCGTCGCCATTGACGTCGCCATAGACCACGACAGGCACTCCGTAAACGTACTTGTTTGAAGGCTGCGACTCTCCTTCCTCATAGACGGCTGTCACAGTGTACACGTTGCCAGGCACGGCTGCATTGTCGGTGTATGAGAATCCGTTGTTGCCCATCATGGCCACCCTTCTTCCGTTGCAATAGACCCTGAAGCCGGTAATCTCCTTGTAGGGAAGGGTGAACGAGATGTCGTCGAGCATGAGCACGAAGCCCTCCTTGCTGCAGCACTGCAGGGCGAAGTGCCGGCTTCCCTGTGGCAGTGTTGCCTTGTACTGTGTCCACTCGGTGTTGTTCACCAGGAAAGTGTCTACCACCGCTGCCCAGTGCGACTCGTCCATGTCGTCTACAGAGTTGTATTCAACTCCCGTAACGAGCACGCGCATGAGTTCGGGGTGGTTCATCTCGGTCTCGTAGCCGGCGCTCTCCACGCCCTTGTAACCCTTTGCCCAGAAGCTGATTTCCTGTGGCAGTCCGTCTAACTGTGGCGAGATTATCCAGTCGTTGTTGGCAATCTGGTGGCCTCCGGCCTCACTGTTGTCGGGTACAGCCGTCCACCATGCAGCGAAATACTGGTCGCCGGAGTGCGGATAGAACTTGTTTCCTCCCACGGCGCGGTCGAATCCGGCCTTCATGGGATCCATGACGATATATGCCTTTGGAGTGCTCCAGTTGGGGTAGTCTATCGACGAGTTCCAATTGTTGGCCTTCTGTGTGTAGCCCTTGTCGCCGTCGTACATTATCCATGCGCCCATGTTCTCGTAGCTGAAGGGCACATAGTTCTCGGCGCTCTCGATGAAGCGTCCCCTGGGATGTGCCCATGAGAGTGTCAGCTTGCCGTCGTTTTCAACGCCGTAGATCACCGGTGCAGCGAGCATCTGCTTCGTGAGTATGCGCACACCCTTCTCGGCATAGTTGTTCGCAACGATCTCGTCTTCCTCACAGCTCACGTAGACGCTGAGTTTCTGCTCGCCGGGCTGACTGGGGGCTGAGTAGCTGAAGTAGTAGTCGTAGCTCTGTCCCGGGTCGATGTCGTGGGTGTATATATCTTCGCCGTAGTTGTCGATGGTGCCCAGCAACACGTCGTCGGCATAGAATGTGATGGCATACTTGTTTCCGCGCATGCTCTTCAGTCCGATGTTCTTCACGTTGACGACGACATTGTTCCAGTCAGGCTCATTGACAATCATCTGGTCGGGACATTTCTTGAACGTGACTTTCAGGTCGTGGTTGGCTTTCACGAAGCTGCCCTCCACGTATATACCCGTCATCTGCATCTTGCCATACTTGTTGGTGACGGCGCCGATGAGCTGCCCGTTCTCGTCATACTGGTTTATGACATCCACAAAGTCGGTCTTTCCTATGAGTGTTGCGACGCCGGTCTGGGTGTTGATTTCGTAGAGTCCTGTGTCGCGTCCGCCCTCTTCAATGGTCAGCGTGTTGTTGGTTCCGCTGGTGTCGGCCGATTTCTTTCCGTCGTTCATGTAGCCGATCCAGTAGAGCTTGTCGGTGCGCAGGTCGAATGTTGCCGACATCATCTTCTCCTGGGACTTGAAGCCCATGTTTCCGACGAAGTCCAGTGTGCCGTCGGTTGTGCTCACCCTGTACACGTTGCCGCTCTTGTCAGTACCGAAGAGCTTGCCATGGCTGTTCACTGCCAGTGTGCGCAGCTCGCCGGTCAGTGGCATTGCCTCGCGTGAGATCCACGTTATCTCGAATGTCTCCAGATCGATGGTTCCAAGCTTGTAGCCATTGCCTCCGCCGATGTTGAACACACCGTAGATGATGTCGTTCAGCGGGTCGTAGGTGAGGTCGGTGGGCTGGTTGTATATCTTGCCCACATTCTCGTATTTCACGTTTGTGTAGAGTCCGTTGTCGGAAACGCCGTCCCACGTCCACTTGCGCACTATTATCTCGTAGTTCTCCGAGCCGTACTCGCCGTCGATGTTCATCGAGGCGTCGACCTCATGTCCGAAGAACGAATAGTAGGTGTTGCCGCCCACAAACACACCACCGCAGTTGCTGTAGAGCACAGTGTTGCGGATGTTGAACTCGGGCAGCAGAGGGCGCGGTGCCCCTGGGTTGAGCGTCAGCGAGAGCAGTCCGATGTTGGGTGCTCCTGTTGAGTGGGCCACGCCGTTCTCGTCAATCCATGCGCCACCTCCTGTCGGCTGCTGGTTCCATCCCTCGCCGCTGGTGCTGCCTGTGTAGTCCTTGCCCCAATAATACCAATCGATGAGCGAACCCTTGATGACTACGGGGTTGTCGTTCTGTGCCAGCACGGGCATGGCCATCATGGCTGCCACGGCTGCTGAAATCAATGTCTTTTTCATTTTTCTTTCTGATGTTGTTTATTTTATTGTTTTCTTTCCGTTGATAATATATAGCCCCTTGGCGGCCTTTGTGACGATGCGTCCCTGCAGGTCGTAGACCTTTGCGTCGGCACTGCTGTCGTCCATGCCGCTGATGGCGGTGACTATTTCTGAAGTCATCTTGAAGTTGTGCTCCATGTTGTCCTCGCCCAAGCCGTTCACATAGAAGGTTTCCAGGACGATGTCATCGTAGCCTTCGGCCACGACGGTTACAGAGTACTTGTAGTCGGTGCCGCTATTGTAGACGTCAATCTCGTAGCGGCCCTCGTCGTCGGAGGTGCCGGTGTAGACAATGTCGCCACACGTGAGGGTAATCTCCGCGCCCACGATAGCGGCCTCGGAGTCCTTGTCGGTGACGGTTCCCCAGAGCTTGACGAACTGGCCCTCCTCGGCCTTGATGACCACGGTCACGGGGTCGCTCTTCTCAACGGGAAGCCCGGCGTATGCAACCTCGAAGTAGGCGTCGATGCCCTCGCTTGCCTCCTGCGGGGTGAAAGCGTAGGTGAATGTGCGGCTCTCGTTGAAGGCCATGGTCACGGTCTCCTCCATCACGGCCTCGCCGTCCATGTAGAAGCGCACGGTGACCTCCTCGCCGTCGACGCCCTCGTTGCTGACGGTGAGGGTGGCCGTGTACTCATTGTTCACCATGCCCTCGCCGGGAACGTCGGCTGTCCAGAAGACGATGTGGTCGATGTCCTTCGACAGCTTCACGCCGGTGACATTGTCGATGCAGACGTTGCAGCCGCTGAACATCACATAGTAGTCGCCCTCGGGCAATGCCACGCTGTAGGTTGCCATGTCGGCAGTAAGCTCTATCGAGGCATCGGCTTCGAGCCACACCTCCTTGTCGTAAGAATAGCTCACAATGATAGCCGACTCGTAGGTCTCGGTCGAGCGCTTGGCGTCGAACTGCAGCGACTGGCCTTCCTCCACGCGCAGCTTGGCGGTGACGAGGTCGCTCACCTCGGCGTTGTAGTCGTAGTGCTCGGCCATCTGCTGGTAGACGCTCCAGTTCTTGCCGGGCGCCCATCCTGCGGGCCACTGGCCGTCCTCGAAGTCGACGAAGAGCATCTCCGGGTCGCGGCTCTCACCCTCAAGGCCGATGGTCATGTCGCCTATGGTCAGCGTACCGGTCTTTATGCCCCATGGCTGTGCGGCCATGCTCACTACGACCTGTGCGCTCTCGCCGGCGCCAAGGCTGACGCTTGCGGGATTGACGCTGAAGCCCTCGCCGTCAACGGCTATGTCGGCGCTGAGTGTTCCCGTGCCGTCGTTCTTCACGGTGAAGGTGGCCGATGTGTCGGCATTGACAAGTTCAAACGAGAAGCTGTCGCCGTCTTTCATGGCGGTGCCCTCCATATAGACGCCCAGCACGGGGGCGTCGGTGGCCTCGGTGAAACCGGCGATATTGTCGATGGCCACATACTGGCCCTCGAACTTCAGATAGTAGTCGCCGGCGGGTATGCCACCGATGGTATAAGTCTCGAAGGCACTGGTCAGCTCGTAGCCTCCGGCCACGGTCCAGTTCTCCTGGTCGGCGCTGTAGCTCACAGTCAGCGTGGCGGCATTGTAGGCGTAGGCGCGCTTGGCCTCGAGGGTCATCTGCTCGCCCTCGGCCACGGTCAGCCTCTGGGTGACGATGGCTGTGGCCTCAGAGTTGCTGCTCTGATAGGCGTAGTAGTTGCCGCTCTGCGAGGTGATACCCCACTTGTCGCCAACAGTCCACGACGAGGGGAACTGCTGGTCCTCGAAGTTCACGAAGAACTTTGTCGGGTCGATGGTGGTGCCGCTGACGGCGAAGGTGAAGTCGCCAAGGGCGTGGCTGATGGTTGCGGTGCCGCCCTTCACGCCGAAGGGGGCGGCGGGGGTCATCGTCAGGGTGACGGTCTTCGAGCCGCCGGCCTCAACGCTGAAGGCGGTCTCGCTTGCGGTGAAGCCCTCGGGAAGGGCGATACCGCTCACGGCGAGCGGGGCTGTGCCGTCGTTTTTAATAATTATTGTACGCGTGACGGCTTCTTGGCTCGTGCCGAAGCTGACGGTCTCGTCGGCATCAAGGGCGTAGCCGTCGGGGCCGTTGATGGCAAACTTGGCCTGGTAGGGCGTCACGTACACATAGCGGCTTGTGGCGAAACGTATGTTGCCAAGCTTCTCGCGGGCATAGAACGTGAACGTCTTGATATTCGACGTGCCCAGATCGCCGGCATCGGCGGTGATGGTCACGGGGACGACAACCTCGCCGTCCACGGCAAGTGGCGCGGTAGCGGTGGCGGTGCCGAAGACCACGCCGTCGGAGGTCTCCACCTGCACCTTGACATCCTCAGCGGCCAGTTCGACATTGCCACTGTTCTTGACGGTCACGTCGAAGTCGGCAGCGAACTGGTTCTCCTCGTTGGCCAGGATGGGGTTGGTATAGCTGCATTCGGTGGTCAGCTGGAAGGCGGTCACGGTGATGGCCTTATTCTCGGTCACCACGACAGAGCTGCCGTCGCCCACCTCGGCGGTGAAATCGTCGAGAAGGCAGCGCACGAGGTTGATGGCGATGTACTTGCCCTGGACCTCGGCGATGGTGCAGGGCAGCCAGTTGCCGCCTTTCACGGGCGTGGCCTCGTAGAGCAGGGTGGAGCTGACGTTGCCCTCGGCGTCGGCCTCATAGACTTTCACCGAGCTGGTGCCACTGCTTCGGCTGCTCAGGCTCGACTTCACGTAGAACGTTATGTTGCCCTGCAACTGCTTGGGGATGAACACGTAGGCCGAGTTGGTGCTGCTGGCCGTTGAGCAGAGATAGTAGTCGCTGTCCAACCAGCCCTTGCCTGTCTCCTTCGTCAGGGCATAGTTGGCGTATGTGTTTTCGCCCGGCTGTATGGTGCCGCCGATGACTTTCCATCCGTTTGACAGGCCATAGCCCGCCGTCCATGTGTTGGCGAGGGCATTGCCGTCGGCATCGACAACCGTCAGGTTCTCAAAATCCTCAAAGATTGTCTCAGCGCTTGCCGTGGACCCGACCATGACAAGCGCAAGAACAGTGGCAAGAAGCACGCGGCTCCTGCCCGTTAGTGTAGCAATGTTCATAAGCATTTTTGTTTGTTATTGTTTACTTTTGTTTCTGTTTTGTCTCTTTTCTTCGCTTCGCGCTTACATTTTAATGCTAAAAAGTATGCAAAAGTACTAATTATAATTTTGGCAGGGCATATCGGGGCGGATATTTTTTTTATTTTTATGTGTTTTTAACTCTGACAGCCTTGTAGGGACGCGACGTGTCGCGTCCGAGAACACATGACACGCCTTGGCCTTGTAGGGACGCGACGTGTCGCGTCCGAGAACACATGACACGCCTTGGCCTTGTAGTGGACGCGACGTGTCGCATCAACAGTGCGGACGCGACACGTCGCGTCCCTACAAGGGAGCTCTCTGTGAACAGGCCCTGTGCGGGCTCGGAGTTCGCGCCGTGCGAACTGACAGTTCGCGCCGGGCGGACTGGGAGTTCGCACGGCGCGAACTTTTTGGCCCCTCGGCGACGATTTCGACAGAGGGCAGAGGCGACGAAGAAAAGTGCCCACAGATTGAGACTGTTGCCTAATCCTTGAACAGATCATCCATCGTCACAACACTCTGTACGATTCCGCTGTGGCTGTTCTTGCGCAACCCGTATGTTGTGACAAGCGTTGTGTGAATGGCTTTCTTCGTTTTGGTGTCAAGTTTGAATGCAGTACGCCGGTTTCGCAGTTTGCTCTCTTCGTCGGCATCAAAGGCATACTGGTCATCAGCGTATTTCATCTCGCATAGGTTGATAACACCGTCCTTGCGGTCAATCAGCAAGTCCACTTGTGCGCCGTCATGTTCTTCTGTGGCCTCTGTGCGCCAAGAACACACGGAACTGTTCACACCTTGAATCCCAAGGGCGGCCTTTATCTGTGGCACATGCCAAAGGCATAACCGCTCAAAGGCAAGACCACTCCAAGTGGTCAATATAGGAGTGTCAATGCTATTAGTCCAAAAATGCTCGTCGTTCTCCTTGTTCTCTTTCACGAAGTTGAGGTAGAACAGCGTATAGTTGTCTGTCAACTGATAGAAAGCGTCTCGTGTCTTCTTGCCAATAGCCATATATTTCCGTATGAAACCGCATTGCTCCAAGTCACACAACACGTCGGAGAAGGTCTGGTTATCAGAGAGTTTCGTGATTCTGATAATATCTTCACGGTGTAGTCCCTGGCGAATACCGCCCAAAGCGGCTACAACCTTCAGGTAAGATTCTGGGTATTTAAACAACGATGCGTAAAGGGCATCATATTCTCTCTGCAAAGGAGCGTCGTTTTTGAAAAACAGGTTGTCGATGTTCTGGTCAAGGCTCCATTTCTTTTTCATCAGGCTCCAATAAAAAGGTATGCCACCCATTGCCATATAGCCCATTGTCAGTTCCTTGCGGCTTAGAGCCAGACCCCGCGACTCCATGTATTGCTCACACTCTGAAAGCGTGAAGGGCAGAATGCGCAGTTTCATAGTGACACGGTTGTGCAGTCCTCCATAGTTGTTCAGAATCTTCTTCTGCACCCAAGCCGTCGCACTGCCGCACACTATCAGTACTATGTCTTTGCGCGCACTTGCCCATCCGTTCCAGAAATGCTCCAAGGCGCTGAGAAGGTTCGACCGTGGGGTATCCATCCACGGCAGTTCGTCAATAAACACTACTTTTTTCCCTTCGTCGTTTATCCCGGCTATAAGGTCAGACAGTATATGGAAGGCATCCATCCACGACTTTGGGCGGCGCGGACGCCTCATTCCTGACTGCCGCAATGACTCCTGAAACTCTGCCAGCTGTTCGGCAAGCGTTCCTTTCGCCAGTCCAGTATGCTGGAAAACAAACTTACAACCAAACGTCTCGCGTATAAGGTAAGTCTTACCTACACGTCTCCGTCCATACACGGCCACAAACTGAGACTCGTCTGCCTCAAGCGTTGAGAGAAGTTCTTCTCTTTCTGTCTTTCTACCTATCAACATATTATTCTTATCGCTTAGTGGGTGCAAAGGTACAAAAAATATCTTATAGAGTGTGGACAAGTGCGAAAAAAAGTGACTTGTCCACACCCTATAAGCACATTTTCTGATGAAAAGCCAACGGAAAATGCCTCAAAAGGCAATCTGTTTGCCAGCGTTTATAATAATCCTTCGCAAAAATATTAGGTATGTTCTATAAATTGCAAAAACTACGCGCAGCCTTTCCCCTCCCTTGTAGGGGAGGGGTTAGGGGTGGGGTCAGTATATAATTAGTAGACAAGA
>CAJOEC010000086.1 GCA_905233425.1 uncultured Prevotella sp. | reverse complement strand
ACAAATCGTAAATAGTTGATACACAACGTTAAATAGAAATAAAAATGAAACGAAAATTTGGAATGCAACATAGAAGGGGCAGGCCCCGTGCCAGCCCGCACAGAGTCGAATCCCAATAACGAGGCTGTTGAAGGGGATTTGCAATCTGTTGAAGGGGATTTGCAATCCCCGGTGTTCAGCGGCGTGACCATCGGCGCCGTCGCCCCCGCGAGTATCACATCGGCTGACGGCATACTGACCTTCATCGGCACCTACGAGCCCATCAGCATCGGCAGCGAGGGCGACAACACCATACTCTACATCGGCGGCGGCAACAACCTCTACTGGCCCAACGGCGCGATGACCATCGGCTGCCAGCGCGCCTACTTCTATCTGAACGGCATCACCGCAGGTGACCCCAACGCCGATCCCGACACCGACCCCAACACCGATCCCGACTCCGACCCCAACATCGACCCAAGCCCCGTCCGCGCCATCGTCCTCAATTTCGGCGACGACAAGGAGGCCAGCGGGATAACGACCACAGATTTCACGGATTACACGGATAAGGCTGGCGCGTGGTACTCGCTCGACGGTCGCAAGCTTAACGGCAAGCCGATGAAGAGCGGCGTGTATGTCAACGGAGGCCGCAAGGTTGTGATTAAGTAATAGTTTCGATTATATCCCATCGGGTATAATATTGACAAAAATAATTAAATTTATACCCGATATGCTGCAATATCAAGGCAATATGCTTATCTTTGTACCCGATAAGGTATAATAATGATGGATTTATCGGAGCATATTAAGCAAAAACGGAAGAAAAACCACCTTTCTCAGGTCGAACTGGCCGAGAGGGCAGGAGTGGGCCTCAGGTTTGTAAGAGACCTCGAACAAGGGAAGCAAACCTTACGAATGGACAAGGTCAACGATGTGCTCGCCCTGTTTGGCGAATGTCTCGGCCCTGTAAAAACTGATATTCTATGAAGCAGGCGGGTATATGTGTCGGATGAAAGATTTGACTTTTAGACAGATGAAGAAATTGAGTCGTTACATTTCGGGATGTGTGAGCGTGCTGGCGATGGTCTGCTGCTTAGTGTTGACATCGTGCTCGTCAGACGACGATCCTGCTGCAGAGCCGCCAACGGAACTGCTGCAGGACGGCGTGTGGACGGGCAGCGGCGAGGGTCGCAGCGGAACCATCGTTGTGAAGATGACGGTGGAGAACCACGAGATTTCCGACATCGTCGTGGTGAGCCAGTCGGAGTCGTCGTTTGCCCAGGAGGCGCTCAATGAGATGGTGGCGCGTGCGCTCCAGAAGCAGGGGCTGCTAAGCGTTGAGGTGGACGGCGTGACGGGTGCCACGCTGACCAGTACGGGTGTCATCGATGCCGTGAACATGGCCATCTTATGCGCCCAGGGCAAAGACCCGGCGACATGCCGAGCTGTTGGGCGATGTCCTCCAACTCATGGCAAAGGTAGTAGGCGACGAAATGCGGTTTGTTGAAGCCGACGAATTCCAGCAGGCTCTTGACATTGCCGGACAAGACCCCGAAAAGGCAAAACTCCTCTCGGCTCTTATGGCCTACCAGGACATGACTCACGGACAAAAGGCCGCTGTCATCGAGCGCGACAACCGCTACACCTGCTCTGTCCTCCACCGTCTCGGCTTCAACTGGAAAGACACCGCATGGGACTATGTCGAGCGAATGCTCACTGCTATCGGTGGCTTCGGTTTCTTTGAGTAAAATCGTAAATAGCAAATCCGTAAATAGTTAATCTTCAAGGTGAATACCGAAGAGAATCAAGCGTTTAACGTCCAGTTCTGGCGTTTCTTGTGGGCATCCATCCTCATTGGATTGTCTGCATGTTTGGGAAATGTGGTTGATGCGATGATTGTGGGCAACCTGATTGATGAGGACTCGGTGAGTGCCATCAACCTGTCATTGCCATTGCTTCAGTTTATGTACACCGTCAACATGCTGCTGGCTACTGGAGCGGGCATGCTGGTAGGTATGGAACTGGGCAGAAAGGATACACGACGGGCATCGTATATCTTCGTCATATCGATGTTAGCTTGTTTGGTGACTGGTCTCATGTTGACTGCATGTGGTGTGTTGGCACCCGATGCTGTGACACGCCTGCTATGTGACCACGAGCAGCTATATCAGCCCACCTACGATTATCTGCGGGTGACGCTGATAGGTGCTCCGGCCTACTTGTTGATGTGGGGTGTCGACACGATGGTCAGCGTTGACGGCAGTCCGCGCCTGGTGTCCGTATCCATCTTGGTGGATAATCTTGTTCACTTGGTGCTCGACGTGGTGTTCATCAAGTATTTCGGCTGGGGCATCGAGGGTAGTGCATGGGCTGCAGTCATCGGTCATGTCGTGGGCATTGCCATAATGGGCATCCATTTCCTTTCCAAGGAGAATCATCTGCGATTCGTTTTTGGTCGCCAAAGACCAGTTTTCGGCGCTATCATCTCACAGGGTGCACCGCTGGCCATTGCCTCCATCTGTCTGACGGTGTTGATGTTCTCGGCGAACAAAATCGTACTATCGTCGTTGGGACGTACGGGTATCTATGCCTTTGCCCTCTGTATGAACCTGCTTCTCATCTATAACCTGTTTCTGGGTGGTGTCTGCCGCACCATCCAGTCACTGGGTTCCATTCAAGTGGGGAAGGGCGACAACGAGGCCTTCAAGTTGGTGTTGCGCAAGTCGTTTAACTTCATCACCGTGGCGATGGTTATCACCTGCATCTACGTATGGATATGGCCCGAGAGCATCGTCATGCTCTTTGGTACCGACGAGAGCGACATGATTATTGAAAGCTGCTATGCGTTGCGCATCTTCGCCATCTGTCTCATTCCCTTCTGCTACATCTACACCATCATGATTGTCTATAAGCTCTACGAATACCACTATATGGCACTCTTCATTTCCTTTGCCCTGTCGCTGACGGTCATCCCCGTACTATGGCTGTTTTCCTGGCAGGCTAAGGAATTGATATGGTATGGCTTCCTTGTTGCTTATATCATCGAGATGGTTGCCATCTTCGTGCTCCACAAGATGACGCACGTCAGGTTTGAGTTAGCAGGCAACGCCTCTGAGCGTTGCGAGTTGAAAGTTGAGAATCAAAAATAATTAAGACATGAAAACATCCGCACCATTAACTAAAACCCAATACGGTCTCTACGTGGAATGTGTGAACCACCCGGGAGAGCCTTGTTATAATGTACCTTGTTTCTATATCCTCGACGGCAGTTTGGACGAAGAACGGCTCCGTCGGGCTGTCGAGACTGTGGTGACGGCCCATCCGACACTGTTTACGCGCATCGAACTGACGGATCAGGGCGATCCTGTGCAGACTATCGACGACACGGAGACATTCTCGTTGCAGGTTGAGCATGTCGATGACATTGAGGCTGCCAAGAAAACGATGATCCAGCCTTTCAACATCGTAGGCGACCGTCTGTTCCGCATACGTCTGCTGCGTGACAAGGAACACTTCTATTATTTCCAGGATGTCCACCATACGCTATTTGACGGAGGCTCGCAGGGTCTCATGTTGGCTGATATCGAGAAAGCCTACAACGGTGAGCCGCTGGAACCAGAACAATTGACAATGGCCCAGTTGGCTGTCGCAGAAGAGGAACTGCGACGGACATCAGCCTTTGAGGAAGACAAGAAATGGTATGCGGATAATTTCGATTGCGGCGACTGCTACTCTCCGCTGTTGCCCGACCGCGACGACAAACAGTTTGTGGATGCCCTTCTGACACGGACAATGGCTGTGGACAAGGCTCGGGTGGATGCCTTCTGCAAGACGAATGGCGTGTTCCGGAGTTCCCTCTTCACAGCCGCCTACGCTTATCTGTTGGCAAAATACAATAACGAGCAGCAGGTACTGTTCAACACGGTACATAACGGGCGTGCCGACAAGCGTTCTAACCGTACATTGGGCATGCTGGTCAGGACGGTGCCGGTGTATGCCAGGTTCGATGGTGACACCCGTGTGCTCGACTTCATCAAGGCCGGAGAGGAGCAGATGAAGGGCTGCCGTCAGCATGGGTCATACAATTATAGCGATGCCATCAATGACTTGGGACTGCAACCCGCCACGCTGTTTATCTGGCACGGTAACACACTCGAAAACAATCCGTTCTGTGGCAAGCCCATGAAGTTTATTCTTCTTTGTAACAACAGCCGCGAGGTGTCACTCTATCTGAAGGTTGTTATCAAGGAAGGACGATTCGTCGTGGAAGCAGAGTATAACGGCAACGAATACAGCGAGGCACTTATGAGTCAGTTCATGGAGAGCTACGAGGCGGTCGTAGAGGGGTTCCTCACTCAGGAAAGGCTGTGCGATATCAGCATGACGACTGCCTCACAGATGGAGCTACTCGACTCGTTCAACGACACAGACCGTCCTTACGATGACACGCAGACCGTCGTATCGCTGTTCCGCCGTCAGGCCAAAGCCACGCCAGATGCCGAAGCCGTGGTTTTCAAAGACCATCGTTACACATACGCCGAGGTGGATGACATCAGCGACCGCATAGCAGGCTATATCCTATCCAAAGGGCTGGGCGTGGGCGATGCCGTGTCTGTCATCATTCCTCGCTGCGAGTGGATGGCTATTGCCTCGCTCGGTATTCTGAAGGCAGGTTGTGCCTATCAGCCGCTCGACCCTACCTACCCGAAGGAGCGCCTGAACTTCATGCTGCAGGATGCTGCTGCCAAGTTGCTCATTGCCGACGAGTCGCTGCGTGACCTCGTTGACGAATATCAGGGCGACGTGCTGCTGACGAAAGAACTGTTGTCGCTGCCCGCCCTCACAGCGGAAGCAAACTCTAAACTCTCAACTCTAAACTCTCAACTCTCCCCATCGGACCGTTTCATCCTGCTCTACACCAGCGGTTCAACGGGCGTTCCCAAAGGCTGCCAACTGACTCACGGCAACCTGGTGTGCTACTGCAACTGGTACTGGAAATACTATGACCTGAAGCCAGAACATAACGTGGCTGAATATGCCAGCTATGGTTTCGATGTGCATCAAGAGGGTATCTATCCGCCTTTGACGGGCGGTGCCACAGTATTTATTATTCCTGAGGAACTGCGCCTGGACCTTGTGTCGCTCAACGAATACTTAGAGCGCGAACACATCACCCACACCTTCATGACTACACAGGTGGGCTACCAATTTGCGACGAACATCGAGAACCACTCCCTGATGCATCTCTCGGTGGCTGGCGAGAAACTGGCCAGTATCGCTCCGCCTCAAGGCTATCAGTTGCACAACGGCTATGGACCCACAGAGGCCACCATCCTCATCACCATCTATCCCATCACGAAGAAAGATACGGACGTTCCCATCGGTAAGCCTATGGACAATGTGCGGCTTTACGTAGTCGATCAGCAGGGGCACCGTCTGCCTGTGGGAGCAATGGGTGAATTGTGGGTAGCCGGACCGCAAGTGGCGCTCGGCTACCTGAACCGGCCTGATAAAAACGCAGAGGTGTTTATCCCAAACCCCTTCACCACCGAGGAGAAATACATTCGCGCCTATCGCACCGGCGATATTGTGCGCTACCTGCCCTCGGGCGACATCCAGTTTATTGGCCGCAGGGACGGTCAGGTGAAGATTCGTGGTTTCCGAATCGAGCTGAAGGAGGTGGAGGCTGTCATCCGCGAGTTCCCCGGCATCAAGGATGCTACGGTACAGGCATTCGATGACGAAGGAGGCGGTAAGTTTATCGCCGCGTATGTGGTGAGCGACGATACCATCGACATCGAGGCATTGAACAACTTCATCCTTGACCAGAAACCGCCGTATATGGTGCCTGCCGTGACGATGCAGATTGAAAAGATTCCTCTGAACCAGAACCAGAAGGTGAACAAGCGGGCGCTGCCGAAACCAGTTCAGTCTGTTGCGACTCAGTCGCAACCAACGGAACATGCGCCCCTCAACCTCTTGGAGCAGGAGTTGCACAAGATGGTTGTCGATATCATTGGTAACACCGACTTTGGCATTACTACAGTCTTGGGCTATGCCGGACTGACATCCATCTCTGCCATCAAGCTGGCCATACAGGTGAACAAACGCTACGGCGTGACACTCGACGCAAAGGCACTGGTAAAGAATGGCACGCTGCAAAGCATTGAGAATGAGATATGGAGAAGCCTCACCCAACAGACCCTCCCCCCGCCCCTCCCTGTGAGGGAGGGGAGTATATACAACTCCTATCAGGAAATAGTAAATGGTAATGTAACTACTCCCCTCCCTACAGGGAGGGGCTGGGGGGAGGGTCCTTTTCCTCTCTCCTACGCCCAGACTGGCGTCTATTTCGACTGCCTGAAGAATCCCACATCAACGCTGTACAATATTCCATACTGCATTAAGTTCCAGAAGGATTTAGATACGACAGCACTTGCCGAGGCCATCAAGACACTTGTCAAGGCACATCCGCAGATGACCGTCCACTTCGGGAATGGCGAGGAGGGCATCGTACAGACCGTTGATTTGGATCAGGTCGTAGAGATTCCCGTAAAACAGATGAGCGAGGAGGACATGGCTCTCTATAAACAGGACTTCGTGAAGCCCTTCGACCTCGGCAAAGGGCCACTCTATCGCTTCGAAATAGTGACCACCGAACAGCAGACCTATCTGCTCATGGATGTGCATCACCTGGTATTCGACGGTGGTTCCACCGACATCTTCCTGCAGCAACTATGTAGTGCGCTCAACGGTTTACCCGTTGAGGAAGAAGACCAGAGCTATGCTGCATACGTGATAGCTGAGAAAGCTGCTGAAGGAGGTGACGACTATCTCGCTGCCAAGGACTTCTTCAAAGAACGGCTGTCTGTGGTGGAGGCCGCTACAGAGGTGCGGCCCGACCTGCCGAATCCCGTCAAGGGTACTATCAGCAAGGCCATCGCCGCTCTCGACATCAAGACTATAGATAGCTTCTGTCGCAGTAACAATATCACGCCAGCCCATCTGATTCTCTCGGCTGTCTATTATTCCTTGTCGCGCTTTGTCAATAGTGAGCAGGTTTGTATCACTACCGTCTCAAGCGGTCGCTCCAACCTGAACATCCGCAACACCGTGGGTATGTTTGTCAATACCCTGGCTCTGAGTGCAACCATCGGAAAACAGACGGTGAAAGAGTTCTTGCAGGAGGTGAGCGAAAACTTCGACGAGACGCTGCGCCACGAGAACTATCCCTTTGCACAGATTGCCGCTGACTACGGACTGACGGCAGAGATACAGTTTGTCTATCAATTGGGAATGATCAGCCAATACGTCTGTCAGGGCACTCCGTTGGAATTGGACAATATGGAACTCCAAGTGCCCAAGTTCCCCATCACTTTCTTTATCAGCGAGGTGCAGGGTCAGCCCAGTGTTTGTGTAGAATACGACAATGGCAAATATTCTGCCCGCCTGATGCAGAGTCTGACCGATGCCGTGAAGGTGACAGTAGAACGGATGATGGCAAAACCCGACGCTGCGCTGACCAGTATCAGCATTGTCAATGACGAGGAGGCCGAGCGTATTATTAAGATAGGTACGGGCAAGCACATCGATGTGGACTTCTCAAAGACCTTCGCCAACCTCTTTACGGAACAGGCCAAGCGCACACCCGATGCCCCAGCCGTGGTGGATAGGGACAGCCAGCTGACCTACGGCGAGATGGACAACTACTCCAACGCCCTCGCCCGCCAGCTGATTGACTTCGGCGTCAAGCCCGACGATTTCGTCTGCGTCATGCTCGACCGCTTCAAGGAGTTCCCGCTCTCGGTTTTGGCCATCCACAAGGCCGGTGCCGCCTACACACCGCTCGACTTTGAATATCCCAACGAGCGACTGAGTTACATGCTGGAGAACTCGGAGTCGAAGGTGCTGATTACCACCCACGCCGTGCTGGAGGCAAAGCAAGCGGAGGGTGGCTTCGACACCGCAGCCGCGAAGACCTTCTTCATAGATGACTTTATGGAGAGCCTCACCCCCAGCCCCTCTCGCAAGGAGAGGGGAGTATATACTTCTGCTGCAAATACTTCTGACGATAAAGGTAACCACTCCCCTCTCCTTGCGAGAGGGGCTGGGGGTGAGGCTCCCATCGACCTCTCCCGTCCCAACGGCCTCGCCTACATGATCTACACCAGTGGCTCCACGGGCAAGCCCAAGGGCGCGATGCTCCATCAGGCCGGTCTGCGTAACTTCATCGCTGTGGTCATCGACATGGAGAAGCTGACTTCCAACGACCGCATCAGCGGCCACCGTTCCTTCTCCTTCGATGCACATATCGAGGATATGTACCCCGTGCTGACGCTGGGCGGCTCGTTCCACAT
Source organism: uncultured Prevotella sp. (assembly GCA_905233425.1). GTDB lineage: Bacteria > Bacteroidota > Bacteroidia > Bacteroidales > Bacteroidaceae > Prevotella. The sequence continues at coordinate 7,826 of CAJOEC010000086.1, read as the reverse complement.
CATGCCGACGGAGATACGCAAAGACCTTGCCCTCATCCGTCAGTTCTTGATTGACCATCAGATTACAGGTGGCGGCTATTCGACGGCGATGACCTGTCTGCTGCTCAATGCCTTCGACGATCTGCCCATCCGCTTCACCACGGGTGGTGGCGAGAAGATGGACGGTGTCTATAGCGACCATATAGAGATTATCAACGTCTATGGTCCGACGGAGTGTACCGACGATACCTCGTATTACAGCATTGCTCCTGGCCGTCGCGTAGAGAATATACCTATCGGCCAGAGTGTGGCCAACAACTGGAACTTCATCGTTGATACCGCCGGCAACCTCGTGCCGCAGGGTGTGGCAGGTGAGTTGTGCTTTGCCGGAATACAGGTGGGACGCGGCTATTGGCGACTGCCTGAGCGTACCGCCAAGTCGTTTGTCGATTGTCCGTTCGTAAAGGAAGATGCATGGGGCCGTCCTGTCCGCATGTACCACACCGGTGACCTCTGCCGTTGGAACGACGACGGACAGATAGAGTACCTCGGCCGCATTGACACGCAGGTGAAGCTGCGAGGCTTCCGTATCGAGTTGGGTGAGATTGAGAGCAAGGCCCTGAACATTGAGGGCATACGCCAGGCTGCTGCCGAGGTGCGCAAGGTGATGGGCAACGAGCACTTGGTGCTCTACTATACTGTGGTCGATGGTTCCCCCATCGACGACGAAACCATCCGCCAAGCCCTTGCCGCCTCCTCACTGGCCGATTACATGGTGCCCGATGCCTACATGCAGATGGACAGCATGCCCATGACACCCAACGGCAAGATCAACCGCAAGGCACTTCCCGCTCCCGAGATGAAGCGTGCCACCGAATACGAGGCTCCGAAGGGCGAGATGGAGGAACTCTTCTGCAGCATCTTCTCAGATGTGCTGAAGATTCAGGAGGTAGGTGCTACCGACAACTTCTTCGAGATTGGCGGTACCAGCATCAATGCCATCAAGGTGATTGTCGAGGCCAGCAAACAGGGTGTGCAGATTGTCTTCAACGATCTGTTTACCCAGAAGACGCCTCGCGCCTTGGCGGCGTTCGTAGAAGCCCCCCTTTCGTCCCCCGAGGGGGACACAATACCTCCTGTCTCAGAAAGTATAGAAGCCCCCTTGGGGGCAGTAGGGGGGGCTTTTTCTTCTGCTCTCTCTGCCAACACCCTCAACGCTTTCCGAAATGGCGGGCGTCAGCCCATTGGCGACGTCCTCCTCACGGGTGCCACCGGCTACCTCGGCATCCATATCCTCAACGAGTTGCTTACCCGTTACGAGGGCCGCATCCTCTGTCCCATCCGTGCCGAGAACGATGAGAAGGCGTTCAGCCGCCTCAAGTCAATCTATTTCTACTATTTCGGCCGAACAGGGGCATTCGAGCATTTCAAAGAACGCATCACCGCGTTTGCCGCCGAGGTCACCCAGCCCGACGCCCTTGTAAAAGCAGCGGAAGCAAATTCTTCTCTCTCCTCTCTCCTCTCTCCTTTTACAGTCATCAACTGCGTGGCCAACGTGAAGCACTTCTCGGCTGGCAACGACATCGAGATGGTTAATATTGAATCCGTACGTCACTTGATTACGTTCTGTCTGCGCACAGGCTCGCGACTCATCCATGTCTCCACTAATAGTATTGCCGGCTTGAGCATTGACGGCAAGCCTGGTCCTGAGGTGAAACTGACTGAGCAGACGTTCAATATCGGGCAGGATATCGACGCAAACAAATACGTCTATTCCAAGTACAAGGCAGAGGAGCTGGTGCTCGACGCCATCGCCCATCACGGCCTCAATGCCAAGATCATGCGTGTGGGCAACCTCTCTGCACGCCAAAAGGACGGTGAGTTCCAGATCAATTTCAGCACGAACAACTTCCTGGCCCTTCTGCGTGCATACGTGGTCATTGGCATGGTGCCTTACGAAGACCTTGACCAACGCTTCGAGTTCTCGCCCATCGACGAGGTGGCTACTGCCATCATGCTTCTCGCCCAGACGCCGAAGGAGTGCGTCGTGTTCCATCCCTGCAACACCCACCGTCAGTTCCTCTCCGACATCCTCATGGGCTTCGCCCTCTCCGGTCTTTCGCTGCGGCGCGTCGAGATGCCTGAGTTCCAGCAGGCGTTGGAGCGCATGATGGAAAATCCCGACCTCGTCACGCTATTGCGTCCGCTGATGGCCTACAACGTGAGCAGTAAGCACACCATGCGCTGGATAGAGTCCACCAACGACTACACCACACAGGTGCTCTACCGTATGGGATTCCAGTGGCCACCCACTGCCGCTGACTACGTTCACCGTTTTGTCGATACAATCAGAGACTTTGATTACTTTACAGTATAATTGACAATGAAACATGTGAAACTATGGATGCTGGCCGCCATCCTGACTTGCGGCCTTGTGCTGACATCGTGCTCGAAAGATGATGAGCCGATGGTGTCGCCAACCGACGAGGTGGAGGCGCAGTTGCAGCAGATGACGCTCCGCGAAAAGGTGGGACAGCTCTTTTTTGTGCGTTTAGAGTCGCTCGACCCGTCTATCGAATGGACTACATACGATGATCTGGCATCCCTGAAGATTCTGGAGGTGACAGAGAACATGAAGAGCGTGAACAAGAACTATCCCGTTGGCGGCATCATCCTCTATGCCTGGAACATCGATGACGAAGCGCAGTTGGCCCGTATCATCCCACAAGTAAGGGCACTGAACGGCCATCCGCTGCTCTGCATCGACGAGGAAGGAGGTCGCGTGGCACGCATTGCCAACAATCCGAACTTCAATGTAAAGAAGTATGAGTCGATGGCATCCATCGGTGCTACGGGCGACCCGAAGAACGCATACGAGTGTGGCAACACCATCGGCACATACTTGAAGCGCTACGACTTTGACATCGACTTCGCCCCTGTGGCCGACGTGAACACCAATCCCGAAAACGTCGTCATCGGCCCCCGTGCCTTCAGCGACGACCCCGCCGTGGCTGCGCCGATGGTCACGAACTACCTGCAAGGGCTGAAGGATGCGGGCATCACGGGCTGCATCAAGCATTTCCCCGGCCATGGCGACACGAAGGCCGACACGCACTATGGCTATGCCTCGACCCAAAAGACGTGGGAGGAGATGCTGTCCTGCGAGATGGTGACCTTCAAGGCGGGAATACAGTGGGGGTGCCAGCTGGTTATGACCGCCCATATCGGTGCGCCCAAGGTTACTGGCTCCGATGTGCCTGCAACCATGTCGCCCCTCATCCTGCAAGACAAGCTGCGCGGTGAACTGGGCTATCAGAACATCATCATTACCGACGGTATGGAGATGGGCGCCATCACCCAGCAGTACACCAGCGCCGAAGCCGCCGTGGGCAGCATCAAGGCTGGCGTGGACATTGTGCTTGGCCCTCGCTACTTCACCGAAGCCTTCGATGCCGTGATTGCTGCTGTAAACAACGGTACGCTCAGCGAGGAACGCATCAACCAAAGCGTAAGACGCATACTGAAGCTCAGATTAGGAATGAACAGATAACTAATAAACGAGTGTGTCGCAGCAATCACCTCAACCATCTCCATCATGACATCAAGTGTAAAAATATAGACATCCTCGTTGGAGTATTTGTAATTAACGTTAAAAATTTATGACCATCAACGAAGTATTCGGACTGCGGAACCAGGGGCGCAAGGAGGAGGCATACGAGGCGGCAAGGGTGATTTATGCCACCGATAAGAGTCCCTACGCCTCGGCGGCGATGTTTTGGACTGCGGTGGACGTGCTGAAGATACGGGTGAGTGAAGACCGAATGGAGGAGGCAAAGAAGATATACATGGCGTTGGAACGGCTGCTGCCCAATGTGAAAGACGAGAAAGGGTGGATGCACGATGCCATGAAGAAATGCCATACCTTGTTGGAAAGAGGAGATGACCGCGAGAGATTGTTGGAAGAAGGCCCTGAACATTTGCAGATGGGTGTCTGGGGCGAGGAGCTGGCCGTAGCCTACCTGCGTGAGAAGGGGTATGTCATCCTCGAACGCGACTGGCACTCGACACACCGCGACATCGACATCATAGCCCAGCAAGGGGAATGTATAGTATTTGTGGAGGTGAAAGCGCGTCGCAACCGTGACTTTGGCGACCCGCTAATGGCCATCAACTACCAAAAGCGGAAGAATCTGCGCCTCGCCATCAACCACTATATCCATTACCGGAAATTAGACAACCCATGGCGCTTTGACGTCATCACAGTCGTGGGTGAAATGGGCAGTAAAATGCCAGAAATCAACCATATTGAGGATTTCAATATCATTGATTCACCAAAGAGACGATATTATAGGACGATTTTATAGATTACGTAAAAACATAACCGTTTTAGTATTATTTTGCAATCTCCGCTTTGCAATTCGGCTTTTTCTTCGTACCTTTGTACCGTTTTAAAACAAATCATCATTTTTAGGTGTTTTTTTTCGATGACGCAACTGACACAGGGAGAGCATAATGCCCTAATGGAGGATATGAAACAGTTCGACGAGCAGATGCCGTGCGTCGGTATCTTCTGGTACGACCCTGCCGACAAGGCTTTCTTTGGCGTGTGCAAGCAGGAACTGACACCAAAGATGGTGGAGGAGGCGGCTGAGGACGGGATGCCATACATTAACTATCCTCATCTGCATCGTCAGGTTTGGGCTAAGGAGTTCTTCCGAGCACGCGCAAAACATGAGGATACAAAGTTCGTAGGCGACTACACTCAGATTCCTCGTGGTCGCGTTACTTGGGCCGTCGACAAGTTTGTGGTCTTCGTCGGACAGTGGGCTAAACCTATTGAAGAAGAACTGACGGAACTGATTGAAAAGGAGTTCTCCCTGCCCTATTTCGAGTTCGTCTATGACTACCATTGGGACTTAGGCCACGGCTGGTCGGGAGACATGAAATAATCTTACACGAACTTTTGACAGCTGACAAAGAATCTTTTGACAGCTGACAAAGAATCTTTTGACAGCTGACAAAGATACGTTTGACAGCTAAGGCGGGTATAGCTTGCCCGGAGCTTTGTACCACGGAGGTTCGGCCTTTGTACCACGGAGACCGGCTCTTTGTACCATTCAGACCGGCTCTTCGTAACACGTAGAGCCGGTATTCGTACCCATGAGGATAGAGCAAAACAAGGAAAAACGATATTCTTCATCATTTTTTCTTCGAATGATGCGTGTCGTTTCATTTTTTATATGTACCTTTGCACGCGGTTCGGGGGAGAAATCCCGATACCGCTAACGAAGCATTTGCTATTATTTCGCGTTAAGCCAAAATGCCCAGGAAACAGTTTGGAATAAGAAACGCTCGGAAGTAATAGAGATTGTGGGGTGCTGGATAACGGCATTCCCATTCCCGTCTTAATTAGCAATGTATTCGCGCCAATAGGCGTGATACATTCTTACAAGACGGGATGGGGTTCCAATTCCTGGGCATGCCCCAGCTTAACGCATAAGGATGGCATCATGCCTTTTTTGTGCGGTGGCGATTGATAGTCAGATGCAGACCTAAGACTATCAATCTATGGCAAACAAGAATCTTAATGCGGCCAAGACGGCCAAGAAAGACGAGTTCTACACGCAGTTGACGGACATTGAAAGGGAGTTGCAGCACTACTGGCCGCACTTCCGCGACAAAGTGGTGCTGTGCAACTGCGATGACCCTTACGAGAGCAACTTCTTCAAGTACTTTGCCCTGCGGTTCAACCAGTTGGGTTTGAAGAAACTGATTTGTACCTGCTACGACGGTTCGCCGGTCATGGGCACGGAACTATCGCTGTTCGCGCTCGATGCACAGGGCGAGGAGAAGAAGGTGGCTTATAAGGTGGAAATCACGGAGGTCTCGGATGTGAATGGCGACGGAGCTGTAGACCTTGCCGACGTGGAGTATCTGATACAGAACGACAAGAACGTGCTTTCCTCGCTTCAGGGCAACGGTGACTTCCGAAGTCGGGAGTGCATAGAGTTGCTGAAACAGGCAGACATCGTGGTGACGAATCCGCCGTTCTCTCTGTTTAGGGAGTATCTTGCACAGCTTGTAGAGTATGATAAGAAGTTCTTAATAATAGGGAATGTTAATGCAGTAAGTTATAAAGAAGTATTTCCTCTAATCAAAGAAAACAAGTTGTGGTTTGGTCCGAGCATTAATAGTGGTGACAGAAAGTTCAACGTTCCTGATGACTATCCTTTGAATGCAGCAGGCTGTGGCGTTGATTCAGATGGCCGTAGGTATATTAGAGTAAAAGGAGTTCGGTGGTTTACTAACCTTGACCACAATAAACGGCATGAGGAAATGGATTTAGTATGTCACTATTCTTCTGAAGAATACCCTACATACGATAATTATGATGCAATAGATGTTAGCAACACGTCTGACATTCCTTTCGATTATGAAGGAATCATGGGCGTGCCAATTACTTTTCTTGACAAATACAACCCAGACCAATTTGAGATAATTGGAGCAGAAACAAATGATTTTGCAGAATCCCTTGGAATAAAGCCCATAGGGAAAGAATGGCTGGATAAATATAGAAGTGTTGGTGGCACAGGCCACTATACAGCTAATATGCGAAATCTTGTAATGACTTATAAAGGTAAACCTAAGAAGGCTTATTTCCGCATATTAATCCGCAACAAACACCCCCATACGCTATGAACAACGACAGAATGACAATCAAGCAGATAGAAGTGACCGTTGGTGAGATTACCAATGGCTATGTGAACAACGACGAGCAGGGCGTGCGCGGCTATGGCGGGCTGCTCGACATCCGCCCGCCCTACCAGCGGGAGTTCATCTACAACGAGAAGGAGCAGCAAGCCGTGATTACGACTGTACTGAACAACTATCCGCTGAACGTGATGTATTGGGTGAAGCGCAGCGACGATGCAGAATGTCCTTATGAGGTGATGGACGGCCAACAGCGCACGCTCTCGCTCTGTGAGTACGTGGCGGGCAAGTTCGCCTACGACTTCAAGAACTTCTTCAATCAGCCCGAGGACATCCGGCAGCGAATCCTCAACTACAAGCTGACGGTATATGTCTGCGAGGGCAAGCCGTCGGAGAAATTAGAGTGGTTCAAGACCATCAACATTGCCGGTAAGCCGCTCAACGACCAGGAAATCAACAACGCCGTCTATGCCGGGCCTTTCGTCACGGACGCCAAGCGTCATTTCTCGAAGTCGAACTGCGGTGCCTACCGCCTTGGCAAGGACTTGGTGAACGGCACGCCCATCCGTCAGGACTTCCTGAAAAAGGCTTTGGAATGGATGGCCGACCATGAGACACGCGGAGGTCACCGCCAGACCGTCGTGGGCTATATGGCTGCCCACCAGCACGACCCTAACGCCAATAACCTGTGGTCGTATTTCCAGACGGTGCTCAACTGGGCCATCACGAACTTCGACATGAAGAAGTTCAAGAAAATCATGAAAGGCCTTGACTGGGCGGAACTCTACGACAAGTACGGCTCAGAGACGCTCGACACCGCCGCCCTCGGCCAGCGCATCTCCACATTGATGCGCGACAGCGAGGTGCAGCGCCAGTCGGGCATCATCCCCTACGTGCTGACAGGCGACGAGCATTACCTCGACCTCCGCACCTTCCCCGAGGACATCAAGCTCGCCGTGTGGGAGCAGCAGCACCATGTCTGCCCCGTCTGCGGCAAGGAGTTCGACTTCGAGTTCATGGAGGGCGACCACATTACTCCCTGGCGCGACGGCGGCCGCACCGTCATCGAGAACTGCCAGATGCTGTGCAGGGAGTGTAACAGGAGAAAAGGAGCAAAATAAAACATTAATCAATGA
>CAJOEC010000085.1 GCA_905233425.1 uncultured Prevotella sp. | reverse complement strand
TTTGACGACACAAAGATAACACTTTTCTCTCTGATTACCAAAGAGATAGCGTTAAAAATCCTCACTTTTTCTTATTTAGTGTGCAATATTCAGGCTAATAATACTCAGGTTAAGAATATTGTTGTTGAAGAGATAAACTATGCTGACGAAGCCATCCCCGTGTTTCAAGTCTTTATCAAATCACTTGAAAATACATTAAAGGCGAATCAGCTTACTCATTCAGTTGCAACAGATTTAGGACATCAGATTGCTTTATTCAAAATTCTTTTAGTTCCCGATGTGGCCATCGCTAAGGTGATAGTTGTGGCCAGCATGAAATGTCGGTATTCTCTTGAATACGTTAGCGCAACTTGGAAGTCATTTGATGATTTGTGGCAAAACGGATTGGGCAAGATTGTAGATGAATGCTATAAAAGGAAAGATGTAATGCACTTCTTAATCCTGCAGAATATAAACCTGACCTATCTGCCAAACTATATGATGCCGTTAATTGATATTCAAAGAGACATTATATCTGTATTCCCAGGTGTCAATATCAAATTCCCAGATAACTTGCGCATAATATGTACAATTGCCAATGATGATTTGATGCCATTGGCAGAAAACTGCATTAAGCATATTGGATGCATTGATAGAACTATTGAGAAAGATTTCTATGGAAGAATCGTAGTACCTGAAAATACCAATATAGGGTATTTGACCCCAAAGAGTCTTAAAGAAGTAGGGAAAACGCTTAAGAATATTTCGAATTATTACAAAAGCTACCTTGAAGATGAATAGTAAAGAACGATATGAGATGCAAAAACTTCTGTATATTTGGCTGAGCAAAATCGGAAAAAGAAGCCTTGATTCTATCAAGACGAGTTGTGATTATCTGGTTGAGAGCCACTGTGTCACATCAAGCAATCCTATCTGGGATACCTTCTGGCCTCTTGTGTTCAGCGGAGTTGCCGACCATACAGGGAAAGGTTATTTTGCCCTGACAGAGCCACTCATATTGAAATATGACAATCACTATTATTACATCAATAACATTCCATCAAAAGGAACAGTCAAAGAAGTATCATTAGGGATATATCTCACAGATACTTTAACTAATGATTGTGACATAAAAGAAATATCTGTTACCCCCAAAACCATATTGAAAAAGTTCCCTTCTGTAGATAAAGTCGTGGATAGTTTTACAAAATCCATACAGGACGAACGTGAACTGAAATATTACGATTGGAAGAACAGGATAGGTGTTGCTGAATTGGAGAAAGATGGGCTTAAACGTTTTTTCTCAAACCCAGAAATAGCTTACATGAGAGAATTGCCAGACAGGACTATTAATCCTGATGCATTTGCAATAGCCTATTGCTATGGAAGAGCTATCAGTGGCGAAGGGAACGGCACATATTACAGTTCTCAAAAGAGGTTGATTACGTCGGATTTTGCAATACCATATACTTTGTATAGAGTACTGCAATTAGAAACAATGGCATCCAAGAGGCTTCCTGAAAGGGATGGCAAACACTATGTGTATAATGGAGTTTCTGCTCCTGTAGTAAAAGAATTAAACCGCATACTTTGTAATTCCATAAGATATGAATGACCCGATAAAAATATTCTCAGATATTCGCAACGCATACCTAAAATATATAAGCAGCGGATTGCCTTTCTTCAGGAAGGAATACAGTCTGGAGCGTGACAAGTTAATGGAAGAGACTGGTACCATTTGCCAGCCACCTATTATTGAATTGGTCACCAAATATCACGAACAAGCGACACTAAAGGACTTTTGTGTATCAGAAGGAGTGTCGCAAGAACTCAACGACTTTGTTAATACGGGATTGTTTACGAATAGTGGTCAACAAGAAAGGAAATTATACGACCATCAGTATGGAGCACTAAAGGAGGCGCATATAAATAGAAAACACATCGTAGTTACAACTGGTACAGGATCAGGTAAAACGGAATGTTTTTTGTTACCAATCATCGCAGATTTGGTTAGAGAATCCAAGAATTGGGGGAATTCCAGGCCACGAGCAATGAGAGCTATGATTTTATATCCCTTAAACGCGCTTGCCGAAGATCAGATGATTCGTTTAAGGAAGACTCTAAACAGTAGAACGCGTTATGGGTCTGGTGCTTTAGACTGGCTTGATTTAAACCGAAACGGTCATAGATTCTACTTTGGAAGATACACGGGAGCAACACCTGTCAGTGGTACTAAGGAAAAAAGCAAGAGCCGGTTACTAGAAGAAAAGAAGCAGCTAACTAAAGATTGGGAAGCAGCAAAAAAAAGTGATGACGGAGAATTGCTATATCATATCCCATGTATGGAGAAAGATTCGGCAGAGATGTGGGATAGATTCTCTATGCAAGACAATGCCCCAGACATTCTCATAACCAACTACAGCATGCTAAATGTCATGTTAATGCGCGAGAATGAAGCAGACATCTTCGCAGATACAAGAAAATGGCTTCAGGAGGATAGATCAAACGTTTTCCATCTAGTAATAGATGAGTTGCACACATACCGTGGTACAGCAGGAACTGAGGTTGCATACCTTTTGAGAGTATTACTGGATAGGCTGGGATTATCACCAGACTCACCGCAAGTTCAGTTCCTTGCGACTAGTGCATCACTTGATGAAAACCAGCAGTCTATAGAGTTCTTGTCAGAGTTCTTTGGCATTGAAAAGGAGAACTTTAGAGATAGATTCTGCATCTTGTCAAATCCTCCACAGCCATCTGTCAGTAAGCCAGATGTGGAATTGCCAGTTCCTGAATTAGTCAGATATAGTGAGGAAAATGACTCTGAGGAAAACGACAATGAACTTTTACAAGCTCTCGATTGCCATGATTTTTATATGGTGTTACAGAAATATCGATTACTGGATTGGCTCAGATATGCACTTAGCTCACCAAAGGGAATCATCCCCCAAGACATTGTTAAGATTGGCGAGGTGTTTGATATTAAGGATAGCCAGAAACTTCCTGTAGTAGCATCTGTCATAAAGATAATATGTAAAAGTACTATAGAGAATGCTGCGGTAGCGCCATTAAGAGCACATTTCTTTTTCCGTAACGTCAGCGGATTGTGGGCATGCTCAGACCCAAATTGCTCGTGTGTTAAAGATGAATACCAATTCAATGAAAGAAATATAGGAACGTTCTACAAACGCCCTAGAAATATCTGCTCATGTGGCATGAAAGTTCTTGAAGTCCTTGTCTGCGAGAACTGCGGAGATGTATTTTTGGGAGGCTATAAGATAAACAGCGACGGGAAATCTTATTTGAGCGTGGAAAAGCCCATCTCAAACGATTTTTCCAGTTATTGTGTTCTTTGGAAAGGTGTAGCAGACGCAAAGGATGGTTGGAAACGAGTAAGCTACGACCCCGTAACAGGTGAGGTCTATAACAACATTGACGGAGAATACTCTCTGCATGAGCAGATGTCAGACACTGAAACGAAGTTCCCCGCAAAATGTCCACAATGTGAAGTAGCGTATAAAATAAAAGATAGTAACAGTTTTACCCCTATCCGCCATCACAGCACTGGTTTACAGAAAGTCAATCAGATTCTAGCTGACTCTCTTATCAGGACAATGAAAAATGCCAAAGAGACCAATACCAAGGTAGTTTTGTTCTCAGACAGCAGACAGTCAGCAGCGAAACTATCTGCAGGTATTGAACTTGACCATTTCCGCGACGTATTGAGATGGGCTATACTAAATGCGCTTAATAGCAGCGATGAAGCGATTACATTCCTGAAAAAGTTCAGAGATGCCAAGCCCCCGTCAAAAGATGACATTGCTAAATTTATGGAGTTAGCGCAAGATGAGAAATACAGGGATTATGCCCAAATCATTGATTGGGAACAAAAGCAATGGGCTACAGAAGACCAAATAGAGAAACTGAATACCTTTCTCCAAGCTTCCAATGGTTTAAGGATTGGCAATATAGAAGATGAAGTTTTTGAGAAGATTCTTTCGTTAGGTATGAATCCAGCAGGTCCGAAGCCTTCTTTCTCAGAAAACACAGCAGCTGGTATCTGGAGCGATCTTTACGATTTTACAACTCTGAAGATGAAGTCAGACCCAAGCGACAGTAAAAGGAATTTCAATGATGACATCCATTGGTCAAACAAGATAGAACAACTTGGGAGTATCTTTTCCAACAAGAGCGGTTCCTTTGAGGAATTGAAACTTGGCTATCTTGCACCGACAAGAACTATTGAAGACCATATTATGAGGGAACTCGTTTGTTCGGTGATAAGAATTCTTGGCGAAAAGAAGAGGATTAAAGGATTCCCCTCAAAATATCCTGCAACAGATAGCTTCCCAAGAGCTGTACGCAATTTAATCAAGGCAGTATATCATAAAAGTGACCAAGATTTTGTAAATAGTATCATAGATAATTTGCATACTGTACTCAGAAGTAGCGGTATCATTGACAGGTCTGTTGCTCTGTTAACTGGTGATGGCCTATCATTTGTAAAAGCATCAGCAGGCACCCGATACTGGGTCTGCCCACGTTGTAAGACAACTCACATGCATCATGCGAATGGTATATGTATCAATTGCTTCCATAAGTTGGAAGAACCACAGATACTGACAGAAGAGGAGATAAAGAATCCTAACGATTATTACCTTACTCTGCTAAATTCGACAGAGAACGTATATCGCTTGCATTGTGAAGAAATGACAGGTCAGACATCAAAAGAAGATTCCAGAAAGAGGCAGAGACTCTTCCAAGACATTTTCTTGCAAACAGAAAATCCCATAGTAGATGGAATAGACCTACTTAGTGTAACAACTACGATGGAAGCAGGTGTTGATATCGGTTCACTGTCTGCGGTCATGATGGGTAACGTTCCACCACAACGTTTCAACTATCAACAGCGTGTTGGCCGTGCAGGACGTAGAGGCAATCCACTTTCAATTGCTCTTACAGTAGCAAGATCTTTGAGTCATGACCAAACAAACTATCAAGAATATAACCGTATGGTTTCGGATACACCAAAAGATCCATATTTAGAGGTCAGAACACGGGAGATTGCAGAGAGGATAATTATTAAGGAGATCCTATTTGCTGCATTGAAGAAGGATTCTGGAGGTAGCGATAGCGTTCATGGCAACTTTGGTCTCATTGACTCCTGGGAGCAAAACAAGCAAATTGTTGAAGAATGGCTACTAAAAAACAAGCAAGAAGTAAGGCGTATCATTTCTGTTGTAACAAAAGGAACTGAGATTTCAGATAGACAGAAAAAGGATATTTATAATTATATTTATGAACAACTAATAGGAAGAATTTCTGAAATTGCATCGAGTGATAATTTTACGCAGGAATATCTAAGTGAACGATTAGCAAACGCAGGTTTACTTCCAATGTTTGGCTTCCCAACAAGAACAAGGAATTTATATTTGAGTGAACCAAAGAAGCTTCCTGCAGAGGATGTCGTTTCACGAGACATTGATATGGCTCTTAATTCATTTGCACCTAGCCATGAAATCGTAAAAGACAAGAAGGTGTTCAGAGCCGTTGGCGTGGTGGATTATGAGTATAACAAATCAAATCATACCGTTCAGGTAAAGCATAACTCATTAAACAAATACCGTCATCCGTTGCATCGTTGTAAGATTTGTGGGTATTCAACAATAAGCGACGAAGATGGTAACTGCCCTGTCTGTGGAAACGAGATGGAGAGAGTGAAAATATGTTCACCTTTGGGCTTCTGTGTGGACTATAATGTTAAACCGAAGGATTTTAATGGTAGCTATGATTGGTATTCGCCGAACAGCGATATTAAACTTGATTGCGAACAGTCGCTCTCGGAATGTCCTCAAGTTGCCAATATGACAATCCGAAATAACACAGTTCCTTCTCAGGGCCTTGTACATCTTGTCAACGACAACAATGGAGATTTGTATAATCTCGGTAAGAATCAAAGAGGCATATATGTATCAAGAGATGCTTATCCAGAGGAGGACGGTCGAGTTATGCAATTGGACTTCGAATCAAAATATGCGTTTTATTCCTCCAAAACCACGGGCGTTCTCACTCTCTCTGTAGCCAAAGTTCGGGAAGACATTTGTTTGTCACCCGTCTTTAGTGAGAATCCTAACAGCTTTGCTGTACGAGCAGCTTTTTTATCATGGGGATATTTGGTACGTAAGGCTATATCTTCATATTTGGATATAGATTCATCTGAACTAAATGTTGGTTTCTATATTGTTCCTGCTACGAAACGAGCAGAGGTGTTTCTCGTAGAAAGCCTCGAAAACGGTGCAGGATATTGTAACTATCTCAGTGGGAAAAAATATCGGGAAGTTCCAGAACAGGCGATAGTGACACCGCTAATAGAAGGTGGTAATGTTTATGAAATGCTCATCTCTAAAGGGCATGCAGATGGATGTACGTCTTCTTGTTATGACTGCATAAGAGATTTCTCTAATCAGAGTGTTCATCAATTGCTTGATTGGCGACTTGGCCTTGATATTGCGAAACTGGCAAAAGATAGTAGAGCAAAGGTCGATTTCTCTGTACCTTACTGGAATAACTTTGTATTTGGTACTATTAATAATGTGCTCTCAAAAAATGGCTATACAACTAAGACGGCTGAAGGTACTATTATAGGCGATGACCCGTATGGAGAAAAGTTTATCTTAATACATCCGCTATGGTCTGAGAAGTATGTTAATAAGCTAAAAGGACGGTTAAGTGGTTTTTATAAACCTATTTCGATATTCGGGTTGTCTAACTTAATCTACTAATAAGACTAAAAAAACTATTGCCAGTTGAAATAAGATGTGATACTGAATAATAGCAACAGTAACGAAACGGGAATTACGGTACATGGTCTAAGATTCAGGTTCATGGTTGACTTTCCCTTTGGCCGTCGAGCTAAACCTTCTTGGACAAGTCAAGCGGCAGAGCCGAGCGCAAAGCAATAGAACAGTATCGAAAACGTTATGTAAATATATGAGACTACCAATTAATATAGAAGAACTGCTCGGTGGACGAGCTGTGGAGGGTGACCGCATTGAGTATAAGACGGGATGGAACCCTGATGCCATCTACCGTAGCGTGTGTGCTTTCGCCAACGACTTCGACGAGACGGGTGGCGGTTATATCGTGTTGGGCGTGAAGGAGGTGAATGGTCGCTTATCGGGTATTCCTACCATTCAGGATGAATTGAAGGCCAACGGCTCGCCCAGGGCGACTATCGAGACGGACGAGGAGAGGACGTATTTCCTGATAGACATTCCTTGTCATCCGGAATTTGTGAAAGAAACACTCTCAGTTGAACGAATTGGCATAAAAGAACTGAATGTCACCAAAGATGTCACTAAAGATGTCACAAAAGAACTGACTGAAAGACAATTGGTTATATTGGAAATGATTCTTGAGGACTCTTTTGTGACAATATCAGAAATGTCACTAAAGACCGGTGTTGCGACCAGAACTATTATACGCGATATAGAGAACCTACAGTCAAGTGGTATCATAACTCGTAAGGGTGGCCGCAAGGATGGTGAATGGGTACTAACAGAGTTGGGACTGGCAATGCTTGAAAAACTGAAGAAATGACAAGAACAACAGCAACGAAACGTTATAGGAATATATGGCACTATCAATAGAAGAACTAAAAATACTGATACAGAATGACGAGCATCGTCAACTGGAGTTGAAGAAAACTACAGGAGAACTGAAGGATGGCATGCACACAGCCTGTGCCTTTTTGAACACCGAAGGTGGCTGGCTGTTCTTTGGTGTTGCTCCAACATCACTTAAGATTCTGGGCCAGCAGGTTACTGACAGTACTCAACGGGAGATTGCACAGGCTCTGAGTTATATGGAGCCGCAGGTTGATGTACGGGTGGGGTATATCGATGTTCCCGACCGGCCCGGGTATAAGGTGATCGCCATGCACTTTGACGGTTGGGCGTGGGGCATGATGCCTTATACTTATCATGGTTGTCCTTACCACAAGGTGGAGAGTACGACGAAGGAAATGCCACGTGACATGTATGAAGAACGGTTGCGCAGGAGTAAACCCGACATGTTCGCTTGGGAACGGCAGCCATCGGAATTCACAGTTATTGGTTCTTTGGATGAGAAACTGATACGTGGCGTTGTGCGTCTTGGCGTTGAGAGAGGCAGATTGTCGGAACTGGCTCTTACAGAACCCATCGAAGACGTGTTAGGTAAATGGAAGTTGACCACAGGTGACAGACCTCTGAATGCTGCCACAGCACTCTTTACGAGAGAAACGGGCATGTACACGCAGTTCACTATGCGCCTGGCCCGTTTCCAAGGAACTGACAAAAATGAGTTTATCGACAACCAGCGAGTTGAGGGAAACATCTTCGTGTTACTTAATGAAGCTATGAACTTTTTCCGCAAACACCTGAATATGCACGGGAAAATTGTCGGACTGGTTCGTGATGAGTATTTGGAAGTGCCAGCGGAAGCTTTGCGTGAAGCTGTCCTGAATGCTCTTTGCCATCGTCAGTACGAGCGGTATAACTTGACTATAGGCATTGCCATCTACGACGACCGTATTGAGATTGAGAATCCTGGCATTCTGCCTCCGCAGATTACGCCAGAGAATATCCGCCAGCCCCACATATCATATCCGTACAATCCGCTTATCGCTAATGTGCTGTATAGTACAACCTATATTGAGAACTGGGGTTCGGGCATAAAACGAATCATGGAGGCCTGCCAAAAAAGAGGTGTCGCAGTACCTACATGGTCAATTGATGGCGGATTTGTTGTGGTTACATTTATGCGACCGACAAAGGAAGAAATTCAAGGTGGTACTCAAGGTGGTACTCAAGATGGTACTCAAGATGGTACTCAAGAGAACGATCTTGATTTATGGATAGAGACTCAGATAAAGAAAAATCCTAAAGTGACAACGGAGGAATTGTCTATTGCTGCAGGTAAAGGTATCAATACAATTAAACGACATCTTGCAAAATTACCCCATATCAAGTATGTTGGCAGTGGTTATAGCGGTCATTGGGAAATAACATATGACAATGTAGAGGAATAGTGGTGACACAGGAACTATGGATTCACAGGGACGGTTCTTCTAATCAAAATAAAGTTAAATATATTGAAAGGTGGATAAAATATTATCGAATTGTGAAGTGTACTTCAGAATAAATTCGTATTTTTGCAAAGTACACTTAAGAATTCTGTATGGACAAGCATGTTATCAAGACCCTTATCGGTGAAAAGCAACAGCAAATCAGCCAGATGCAGTTGATGCAGCGGGCAGAGGTGTGGTAAATAAGAAAATAACGGTTGACGACTGAGCAGTTACCAAAGATGCCCATTTGGGCTTAATGAATGTTAAACATTTGCCTGTTTTTTGAATTTTACTCAAAAAGTGATTATATTATGCATATCACTTTTTTTTTAAGTTCAAAAGATATATGGCAACGACAATTAAAAGTAGAAAAAAGACCCAGCTGAAGCCAGTACCCACCCTGCTTCAGGCTATTGAGCGCGTGGTGGAACTGTCGAAGGGCTCGAAGATGAGCAAGGGGTTCATGACGAAGGCCGCACCTGAAATTGGACTCTTGGCGGATAGCTACGGCATCACCGGGCGGCAGGCGGTGCTCTTCTGCATCTGCATGGAGAAAGGGCCGCGACGGGTGGACTACGACGACCTGGCCTCACACTTGGACATGAACAAGATCAGCGTGCTCAGTTATGCCAGCGACATCGATGCGCTGGTGCGCCGCCGCCTGCTGAAATTCCGCGACGTGAAGGACGAGGACGACTTCGACATCCCCACAGCTGTCATCCGCTGCCTGAAGCACAACGAGGTCTATGAGCTGCCGCAACGCACGGGGCTGGACTGCGCCGGCATGTTCAGTCTGCTCAACCTGTGGTTCGACGACCTCAACGACGATGCCATCGCTCCCCGCGAACTGCGCGAGGAACTGCAGTCGCTCTTCGCCGACAACCCGCAGGTGGGCTTCGTGCGCCATCTGAAGGAGTACGACCTGGACGAGGAGGACGAGCTGATGGTGGCCTTCTTCTGCCACCGTCTTATCAACGCTGATGACGACGACATCCGTTTCAGCCAGATAGAAGAACTCTTCGACAACAACCGCAACTTCAACGACGCGAAGGCCAGTATGCGCAGCGGTGAGCACGAGCTGATGAAGAGGAAAATCATTGAGCACCTTTGCGAGGACGGCATCGCCGAAGTGACGAGGTACAAGCTGACGGAGGCGGCGAAGCGCACGCTGTTGGCCGAGCTGAACATCAACGCCACGGAGGAGAAGCTGGCCGACGTCATCAGCCCGGACAAGCTGACGGAGAAGCAGCTCTTCTTCCCCATGGACATCGGGCGGCAGGTGGACGAGCTGACGGCGTTCCTGCAGCCGGAGAACTACCAGAAGATTCAGGAGCGCATGAAGGAGAAGGGGTTCCGCAATGGCTTCGCCTGTCTGTTCTACGGCGGGCCTGGCACGGGAAAGACCGAGACCGTCTATCAGTTGGCACTTCGGACAGGGCGCAGCATCATGGTGGTGGATGTGCCGCGCATCAAGAGCAAGTGGGTGGGCGAGAGCGAGAAGAACATCAAGGCACTCTTCGACCGCTACCGCGAACAGGTGAAGCGCAGTCGCTCAACTCTCGACTCTCAACACACAACAAATACTCCCATACTGCTCTTCAACGAGGCCGACGCCATTATCGGCATCCGCAAGAACGGAGCTTCGAGTGCTGTTGATAAGATGGAGAACTCGCTGCAGAACATCATCCTACAGGAGATGGAGACGCTCGACGGCATCATGATAGCCACCACCAACCTTCAGCAGAACCTCGACAAGGCCTTCGAGCGCCGTTTCCTCTACAAGATCAAGTTCGAGAAGCCTACCGTGGAGGCTCGTGTCAACATCTGGCACTCGATGATTCCAGAGCTCAGCGAGCTGGATGTCCACACGCTGGCCTCGAAGTATGACTTCAGCGGAGGCCAGATAGAGAACATCGCCCGTCACTACACCATCGACTGTATTCTGCACGGCAATAGTGAAGACGCGCTGCCCATGTTGATCTCCCATTGTGACAATGAGCGGATGGACAGCCAGCAACGTAAGGTGGGGTTCTGATGTGACACCCGGGATTGTTGCGCAAACAGCGCAACGCTTTGCGGTGGATTTTTGGCAGGATCATGCTACACTGTTGCGTAGAAAAGCGTACCTTTGCAGCGTCTTGATCCAACACAAAAGAAATAATATCATAGCATTTTATGTGTTTAGGCCATTTGCCTGTGAAGGTGGGTGGTCTTTTTTTTGTGTGTTAGCTGCCCGAATCCTGTTCTAAGCAACGCATTGCGCAACAATTCCGCAACATATTGCGTTATAAATGAAGAGAAGGGTGTAACTTTGCAGGATAAAAGACCAAGACTATGAAACGTATTTCACAACGCGACATTGCCCGGCAGCTTGGCGTCAACGTCTCGACGGTGTCGAGGGCGCTGAGAGGTCTTGACGGAGTCAGCCCTGAACTGAAGAAAGAGATTGAGCGCATTGCCCATGAGGGCGGCTACCGTCCCAACCCCTTTGCCGTGAGCCTTCGCTACGACACCACGCGCATGATTGGCATCGTGGTGCCCGACATAACGTTCAACCACTACTCACAAATTGTGAAGCGCATAGAGGCCGAGGCACGCAATGCCGGCTACGTGTGTATCATCACCGACACTAACGACACGGCTGAGAACGAGATTAATTGTGTGGAGCTGCTTACGAACATGCACGTGGAGGGTATCATCGTCTGCCCCTCGCAGGACACGACAGACTTTTCCCATCTTCTGCGGCTGCGGCAGGCCAAGGTTCCCGTTGTGCTCTTCGACCGCGCCCCCGACATCAGCATCTCGTCGGTCATCATCAACGATGCCGCTTCCGCCCGCCAGGCCACCTTCACGCTGCTCGACGGCGGGGCACGCCGCATAGCTTTCCTTGGAGGGTCGAACCAGTTGAAGCAGACCACCGACCGCAAGCACGGATATTTGGAGGCTCTGCGCGAGCGCAACATCGCCATACGCACAGAGCTTGTCAAGTGCCATCACATTAGTTTCAATTCGGGTCTCACCGACACCCTCGAGCTGATGAGTCTGCCCGAGCCGCCCGACGCCATCCTCGCCACTCACGGGCTGCTGGCAATATCGGCGCTGCAGGCCGTCACCAGCCAGGGGCTGCGCATCCCCGACGACGTGGCCATCATCGGCTACATGAGCGACTGGGTGTCGGAAATGTCCCACCCGCGAGTGTCCTTCGTCAAGCAGAATCTCCGCGAGATTGCCGCCAAGGCTTTCCGGCTGCTGCTCGACCAGATGCAAGGCGACGACAGCGTGCAGCACGTCGTGGTGAATGCCCGTGTGGAACTGCGCAACAGCACAAAATAGTCAAACTTTCACGATAAACAAACAACAAAACTATGAAACGTATGATTCTATTGACAGCCATGGCAGCGCTGTTCGTCCTGCCAGGCTGTTCGCAGGAGAAAGCGCCGGCGAGTCCATCGTTCGACGAAGTGCTAACTACCCGTAGGAGCATCCGCAGCTACGACGCCTCGAAGAAAATCAGCGAGGCCGAGGTGCGCACGCTCCTGACTGCCGTGCAGGAGGCCCCTTCGTGGGCCAACCAGCAGCCCACGAAGTACTATGTGGCCATCTCGCCCGAGAAGCTCGCCGCCGTGCAGGACATGGTGGGTGGCAACAAGGACCGCATCAAGGATGCCCCGGTGCTCATCGTCTCAACCTTCGAGCGAGGCAAGAGCGGATTCTTCCAGGGCAACGCCACAAACGAGGTGGGCGACGGATGGGGAGCCTACGACAACGGACTCTCGAACTGCTACCTCATACTCAAGGCCCGTGCCATGGGCTTCGACACGCTTATCATGGGCATGCGCGATGCCACGAAACTGCGCGAACTGTTTGCCATCCCCGACGACGAGACCGTCATGGCCGTCATCTCCTTAGGCTACCGCAATGGAGACCCGCGACAGCCCACGCACAGGAAATTGGACGAGGTTGTGAAATTCTATTGACACAATGGGTATGCGTGTAGGAATAATCGGTACGGGATGGATTGCCGAGAAGGCTGCCATCACCATCAATGGTCTTAATGAGTGTGTGGCCTATGCCGTAGGCTCGCGTAAGCGGGAAACGGCTGAGGCATTTGCTGCAAAGTGGGGCATCGCGAAGGCTTACGGGTCGTACTCAGAGCTGATTGCCGACCCCAATGTGGATTTGGTGTATGTCGGCACACCCCACTCCCACCACTATGACGTTACGCGTGAGGCACTTTTGGCTGGCAAGCCTTGCCTTGTGGAGAAGGCTTTCATGGCCAACGCTCGGCAGGCACAGGAGATTGTCAGTCTGGCACAGCAGCGCGGCGTGTTCCTCGCCGAGGCCATCTGGACGCGCTACCAGCCCGCCGTGGGCATGGTGCGCAGCCTCATAGCCGAGGGGCGTATAGGCGAGCCGCGTCTCGTCACCGCCACGCTTGGCTACTCCATGGGCGACAAGCCGCGCATCATGCGGCCCGACCTCTGCGGTGGCGCGCTGCTCGACCTCGGTGTCTATGCGCTCAATTTCGTCCGCATGTTCTGCGGCAATGGGGTAGGGGAGGACGGCTTCGTCTCCACCGACATTGAGAGTATCGACGGCCACTGTGTGAAATCGGCCACAGGCATGGACCTGACAAACGCCATCACCATAATCCTCAAGGACGGAGTGCTGGCCAACGTACAATCGTCGGCCCAGTGTGTGGGCGACAACATCGGGGTCATCGCCGGCACAGGGGGCAACATCATCATCGACAACATCAACAACCCGCAGACGATAACGGTGAACGGCTCCGACCGTACATACATCGAGACCATACGCGTGCCTCAGCAGATCACCGGCTACGAGTACCAGTTCCTCGCCTGCCGCCAGGCACTCATCGACGGACTGACAGAACCACGTGAGATGCCGCTGAAAGAGACACTCTACATCATGCAGCTCATGGACGACCTGCGCCGCAAGTGGGACGTCCGCTATCCAATGGACTAACAAGACTATAATGAAAAAGAACACATTGATGACATTGCTGTGCACGCTTATGGCTGGCACGGCAGCAGCCCAGACAACAGACTCGCTGGCGCTGCAGGAAGTGGTAGTGACGGGCACACGCAGCGCGACCGACGTGCGCCATCTGCCTATGACGGTGACGGTAATCGACCGCGA
Organism: uncultured Prevotella sp.; assembly: GCA_905233425.1. Lineage (GTDB taxonomy): Bacteria > Bacteroidota > Bacteroidia > Bacteroidales > Bacteroidaceae > Prevotella. The sequence continues at coordinate 19,234 of CAJOEC010000085.1, read as the reverse complement.
CATGCTGGCTGCAGAGCACCAGCCGAGCGTGCTGCCGACAGTTATGCGCGAGGTGCCGGGACTCTTCGTGACGAGCCGTGCAATGATGGGCTATGGCGTTAGCGGCGGTGCTGCCGGCGGCATCAACATGCGTGGCATCTCGGGCGGAGCGGGCCAGCTGCTTGTGCTCATCGACGGCCATCCGCAGTACCAGGGCATCTACGGCCACCCCATCAGCGACAGCTATCAGACGATGATGGCCGAGCGCGTGGAGGTGCTGCGAGGCCCGGCGAGTGTGCTCTACGGCTCGAACGCCATGGGCGGAGTGCTGAACATCGTCACCCGACAGGTGCGGCAGGACGGTGTCAGGACCAGCATCAACCTGGGTGCCGGCAGCTATGGCACGGTGCAGGCCGAGGCCTCTAACCAGGTGCGTAGTGGCAGGTTCAGCAGCACAGTCGCTGGCCAGTATGCCCGTACCGACAACCACCGTCCGCGAATGGGATTTGAGCAGTATGGCGGCCACCTGAAACTGGGCTACGACATCTGCGACCACTGGAACGCCTACGTCGACGCCGACGTGACCCACTTCAACGCCAGCTATCCGGGCATGACCTACAGCCCCCTTTACGATGCCGACCAGTGGATTACGCGTGGCGTGGTCTCCGCTGCCGTCGAGAACCACTACGGGTGCACAAGTGGCGCATTGAGTGTCTACACGAACTTCGGACGCCACAAGATTGACGACGGAACCGCCGACCCCTCAAAGCCAACACAGCGCTATTTCCGCTCGAAGGACGCGCTGACGGGAGTTTCGTGGTATCAGAGCGCGCAGTTCTTCGAGGGCAACCGTCTGACTGTAGGCATCGACTACATGCACATCTATGGCAACGCCTACTACACTTCGAAAGCCACTGGCGAGGTGATGGACACACCCAACAAGCAGAGCGGCAAGTCCTACCGCAACGAGATTGCGGGCTATGTCGATTTCCGTCAGGACCTGCTCGACTGGCTTACCATCGACGCTGGCGTGAGGCTCGACCATCACTCGATAACCGGAACGGAGTGGGTGCCACAGGCGGGTGTCGTCGTCCGTCCCATCGCCACGGGCGAGGCGAAGGCCATGGTCTCAAAGGGATTCCGCAACCCCACCATGCGCGAGATGTACCTCTATCCGCCGTCGAACACCGACCTGGAGTCTGAGCGGCTGTGGAACTACGAGCTGTCGTGGAAACATCGCCTTGGCGATGGCATCGTTTATGGTGCTAACGTGTTCTACATCAAGGGCGACAACATGATACAGACCATGCCCGTCGACGGCAAGCCCCGCAACGTCAATACCGGCGAGATCGAGAACTGGGGTCTCGAGCTGGAACTGAAATGTCCCGCCGGCCGCTACATCGACGTCCGTGCCAACACGGCTTTCCTACACATGAAGAACAAAGTCATCGCCGCACCCGAGGGCACGGGATATGTCGGCGTGGACTTCCACTCTGCCCCTTCAAAGAGCGACGGTAGCGGCAAGTGGCTCGCCAGCCTCGGTCTGCAGCGTGTCGAGAACCTCTACACGTCAGTAGGCGCCAACGAGACGAAGGAGGACTTCTGGCTGCTGAACGGAAGCGTCACCTACGCCGCAACTCGCAACATCAGTCTCTGGGTGCACGGTGAGAACCTCCTCGCCCGTCGCTACGAAATCAACCAGGGCTACATCATGCCCCGCGCCACATTCATGGGTGGCGTGAACGTCAACTTCTGATTCTTTATCCACGATTGTCATTAATCAAACCAATTATTATCATGCAAGCAACAGTAAGACTTTACACATTGAACTATGACGAGGTGAAGACCTATATGTGGGCTGCGGTGTTCGTGGCCTGCAACTTGGTGCTGCCTCAAGTGTTCCATCTCATCCCCCAGGGCGGCATCATCTTCTCCCCCCTGTCGCTGGTCATCCTCGCCGGAGCCTACAAATTCGGATGGAAGACAGGACTTCTCGCCGCCCTGCTCTCGCCCCTCGTGAACCATCTGCTGACGGGAATGCCCGCCACCGAGGTGCTCCCCGTGATGACGCTGAAGCTCGCCGTCCTCGCCATTGTTGCCGGACTGGCCGCTGAGCGTTTCAAGACCGTCAGCCTGCCGCTGCTCGTCGGCGTGGTCCTCGTGAGCAAGGCCATCGGCTGTCTCGGCGAGTTGGCCATCACCGGTGGCATCGTCGCCACTATCGCCGACTTCACCGTCGGCTGGCCCGGACTGCTGTTACAGGTCGTCGGCGCCTGGCTCATACTGAAGTATATCCGATAGATGATTATCCGCAATCAGATGATAACGCCCCGAAGGGGCAATAAGCACATAGCCCTGAAAGGCTACGGGTAGGCGAGCTTTGCTCGGGAATGAGGGCAAAAGCCTTGGACGGAGGCGACGCCTCCTACTCATTCTTTTGCCCCTACAGGGCGGAGGCTGTGTACTCATGCCTACCCAGGGCGCTGCCCTGAGCTATTAGCTTGTTGGCCTTTCAGGCCGCCTATCGGGTAAATGCGGATAATTATTCCGATAGTTTTCTATCGGGTTTTCTTTACCATGCGCTGGCCGTTGCCCTCGACGCTGAAGATGACGCTTCCGCTGTGGCGTGGCAGACTGACGACGGTGGCGGCACGGAAGGTGCGGCTGCCGAGGAAGCGTCCGTCGGCGGCGTATGCCTTCACGGTGTAGGTGTCGGCAGCCTTCGCTCCCTGTACGGCGACGATGTAGAGGCCGTCGGCGGTGCGGCGCACGGAGAGGCGGTTGTCGATGGGTGAACCATCGACCGCGAGCGGCGAGGTGATGGCGGTAGTGATGTCGGGGAGGATGGTCTGCTCCTTGGGCAGAGTGGCGTCGGCGAGGGCGAAGTCGGTCTCGTAGGCACCGAGGTCGGGGGCCAGGCCGGCATACTCGATGGCGGGGATGACGACGTTGGCGGCGGCGTACTTCTCGGCGTCGGCATCGACGATGACGCCGGCGTCGACATACTGTCTGCCCGTCTCGAGGCTGATGTGGGCGTAGTCTATCTCAGGCAGCGTGCCGTCATCCTGGCGAGGTCCGATGATTTGTTCGGGTTTGTCCATGGCGAGGAAGCACTCCGGGGCGGCCTTCCAGTCGTTGTGCGTGTCCTTCGAGGCAACTGTGATCTCCCAGCGACCCCATTGTCCGCGCTTGCCGTAGTCGGTTTCGCTCTTGTCGGTGGTCAGGCGGTCGTTGATGGCGATGCTGTTTTGTATCTCGCAGACGCTGCCGGTAGCGAGGGCCTCGTAGATACGGTAGGAGTAGGACTTTCCGCCCACGTCGGTCTGTCCGATGCCCGTGCAGTTGTTCATGATGATGTCGCCCGAATTGTGGTTCTGGTCAAAGCCCTTGTTCAGGTTGCGCACGGCCAGACAGCGGTTCAGCACGCAGTTCATGCGGCCCTGGTCGCTGCCCATCTTGAAACCGTTGCCGTTGCCGCTGGTGGCTGCGCCGTCCATGATGCCGTTCTCGTAGGCTAAGCAGTACTCCATGATGATGGTCTTGTTGTCGTCGAAGCCGCCGGTCTTCTTGAAGAACACGTCGTAGCCGTCGTCGGAGTTGTTCCAGGCGCGGCATCCGAAGAAGTAGTTGCCGTCGCCGACGCTGATCTTCGGTGCGAAGCCGTCGGCGTCGCCGTCGCTCTCGTCCTTGTTCTCGTAGGCGTCGCAGTTGATGACGTAGTTAAACTCTGCCAGGTTCTTCATCTGCAGGCCTGTGTCGCCGTTGCCGTAGAAGTTGCACTGCTCGATGATGTTGTCGTGTCCATCCTGTTTGCGGGCGATGATGTCGGCAGCCGTTCCACCCGTGGGTTTGTTGCGTTCGATAAGCATGCCGTTGTCCGAAGCATTGGTGATGTCAATCTTGTAGAAGTGCCAGTAGCTGCTGGTCAGACGTACACCCTGATAGGGGTTGTCGCTGTGCTTGTGGTAGGGCATGCCAGAGAAGTCGAGCACGGCGCGTCCCCCGTAGGCGAACACCTGTATGGGTGCCTCGGCGGTGCCGTTGCGGTCATCTATGTTGATGCGCTTGTCGTAGACATAGGTGCCGGCCTTCATCCAGATGCGGTCGCCGGGCTGGGCGATGTTGATGGCCTTCTGCAGGTCGAAGAAGGGCTTTGCCTCCGAGCCGTCGGCCATAGTATCGTCGCCGTCGGGCGAGCACCATATCTCGTCGCCCTTGATCTCGTCGGGACGTTCCTCCACCTTGTCGGTCTCCACGGTGAGTGTCTCGCCGTAGGCGATGCCAGCGGCAGTAGCCGCGTATGCACGTATATAATAAGTTGTGGAAGGCCACAGCGAGAGTGTGGTGGAGAATTTGGGCTTGTTGCCGATGGAGTAGGTGGTCCACTGCTGATTCCTGGCCACTTCAACGCCCACGTCTATGAGGTCGAGTCCTCCATCGTCGGTCACCACGCCTCCGGCCTTGTAGCGCGAGCCGCTCTTTGTAACTTCTGTGGTCTGCACCACGGGCAGGGTGGCCTCGGCGGTCTGGAAGGAGCGCACGTCGCCGAAGGCGTAGCCGGCATTGCTCAGGGCGTAGGCGCGGTAGTAGACGGTCTGGCTGGCTTTCAGCCCGGTGATCATGACGCTGAGATGCAGGTCTTCGGGTGTCTCGGTCTCCACAACGTTGTCGGCAAGCGTCGGCGTGGCGTTCTGGATGCTCCACACGAAGCCGGTCTCCTGGATAGGCTGGTCGCCCGCTTCGAGCACCTCGCCGGTGAGCACGGCGGTGTTCTTCGTGATGTCGGTGGCAGCGCCGGTGGCCACTACGGCGGGCGTGCCGTAGGCCTGGGCTGTGACGGTGAGGTTGTCGATGTCGGCATCGCCGCTGCTCTCGTTGGCTATCTTGATGCGGTTCACCTCGAGGTTGTCGATGTTGAGGGTATAATTATTGTTGCCGTCGCTGCTTTGGGCCACTGTTGTCCAGGTGCTTCCGCCGTCCTTCGACACGTAGCAGATGAGCCTGTCGCCCTTGCGCGGTCCGAAGTAGGTGGCGGTCTTCACGCCATAGAGCAGCACGGGAGTGATGACGTATGAGCCGTTCTTGGGCAGACGGAGGTTCATCGTCGAGCCGTTGACGTTGTAGCTGCTGTTGGTCGAGGCGAAGGCATTGTTGTATATCCATGTGCCCTGCCCGGCGACGTAATACTCCACGTCGGCCGAGGGGCGCTCCTGCGGGAAGGTGGTGGCGTCCTCGAAGTCCTGGGTGAAGTACTTGCCGTCGGCGTCGACGGTCTGGCCCTTGTCGTCGATGGCGGTCTTGAAGGAGCGCACGGCGCCGTAGGCCTGCGTGTCGCCATACTTGGCGTAGGCGCGGAAATAGACCAGCGAACCCTCGCGGAGGCCTTCCAAGTTAATAGTTAATAGTGAATAGTTAATAGTTGCCGGCACAACATTGTCGGCCATCGTGGGTTCCTTGTTCGTGGTGCTCCATACGAAGCCGGCCTCGGTGATGGTCTCGCCGCCGGTCTCGTCGATGGAGCCGTTGAGCGTGGCCGAGGTGGTGGTGATGTTGGTGGCCTCGCCGGTGGTGAGCTTCACGGGCTGGGCGAAGGTCTGGGCATAGACGGTGATGTTGTCGATGTCGGCATCCTTCGAGGCGTCGTTCTGAAGCTTGACGCGGTTCACGGCGTCGCTGCCTACGGTGACGGTGCAAGTCTTGCCGACGGTGGTGATGGCGGCCTCGGTCCAGGTGGCTCCGCCGTCGGTGCTGGTGTAGGCTTTCACGCTGGCACGGCCGATGTAGAACGTCACCTTCGCCACACCATTCGTGAGCAGGGGCGTGACGACGTAGCTGCCACTCTTCGGCATTCGGAGGTTGAACTTCGAGCCGTTCTCGTTGTACGACGTGTTCGTTGACTGGAACGCGTTGTAGTAGATCCAGTCGCCCTGACCCTCGACGGTGAAGGTCTGGGCCTCGCCGTTTTTCGTCTCAGGATACTGCGCGGGGTCCTCGAAGTCCTGGGTGAAATACGCTCCGTCGCCACCGATGGCATGGCTTTTCATGGGAAGGAAGGCAAGTGCCACGAGCGACACGATCCAGAGGGGTTGATGGTTTCTCATTTGTTTTTCAGGTTTTGTTAATACTTTGATGGTTAGCACAATTCGCGTGCAAAGGTAGGAAAAGAAAATGAAGCCTCCAAACAATTTGTCAAAAAAACAGGTTCAGTAGCAAAACCTGTTGATGTAGGGGCTGGAGCGCCAGCCCGATGCCCCGGCAGGGGCAATGTCAGCCTCTGCCCGCGTCTCTGTCACAATCGTCTCCGACATGCCAAAAAGTCCGCCCGGCGCGGACTTCCAGTTCGCCCCGTGCGAACTCCCAGTTCGCGCCGTCCGAACTCAGAGTTCGCCCGGCGCGAACTTTTTGGGCCTCCCAAGAGAAGCTGGAGGCGTTAAGGACACGAAGGCCGCAGCCCCCAAGGAGCCTGACAGCAGCCCTACTCGGAGGAAGGCCGTACAGTCGCAGTATCTACAATCAAGTGATTATAATCGTTAAAAAAACGCAGGAATTTGCGCATAATTACAAAATAGTTCGTATCTTTGTGCCAGATAACAACAATTCCCATAATATATAGACATCAATCGCCTGTTATGATAAAATCAATTCGGCTTAAAAATTTCTTCAGTTTCAGTTCAGCCACCATTGAACTGAGTCAGGTGAACGCCTTGGTAGGAATCAACGGTTCGGGAAAATCAAACTTCCTTAAAGCAATCAATGTGCTAAAGGCAGTAGTGGTCGAAGGAGGGCTTTCTGACCTTATCATCAATCAGTGGGGAGGATTCGATGCTGTATGTTTTAGTGGCAAGACGAATCAGCCTGACCCAAATATAGAGTTGGAATTTGAGTTCGACAAAGATGCCTTGCAAGGCTTTGGTTATACATTCTGTCAGCCTGTTTTCTATCAAATACGTCTCTATAAAGTTCCCTCAACACAGAATTTCTCTATCGAAGAATATTTCTACAAGAAGAATGAAGAGGGGCGCATGGGCTATATTTATCTGAGTATGGCCAATGGAAAGGGATTCGTCAGGGAGAGTATCAATGATGAACAAGTCACAGTCAACTATCAACTGGAAGACTCCATGAATTCTATATTGAGTCAGTTGGTGGATAAAGACCGTTATTATCATATTTTCGCCCTAAGAGAGGCCATCAAGAGCATAGCTGTTTATAGTTACTTTGACACTTCTGCCAAAAGTGCCATCCGCAAGCCGGGTGTGGTTACGTCTGCCATTCGTCTGGCAAGCGATGGTGCCAACCTGCCCCAGTTGCTGAACAAAATAAAGATTAACAACAAGGCTGATTACAATGCCATCAAGCAGGCTTTCATGACTGTGAACCCGAACTATACTGACTTCGACTATAACATCTTGGGCACCAATATCGAATTGATGTTGGAAGAGGCCTCGCTGAATCGTTCTGTCCATGTGACCCATATTTCAGACGGCACATTGCGCTTCCTGTGTCTTCTTTCAATCATTTATAATGTCCAGCGTGGTGTCGTAGTATGTATCGACGAACCTGAAGTAGGGCTTCACCCAGACATGATCTATGAATTGATGGCTGGTATGAAGTCGCGCCAATCGGAAACCCAGTTTATTGTCTCCACCCACAATGAGAACGTCCTGAATCAATTCAGCGTCGAGGATGTTCTGGTTTGTGAGAAGAACGAAGAGAATGCCACCACTCTGTCTGTGTTCCGTGATGAAGAATTCAAGCAATGGGCGGCAGCATACGCTACCGGACGCTTGTGGCGGAACGGTGATTTAGGAGGCAACCGCTATTTGAAATCCTCCAACTAAGTGAATGGCATATAATAGAGTTAGTGGGTAACCCAATAATGATAGAAATGAAATGACTGCGATAGAAGAACTAATTAAGAAATACGAGGCTGACAGAAGCTACTATCTGACAGATCGCTACAATGAGACGCTGCTGCGCAGTGACTTCCTTGACCCCTTGTTTGAACTTTTGGGCTGGGATATCAAAAATCGTGCTGGTAAGCCTACGAATGAGCGTGAGGTGATTCTGGAGGAACCGCTGAAAGCTGGCGCTTCTGAAAACACCAAGAAACCAGACTACACTTTCCGCTTGTTTGCAGAACGAAAGTTCTTCCTTGAAGCCAAGAAGCCTTGCGTACATATCCAGGATGTAGATGCACCTGCACGTCAGGCTCGTCGTTACGGTTATACGGCAAACCTGAAAATATCTGTTCTTTCCAACTTTGAGTATTTGATGATATACGACGCATCGGTAAAGGTGGAGGAAAGCGACAACAACCAAAAGGCGCTTATAAAGAAGTACCACTATAAAGAGCAGATAAACGAACTAAAACTTGCAGCATAAATTATGGCTAAGGATATTTTATACGACTTCAAGTCGCTAATATGCACCGACTCAGATTGCCTTCAATTCGCTAAGAAGGAAAATGACCATAGCTGGTGGTATATTCAGATAATAGACCGCAACATCTTGGATGAATATGAAGGTCACGAGGAAGACTTTGCTACTGCATACGAAAACGGAGCAATCGTTAATGGCATTGATATTAGATATTCCGTAAATACCTATTCAAAAGTTTCGGCATCGATTGATTTGGATGATTACAAAGAATCTGAAATCGAGCGATGCATAAATGCATTTGGTTACACTATCAGAGAACGCTGTAGTTTCATAGACCTAAACAGTGAGGAATTCAAGGAAGACAAAGTAATGTTGTGCTGCGAGTCTCTGTTTGAAGACATGCTACCAGAGTTGTTGACAAATGAACAGATAAACCTATTACGTTGATAATATGGCAAGAGCAATAACAATATCAGTTCAATTAATTGATGCTACCTTGCAATGGGTAGATAGTCGCGAACGAACCTTCAAGGAAGTATTCCCCAAACAAAAATGAAGAAAGAGGAAATGGAAGTAATAAAATCCGAACCACGTATCGTGAAGTCGCACGATATAACATTAGACGCGGACTACGCAGAGTGGATAGCCGAGGTGAAACACCGCTACCGTTCTGCACAAGTGAAGGCTGCCGTTAAGGTGAATGCCGAAAAACTGCTTTGGAACTGGCAGATGGGACGTGACCTTGTGCAGAAGAAAGCCGAAGAACGATGGGGCGCTGGAGTTGTAGAGCAGGTAAGTCTGGATTTAAAGCGGGAGTTCCCTGATGCAGACGGTTTTTCTGCATCCAATCTATGGCGTATGAAGCAGTGGTTCCTATTCTATACCGCCGAGCCTGAAAAACTCGCACGGGGCGTGCGAGAATTGCAAAGCACAGAAATTCAAGATGATACAAAGCTCGCACGCACCATGCGAGAAATTATCCAACAGCCCATTGGAGAATTCCCTTTGCCATTTGCTCTTGTTCCATGGGGGCAGCATATTGAGATTGTTAGCAGAAGTAAAAGTGTAGAAGAAGCTGTATTTTACATAAACCAAGTGATAGCAAATGGCTTGAGTAGGACTGCACTTGTCAATTGCTTTAAGGCTCGTTTGTATGAAACCCAAGGTGAGATAGTAAACAACTTCTCTGAACACATGCCCGAGATACAAAGCAAGCTGGTTCAGGAAGTCTTGAAGGAGAACTATGATTTTGGCTTTGCCACGGTAGATCACAAGCTTTACGAAGAGAAAGAGTTGGAAGATGCACTTACCAGTGACGTTACAAACTTGCTCCTGGAAATGGGCACAGGTTTTGCCTTCATGGGAAGACAAAGGGAAATTATTGTTGGTGGACGCTCAAGGAAAATAGATTTACTTTTCTACCATGTTCGACTCAGATGCTATATCGCGGCAGAAATCAAAGTAAAACCCTTCGAGCCAGAGTTTGTTGGAAAGTTGAACTTCTACGTCAGTGCTGTTGACGAACTCGTGAAAGCCCCAGATGACAATCCGACTATTGGACTCCTGATATGCTCGGATATGGATAAGACGGAGGTGCAATGGTCGTTCCGTGGTCTAAGTACTCCTATTGGTGTTGCCACGTATAACAACGTTCGCATCAAGGACATGTTGCCCACAAAGGAGCAATTAAGGGAGCGAATGCAGCTCCTTCAGAAGGAACTGCGAGCCACCAAGCGTCTGTTGAACAAGAAATAAGAATTATGGTTCAACCCTATCGTCTGAATCTGCCTACCAAGCAGATAGATTTCCACTCAGACAAGTGGACTTACTATTTCTTGGATAAAGAAGAACTGGATTTCTTAGGCAGGGTGCGTTGCGAAAACATGCCAAAGATTGGAAAGTATGCCAATGTGGAGGTGGGTATTACAACTGGCGCCAACGGCTATTTCACCGTTCCTCAAAGCATCGTTGATTTGTACCAGCTGCAGGAATATGCCCGTCCGATGGTAGGTCGTAGTGTTCAGGTGAATAGCCTGTGCTTTACGACTGAGGACTGGAAACGGAATCTTAACATTGGTGCCAAAGCCAACCTTCTGGTATTCCCTCCAAAGGTGAAAGAAGGAGGTGGTGACGGCGTGAAAGCCTACATCGAAAGCGGTGAACAACGAAGCATAAATAAGGGATATAAAACCAGCATCCGCGATGACTGGTACATGATACCATCCATAAAGTTGTCTCAGGCTCTCTTCCTTCGTCGTAACAACCTTTATCCTAAGTTCGTACTGAACGAGGCCCAAGCATACACCACAGACACGATGCACCGTGTGTTCATCAATGAGGGTGTAAACCACAAGGCTTTTGTGGTGAGCTATTATAATTCTCTGTCTTTTGCTTTTGCTGAGATTCTTGGCCGCAACTTTGGAGGCGGTGTATTGGAATTGATGCCAAGCGAGGTGGAAGGAATCTATTTGCCTTATCGCGAAGCGAATGCTGAACTATTCGATAAAGTAGATCAGATGGTTCGTGAGAAGAAAACAGCAGATGAAATTCTCGACTTCACGGATAAGGAGTTGCTGCAAAAAGGAATGGGATTCTCAGAGAAGGAAACCAAGATGGCCCGCTCTATTTGGTACAAACTGATGGGACGCAGATTAAACCGCGAAACATTGGAAAGATCAACATCAGAAGGAAAACTCCAACAAGTCGTTGGAGAATTGCAATCCAAGGCAAAAACAGCACACTATAAGCAACTGAACTTCCTTAAACTGTTTGACCAGTATGCTTATGATGCCATAACAGAGAATGCAATGGCTTGTGAGAGCGTAGAAGAATATGGCAAGCCAGATATTGATGAAAGCAAGAACGTACTTATCAGTTTGGTTAAGCCAGACAATGTGGAACGTTATCTTGACCAGTCGGCAAAAATATACTATACAGGCAAAAGATTCCCTTCAACGGTGGCACTCAACAAGCTTTACTACTTCATGCCGTATATCAAACACAAGGGTATTCGTGACCTATATCTGATTAAGATTGCTCGCGTTGGCACTCGCAAAGAGGGACAGGCAGATAACGATCCTAATGACTTCCGTTTGGTATTCGAAATTGAGTTTGTTAAGCGACTCTTTAAAGACTACAAGCCTGTAGAGTTGAAAATATGGCGGACATTTACCGACACTACGGTAGAGACCCTGTTAAAAATTAAATAACTGTTTTATTAAATATCTTAGTTTATTTGGCAAGGTTTGTTGAACTGAACGCCAAAAATGCAAAAGGAACGCCAGTTTTTATTGAGCCATAGTATTTCGGATAAGCAAACGAACTACCAACTTTTATATATAACTTTTTCAGGGTAATTTATTATCATACAAGAATAAAGTTGAGTATGAGAGTATGTGTATTCAAAAATGTGATGGCAGAGAAGCCTAAGGAAACAGAGCTTGACAGGATTGTATTTATGATGCAATTCCGTCAGGAACTCTTATTCCCAATTTGTCAGAAATCTGACAAATCTGAGCCATTAATTCTTCAGATGTCTGAAAAATGTCAGACGTCTGACAAATTAACGTGGTCACATATCTGCGAACTCATTACTATCGACGAACTGATGGTGGAGTATGCTACATACGGTATGGATTCTAATCTGTTTGTCTCGAAATACGAATTGTTCTTACCCAACAAGGAAGAATTGCGTAAGTTGGTTATGGATGTCTTAAAGAAGTAAATTGAATTTGCTAAGTGAAAAGAAAAAGTGGATTTAGTCGAAGTTTAGTCGAACTATTAGTCGAAGTTTAGTCGAACTCCAAACGCCAAATATGTCAAAAAACACCCTTGAATAAAGGCTTTCTACTATAAATAGTCATGCTGAGAATTAGTCGAAGTATTGAATCGCATTAGTCGAACTGCCAACTTCTGATATGTCAAACTAACGTATTTATAATTCCAACACAATGAAACGACAAATTCTTATTTATTTGTTATCGACTGTCCTCGTCGCACTGGCGACGACAGCGGCGAAGCCCAAGCGGGCACTCACCGAGAAGGACATGGGCGCGTACCTCTTCACTTATTTCAGCGACCCGACGCACGCGCTCTTCATGGCCATCAGTTACGACGGCTACACGTTCCGGCCGGTGAACAACGGCGAGCCGATCATCAGCGGCGACTCGATTGCGGAGCAGCACGGCATACGCGACCCGCACATCTACCGCGCACCCAACGGCAAGTTCTACATCGCCATGACCGACCTGCACATCTTCGGCAGACAGAAGGGCATACGCACGACGCAATGGGAACGCCCCGACGAGTTCGGATGGGGCAACAACCGGGGGCTGGTGCTCATGGCCTCAGACGACCTCATCAACTGGACGCACCACGTGGCACGCATAGACAAACTCTTCCCGGAACGGTTTGGCGAGATAGGCTGTGCGTGGGCGCCGCAGACTATCTGGGACCCGCAGGTGGGCAAGCCAATGGTTTACTTCACCATCAGACAGCACGCAGGCGGTAGGACGAAGCTCTACTACAGTTATGCCGACGAGGCATTCACCACGTTGGAGACCGAGCCGCAGCTGCTGTTCGAGTACCCCGACACGACGATCCAGGTGCTCGACGCAGACATCATTGAGGTTGACAATTTGCCAACTGACGATTTGCGTTTTAACAGTGGCTCCAGCAAAAACGTAAATCGTAAATATGTGATGACTTACGTTTCGCAGGAGAACCCCGGCGGCATAAAGTACATGATCAGCGACCGCATCAACCATTTCGACGACTACCACGCCGAGCAGATCGACGCCGAGCAGACGGGATGTGAGGCACCTAACGTGTGGAAGCGCATCGGGCAGGACAAGTGGGTGGTGATGTACGACATCTACACCATCCGGCCCAACAACTTCGGCTTCGTGGAGACGAGCGACTTCAAGACATTCACGCCCTTGGGCCACTTCGGCGAGGGTGTGATGAAGATGGAAAACTTTGTGTCGCCGAAGCATGGCAGCGTCATCCACATCACCAAGGCCGAGGCGAAACGGCTGGAGAACTACTGGGCCGGGCAGCAGCTTCGGAAGAAGACCATTCGCAGTGGCGAGCTGTGGCGCGACGACGGCGGACGGCACATCAACGCCCACGGCGGCGGCATCATGAAATACGGCGACACGTGGTACTGGTTTGGCGAGCACAAGGACGACCACACGAGCGATGCGCTTGTAGGGGTGATGTGCTACGCGTCGAAGGACTTGCTGAACTGGCGCAACTGTGGTGTTGCGCTGAGCGTCACCGACGCTGCCCCAAGTCGGGGCAACGGCCAGGGCGCGAGGCGGCGCGGCGCGACGACCGACTCGGACATTGAGCGCGGCTGCATACTCGAGCGCCCGAAGGTCATCTACAACCCCGTGACCAAGAAGTTCTGCATGTGGTTCCACCTCGAACTGAAAGGCCAGGGCTACAACGCCGCACGCTATGGCGTCGCCGTGGCCGACCGCCCCGAGGGGCCTTACAAGTTCCTCTACTCGTCGAGAGCCAACGCCGGGACGTGGCCTGTGGATTTTGACGCTGCCGCGACAGCCATTGCCGACACGCTCAACGCCGCCAACTACAAGGACTGGACACCCGCATGGCGCAAGGCCGTAGACCAGGGCCTCTTCGTGAAGCGTGACTTCGACACCGGCCAGATGTCACGCGACATGACGCTCTTCGTCGACGACGACGGCAAGGCCTACCACATCTTCAGCAGCGAGGAGAACATGACGCTGCACATCGCCGAGCTTACCGCCGACTATCTGCACCACACCGGCCGCTACACACGCATGGCCCCTGGTGGACAGAACGAGGCTCCCGCCATCTTCAAGCACGATGGCACCTACTGGATGATAACGTCGGGCTGCACCGGCTGGGCACCCAACGAAGCCCGAATGTTCTCCGCCCCAAGCATCTGGGGACCCTGGACGCAGCACCCCAACCCCTGCCGCGGCCCACTGGCTGACAAGACCTTCAACGGGCAGAGTACGTTTGTGCTGACGCTTGACGACGAGGAACTGAAGTCACTCAACGCACAACATCCGACTTTCAACTCAAGATACATCTTCATGGCCGACATCTGGCGTCCCGACCATCCCCGCGACGCCCGCTACATCTGGCTCCCCATTGAGTTTGAGGACGGCAAGCCCGTTGTCAGATGGCGCGACGAATGGTGATTTTTTTCGCCACCCCGGCCCCTCCTCCCCGGAGGATGGGAGCTGACAAAAGAATAGCGCATAGCTGGGCTGCCACAGCCCAGCTATGCGCTATACATTGTCAGATGGTTTACAGGTTCAGACTCTTCTTAATGGCCTCGATGCGCTCACCGGCGGCCTTCAGGCAGCTGTCGTAGTCGGCAGCACCCTTGAAGGAGGCGTCCTTGACCTCGGTGTAGAACTTGATCTTAGGCTCAGTTCCCGACGGGCGCACGCTGATCTTCGTGCCGTCGGCGCAGAACCACTGCAGCACGTTGCTCGTGGTGGGCATGTTGAGCTTTTCTGCGCTGCCGTCGGCCTTCTTGCCCTCAAGTGTCTGGTAGTCCTTCCACAGCACGATAGGCTCGCCGCCCAGTTCCTTCGGCGGGTTGTTGCGGAAGTCGACCATCATCTGCTTAATCTCGTCGGCACCAGTCTTTCCGGGTTTCACCACGTTGATGGTCACCTCCTTCGAGAATCCGTACTCGGCGTAGATGTTCATCAGCAGGTCGTAGAGCGTCATGCCGTTGTCCTTTGCCCAGGCGGCAATCTCGCAGATGAGGCAGATGCTGGCTGGTGAATCCTTGTCGCGCACCTTGTCGAAGGGCAGGAATCCGAATGACTCCTCGCCGCCGCCGATATACTTCTGCTTGCCCTCGCTGATGCGAATCTCGTTGGCAATCCACTTGAAGCCCGTGTAGCAGTCGCGCAGCTCCACGCCGTTCTTCTCAGCAATCTTGGCGATGACCTCGGTGGTGACGATGGTCTTCACGAGGAACTCGTTGCCCTTCAGCTGTCCCAGCTTCTTCTTGTTGGCGATGATGTACCAGCAGAACATCATGCACGTCTGGTTGCCGTTCAGAATTTCCCACTCGCCCTTGGCGTTGCGGCAGACGATGGCCAGACGGTCGGCGTCGGGGTCAGAGGCAATCACCAGGTCGGCGTTCAGACGTGTGCCAAGTTTCATGCCTAAGGTCATGGCCTCGGCGTTCTCAGGATTCGGGCTGACGACTGTTGGGAAGTTACCGTCGATGACCATCTGCTCGGGCACCACGTGGATGTTCTGGAATCCCCATGAGCGCAGAGCCTCAGGAATGATGACGCGGCCTGTGCCGTGCATCGGTGAGTAGACGATGTTGAGGTCTTTCTGGCGCAGGATGACGTCCTGGTCTACCATTGCCTCCTTCACGGCTTGCAGATAGTCCCAGTCCATCTCACCGCCGATGATGTCGATAAGCTCCTTGTTGCCCTCGAACTTCACCTGGTCGATGGTCACCTTGTTCACCTCGTCGATGATACCATTGTCGTGTGGTGCCAGCACCTGTGCGCCGTCGTCCCAGTATGCCTTGTAGCCGTTATACTCCTTGGGATTGTGCGATGCGGTGACGTTCACGCCGGCCTGGCACTTCAGCTGCCGGATGGCGAACGAAATCTCAGGTGTGGGGCGGAGGCTCTCGAAGAGATAAACCTTGATGCCGTTGGCCGAGAAGATGTCGGCGACGGTCTCGGCGAACATACGGCCGTTGTTGCGGCAGTCATGTCCCACGACGACGGCGGGCTGGATGTCGGGGAAAGCCTTGTTGATGTAGTTGGCGAAGCCCTGCGTGGCCATGCCCACGATGTACTTGTTCATGCGGTTTGTGCCGGCGCCCATGATACCGCGCAGACCGCCGGTTCCGAACTCCAGGTTCTGGTAGAAAGCGTCGATGAGGGCTGTCTTGTCCTCTGAGTCGAGCATTGCCTGTACTTCTTTACGTGTCTCCTCGTCGAAGGCCGGAGAAAGCCACTGCTTGGCAATAGCCTCGCATTGTGCAATTAGTTCTTTGTTTTCCATAAAAATAAGGTTTTTAGTCCTATTAAATAAAATGACGGGCAAAGTTAGATATTTTTTTCCACACATCCAACTTTTTCACATTCTTTATTACCTAAATATGTTCTCATTTTTGTTCATTTCGCATTTTCTTCGTAACTTTGTGCCCGAAATGCTACAAGACACGAAGCGTGTAGCCGATAATACTTAAACACAAACGAATATGATTAAGAGTATTTTTGCAAAGAAACTGTTGGAGGTGAAGGCCATCAAGCTGCAACCCAACGAGCCGTTCACCTGGGCCAGCGGATGGAAATCGCCCTTCTACTGTGACAATCGCAAGACGCTGTCCTATCCCGGACTGCGTTCATTCGTCAAACTCGAACTGTGCCACATCATCCAGGAGCAGTTCCCCGAAGCCGAGGCTGTAGCCGGAGTGGCCACGGGAGCCATAGCCCAGGGCGCATTGGTGGCCGACCAGCTTGGCCTGCCCTTCTGCTACGTGCGGTCGAAGGCCAAGGACCACGGAATGCAGAACCTCATTGAGGGGCAGGTGACACCCGGTGCCAAGGTGGTGGTCGTCGAGGACCTGATTTCGACCGGCGGCTCCAGCCTGAAGGCTGTCGAGGCCCTGCGCCAGGCTGGTGTCGAGGTCGTGGGCATGGTGGCCAGCTACACCTACGGTTTCCCCGTGGCCGAGGATGCGTTCCGCGAGGCCGGTGTCAAGCTCGTCACGCTCACCGACTATGAGGCAGTCGTGGACGAGGCTCTGAAGACTGGCTACATCAGCCAGGAGGATGTGCCTTTGCTGGCCGAATGGAGAAAGGCTCCCAGCGAGTGGATGAAGTAATTGACAAAGCGTCATCAGGCAGAATGGGAATATACATTGGCCGTTATCTGCAGATTTTTGTATCTTTGCATCGTGATTAGGTGCGAAAAAGTGTGCCCAGCACCCTGATTTATGTGAAGAAAAATGTTGTTATAGAATGGAAAGGCTTGTGTATCAGAAATTTGTGGAGTGGAAGAACCGCTCTGGCAGAAAACCGTTGATGCTGAATGGAGCACGACAGGTGGGAAAGACATGGTTGCTCCATGAGTTTGCCCGTCGAGAGTATCGCCTGGAGGCATACGTAAACTGCCGAAGGAACGACTTGGCAAGGCAGCTGTTTGCACAGGATTTCAATATGGAGCGGATCCTGAGGGCTTTACGGGCTTTGACGGGCGTGGACATAACGCCGGGTGACACGCTGATAGTGCTCGACGAGATACAGGACATACCCGAGGCATTGGAGTCGCTGAAATATTTCCGCGAGGACGCTTCAGAGTATCATGTCGCCGTGGCTGGCTCCCTGCTTGGCATCTCGCTTCACGAGGGAACGTCCTATCCTGTGGGTCAGGTAGATGAAATCAACATCTACCCGATGAACTTTGAAGAGTTCCTGCTGGCCAAGGGAGAGAGGGAGATGTACAAGTTGCTCGTCAGCCGTGACTATACGACCATCAATCTGCTGCATGACAAATACGTAGAATTGTTGCGACAATATTATTATGTGGGGGGAATGCCAGAGGCTGTCGCTGAATATGCTGCGACAGGGGCATTGAATGAGGTGCGGCGTATTCAGACAGGAATATTGAACGGCTACGACCGTGATTTCTCCAAGCACGCCCCCAAGGAGCTGGTGCCCAGAATCCGCATGGTGTGGAAGAGCATTCCCTCGCAGCTGTTCAGGGAGAACAAGAAATTCATCTATGGTGCCTTGCGTAAAGGTGCGAGAGCCGCCGATTTCGAATTGGCCATACGCTGGTTGGTGGATGCAGGAGTGGTATGCCAGGTGCCCCGTTGCACGAAGCCTGCGTTGCCCCTCAGCATCTACGAAGATCTTTCGGCTTTCAAGCTCTATATGGTTGACGTTGGACTGCTTGGAGCCATGGCCGACGTGGAGCCCGTACAGGTTCTGGTGGCAAACAACATTTTCGCGGAGTACAAAGGCGGGATGACGGAGCAATTTGTGCTTCAGCAGATGAAGAGCCACGGCGTGTCGCCCATCTACTATCACAAGACCGACGATTCGCGCCTGGAACTCGACTTTGTGATTCAGCGTAATGCCCGCCTGTTGCCAATCGAAGTGAAGGCTGAAGGAAATGTACGTGCCAACTCGCTGACAAATCTGCTGAAAGCCAATGCCGACCTACAGGCCGTGCGCTACTCCATGCTGCCTTATAAGCAGCAGGAACAGCTCACAAATATACCACTCTATGCAGTGGAGTAAAGGAAGCTTCCTAACCCAGTAAAAATGTTAAACGGCCAGACTTTCTAAGCGGAAAGTTTGGCCGTTTCGCGGATAATACCTATATTTGCAACGCCAACCGTATAAAGCGGGAAACCATATTTACAAGAAAGACGTTTTCGTAACGAAACAGACACCTACGCCTTTCTTGTATATATGCACCAATTAATCTAAAACTATCAGAACCTTGCCGCGTCCGGGGGTGTGGGCAGGTGCAAAAACATTTCAAGACTATGAAGAAACTGTTTTTACTGTTTGTGGTCTCCATGCTCGCCATGACGGGAGCCAAGGCCGAAGAACCCTCAACACTTGTTGCTACGCTCAACCATGAGGGAAAGATGTGGGCATTTTATGGGAAAAAGGCACTTGTAGATGCCTATAATTTTGCCCGCGAAGGTGATGTCATTACCCTGTCGGCAGGAACATTCACAGCGGTCAATATGACCAAGAATCTTACCATCCGATAGGGCTCTTTCATTTACCAATACCTTATCTGTCATTTTGGCATTAAGAAAATCACAAATGTCTGATAATAAGACAATTGTTGGAAAGCAGTTCCATGC
>CAJOEC010000084.1 GCA_905233425.1 uncultured Prevotella sp. | reverse complement strand
TCATCCGCCATGCCACCGGCGAGGAGCTGGGCCTCGACGCCAACGGCAAGTCCACCAGCCTCTACGACAAGCGCCAGGCCCTCTCAGGCACCGGCACCACCGAGAACAGCTACATCAAGGAGGTGTACCGCTACTACCGCGACGTGCTACCCAAGGTGAGCATGATGGAGGAGGCCGAGGTGACCACCACCGGGCATCAGGAAGAAGATGTGACGCTCCAGAATGCCGATGCCGACGGCAGCGGCTACTACATGATAGGCGACGTGGTGAAAGACCAGTACGGCAACCGCTGGTTCTGCTTCTTAGGGTCACCATACAGTTCGGAGATTTTCTCCACTTCCACCGACCGCTATGCACGCTTCATCAGCTTCGACTTCAAGGAGAATAACAACCTGGACGGCAACACCATATCCGGACTGCCCTCCGAGAACGATCTTCCCGAACTGGCATACATGCTTACAACGTTTATCCATTATATGTTGGAAGCCAACGGTGAACAGCGGTTAACACTGGGCGCAAACCCGCAACTCGGCAAGTGTCTGCAAAATGTCTATGACTACACGGGCGTCAACTGGGCCAGCATATTGACAGACGTGGACAGCACCTTCACATTCAAGAAGGATGGGACGACCTACAATAGCAACTCCTCGTCGCAACTGTTCAACATTGCCTACAACGACGGCACCCAAGGCAAGCAGGCCATAGCCCGTCTGATGTTGGACAACACACTGGCGGGTTCGCACCGTGACAAATGTTCAGACGCGCAGGGCAAGAGATACAACCTACAGTACTCCCGCTGCTACAAGCGCTACCAGACCTACGACGCCTCGCAGATAGTTGGCCCCACAGCAGACCAAGCGAACCTGGGATTTACAAAGTGGACCATGCCTTGGGCCATGACACAGGAGAAACTCTTCCTGCAGGACATCGCATCGCAGGACATGGTGAACCGCCACGCCAAGGACGACAAGTGGGTGACGCTGCCCCTGCACATCGATCAAGACAACTTTGGCAAAGGTCTGCGCCGCGAGCCACGTAGTCAGACCGTCAATGTGAAGCCTTCCGACTGTATCGACACCAAGAACAACCGACTGGGCATGTACAACGAGCCGGTGTTGTTCCTCCGCGTGATGAAGGTGAAGGACATGGGCGGCGAGAGCATGAAACCCAACCTCGTGTCGGAGGACGGACGACAGCTCACCGTGGTACACATGCTGGACGACGCAAAACTATATAATTCAAGTTTCCAGTCGTTCTGGGCTCCCGCCTATTGCAACAATTGCAGCTGGCAGTTCTACCTCGACAACCAATTGCACAAGATAGCCCCCATAGCCGGGTGGCCACTATAAAATCAAACCGACACTATTGTTTTATTTATCAATCAACACATTATCAACAAAATGAAAAAGTATTATCAATTTCCGCTGATGGCTCTGCTGGTAGCAGGCCTCGGCATGTGCGTCACCTCCTGTAAGGACGACGATGACGACAACAAAAGTGAAGAACAGCAGCAGACCGACCAGCAGGCAGCGGAACAGGCCGAGAAGATTTCCGAAGACTCACGCATCTTCTACAACGTGATGAGCCAGCTGACCAGCATCGAGGAGGCCGGCGACAACTACCTGACCCAGACCTTCGA
The DNA here is from genome assembly GCA_905233425.1 of uncultured Prevotella sp. Taxonomy (GTDB): domain Bacteria; phylum Bacteroidota; class Bacteroidia; order Bacteroidales; family Bacteroidaceae; genus Prevotella. The sequence goes on along the minus strand of CAJOEC010000084.1, from coordinate 15,306 downwards.
ACCCACCATCGGCGTGGAGGCCGAGGGACAGCCGCAGACACGCATCGTGGCCTCGAACTCGCTGGCCGACGCCGCTGCCAGCTTCAACAGCCTGACAGGAGCCGCCATCACCGAGGAGACCGCCGACTTCACCTGGAAGAACGACGCCGTGGGAACACTCACATGGCACAAGGACGGCAGCAGCTGCCTCGCCACCGTCGACGTGAACATCAAACAGATGCCACACCTCTCGCAGCTGAAGTACATGACGCACGAGCAGATAGGCGACAACGGCAGTTACGTGAGCTGCTACTACCGCTTCGGCGATGTCATCAAGCGCTACCGCAAGGAAGACGGAGCATGGGAGTACTGGGTGTGCGTGCGCCCCGCATTCGACCCCGAGGGCAAGGACGACTGCCACTGGATCACCGTCAGCCCGGTGCCGGCAAGCAACTACGAGGTCTACGAAAAGGCCAGCAACAATATTTACTATGCCGTGCCCACGAAGCTCGGACTCAACAAGAAGCACATGCAGAACCTCGCCGAGATGCTCTTTGCCATGAACTTCTCGGAGGAATGGCTTACCAACACCACGTCATACTCCAAGGAGAATATGTTCGGCAGCCCCAGCGGTCTGCCCATCTACAACGACTTCCACCAGAGCAAGATCAAATACAACAACCGCTACTTCTTCCAGAACGTGCAGAACTACTGGGTGAAAAACAACATCTACCAGAAAGTTTTCGGCGTGGATAACAACTACTTCAAGAACAACCTGAAGAAAGGCGGACTGCACCTGCTGGCCGAAGGCTACAGCTGGATTTGGACCTTCTCAAACAAGCTCTCGCTCTATCAGTACACTTACACCAATGGTGAGAAAGAGAAGTCAAACATGCACATCATGACTTACGAGAAGAGGACTGAGGATGTCATCAAGAACAACATTGAGATCAACGTGAAGAAGCTGACGCTCGACAAGCCCTACCTGCAGAGCAAGGCCTTCTTTGGCGATGACGACTACCGCTTCATCATCCGCGTTGCCACCGGCGAAGACCTGGGTATCGGCGAAAACAATAGCAAACCAGAATACGACAGGCAGCAGGCACTGGCAGGTACCGGCAAGACCAATGGCATCGAAGAGGTGTACCGCTACTACAAACACGTCGTTCAGAAGGTGAGCCTGATGGAAGAGCCGGAGATTACGGATAAAATCCTGGTTAATCCATAAGTAGGAGGGTCGGCTTTCCTGCCGGCCAACGAGGCAAAAAGAACAATTTGTTCCATGCGGCCGGGGGTTCGACTCCCCCGACCGCAACAAAGAAATAATCAAATAACCGTGACAAGAATGAAGAAGATTCTACATTTCGCGCTGATGGCCGCACTCGGAGTGGGCCTCAGCCTGGGCGCCACCTCCTGCAAGGACGACGACAACAACGAAGCCACCGTGCCCTCGGAATCAGCCGAGGGACAGGACAGCGTGACCCAAAAGTACTGGGACGTGGTGGGACAGCTCGTCGGCATCGGGCAGTACACCGAGGACTACCAGGACAAGACCTTCGAACCCACCATCGGCAAGCCCGAAAGCGAAGGCTCGCTGACCCGCGTGGTGCACGTAAACGACATGCAGGCCGCCTCGCAGCGGTTCGCAAACCTCGTGGACGCGAGCGGCATCGACGAGAACACCACGTCGTTCAACTATGACGACCCCGACGTGGGCACGCTCACCTACACCCGCATGAACAGCGCCGATGCCCTGGCCGTGGTCGACGTGAACATCAAGCAGGTGCCCCACCTGAAGCGCATCGTCTACCGCGCAGCTTCGGACGAGAACGGCAGCTTCGGCGACAAAAAGGCATACTACCGCTTCGGCGACATCGTGAAGAAGCAGGAGAGTGACGGCAAGTACTCTTACTGGATCTGTGTGCGCCCAGCTTTCACCTTGGAGGGTAAGGAGGACAGCCACTGGGTGTGCGTGAACTACCTGTCGAAGGACAACCCCAAGAACCTGTGGGAATATACCACCAAGAAAGGCGGCCCCAACAACCAGGGCGGCATCTACTACGCCTGTCCCACGGCCATCGGCACAGACAAGGTGAACATGCAGAACTTCGCCGAGATGCTCTGGGCCATCTGCCAGCCCACGCTGTGGCAGGACAATGCCACCAATTACCACACCGACGGCAAGCTCTTCGGCTTCAGTGGCCTGCCCATCTTCGAAGACTTCTCGAAGAAGAACTTAGCATACCACAACCAGTTCTACTGGAAGAACGTGCAGAAAGCCTGGAAAAAGCTGTCGGACAAGGGAGAGCTGAAGAATGCCCTGGGCCTCGACTGGACCCAGCTGAACTATATGATGAGCCAGGAAAGCAACGCCTACGTACACCTGCTCTACAAGGGCTACTCGTGGATAACCACATTCTCGTGGAACCTTACACTCTATGAGGCCACCTACACCAACGGCACGACTGACAAGGAGCGGAACATGCACCACGCCGTCTATGAGAGTCCGCAACGCAACGTCGAGAGTTACACAAAAGGTGTCGACTGTAGCAAGATGCCCGGCAACGTGACGGCCTACAATGAGTTCTGGAACAACAGCTCCGACTTCCGCTTCTTCATCCGCCATGCCACCGGCGCCGAGCTGAACGGCGGGGAGCTGGGTCCCACCCAAAAATTCAACCCCAATATCACGAGAATCTACCGCTACTACGATGAATACCCCTGGGAGGAGGTACGCGAGACGGGGCCCGGCGTGTACGGTCCCGAAATCACGCCACAAGACATGTCGGTCAACATACAGTACGCGAATCGCGGATTCTACGACTGGGGCGACGTCGTTCAGGACGATAAAGGCAGCAGATGGTTCTGCGTACAGCCCTCAGCCTACGGCTACGACAATATCGCTGGCTTTACCATGACCGACTATGCCTACTTCATCAGCCTCGACGAGAAAGCCGTGGGCAGGAATCTGGAGAGCGCCACCAATAACAAGGCTTTGGCAGCACAGATACTCTATGACATGGTAACTGTATATATGAACTCCATAAAACACAAAAGGGACTCCACCATAGAAGTAGTACAGAGGATACGAAACATAGAAAAGAACTGCAATGTCAATTTCGACGAACTGATTGCCATACGTGACACGATGTACACTTATAAGAACCAATCGGTCAACAAGGGTACAACGCAACTCAAGAACTTCTACATCAGCACCCCTTACCGTAATGACAACAACCAACTGTGCGTGTTGCGCATGTTCCAAGACAACACGAATGAGCAGGCTGACGGCCGTCGCGAGTGGTGGTACAGGTACTATGACCGCTACACGCAAGGCCCGTCGCAGCGCACCATGACGCTCAGCGACCTGGACGACCAGAGCATCATCAACTCCTACAACAAGGACAAGTGGGTGTACAACACTTGGTATAACTATATGACCGATACTTCCATCAAGGACAACACGGGGCCGCGCACGTCGAGGGAGAACTTCAACAACGACTACTCGCACTTCCTCTACAAGAAGGGCCGCAATGCCCCAGCGGGCACCATTCCAGCCAATATGTACCGCGAACCCATCATCCCCTTCGCCGTGAAGATGGTCGATGACCAGGGACACAGTGCCACAAAGTTCACAGACGGAACGCCCTTCACCCACATTAGCCTCACATTGTTTGAATTGGAAGACCTATACTATGACGAGCAATTGTCATACGTGACGACACTGTACCAGCCACATCATGGCGCTCGCGTTGATGCCATACTCCTCAACGACCAACCATGGGTGTTCGACTTGACGAACAGACCGTAAAGGGTAAGATTATAAATATGTAATACATTAATACTAATGACAATGAAAAAGTTTTTCAACTTTGCGCTGACGGCTTGTCTGATGGGCAGCCTCAGCCTGGGCGTCACCTCCTGTAAGGACGATGACAACGACAACAAAAACAGTCAGGAAACTGCTGGCTCGGTAATCACCGTCAGCCAGGAGTTATTAACCAAGGGCATTCGCACCGACAAGGAGAGCACACGCGTCGACGTGAACATCGACTGCAACGGCAAGTGGACGGGCGCACTCGATGCCGATGCCAGCTGGGTATCCATCAACGACAACGAGTTGGTTTACGACGGCAAGCGAACCATCAGCCTCTACTTCGACGAGAACACGACCGGCACCGACCGCAAAACCAGGCTCCTGCTCTACAACGACAAGGACGAGCTGACCGAGATTCCCGTCATCCAGTTTGCCACCCTCGACGGCGACCAGCCCGATAACAGCAGCGGCACGGCCTTCGCCGAGAAGGGCGTAGGACGCGGCCTCGACTACGACTACGTGCTCGACACCAAGAGCATCAAGTACCGCTGTGTGCTGGAGGACACCAAGATTGTCGGCGGCCAGATGACAGAGGAGCAACGCACGAGCTTCGACCCCACAAAGGTGACGAAGAACAACAACATCTTCAATCTGGTACGCATCCAGGAGTTGATAAAGACATCCCAACTGAACAAGACGGCCTACGTGGAGGCCATCATCCCCATGGCCGACCTCGTGGCTGCCATGCTCGACTCCGCCCTCACTCAGAAAAAACATTTGAGTGCCTATCTGCAGCTTGGAGTATCATTCGGCCCCATCGAGTTTGAAGCCAGCGCAGGATACAATAGCACAAAGGATGAGTCCCGCGCCCACGTGGACTACTCCATCGTGCGCAACGCACCCATTTACAACGTCATCCTCTCTGAGGCCGAATTAAGCACCTACGCTAACGATGCCTTCTCCAAAGAGGTACTGACCGAGGAGTTTGAAGCCGCTTGGGAGGCAATAGAAGCCCAGAGGGAAGCATACTATGAGAAGAACGGCAAGAGAGAACTGACTGCGATGCAGAAGATAAAGATGGCCGCCATGGAAAACAAAGCGCGCCCCAAGTTCGACAACCTCTATTCCGCCGACTTTGGCAAGAGGTACTGGAACCTCTATTGGGCACTGATGAAGGAAGACTACACCGCAGCCGACCAGGAGTTGAACACCATCGACAATTTGTACGGTCCATTCTACTGCTCCGGCGGCAACTTCGGCGGTAGCTTGACCATGTACTGTAAGGTGGACACCATGTATCTGCTTGGTAAAGCCAAGTTCGAGGGCGCACTGTCAGGCGAAGTGTCGGGCATGTTCCACGTAACGGGTGAATTCAAGTACAGTGAGGACGGCCACAGCCTCATGCGCAACAGCCACTCGAAATTCTTCATCTACGGCGGCAATGCCAACGAGACGGCGGGAGCTCTATGGGCACTCTGCATGGGACCAACACCCGATGACCGCAACGCCTGGCAGAAAGTGCTGCAGAATTGGGTGGAGTCGATGTACAGCCCCGAGGACGGCGGACCCGATATAAGCCAGGCCGCACCTCTGTCGTTCAACATCACGCCCGTCTGGAACCTCTTCGCCGATGCCGCCACGCAGGAGTATGCCCAGAACTACTTCATTAACAAGTACAAGAACCGCGGCATAGAAGAATACCTCGGTATTATAGATGGCAAAATCCAAACCACACCCGAGGAGCACTTCGCAAGGACTAAGTTAGATTGATCTTTTTTTCTTAATAGAAAAATATGAAAAGACTGACAACGATATTGCTGACCATGGCGGCCGTGACACTGTTCACGGCCTGCCATGATGATGACGACGAAGCCACCCTACCCTCTCCCGAAGGCAGTTTTACGGTGAACGTGGTCGGCGGTTCAGCTGCCGACGGTAACGGCGAGGCCGTAGTGAACTGGCGGGCCAGCTTTGAGAGTCTGCAGGTGAGCATCGACGACATAGTGGGTCAAGCCTCCGGGCGTGACGCCAACACCAGCCGCATCCTTGTCAGTTCCGACGCAGAATGGCTGTCGGTGGCTACCGACACGCTGGCCACCGACGGCATCGTGGCATTTGTCACCAAGATGAACGACACGGAACGGCGGCGCACAGCCACTCTCACCTTCACCGAGGCAGCGGTCGCAGCCGACGGTTCTTCCGTCGGCAATGCTACGGACGAGACATCCGCGCTCCCACGGCGCGGCACCGTCACCGTGACGCAACTCTCGACAGCCGATACCGACGAGAACGGCGACGCCGCCCGCGAACAACTCTACGTGGGCTACGGCTACGACATCTACAAAGCCTTGGAAAGCCCGATGGCCGTGCGCACCGCAGTGGCCGTGCTGGACTATGAGAAAATGCTGGAACTCCGCAGCATGTACAACTTCGACGTAGTGCAGGACTGCCACCTCGCGCGCACGGAAATAAAATATGTGGCGACGAACGACATCCATACCTACGGCGAGGACCTCACGCAGCAGCAGTACGAAGACAAGGAATACCTCATTGACGGCTGTCAGCAGAGCGTCATCGATGCCACAACCTACATCAACGAGGGCAGCGGCTCCTTAGAACAGCACAACTTCGGCCACGGCTCCTTGGAGAAGGCCGTCGCCGCCCGCGTCATCGACCGCGGCGCCTTAATGGACCTGAAGCGCCAGTACAAAATGCCCTACACCCAATCCTTCAACTTGAGCGTTGTCGATGCCCTCAAGGCCACCGGCGACAGGCGGCAGAAACTGGTGGAGGCGATTCTCGAGAAATACGGCACCCACGTCATCCTCCAGGCCGACCTCGGCGGGCGCATCGACTACACTTTCTCAATGGCGAAGGAGGCATCGTTCAACAGCCGCGAGGAAATGATGCAGGAGATAGAATACACCCTGGGCCGCATCAGCGACAGCGACCGCACCTGCAACAACCGGCAACCTTCGTCGAGCAAGTCGAAGGAGGGTGCCATCACCGTCCGTGGCGGCAGCGACACCACCCGTGCCCGCCTCGAACAGGACATCAGGAGCCTGACTGGCAGCGGACAACTGCCTCCCGACCACATCACCGAGTGGCTCGCCACCATCAACTACAGCAACAACCCCGAGCGCGACCCGAACTTAGACGTCATACACTTCGAGCTGATTCCGCTCTGGGACATCGTGCCCGACGACCTGCGGATGGACTTCCTCAACGCCACCCTGCTCATGACCATGCGCAGCGATTGTGCCTATCCGCGGAGCTTCCTCGGCACCGACATCTACGAAATCAATCCCTACGGCACCGAAGCAGACCTGTTCACCTTCCCCGCCGTCGCCACCACCGTGCCCGCTGCGTCAGCTTCGGTCTCCGCCGCCCTTTCGTCCATTTCCCCGGCTGAGAGCCGGGCCTCCTCCTCTACCCTCTTCGACAACCCCGATGCCTCGCTCTGCCGCCTGCTCTATTACGACGGCGAGCCAGTCCTCGAGGTCTGCTCGGAGTACGTGCCCAAGATACGCACCGACGAGCGCGTCACCGTGGTCTATCCCATCTACAAGCAGCACATACGCATGAACCAGGGCATCTTCATCGGCGACGGCGTACACCAGCCAGCCTACGTGGGCTTCTCGGTTGCCGACTGCTACGTGAACCCCTTAGAGGACAGCCGCCCGGGCGACCTTGTGGAAACAATGTACTACGTGAACGGCAACCTACTGCTGACGAATCCCACAAACATTGAGGGTCTCAAGGGCAACGACCGACAGGTGAAGCCCGACGTGCTGCAGCTCTACACCGACACCCGTGATGGTGCCATCACCCACCGCCATCCCATTGTAAAAGTGGGCAACTGCTTCTGGACTCGCTACGACATACAGCATGAAATGTTCTTCTCACGCGAGAACCATAACTCCAGCCTCGACAAGATGGTGGACGGCGTGCTCTACACCCGTTTCCAGTGGACACCCAACAAGACGTTCACAAGGCGCAACAGCTGGATCTTCGACTACGACCCGAACACCTTCTACTTAGACAATCCCAACAAGAAATGGTACCTGCCCACATCAGCGCAGGTGAAGAGTCTCTACAGCTTCCTCGGCTTCAACCCCAAGGCACTGTTCCGCGGACAGCAGAGCGGCTGGGAGGCACAGTTCAACGGCTACTACGGCTGGAATGACATCATGGACGGGAACAAAGATTTTCCCGGAAAGGACATCATCATTCGCTACAAGGACGTGCTGAACGTCATCTGCTCGAAGGACAGCAAGGACAGCAACGACGCCTGTCTGATGGTGCTCGACAAGGACTACAAGCTGCACATGATTGACGACAAGACCTACCTTGGCGAGGACAGCTTAGAGTGGCGCACCAACTACTACCCAGTCCGCCCCGTCCGCAACTACATGTTCGAATATCCCACCCTGAAGACCATTCAGGAGAATACATACAACTTTTAAGGGAAAAGTGAATAGTGAAAAGTGAATAATTTGCTACCGCAATAAAAGAAATGGTTATGAAGTATCTCAAGACAATGGGCATGCTGCTGGCAGCATTTGTGCTTGTGGCGGGCTGTTCAAAGGACGATGACGACAACAGCAAGCCCGAGGAGCGCGGCGGCTGGGAGGGCGACAAGCATGTTATCGCAGTGGAAGAACTCACGCCCGAGGAACTGGTGCTGCTCGACCAGCAGGGAGCCATCACCAACATCCTCGGACAGCTGACCGGCCAAGACGTGATGGCCGAGGACATCGGCGAGATGACCTTCGAACCCACATACGGCGTGGTGCTCGACGAATCGCAGCCCCTGACGCGCAGCGAGAAGGCCGATACCTACGACGATGCCGAGCGTATGTTCCGCAGCATCGTAGGCTGCGACAACCTCGTCACCGACACCGACGACGGACTCGCCGTCAGCCTCATGGACATGCCCATGAAGCCCGACGGCGGACTCTACAGCTTCGGCACACTCACCTTCCATCGTGGCGACGGCTCCATGCGCTCGGCCTACGTCGAGGTGAACATCAAGTGCATCCCTAATCTGCGACGCATCGACTATCTGACGACGGCAGCCTTCCCGCAGAATGCTTCGTCGCCCTACGACATCGGCGACATCTTAGTAATCGGCAGGGGCAGTGGCTACTGCTCGGGCTACTACATCTGCGTGCGCGACTGCTACAATTCCCGCGGCGTAATCGTCCACATGAACATCAACGAGCCAGGGGACGACGAGAGCATCAACTTAGACGGCGACAAAGAGGGCACCTGGTATCCCTACAACAAGTCGAAGGGACAGTGCACCGAAGAGAGCGACTGCTACAGCTATATCAACTTCATAGTCGAAAACCCCGGCATGGTGAGGGAAATCAAGGACTGGATAAACAGCAGCAGCGACAGCGACCGCAAGATGAGACACATCTTCCCAGAGCATTTCAACAACACCAAAAACGTGGTATGGCACAGCCCCGATGGCCGAGGTGCCCACATTATCTACGACAGTTTTTGGGGCACCTATCGATGGATTCCTGCCTATAGCTGGCGTCACTGCGTCTATTACAACGTGCCGCAGGACTGCACCAGACCTTGGCAATGCAGCCGCCAGGAATATAAGTACTCCTACGACAGCGACTTCCAGAAAAAAGTCTATGATACCGGCTGGAACTACACCATGAACGTCATCCACTTCGATGAGCGCGGAATCAGTAGCGCCACAAAAGTGTACACGCCAAAATAAGGGAAAAGGGAATAGTGAAAAGTGAAAAGGGAATAGTGAAAAGGGAATAATTTGCTACCGCTTTTATGATGAGGCTATATAATAAAATAATGTACGCGTTGCTGGCAGTGATTGCCCTTGCCGGATGTAGCGAGGACGAGTTCGCGCTCGACGGTTTCCCCGTCGAGACTGCCGCTAACGACGCTCCCTTCCAGTGGACACGCGCCGAGGACGTGGAGACACGCTCCAAGTTCCTGCGCAACTTCGGCCTCGGCTACAGTTACGACGCCGTGCGCGGCGAATACTGCAACTGGCAGGACATACGCTGCCAGGTGGTGAGCCGCCAGTACATGGATGAACTGGAAGAACTGACTGGCGAGATTCTCATAGGCACCAACATGGCCACGACTGTACAGTTAGAAAGCAAGTTCGAATACTCTTTCCGCGACTATGTGGCCAACGTCAGCCTGAATCTCGAAGAGGAGGTAGACCTGGGACTCTACAATGGTACGAAGCGCAAGCGCCAGTACTTCATCGAGGACGGCATACAGGAGAAATTCTACTATACCCACGACGAGCACATCTCCCTGCTCAGCACTTACATATCAGAGGCTGCCGTGATGACGCTCTACCAGGACGGCCATCATGGTCTGCTCACGCAGAGCTTTGTCAACGCAGTAAACCATCTGGCCGAGACCGACGACAGCAACATCGCCGCCGTCGACTCGTTCCTCAACGTCTGGGGCACCCACGTCATCGTGAGTTCATGGCTCGGCGGCAAGATCCGCGTGGACCTGATGAACGACCTATGGCGCTACTACGACAAGGCGAGCTTAGAGGAGTGGAGCACCAAAGCCTTTCTCACAGCCGTGAAGGAGCACCAGTCGAAAGGCATCACCGACGAGTACAGATGGCTTGAGAACGCACGTCTGGTCATCACGGCATGGGGCGGCGACCAAAGCACGCTGACCGGCATCCTGGGCGAGCACCGCGCCGACGGCTCGCGCACGTTCTCCATCGAGGGCATCCAGCAGTGGGCGAACTCGCTGCGCTACGACCCGGAGAACGAGATTAACTCCAACGTGGAGATGATCGACATGCGTCTGCAGCCCATCTGGCTCTTCGCCGAGGCAGTCAATCCCATGGTGGCACTGCGCATCCAGGCCGCCGTGATGCAGGATGCCGGCATGCAGCAGGCACTCCTCGGCAACGTCAACTTCTTCAACACCTCCTTCCCCATCCGCTACGAGCAGGCCTCCTGCCTCTGGCACTGCCCCGACGATTCGTGGGAGAAGTTTACCGTAAACGACGAAGAGTCCAGCCCCATTGTTGTAAACATTGTCAGCGGCGGCCGCTATGTAGCCACCGTCTGCCACGAGACCATCAACGACTTAGATCTCTGGGTGTGCTACCCCATCTATGAGGGTCGCGTGAACCTGGCCTGCGGTGTCGGCGTGGCAGAGGACAATTTCGTGTATGATGTGCAATGGCTCAACGGCAAGCTCACCATCACGCCCACGGCTAAAACGGCGCACAACGGTATGTTCTACATCACCGACGGTGCCGTTGACATCTTGCCCGCAGAGGGTTTCAAGTACGAGGAGAGCCACGCCCTGCCCTACGTCGAGTACGGCGGCGGAGTGAAGCCCAAAGGCAACTACGACATCTCCAACCTGCTGCCCGTGGTGAAGCAGTACGACCAGTTCCTCATCGACAGCCCTGTGAAGATGGCTGACATCATAAGCTGGTCGCTCACCGACGAGCACGACGGCCACTACACCTACACCCGCGATAACAACTATACGTATATTTACACCCCCAATGAAATACGATATGAGTAAGATATTAGAGAAGTTAAAGAAGTTAAAGAAGTTAATGGACTTAAAGGAGTTCATGGAGTTAAAGACAATTGTTCTGTTGTCAGCGGTACTGCTGGCGGCTTCGTGCAGCAAGGATGACGACAATGTTTCGTCCGTTGACCCGGCTGAGAGCCGGGAAGCCCCCGTTCAGGTGATGATGGTCTTCGCCCCCGGTCAGTTAGGCGACAAAGGCTATGCCGACGCCATGCTTCACCAGTTGGAGCTGTTCAATCAGGAGAGCAACAATACCGGCAGCTCCGTCGATGTCCATTTCATCTCGAGCAACTACTACGACTTCACCAAGTCGGCCATTAGAACCTGGATCCAAACGAGTTCGGAGGTTGAACGCCGTCTGATTGTGCTCACTGAATTCTACATGGCCGAATGGCTGGAAGACGTGAAATCCGACCTCCGCCCCACCGACGAGCTGCTGCTCATGAAGGCCAATGAGGACGATGTCAAGAGCGCGGCAGCAAGCCTCGCCCTCAACAACCGCGTCCACGGCCTGAACATCTCTGCCGCATACAGCGTCCGCCGCTTCTGCACCTACATGGATAATACCATCCCCGTGGCAGAGGCCGAGGGTGTGAACCTGAAGCGCGACACCATTGCACAGTGCCGGATGTACAGCAACAAACTGCTGAACTATCGCGACAGCGTCACCGAGACCATGCACGAGGTACTTGGCGAGACCTCCGAGCTGGTCAACATCCCCATCGTGGCCGATGAAGGCTACAAGATTGAGGCCATTGACGGACAGGCACTTGTCAACCAGGAAGCCTACAAGGTGGCGACATACTGGCAGGACACCTACCAGAAACGGGGCTTCGGCTTCGTCATCGTAGACCTCGGTGCGGGCAATTCCGGCTGGGATATATGGCTCCTCGGACACTGGTCGGAGGACTACTTTGCCCACATCAAGACCCTGATGATTGACACCAACTACAGCGATGTCATCCAACGCTACAGCGTCATCCGCGCCTGGGACAAGGCATTCATGGAATGGGCCACGGATTGGACTAAGCAGCCCGTCGGGGCCATGCCAGCCTCCGTCACCCGCTATGGCAAAGACTATTGCAAGGACAATTTACCAGTGGAAGATTAGTAATATGGAGGAGTTAACTATGAGATACTACAGATTATTGATAGCAATGACAGCGGTCCTCTGTCTCTGGGGCTGCAAGAGTGATGATGATGCCACCGTGCCCTCGGCATCAACCGAGGGAAGCACCGTGACCCTCAATGTCGACGTGATTCTCCCCGCCGACATCCGTTCCCAGTGGCAGAACACCATCGACTGGGCACTGACCAACATCGACGCCGCCCAGAATGGACTACAGAAACGGGTGAAACTGAACCTGCGCTACCACGACGAGGACACCGAGGACCTTGACAAGCTGGGCTACCGTCTCACCACGCCAGAGGAAGGCGACGACACCTGCCACGCCATCATCGGCCCTTACCACTCGGAGAACGCCAACCACCTGTTGCGCTATGCAGCCATCCCCCGCCTACCTGTGGTGATGCCAACATGCAGCAGCGCAGAGATGCAGCGCATCAACGCACGCAACACCTACGCATGGTTCCTCACAGAGAGCGACATCACACAGTGTGAGATGATGGTCGCCGCAGCCCAGTCCATACAGGCCTCCGACATCGTGCTCATCTACAGCGAGGACCTCTACGGGCGCTCCTTCCTCGACTGGTTCGGCTACTACGCCACCGAGCAGGGAGTCCACGTTGCAGGTGGTGGCACCTTGCCCTACAAACGGGGCGTGAACCTCGATGCATTCCTTGACGAGACCGTGGCTGGGGCAACGGGCGACAAGCTGATTGTCCTCGTCGCGCTGAGCGATGTGGCCGACATCAAGGATGTCAACAAACAGGTGGTGGAATACCGTGAGCGTCACTTTGCCGAGAACGGCATCAATATGATGACCATCTGCTCCGACACCTCCTACGACCAGACCATCACCGCTGACAAGGAACGATCTCATTTCCAGCTCGGCATTAGCCCGATGGGGTCCAACGTCAATGGCTTCCCGCAGACCTACGAAGGCATCTATGGCCAGATGCCTGTCAATGGCGAGGCACAGATCTACGACGCACTCACCATAATAGCCCTCGGTGCCGCCCACCAGATAACCAACGGGGAACTCTGCATCGTCGACGGCAAGCAAGTGGAGTACGACACAAAGCCCTACGGCCCCACTCTCACCGACCACATGCGTGCTATCGTCTGCACCGACGAGGGAATGTCCGTCACATGGAAAAAAGACGGTCTCACCATCGCCTTCCGCGAGGTGGCAGCAGGCCGCACAATCGACATGGTAGGTGCCACCGGCGACCTCGTCTTCGGCGAAAGCAGCCGCACAGCCATTCTCAACACCTCCTACATGTTCTGGCAGCTGAAGCAGGAGTATCTCCAAGACCGTGGCTACTACCGCAGCTTCGCTGAGCCTCTCATCTATATCTCCACCGCCGGCTCCTACAGCGAAGTTTCCATCAAGGAGTTCTGGAAATTAGAGAAGCGCTGGGAGCAAACGTTCAACGACCAGCCCGCCGACACAGACCCCCTGCCCGATGCCACCGACTGCTGGGCCGTCGTCATCAGCCCCAGCACCACATGGGTCAACTACCGCCACCAGGCCGATGCCTTCGCCATGTACCAGCTGCTGCGCCACCACGGCTACGACGACGACCACATCGTGCTCATCGTCGAGGACAACCTGGCCTATCATGAGTACAACAAGTTCCCCGGCGAGATCTACGTCGAGCGCAGCAGCTCTACTGTCCCCCCCTCGTCAGCCGTAGGTCCCACTCTGGTCAACGACAATGTGCGCAAGGATGCCGTCGTCGACTACCACTTCAACGACCTCACCCCCGATGACATCGCCGACATCATGCTCGGATGTCAGAGCGACCGCTTGCCTCACGTCATCCATCCCACCGCCACCAGCAACGTCTTCTTCTTCTGGAGCGGCCATGGCGGTATGCGCGAAGGTCCCCTCTGGGGCAATGAAGACACCCACAGCTACTTCGGCACCCAGCGCATCAAGGACATCGTCTCCGAGATGGCCGGCACTGCGCCCGCCTCTACTTCCTCGTCGGCTCTTTCGTCCGTTGCCTCGGCAGAGAGCCGGGTCTCCTCCTCCCCCCGCTCTTACCGCCGCATGATGTTCGCCATCGAGACCTGCTACAGCGGTATCTGGGGCGAGGCCCTCACCGGCCAGCCGCAAGTGCTGGTGCTCACCGCCGCCAACCCCACCGAGTCGAGCAAGGCCGACGTTCACGACATAGACCTCGGCATCTACCTCAGCAACGCCTTCGCCCGCACCTTCCGCAACCAGGTGAACCTGAAGCCCGACATCACCATCTACGACCTCTACCGTCATTTGGCACGCACCACCATCGGCAGCCACGTCACTATCTACAACCAAGCCAACTACGGCTCCGTCTACACCGAGACCATGGGCGACTATTTCAAATAATCACCGAGTGGAAGGCCGAGAATGCGAGAAAAAACAAATAATTTAACACCCAACCAATGACAAACAAGAACAACCCTCTACAACGCTGCACCTCGCCAAAGCAGGTAGCCGACTGCGTGCACGTCACAGCCGCACCCATCTACCTCCTCGCCACAGCCATAATACTCCTCATAGCGGCATTCATCGTATGGGGATTCCTCGGGAATGTCACCGACAAGGCCAACTATTCAGGAGTGGTATTCCCGGCGCAAGGTACGGTCGACATCGGGCTGCCAAACAAAGGTGTGGTCCGAACAATGCTCGTACACACTGGCGACAAAGTCATGAAGGGGCAGACCGTGGCACCTGTTTTCCGCAGAATTTTGTAAAGAAAAAGTCATCTACTTATAAATGAGCTGTTTGCAATCGGCCAAGGGGCCGTTTTGGGTCACCTCGTTTCGG
>CAJOEC010000083.1 GCA_905233425.1 uncultured Prevotella sp. | reverse complement strand
ATGTTTCCGCAGAACGGCCTGAAAGGCCAGCAAGCTGTCAGCCCAGGGCAGCGCCCTGGGTATGATGGCAAGGTTATCGTCGCCCTGAAAGGGCAAAAGCCTTGGACGGAGGCGACGCCTCCTACTCATTCTTTTGCCCCTACAGGGCGGGGCTGTACATTCATGCCTACCCAGGGTGCTGCCCTGGGCTGACTGCTCTTTGCCCCCATTCCCGAGCGAAGCTCGCCTACCCGTAGCCTTTCGGGGCGTGGTCAAGCACAAATAATCGTACCAAGTTGTTTTTTTATCATCACTAAAAAACGAATTGCACGGATATGAGAAAGTTTTTCGTGTCAGTATTGTTTGCCTCTTTCGCCCTGTCAGCCGTCGCGCTGGAGCCGTGGACGAAAGGTGGATTTGAGACAGGGAAGTATCGTAACCTCTTCGTGGAGATGGGCTAT
Organism: uncultured Prevotella sp.; assembly: GCA_905233425.1. GTDB lineage: Bacteria > Bacteroidota > Bacteroidia > Bacteroidales > Bacteroidaceae > Prevotella. The sequence continues at coordinate 17,025 of CAJOEC010000083.1, read as the reverse complement.
GAGCCTTCTGCCGTCGATGCTAAGGTGAAGGAGGTGTTCAACGACGTGTTCCGTGGCCCCAACAAGGTCTACTTCGAGGTGGGCGACTCTATGGGCTACGTCTCCGACGTCAAGAACCACGACGCCCGCACCGAGGGCATGTCCTACGGCATGATGATTGCCGTGCAGTTTGGCGAGAAGGACATCTTCGACCGTCTGTGGCGCTGGAGCAAACGCTATATGCAGCACCAGGACGGGGCGCGCAAGGGCTATTTCGCCTGGAGCTGCAAGACCGACGGCACGCACAACGCCGAGGGAGCCGCCAGCGACGGTGAGCTGTATTTCATCACCGCCCTGCTCTTCGCCTCAAACCGCTGGGGCAACGACACCGGCATCGACTACAAGGCCGAGGCAAAATATATTCTTGACTGTATACAGCCGAGGGAAACCCACCCCAGACAGACCCTCCCCCGACCCCTCCCTGCAGGGAGGGGAGTATATACTTCTGAGGCAGTAGGTAACTACTCCCCTCCCTCACAGGGAGGGTTCGGGGGTGGGTCTTCCTATCTCATCGACCCTGAGACCAAGCTCATCACCTTCACCCCCGACGGTTTCGGCCAGCGTTTCACCGACCCTTCGTACCACATCCCCGCCTTCTACGAGGTGTGGGCCAAGTATGCCGACGACGGGCGTAGTGACTATTGGACCGAATGCGCACAGAAGAGCCGTGAGTTCCTGCACAAGTGCATCAACGACACTACGGGACTGAACCCCGACAACTGCCAGTATGACGGTTCGCTGATGCAGATGCCGCGCTTCCCGGGTATGCCCAACAGGCCGCAGGGTGCCCCACGCCGCAACGGCAACAACAATTTCCGCTACGACTCGTGGCGCGTGCCCATGAACATCGCCCTCGACTATGAGTGGAGCTGTGCCGACCGTGAGTGGCAGCAGCAGTATGGCGAGAAGTTCCAGAACTTCCTCTACAGCCAGGGCATCAACGATTTCGTCGACCAGTACCGTGTAGACGGCAGTCTGCCCGAGGACGACGAGATCCTCCCCGCTGGTGGTTTCCGCAAGCTGCGCCATAGCATCGGCCTCGTCGCCACGTCGGCAGCCGCCTCGATGATGTGCTCACACGACAAGAGCCGCGAGTTCGTCAACGCGCTGTGGAACGCGAAGCACGTGCCCTTCGACGACGGCTACTTCGATGCCTACTACGACGGTCTGCTCCGCCTCTTCGCCTTTATGCACCTGAGCGGCAACTACCGCGTGATTACCCCATGAGTCCTATGGGTCTCATAAGTCCTATAGGTCTCATAAGTCCTATAAGTCCTATAAGTCCTATAGGTCTCATAAGTCCTATAAGTCCTATAAGTCCCATAAGCCCTATAAAAACCGCAAAACAATAAAAGCTATGAAAAAAGGTTTATCATTTATGATTTGTTCTTTGTTCTTCTGCCTCAGCGCAGGGGCACAACCCCGCACCAACGACGACGGTACGGTGACGTTCCAGTACCAGAACGACTCGGCCAAGAAAGTGACGGTCGACGTGCAGTTTGCCAGCGGACAGAAAGAGATGACACGCGATGCCGACGGCCTGTGGACAGTGACCCTCGGCAACAAGGGCGACCTGCAGTCGCCCGTCGCCCCCGACATGTACCCCTACTGCTTCTACGTCGACGGCGTGAGGGTCATGGACCCCAAGAACCCGCAGTATTTCCCCAACGAGGGCTTCAAGAGCAGTCTGTTGGAGGTCCCGTCGAAGGATGGCACACTGCCCCATGACATACGCGACGATGTGGAACACGGCCGCGTGGAGTATATCCACTACTACTCGAAGAGCCTCGGCGCCACGAACCAGGCTGTGGTCTGTCTGCCGCCTTCGTACATGACCGACATGCAGAAGAAATACCCGGTGTTCTACCTCATCAGCGGAACCACCGACACCGAGGAGGTCTACTATAAGGTGGGCCGCGTGAACTACATCCTCGACAACCTCCTTGCCGAGAAGAAGGCCAAGGAGATGATTATCGTGCTGCCCTACGGCAACCCTTCGAAGCTGAAATCCCAGGACGCTCCTACCACAGTGCCAGGCGCGACGACAAAGGAACGCTCTGATGCCATGGCCAATGCGATGCGTTTAGGCGACGTGTTCAGCAAGGACCTCATCAACGATCTCATGCCCTATATCGAGAACAACTACCGCACAAAGAATGACCGCGACGACCGTGCCATCGGTGGTTTCTCGCGTGGCGGCAACCAGGCCCTCTACAACGGTCTGACTAACCTCGACAAGTTCTCCTACCTGTGCAGCTACAGCTCGTTCACCTCGACCGACATACCCGATGTCTACGACAATGCCGCGGAGCTTAACAAGAAGATCCACCTCTTCTGGCTTGGTGTTGGCACCGACGACTTCCTCTATGGCAACGCCCGCGACTACATGGAGTTCCTCGACAAGAAGGGCATACACTCTGTCAAGGAGTTCACCACCGACAAGTTCGGCCACACGTGGATGAATGCCAAGTATTTCCTCTACAAGACCCTGCCGCTGCTCTTCAACAAGAAGGCCGCCGAGGAAGCTATGAAGGCCGGCCAGCCCGCCCCTGCCGCCACCGGCCAGGAGCAGCAGTTCACGCCGGGAGTCATGGCCCGCCTGTTCCCAAAGCCCATCGTCTCGCCCGAATACACCGAGCAGGGTGTCACCTTCCGCATCAGCGCCCCCGATGCCAAGAAGGTGGAGTTCGACTGTGAGATACTCCCCGATAATGTGGCCATGGAGCGCGACAGCGACGGGGTGTGGAGCATCACCCGCAGCGACATTCTCTTCGAAACCTTCGAGTACCGCTTCATCGTCGACGGCACACCCGTCGCCGACCCCAGCAACATGAACCTTTCGCCCGAACTGGGATTCAAGTACAGCATTGCCGACAACCCCCAGTCGCCGTTCAACTTCGCCTCGCAGGGCGACATCCCCCATGGACGTGTGGGCTACGACATCGGGCGCGGCGAGGCATGGTACACTGCACCGATGCCCAACGGACGCATGGTGATGCCGACCTTCGTGCAGCTCATACCCGGACGTGGCGACACCATGGAGAGCTGGTTCAAGGTGGGCGGCGCCGATGCCATCTGCGACCGTCTGCTGGCCGACGGCAAGACGAAATACTGCATCATCACAACCAGCACCCTCGAATTCATGCAGGGTATGCCCCAGATGCCGGGATTCAGTCCGAAAGTGCTCAAGGCCGATGACTATAGGACGTGGAGCGAGCGCCGCCGCGCACTCGTGAAGCTGCTCCTCGACCTTGGCAAGGAACCCGCACAGTCGTTCCCCGGATTCGGCGGAAGACCCGGCGGCTTCGGTGGCCCCGGCGGTGGTCCTGGCGGTGGCGGCTTCGGCGGCCCCGGCGGAGGCTTCTAACTGAATCTGCGGACTTTAGAAACTTGAATAACCAATAAAACAATAATTATGAATCAAATCAGATTTATTTCTTTGTCAGCCCTCCTGGTAGCCACAAGCATGGCCACCGCCCAGACGGGCAAGGAGTGGGACGACCCGAAGATTACGAGCGTCAACCGTGAGGTGGCGCACACCACGGCCATTCCCATGGCTTCAGAGGCCGATGTCGCCACAAACGACATGTCGGCCTCGCCCTATTATATGTCGCTCGACGGCAAGTGGAAATTCCAGTGGGTGAATATGCCCTCGAAGGCCACGGCGACAATGTGTGCCAAGGACTACAACGACGCGTCGTGGACTGACATCGACGTGCCTTCAAGCTGGCAGGTGTGGGGACTCCACAACGGCAAGTCATGGGACAAGCCGCTCTATTGCAACGTGGCCTACCCCTTCTCGTTCAGCGAGTCGAACTACAGCGTCATGGCCGAGCGCCCGTCGTGGTTCACCTACAACAGCTCGATGCCCAACCCCGTCGGCACCTACCGCCGCACGTTCACCATCCCCGCCGGATGGGAGGGCCGCGAGGTCTACGTACGCTTCAACGGCGTGGGTCATGGCTATTACCTCTGGATCAACGGCCAGCGCATAGGCTATAGCGAGGACTCCTACGTTCCGTCGGAGTTCAACATCACCGAATATCTTACCGAGGGCGAGAACAGCATTGCCCTGCAGGTCTACCGCTTCACCAGCGGCTCGTTCCTTGAGTGCCAGGACTACTGGCGTCTCACGGGAATACAGCGCCACTGCTTCCTGTGGTCGGCACCGAAGAGCCAGATACGCGACTATTTCTTCACCGCCGACCTCAACAGAAACTTCACCAGCGCAACGGCAAAGGTGGATGTGACTGTTGCGAATGCCGATATGCTACGGGAGGGGAGCACAGTGGAAGCCAAGATAATGGATGGCGGCACAGTCGTGGCCCAGGTTTCCGCAGAGGCTGCCAACTCCGAGTCTTCAGGTTCCAACGAACTCAGTCTGTCGATGGATGTTGACAACCCACGGCTTTGGAGCGCTGAGACCCCCAACCTCTACGACCTCGTGCTGACGCTGAAGAATGCCAGTGGCAAGACCATCGACATCCGTGGCGGCAAGGTGGGCTTCAAGAAGGTGGCCATCCGCACCAGCGACGGCGCGCTGACCATCAACGGCAAGCGCATGGTGTTCCATGGTGTGAACCGCCACGACTTCTCGCCCGTCAACGGACGTGCCATCACCGCCGAGGAGATTGAGGAGGACATCAAGACCATGAAACGCCTGAACATCAACGCCGTGCGCACCAGCCACTATCCCAACGACCCCGTGTTCTACGAGCTGTGCGACAAGTACGGGCTTTATGTCCTTGCCGAGGCCGACGTGGAGTGCCACGCCCACCAGAAGCTGTCGTCGCTCTCGCTCTTCCGCCCTGCCATGATTGAGCGTTCGGAGAACCAGATACGCTGGCACCGCAACCACCCCTGCATATTCATGTGGTCGATGGGCAACGAGAGCGGCAACGGCGAGAACTTCAAATACGTCCAGCAGGCCATCAAGGCTCTCGACACCACGCGCCCTACACACTACGAGGGCAACAGCGACTATGCCGACGTTTCGTCGACGATGTATGCCAGCTGGGAGACCATCAACTGGATTGGCTCGTCGCAGCACAACCGTCCGCACATACAGTGCGAGAACTCCCATTCCATGGGCAACTCCATGGGCAACGTGCGCGATATGTTCGACCTCTACGAGAAGTACGCCTGCCTGACGGGTGAGTTCATCTGGGACTTCAAGGACCAGGGACTGCTCACCAGCACCTCCGATGGCAAGAGCTACTGGGCCTACGGCGGCGACTTCGGCGACAACCCCAACGATGGTAATTTCTGCATTAACGGACTGGTGCGCCCCGACTGGAGCCTCACCGCGAAGTCGTACAACACGAAGAAGATCTACCAGCCCATTGAGTTCAAGACTGTGAATGCCAGTGGCGGACGTTTCCGCGTGAAGAACAAGATGGCCTTCCTGCCGACCTCGGTCTATGACGTCAAGTATGAGATCGTCAACGAGGAGGGTTATGTCTATAGCCAGGGTGTTATCGACAATGAGGTGGCCGCCGGCGACAGCACCATCGTCACGCTCGACCTCTCGTCACTCTCCAGTATTCCCGCTGAGCAGGAGGCTTTCATCCATTTCACCGCCTCGCTGCGCGAGAACACCCTCTGGGCCGACGCAGGGTATGTGGTGGCCGAGGAGAAGCTGCCCGTGCAGACGGCCAAGCTCCCCATGTACGACCTGGAGCAGTTGCAGCAGTGCGAATCGCTGACAGTGACCGACGGCACCACCATCACCGTCGGGAACTCGAAATTCGAGGCAAAATTCCTGAAGAGCCAGGGCACGCTTACAAGTTTCGTCTATGAAGGCACGCAGATGCTGAGCAAGCCTTTGCTGCTCAACGCCTTCCGTCTGCCCACCGACAACGACGGCCGCCAGACCGAGGGTTGGGACAACATGGGACTGCGCAAACTCTCGGTGAGCGGAACAGGGGCTGAGACAAGCACTTCAGCCGACGGCAAGACGGCAAACATCACCCTGACCAGCACTTACAAAGGTAAGAATGGAATGGTTTTCAACGTCATCCTGTCGTTCATCGTCTGCGCTGACGCCACCATCATGGTCAATTCGCTCATACGCCCCTCCACCACTGGCGCCATCATCCCCAAGCTGGGCTTCCGCTTTGAGATGCCCGCCGACTTCGAACAGTTCTTCTGGTTCGGACGCGGCCCCTGGGACAGCTACCGCGACCGTAAGGAGGCCTGTCTGCCAGGCATATACAAAAGCACCGTCACCGACCAGCGCGAGGACTACATAAAACCGCAGGAACACGGTACGAAGCAGGAGGTTCGCTGGGTGGCCCTTACCGACATTGATGGTCGGGGTCTGCTCGTCGTGGCTCCCGACAAGATGGCCGCATCGGCCGTGCACTTCCGCCCCGAGGACAACTACACCGACCGCAACAACCGCGCAAAGCACACCTACCAGTTCAAGCCCTGCGAGAATGCCGTCGTATCGCTCGATGCCGTGACGCGAGGCCTGGGCAACGCCAGCTGCGGCCCCGATGTCCTTGACAGGTATGAACTGCGGTTGGCCAACACGTCCTTCAGGTTCATCATCCGCCCGCTCGGCGAGAGGTTTCCTGACAGCTCATTGTCTCCCGCTGCCCGTGTAGCCCGATTGGCCCACATCGACATGCCAGTATGCCAGCCGGTAAGCTGTGAGCGCATGGCCAGCGGACGCATCAAGATGTCGACAGCCACCAAGGGCGCCACAATATATTATAGTATAAACGGCGGGGAGTACAAGAAATACACCTCTACCTTTGTGCACAACGACGCTTGCAACATCGTGGCCTATTGCTCGGCAGAGGGAATGCTCGACAGCCCGACAACCACATACGAGTTCCAGCTCTTCGTCAACAAGAGCGCTTGGAAGCTCGTCAGCGTAGACAGCGAGCAGGGGGGCAACGAGGCCCGCTTTGCCTTCGACGGCAACACCAACACATTCTGGCACACCCAGTGGGGAGCCACCGAGCCGCCATGTCCTCACACTATCGTCATCGACATGGTGGATACATACATGGTGAAGGCCATCACCTATCTGGCGCGCCAAGACGGCAACCAGAACGGAATGGTGAAAGCCTACGAGGTCTACCTGAGCACCGACGGCAGCACATGGGGTCGGGCTGTGGCCACCGGCGAGTTCAAGAACACCACTGCACAGCAGACAGCCAGCCTGAAGACACCCGTTCACGCCCGTTACCTGAAGTTCGTGGCAAAGAGCGAGATCAACGGACGTGCTTGGACCAGTGCCGCCGAAATAGGCATCGAGGCTGAGGCCGACGTCACCGACGCTATCAAGGAGGTTCGCAATCCACTTCCTGATAACAACGGCGCAAGACATAGCGTTGACCGTAAACCGGCAAACCATAATTCCTTCGACCTCATGGGACGGAGGCAGCAAGGCTCCCACAAAGGAGTGTCAATCAGAAACGGTAATAAAGTAATAATCAAATAATTTTATTAAAACAAAGACATGAAAAAGAAAATCTTTTCACTTTGCATCGGCCTGTTGTCCGTAGTAGGCGTACAGGCCCAGTTGTCGTCAAACCCCTACAAGTTCCTGGGTAACATCACGACCAGTTACAATGTTGATGCTGGGGGGGGCGTGCCTAAGTATTACACGCTCTGGAACCAGATTACCTGTGAGAACGAGTCGAAATGGTCGTCAGTGGAAGGCAGCCGCGGCAACTTCAACTGGAGCGGGGCTGACAGGGCTTTCAACTATGCCAAGCAGCACAACTTCACCTACAAGTTCCACGCCTTGGTGTGGGGCGCCCAGTATCCTGGCTGGTTGGAAAGTCTGTCGGCCGGTGAGCGTTTCTCAGCTATGACCAACTGGTTCAACCATGCCAAGGAGCATTATGACGAGCTGCCGATGATCGACGTGGTAAACGAAGCTATCGGCATGCACCAGCAGGGCAACCCCATGATCAAGGAGACCCTGGGCGGCGGCGGAAAGACGGGCTACGACTGGTTGATCAAGGCCTTTGAGATGGCTTACGAGCGCTGGCCGGATGCTATTCTCATCTACAATGACTACAACTCCATCCGTTATGACCTCGACAACTATATCACCCTCGTCCGCACACTGCGCGATGCCGGAGCACCTATCGATGCCTACGGAAACCAGTCGCACGAATTGTCTGACATCAGCGAGAGCGAATTGGTGAATGCGTTGAAGAAGCAACAAGACGCGCTGAAGATGCCAATGTTTGTAACTGAATTGGATATTGACATTGCAAACGACGCCCGGCAGAAGTCTCAATACCAGATGGTTCTCCCCAAGATGTGGGAAGCTCCCTATTGTGCCGGTGTCACCATGTGGGGATATGTCGTTGGCCATACTTGGGTTGGTAATTCCGGCCTCTACAAGGAAAACGGCACAGAGCGTCCTGCCATGTCATGGATCAAGGAGTATATGCAGACCGATGCTGCCAAGAACGCCGTCGGACCTCTGCCCGGCACGAAGAAAGAGGCATCCATCTATATCCGTCCTGCCTCGCTGAAGGTGGCCCATGGCGATGTGCTGCCCATCAAGGTGCGTGCAAAGATGGCCACAAAGACCATCGAGAAGATCGACCTCTATGCCAACGATGAGTTGTTTGCCACATTGACAGAGGCTCCTTACATCACTGAATACACCGCGAGCTCGGTGGGTCAGAAGACCTTGAAGGCTGTGGTCACCACTACCGACGGCTCCACCTACGAGCGTCTGTCGCGCATCCAGGTGAACCGCGGCACAAAGCGCAAGCCTTACAACGACATCGTGCCGGAACTGCCCGGTACCATCAAGATTGAGGAATACGACGAGGGAATGTCGGGCGTGTCGTTCTATAACGCAACACGCAGCACCTCTGTCGCCACCAAGGACGGGCAGTGGATGGAGTACACTGTTGATGTCAAGGAGGACGGTCTTTACACAATGGAAGTGGAGGTCGCTGCCTCGAAAGATGGCGGCATGTTCCATCTGTCGGAATATGGTTTTGACAACCTCACCTTCTTCACCAACATGATCCAGGTGCCCAACACAGGCGGTACTAACAAGTTCGAGACCATGCGCTGCTCGATGATGGAGCCTCTGACGGCTGGCCGCCACGTGTTCTGCCTGAATGTCGACAAGGGTGGTTTCTACATCAAGAGCATGACCTTCGCTCCCTCGCCTGTCATCGACCTGCCTGGTGTTGTCGAGGTTGAGGCCTACGACAAGTGTAGCGACGGTGTTGACATCATAAGCGGCAACGGCGGCTTCGTCCTCGGTAACACTTCCAGCGGCGAGTGGCTTGAATATACCGTGAACGTTACTTATCCCAGCAACAAGTATTCCTACGAGGCTGTCGTGTCGTCGGAAGAGACAGGCTCCTCGTTCAAGATGGTCCTGATCGATGGCGATGGCAAAGAGAAGAGTCTGGGCACCGTCAGCGTTCCAAAGACCAACGGTGCGAACGACTATCAGGTAAAGAAGGCCAAGATAAGGAATACGCTCCCGGAAGGTAAGCAGACACTGCGTATTTCCATCACCAGTGGCAATTGCAACATCGACAAGGTGACGTTCATTTGCTCAGAGGCTCCTACAGGCATCAGTGATGTCGCTGCCGATGACGATGCAACAGATGTCTACTACAACCTCTCCGGCCAGAAAGTGGCTAAGGACTACAGGGGCATTGTAATCCGCAACGGTCGCAAGATTATGGTAAAATAACAGCATCTACACGAAATCTTGTAGAACCAAATAACACAACAATGGAATAAATAAAAAAACAAAGATGAAACAGATTATATTATCAATCGCATTGTTTTTGTGTTCTGTAGGGGCACGCGCAGAAGTAGACCCTAATTTCTATATCTATCTGTGCTTCGGCCAGTCCAACATGGAAGGAAATGCCCAGTGGGAGGCCCAGGATGTCGGCAATGTCGACGAGCGTTTCCAAATGCTGGCAACGTGCAATTTCGATTCTCCCAAGCGTACTTTGGGCAAATGGTACAAGGCTGAATGCCCCATCGTCAGCCCGGTCGGCAAATTGGGCCCGTCGGACTATTTCGGTCGTACAATGGTGCAGGAGCTCCCCGACAAGAAAATCGGTGTCATCGCTGTTGCTATGGGTGGCAGCCCCATCGAGATGTTCGACAAGGACCTTTACGAGCAGAAGCTGAAGGACAACCCAAATGAGTGGTGGGCACAGTTGGCCAAGCGTTACTATGGCGGCAACCCTTACGGACGTCTCATCGAGATGGGCAAGAAGGCCCAGGAGGTGGGAGTCATCAAGGGCATACTGCTGCATCAGGGCGAGTCGAACAATGGTGACGAGAATTGGCCCGGCATGGTGAAGAAGATCTATAAAGACATGCTGAGAGACCTCGGTCTCAGGGCTTCCGACGTGCACATCTTTGTCGGTGAGACAGAGTATGCCGAGATGGGTGGCGGCTGCTCGTGGCATAATCATGTCGTCGCCAAGATTCCCGAAGTCATCCCCACCGGTCATGTGGTGTCGGCCAAAGACATTCCCGGCAATGGCACAGACCCCTGGCACTTCTCGGCTGAGGGCTATCGTATGTTCGGAAAACGTTATGCCGAGGCAGTCTTAGATGTTATGGAGCATCCTGAGGCTTACGCCAAGAACTGGACTATCGACGAGCGTCTCACAGGCACTTTGTCTGCTTTGTCGGGTAAGGAGTTTGCCATCGTCAACGAGGCAGAGGGCAAGGCCTTCTATTGCTCCTACGGACAGGATCTGTGTTACGACACCTATAAGAACGCATTCGACGTGTCCAACGAGGGCTACCAGTTCAAGCTCTCAAGGATTTCCGGCGGACGCTCCCTGAAACTCGTCACCCCCGATGGTGACGAATACACGATTGACGGCTCTACCGCCTATCTCAACTCGCAGGCTGTTGATGGCGACTGCTGCTTCGTTAACGGTCTGAACAGCCAGAGAGGCTATGACATACCCGACGGGGCCGTATGGACACTTGAGTATGTCGATGGCAAGGGATGGACGATGAAGAACGTCGGCACGGGCAAGTATCTCAAGGATGCCTCTCCCGCCAAGTACGACGAGCCAACCTACTTCACCTTCTGCACACTCACCGATGTAACTACCGGCATCAAGGACGTTGCCTCTTCGACAACTACCAACTCACGATTTGGCGAGTCGGTCTACAACCTCCAGGGCGTGAAGGTGGGCACCAAGGCTGAGTGGAACACCCTGCCCCGTGGCATCTACGTGGTGGATGGAAAGCTGAGAACAAAGTAAAAACGTTTTTTTATGAAACGAATCCTGCTGAGTTTATTGTTTGTTGTTTGTTGTTTTTTGAATGGCGTAGCGTCTGTGCGTACCATCGACATCAGCGGTAACAACACGTCAAGCGACTATAAAAGTTACAGCACCTCCTTCTATATCTCTTCCAACGACACTGTCATTGTGAAGATGGCGCGCTACTGCTATTTCTCGTCGACCATCACGGGCAGCGGCACCCTCAACCTCTATGCCGGCGGTGAGCGCTGCTACCTTGGAACGGAGAAAGGCAAGGCATGGCCCAACTGGACGAGCTACAAGGGCGATATTCATATTCTCCCTTTCAAGGAGAACTCCTCGTCGGCCGGGTTCTACGGTGTTGTGCTTGCCCATGGCGGCAAAAGCTCGACGGCTGAGAACGCCCTCGACGATGCCAAGTCGGGCAAGGTGAACCCCTCGATGGCCAGCAACCACGTCACCTTGCACTCAGGGGCTACCATCTGCTGCGAGGCTAACACCTCGGGCGCCGGCTTCCGCATCGGTGAGCTGAACGCCGAGGACGGCTCCACCCTGCAAGGCTATATGAAGAAGAGTCGTGCCGCCTACTATCTCCTTGGCGGACTGAACACCGACTTCACCCTGGCCGGCACCATAAAACCGTCCGACTACGACGATGCCACGTCGCTCGGCGTTGTCAAGGAGGGAACGGGCACCATGACCATCACCGGCAATGACAACTACGTGAGTGGCGCACTGCGTGTCCTTTCTGGCCGTGTACAGATAGCCAACGATGCCGCTGAGGCTCAGAGCAAGAAGAAGCGCGGTGCTCTTGGCGCACGTCCTAACACTTCCGAGGCCATCGCCTATGTCTTCGAGGGTGGCATCTTGGGTGGCACAGGCAGCGTCGGCGGCACCGTCGACAACTATGGCACCGTGGAACCCGGCAGCTTTGAGGGCAGCGGTGACTTGGCCGCCATAACAACTGGTACGCTGACTCTCCGCAACTATGTCACGGCATCGAAACAGCCGAACCTCGTTGTACGTCCTGCCTCCACGTTGCGCTTCAAGATTATGTCTGTCACCGACTGCGATCGGCTCGACGTGGGCGGCAACGTGAAATACAACAACATTGCGCAGGACTTCACCACCAGCGACAAGATGCCCATTGTTGAACTGGTCACTTCCGGGAGCGCGGACATCTCGTCCGCAGATGGGCTTGACGGCATGGGCATCGGCGACGAAGTGATTCTCCTCACCGCCACCGCCAAGACCGGCGATTGGAACTTCGACCTGAAGCAGCCCACGAAATATACCTGGGAACTCGTCGAAGAGACCACCGACGGGGGCTACACCCTCAAGGCCCGCATCGTCTCCCTCAAGAACTCAGACGACCCGTCAGGCAAAGACGACCCTGACGACCCAGATGTCTCAGTCATGGGTCCATACTACGACGACGGCATCGACGACAACGCCGACCGCAACACCCTGCGCCACTACGCCGACCTCTGTGGCAAGCAGGTTGGCGTGGCCCTCTGCACCTACAAGGGTCTGTCGAGCGACCGCGACGAGGCCGGACGCCAGTTCAACCTCATGGTCGCCGAAAACGAGATGAAGATGGACGCACTCCAGCCGAGCAAGGGCAGCTTCAGCTTCGGCAGTGCCGACAACCTCGTCAGCTTCGCCCAGCGCAACAACATGGCTGTGCGAGGCCACTGCCTCGTGTGGCACCAGCAGCAGCCCACGTGGCTCTCAAGCGACGGCAAGAAGAACGACAAGAACTGGACCCGCCAGGAGGCTCTCGACCTTATGAAGAACCACATCACCAAAGTCATGAGTCACTTCAAAGGCAAGGTGACGGAGTGGGACGTGGTGAACGAGTGTCTCGACGACGACCAGAGCATCATCCGCTCCAACCCCAACGGCTATACCCTGCGCCAGACCGTATGGCAGCGGGCCATCGGCGACGACTACATCGACTCTGCCTTCGTCTATGCCCACCGTGCCGACCCCGATGCCGTGCTCTACCTCAACGACTACGACGTGGAGCATCAGGGCAAGGCCAAGTCTGTGGCTTTCTACAACCTCGCCAAGCACCTGAAGGACAAGAACATCCCCATCGACGGCGTGGGACTGCAGTGCCACTTCTCCGTCGGTGAGGTCGACTCGGTGAAGCTCGCCTCCACCGTGCAGCGCTTCGGGCAGGACGGCATGGCGTGTGTCATCACCGAGCTTGACATGGGCATCCCCAGCACCACGTCGGCCAACCTCGAGGAGCAGGCACGCCTCTACCGTGTCATCACCGACATCATGCTCGCCAACGACAACTGCCCGTACATGGTCATCTGGGGCATCAAGGACAACGACAGCTGGCGCAGCGCATCCAACCCCCTGCTCTACACCTCAGGACTGGAGAAGAAGGCGGCATGGTACGCTGTCCGCTCAGCACTTCGTCACCACTCCCTCCATGGAGAGACGGTTAAGGGCGACGTGAACGGCGACGGAGTGGTCGACGTGGCCGACATCGCCACCATCATCAGCGTCATGGCATCGCTCAACTCTCAACCCTCAACTCCCAACACCGTCTCCGCCGATGTCAATGGCGACGGAGTGGTCGACGTGGCCGACATTGCTGCTGTCATTAACATCATGGCCTCGGCCACTAAGTGATAATCAAAATAATTTTTGTATTAACTTACTTTTAAACATTACAAAACTATGAAAATCAAGGAATGGTTTCAGAAAAATGTAGACATTAGTCGCGAAGAGACTGAAACACGCGACAATGTGGGGTATTGCTCAACGCTGGCAGTAGTGGGTCTGGGCATGGGCATGGTGACAGGTATCCTTGCCTTTATTATCCAGATGATAGTCAGCGGCCATGATTCCCAGCAGACATGGACCGACGTGGTGGCGGGAATCATCGTCGTGGCTATGCTTGCCTATTTCGTTTATCTGCTGTTGCCACTGTTCGTTGACAAAAATGTTACCGTTGGACAGAAGGTTGTGACAGGCCTTCTTGGGTTGGTCTGTCTGGCTGTACCCTTCATTTTGGGAATCTATCTCATCGTTCTCGCCGTAATGATTGTGGCTGCCCTTGCCGCCCTTTGGCTTGCACTGAAGGTCTGGGGAACTTCCTCTTCCTCTTCAAGCGGATACACGCCTCCAGCCCAAAACCAGAACTATGGCCCTGAGAAATATAAACTGGATAACGGCACTGTTGTCACCGAAACAGGTTTTGGTGACTATTCTGGTTCGGACTACCACAGCTATGAACGAAACATAGACGGCACGTTCTCGCGCAAAGATTAACTTGGATTATTCATAGTAATTATCATAATCTTTGCCAGTTTCTTTCTTTTGACATATAATTGCCATATAATTAAACATTAATTTCTCATTAATAATGTGCGCAGCAATTAATGTACAATTAATGGATAATTACATGGCAATTATATGTTAAAAACAAAAATAATGTAATTACCATGAATTATTAAGACTACAGATGCATATAGATCGAATCCTCGTTCTTGTCACACTTTCCGCCTTGCTGGCCAGCTGTGGTGACTCCAATCCGGACTTGTCGCCCACCGCTTCTCATTCATCATCGCCCGACACCGTCTACACCGAGGGCAAGGCCATGAACTTCTTCCGCACAGACCCGGAGCGGGCACTGGTGATGATTGACTCTGCCGTCATCGTGGGAAACATCACGCCCATGAAGGGCGAGTACCTGAAGGCCGTCACGCAGTTCGGCGGGCTTGAGGACATTGCCCTGGCGCGGCAGACGTGTCTCGAACTGCTTAACCAACCACAGATTGCACAGATTACACAGGTGGCCGCGCAGGGAGAATCTGCGGTCAATGTCAAATCTGTGTCATCTGCGGAATCTGCGGTCGACACCCTCACCGTCATGCAGACCCTCGGCCTGCTGACGGAAATCGAGATGCAGTTAGGCAACAGCCCCGCCGTCATCCGCTATGGCAAAGAGACATCGCGCCTTGCCCACCTCTTAGGCCAGACCGCCAAGGTGGGCGAGATGGAGGGCATCGTGGCACAGACCATGAATGAGGATTCGGAACAGAAGGGCGAGGGCATCGACCGTCTGCGCCAGGTCGTAAGCGAGTTGCGGCAGATGGACACCTACCAGGGTTTCGTGACTTATCACAACACGGCAAAGAAACTGCTGCACCTCCTCTACAGCAGTTATATGTTTGAGGAGATGGCATCCGTCTGTGAGTCCATGCTGCAACGATATGACGAGCTGGAGCAGCATCCCGACCGTTTCCGCAACGACAAGGGGAGCTTCGACCCCGCCGACTTCCTTGACTTCGCCCGGGGGCAGACCTACGCCTTCCTCACCGTTGCCTACGCCTGGCAATGCTCGTCATGGGGGATAAGGCGGGCCGACGGGTCAATGTTTTATTTCGAATATCTTGAAGACCGCCCCAAACCGTCGCTCCCCCCCGCCACACTCAAGAAGAAAGCCCTCGAAGCCGAGGCTGCCGCCTTTCGCACGAAGTGGAGCAAGACGTCGGACTGCGACAAGATTCTCGGCAGCATCTATTACCACCTGGGGCAGTTCGACCGCTTCGACGCCTCCATGGATCGCCTGGAGGCCGAATGGCAGGAACGGGGCGACACCATCAGCTGGGATTTCCGCAACTACCTGCAGATTCGCGGCGTGGCCGCACAGGTGTGTGGAAACCATTCCGACGCCCTCGATTACTGGATGCGGTCATACATCATAAAAGACAGCCTCGAAGCCCGCAACCAGCGCGAACAGCTCGCCGAGCTGGCCACCCAGTACCATCTGCAGGAAGAGCAGTTCGCCCGCTATGAGGCTGAGGCCGATGCCCGCTTCCTGCGCTGGGTCACCGCCGCCGCCATCATCATCGTCGTCCTCGCCGTATGCTTCGCCGTCTATTTCTTCTACAAGCGCCGCGAGACAATGAAGAAGAACCGCGTGCTGGCACACATGATTGCAGAGAGTATAAACAGCCAGCAGACCCAGCAGACCCTCCCCCAACCTGAAGATTTTGTCCGCTTAAGGACAAAATCGCCTGTGAGGGAGGGGAGTATATACCCTCAAGCATCCACTGTAGGGACGCGACCTGTCGCGTCCGACCCCGTGCTTGCCCGCACATCCGACACCTCTCCATCTTCGCAAGAGGTGACTACTCCCCTCCCTCACAGGGAGGGGCAGGGGGTGGGTCTTCAGGGGGAGGGGCAGGGGGAGGGTCTCCTTTTCGCCTTCCTCCGCGACACCATCCTCCGCGAGCAGCTCTATCTCGACGCGAGCCTCGACCGCCATGCGCTTGTCGACCGCTTCGGCCTGTCGAAGGAACGCATCGGTGCCGCCTTCGCCAAGGGCAGTCCTTACAAGTCGCTCATCGACTTCCTCACTGACTGCCGTCTGCCCCACGCTGCGCGTCTCCTCACCGACTGCCCCGACCTCACCATCGCCGAGGTGGCACAGAAGAGCGGCTTCCCCAGTGCCGACACCTTCGGTCGCAACTTCAAGCAGAAATACACCCTCACCCCCACGCAATACCGCGAGAGCAATCGCAATCCGTCATTTTAGCACAGACCAAACGCATAATAAGACATTTTCGTTATAATGCGTTTAATCTACAGCAGCAAAGCGGTAATGTTTCAAACTCTCGTCATACTTGCGCCGGTCTTCTTTCGACAGAGAGGCCACTTCGGCTATCTCCGACAGCCGCTTGAACACGGCATCCTGTGCCAGGAACGGCAT
>CAJOEC010000082.1 GCA_905233425.1 uncultured Prevotella sp. | reverse complement strand
CGGTCGTTTACGACCATTAGTGAAATGACTTATTATCCGCATGGTAATTCGTGTAATTCGTGAAATTCGTGGTTTTAGAAGGGTGGGAAAGTTGAGTAAATTATTCAAATTCGTGGACAAAATTATAATTATTATTCAAATTCGTTTCCAAAATTATAATGCGTTTGGTCTGCGCGAAGCAATCTGTGAAATCCAAAATAATCGCGGCTTTTGCCGTAAAAATCCGTGAAATCCGTGAAATCTGTGGTCGTTATATTTGAAATCTGTGGTCGTTTTTATCTGTGAAATCTGTGGTCGTTTTAATCTGCGAAATCTGTGGTCGTTTTATACAAGAATAACGACAGGTCACTTCGCCTCGGGGGCCTCGCCAATCAGTTCCATGAACTCGTCGAGCTTCGGGGTGATGATGATCTGTGTGCGGCGGTTGCGCTGGCGGCCCACCTCGGTGTCGTTGCTCTGCAGGGGGTTGTACTCACCGCGTCCACCGGCAGTGAGGCGCTTCGGGTCGACACCATACTTGTTCTGCAGCTCCTGGACGACGCTCGAGGCACGCAGACATGAGAGGTCCCAGTTGTTGCGAATGTTCTCACGCGAGATGGGCACGTTGTCGGTGTTGCCCTCGATGAGCACGTCGTAGTCCTTGTAGTCCTTGATGATCTTCGCAATCTTCGAGAGTGTCTGCGAGGCGCGGTCGAGGATGCGGTATGAGCCGCTCTCGTAGAGCATGTTGTCGGCCAGCGAGATGTAGACCACACCCTTGAGCACCTGCACGTCGACCTCCTTCAGTTCTTCTTTAGAGAGCGAGCGTGTCAGGTTGTTAGTCAGCACGATATTGAGCGAGTCGCTCTTCGACTTCACCTCCACGAGATGACGAATGTACTGGTTCGACTCGTTGATCTGGTCGACGAGTTTTTCAATGGAGACATTGTTCTGCGAAGCGTTGGTGAGGCTCTTGTCGAGCATCTTCTGCAGTTCGGCATATTTCTGCTCCTGTGCCCTGATGGCCTTGCGCTGTGCCTCGAGCTGCTCTTCGAGGCTTGTGATTCGTGCGTTCTTGCCGGCGAGGTCTTCCTTGCTGTTCTGCAGGTTCTCTGCGAGGACGCGGTTCTCTGTGCGGCAGTCGGCCAGTTCCTTCTTGCTGGCGCAGCCTGTGAGGATGACGGCGGCGCCGATGGCGATGAATAATGCTTGTCTGTTCATGTCTTAGTTACTTAATAAAGAGGTTTGTGAATAAAGATATCGGCTGCAAAATTACTGATATGACGGGGAAAACGCGCAAAAGTCAAGCGTAATTAGTAATAATTAAGCAAAATAAACAACTAAAGCGGTTTGGCAGGGGTGAGCGGGGCGGCTCTGAGGGGCCTTGGGAGTTCGGAAAAGTTCGCGCCGGGCGGACTTTGAGTTCGCGCCGTGCGAACTGGGAGTTCGCGCCGGGCGGACTGGGAGTTCGCGCCGTGCGAACTTTTTGGCGTGTCGGAGACGATTTTGAGAGATGCCGGGGACGACTCTGAGAGATGCCGGGGACGACTCTGACACGAGGCCAGCCCCATTATAACGATAATGCCCTTTTATGGAAACGAATTTGAATAATATGAATAATTTGTTCCACGAATATTTATAATTAATGATTATCCGCAATCAGGTGATTAACCTGAATTATTCATGGTAATTACGCTTTTTTGTTTTTAGTGCGCAGCAATTAATGTACAATTAATGTTCAATTACATGGCAATTATATGTTAATGAAAGGTCAATTGCACTTCTTTGCGGATAATCAAATATAATTATTATTCAAATTCGTGGACAAAATTATAATAATTATTTAAATTCGTTTCCAAAAATATTCGACCTGTACGGTTGAAATATTTGTAATGCGTTTGGTGTGAAGAAAGCGATTTGCAAAGTTTGTGTTATTATTTGGAGGTTTACGGAAATGTTTGTATCTTTGCACCGACGTTGGCGCCCGGCCGACGCAGAGGATTTGACTTAAAACGAGAACACTATTACTTAAAACGAAAACAGTTATGAGAAAACAGCTTTTTATAGGGTTAGTCCTGTCGGCAATGTGCTTGGGGACATCATGGGCGGCGGGAGGCCACGACTTCGGCAAGCCTGTGAGTTGGGACCGCCACAGCCTCATCATCGACGGGCGTCGCGTGTGCCCCGTTATGGGCGAGATACACTATTCGCGCCTTCCCGCCGACGAGTGGCAGGGCGAGGTGAGGAAGATGAAGGAGGGCGGCGTGACAATCATCGCGACCTACGTGTTCTGGAACCATGTGGAGGAGCGCGAGGGCGTGTTCCGCTGGGACGGGCAGCGCAACCTGCGGCGGTTCATTGAGATATGCCGCGACGAGGGTATGCCCGTGGTGCTCCGCCTCGGACCCTTCTGCCATGGCGAGGTGCGCAACGGCGGCATACCCGACTGGATGTTCACCAAGGGCTGCAAGATGCGCGAGCAGAACCCAACGTTCATGCACTATGCCGAGTGCCTCTACCGGCAGATATTCACACAGGTGCAGGGACTACAGTGGAAGGACGGCGGCCCGGTGATAGCGGCACAGTTTGACAACGAATACCACGGACGTGGCGAATATCTCATGGCCCTGAAGAAGACGGCCACCGACATCGGCTTCGACCTGCCGTTCTACACCCGCACGGGATGGCCCGAACTGCGCACGCCCGTGCCCTTCGGCGAGATGCTGCCCCTCTATGGCGACTATGCCGACGGATTCTGGGAGCGCAGCACCGACGAGACGGCGGGGAACTACTATAAGGCGTTCAATTTCAAGGCTTTCCGCTCGTCGACAGCCATCGCCACCGAGCAACTTGGCGAGCAGAAGGAACGGATAGGGAAGGGCGACGAGGACTATCCTTATTTCACGTGCGAGCTGGGAGGAGGGATGGCCACCGCCTACCACCGACGGCCATACATCTACCCCGAGGACTCCTACGCCATGGCACTGGTGAAGCTGGGCTGCGGGTCGAACCTCTTAGGCTACTACATGTACCACGGCGGCACCAACCCCGAGGTCATGCAGACATGTGGGCCGGTCTCCGCCTTCAGTCAGGCGCAGGAGCCAGCCCCGACACTTAACGAGAACCAGCGCACACAGGCCACGAACTACAACGATATGCCGGTGAAGAACTACGACTTCCAGGCTCCCTTGGGCGAGTTCGGCCAGACATACCCGCAATACTACATGCTGCGCCCACTCCACCTGTTCATGCACGACTGGGGAGAAGAGCTTGCCACGATGGAGGCATCGTTCCCCGCACCACAGGACGTGGCAAAGGGCGACGACTCGCAACTGCGATGGGCGGTAAGGAGTGAAAAAGGCAAAGCATTCATCTTCGTGAGCAACTACGAGCGGCTGCAGAACCTCTCGGCCAAGAAGGGCGTGCAGCTTGAGGCCTGCGGGGTGAAGCTGCCCCGGCTGACGATACCTTCAGGCACGATGTGCATACTGCCCGTGAACACCGACGGGCTGCGCTATGCCACAGCACAGCCGGTGGCCCGCCGCGACGGGAAGCTCTACCTGATGCAGATTGAGGGAATACCGACGACGATAGCTCTGGAAAACGGCAGGACGTTGAGGAATGTGAAGCCACGCGGCACCGAGGAGCCGGTGTGGGAGAACATCTGTCTGCTGACACGCGAACAGGCCGAGCGGCTGTTCCTCACAGATAATAGTGACGTCACTTTCACTCCCCCTTCACTCCCCCTTCACTCCTCTTTCACTCCCGTAGAATATACCAAGGTTTGCGAGGCCGGCCCAGCCCGCACCATCACCATCGGCGTGCAGAAGGTGGCTGAGGCTCCCACCGACAGCGATTTCGACCAGGCTGCCGTCTACCGCATAAAACTGCCTGAGAAACGCGACGGGATAATGAGCATAGACTATCGCGGCGACGTGGCCCGACTATATGCCACCCTCCCGACCGACAGTCACGCGACTGCTGGCGCAGAAGGGACAACCGCGAGCGTGAAGGGAAGGAAAGTTCTCGTGTCCGACAATTTCTACTACGGTCGCCCGTTCCTCTTCGCATTGTGGCGGCTGCCCAAGGACATCGAGGAACTGGAGCTGCGCATACTGCCCCTGCAAAGCGACATGCCAGTATATTTCCCCCGCGAAGCCGACACCACGTCCGGAGAAGAGGTGAAGGGCATCATTGTGAAATGACCACAACGCCCTCCTGTTTCTTTCCGTCCATCATGATTTTCAAGGGTTTGGCGAAGCGGACATGGCGCACATGCTCAGTCTCTTCCACGGCCGGCATACTGTCGAGCAGGTCTTTACGGAACACACCGTCGGGCGACACGCCAAACCCTTTTGAACAGTCGATGGTGAAATAGCCCACGCCAAACGATGTGAGGTTCTGGAAGAAATGCGTGCCCTGAGACGGGTCGACGTGGTAGTTCTTGAGACCCACCTCGACTATGACACGCGCTGCCGAGATATGAGGCCATTTCACAGGAATGCCAAGCCATGGGTCGCTGCTGCCCCACCGGCCCGGGCCTATGAGGATGTATGCCCCCCCTACGGCCTCCGAGGGGGCTTCTATACATCTACCGTTAGAGGGGCTGCCTGACGAACCCCCCACGGGGGGCGAGGGGGGAGCTAAGAACTTCCTGTTGAAATATTCTATCTCCGTGGCTATCACGGGGTTGTTGGCGGCAGTAAAATCGTCGTCGGTCTTTACATAGACCACGTCGACCACATCCTCGGAAATGCCGTGGCCCAAGCTGTTGAGGCTTCGCAACAGACAGTCGTCGTCGGGTATCTGCCTCAGGTCTTCATCGAGCATCTGCTTCGAGTCCACGATGGGGCGAATCTGCAACAAATACAAGGCGCCACCTACGGCCCCCGATGGGGCATCGACAGTTTTGCCAAGTATCTTCTCACCTTCGGGGGAAGAAAGAGGGGCCAAATTGCAGGCCAGCTCAATCTCCACTGGGCGGCGCATCTCCTCGGCACCGAATTTCTGCGACAGTTGGAGCAGCTCAGGCAGCGGGAACACCCCGTGCTGCAGCACTCCGGCAAAGGAGATGACCTTGCGCCCCCCCTCGTAGATGCCGTCGCGTATGACCCCGTCGACGGGGTCGTAGGTCGAGGCGATATAGTTGAGCGAGCCGTCCTTGTCGGCCTGCTTCACCCTCAGTTTCTTGATGTTGAAGCCGTCGTCGACCTTGAAGTCGTCGCCCACGTGGCTCATATCGAGAGCGTAGAACCGCGTCTGCGTCTCGGTGAGCGCCGTCTCCAACTCGCTGGTCTGCAGCACCTGGTGGGGATGGTGTGGGCTGACGCGCAGCGTCTGTCCGCCGTCGACGATATACTTGCCCAGTCCCAAGGCCAGCGACGCTATGCCCTCCTCGGCAGTCTCGTCGCCGATGGGGTAGTAATTCAATGAGCGCAGCACGCCTGAGAACGACGGGTAGTAGAGGTCGCCGTAACGCTGGCCGACAACCTCCTGCAGTATCACGGCCATCTTCTCCTGGTCGATGACGTTCTGCGTGGCGGTCATGTATGCCTTCGAGTCGCGGTAGTAGACGCTGGCGTAGACACTCTTTATGGCACAGGCCAGCATACGCAGCATCTCGTACTGGTCGTCGAGATAGGGTATCATGTATGTGGCGTAGATGCCGGCGAAGGGCTGGTAGTGGGAGTCCTCGAGGAGCGACGACGAGCGCACGGCAATGGGGGTCTTCACGGCGTCGAAAAAGGTGAAGAAGTCGGCTATGAGCGCGTCGGGGAGCTGTGCCTTGAGGAAATGCTGCAGAATAACCTCGTCGGGGGCGTCGCTGAGGGCTATGGACCAGAGGTTATTGTCGTCCATGAACTGGTCGAAGAAGTCGGTGCATAGCACCACCGTCTTCGGAATCTGCACCGTGGCGTTGGGAAACTGGTTTAGCTCCGGGTGGTGCTTGATGATATTGTCGAGGAAGGCCAGTCCGCGTCCCTTGCCGCCGAGCGACCCCTCGCCGATGCGGGCGAAGTGGGCGTAGCGGTCGAACTTCAGGCGGTCGAACACGGCCACTATGCCGATGTTCTTCAGCCGCCGGTACTGCACTATGGCCTCGAGAATGATTTTGCGGTGGGCGTCGACGTCGGGCACTTTGTGCCACGTCACCTGCTTCAGGAACGCCGATACGGGGAAGATGGCGCGTGCCGTCAGCCAGCGGCTGATGTGGTTGCGGCGCAGATGGCGCATGAGCGAATCGTGGGGTATGTTGTAGATGTTGTCCTGCAGGTCCTTGAGCGACGTGATGCGCATCACCTCCTCCTTGGTCACGGGGTCGCGGAAGATGAAGTCGCCAAAGCCCATGTGCTCCTCGAGCAGATGGCGCAGGTCGACGTTCATCTTCTTCGAGTTCTTGTCGACGAAATGGAACCCCTCGGCGTATGCCTTCTCGCGGTTGACGGTCTCCGAGCTGGTCAGTATCAGCGGCACATACTCGTCGCGCCGGCGTATCTCGCGCAGCAGCTTCAGGCCGGCCTCGGCATCGCCCTCCTCAACCTCGTGCAAACGGCCCTGGAGCGCATCGATGGGGAACCGTGTGTCGCTGATGACGCCAAGCGTGTTGTCGTGGTACTTCTCGTATATCTGCATGGCCTCCTCATAGCTTGTGGCCAGGACAACCTTCGGACGTCCGCGCTTGCGCTGTGCGGCGGCATGGGGGTTGAGGGCCTCGGTCGAGAAACGCTTCGACTGCGCCAATATGTAATTGTAAAGATTGGGCAGCATGGAGGAGTAGAAGCGTATGTTGTCCTCGACAAGCAGGATCATCTGCACCCCGGCCTCCTCGATGTCGTGCTCGATGTTCATGCGGTCCTCGATGAGCTTGATGATGGAGAGTATGAGGTTGGTGTTGCCAAGCCAGCAGAAGATGTAGTCGAATATCGACATGTCCTCGTCCTGCATACGCCGCGTGATGCCGTGGCTGAAGGGCGTGAGCACCACGCAGGGGACTGTCGGCTTTATCTGTTTCACCTCGCGTGCCACGGTGAAAGCGTCGTTGTCGGCTGTGCCCGGCATACAGATGACGAGGTCGATGTTTGTGGTGTCGAGCACCCGCCGGGCCTCCTCGGTTGTGGAGACTTGGGTGAACGACGGCGGGTAGCGCATGCCCAGCTCGGTGTATTCGTCGAACACTTTCTCCTCCACGCGCCCGTCGTCCTCGAGCATGAACGCATCGTAGGGGTTTGCCACGATGAGCACGCTGAAGATGCGGCGTGTCATGATATTAACAAACGACACGTCCTTGAGGTAGAACGTGTTGAACTCCTGTGGTATTTTTATTGTCTCTTCCATCTGCGTTTATTGTCAATTAACAGCTTAGAGGCTGCAAAGTTACCTTAATCACTTTTTCGTCTTCACGATTTCGGTCTTGGGCATTTCCTTGTTGCGGCGGTTCACCACTGTGACGACGGCCTGGGCAAGGTTGAGGAAGGCCTGGCCGGTGGCGGTGTCCACCTTGGTGGCGGCGGGAAGGCCCTTGTCGCCACTGTCGCAGATGCTCTGCACCAGGGGTATCTGCGCCAGCAATGGGAGTTTCATCTCTTCAGCTAACTGCTTGCAGCCCTCACGGCCGAAGATGTAGTAGCGGTTCTGGGGCAGCTCGGCGGGTGTGAACCACGCCATGTTCTCCACGAGACCGAGTATTGGGACATTCACCTTGTCGTTGCGGTACATGTCGATGCCCTTGCGTGCGTCGGCCAGAGCCACTTGCTGGGGCGTCGACACGATGATGGCACCCGTAATGGAAAGAGTCTGCAGCAGCGTAAGGTGTATGTCGCTGGTTCCCGGCGGTGTGTCGAGTATGAAATAGTCCAGGTCGCCCCAGTCGGCATCGGCAATGAGCTGCTTCAGAGCGCTCGTGGCCATGCCTCCGCGCCAAAGCGTGGCAGTGGTGGGCGACACGAAGAAGCCAATGGAAAGGAGCTTCACGCCGTATTGCTCAATGGGTTCGATGAGGTCGCGGTCGTCGACTTTCACGGCGTATGGACGGGCGTCCTCGCAATGGAACATCTTTGGCACGGAGGGGCCGAAGATGTCGGTGTCGAGCAGGCCAACGCTGTAGCCCAAACGTGCAAGGGCGATGGCGAGGTTGGCGGCTACGGTGCTCTTCCCCACCCCACCCTTGCCGCTGCTCACGGCAATGATGTTTTTCACACCCGGTAGAAGCTGTTCTGCCTCGGGGCGGGGTTTCGACTTGAATTCGGTGACGATTTCCACATCGACGGGGGTCTCGGCGGTAGAACCGCCGTGAGCGGCAGCGATGTGGTACCTGATGGCGGCCTCGGCGGCCTTTACTGTCGATTTCAGGAACGGGTCGGTGTCGCGTGGGAAGGTGAGTACTACCTTGACATGCCACGGCTCGTCGTCGGTCTGCGGGGCGGCCACTGAGGGGGTGTCGGCTAACATCTGGCTTTCCACCAGGTTTTTCTTCGTGCCGGCGTATGTGACTGTGGCCAGCGCGTCAATAATCATTTTCGGATATAGAACCATAGTTGAGGGTTGAGGGTTGAGAGTTCAGAGTTCAGAGTTGAGGGTTCAGAGTTGAGGGTTCAGAGTTGAGGGTTGAGGGTTCAGAGTTGAGAGTTCAGAGTTGAGGGTTGAGGGTTCAGAGTTGAGAGTTCAGAGTTGAGAGTTGAGAGTTCAGAGTTCAGAGTTGAGAGTTGAGTGTCAGAATTTTCCTAGTATGCGGTCGAGAACCCAGTTGACTGGTGTCGCCGAGACACTTGTGCACGTGCAGACGCCAAGCCCCTGCAGATGTTCGCACACGCTCTTCACCAACGGGAACTGCACGTATGGCGGGTTCTCCACGGTGAACTCATTTTCGCCTTTGCTGGTGTGAAGCATTATCGGAGCGTAGTTGAATACCGAGAAGCTGAGCGACCCTTCGCTGCCTACTATGAGTATGCGGTCTATGCGTGCGCTTTCATGAGCGACGAAGCACCATGAGCCGCTGCCCGGCAGACCGTTCTCAAACTGGAACACGGCGCTGACAGAGTCCTCTGCCGTGTAGAGTCCGCCACGGTTGGCGCAGATGCCTCGTGCCTCGAGTATGACACCGAACATCCACTGCAAGAGGTCGAGCTGATGTGGGGCGAGGTCATAGAAATAGCCTCCGCCGGCAATGTCGGGCTGCAGCCGCCAGGGCAGCTGTTTGGGATGGCCGTAGTCGAGTTCGCGGGGCGGCCAAGCAAAGCGCACCTGGACGTTCTGGATCTTGCCTATGACACCCTGTTCCACAAGTTCCTTAACGCGAAGGAAATAAGGGAGGTAACGGCGGTAGTAGGCCACGAAGCAGGGCACGCCAGTCTGCTCCGACACCCGGTTCACGCGTGCACAGTCCTCGTAGGTAGATGCCAGCGGCTTCTCCACATATACGGGTTTGCCAGCACGCATTGCCATGATGGCGTATGTGGCATGGCTCGACGGCGGCGTGGCGACATAGACGGCGTTAACCTCCGGGTCGTTGATGAGTTCCTGGGCATCGGTGTACCATCGCGCCACACCATGGCGGCTGGCATACGACCGAGCCTTTTCTGCCGTGCGGCTCATAACGGCCACGACCTGCGACCCGGGAACCTCGCTGAAGGCGGGACCGCTTTTCTTCTCACACACTTCGCCGCATCCGACGAAGCCCCATTTCAGTATTTTCATCAGAGTTCTTTGTATAGTTGTTCGTACTGGCGTGCCACCTTCATGTAATCGTGGTGGCGCGCGATATACTCCCGGCTCTCACGCTTCAGCCTTTCTATTTCCACATCAGGCAGCATGATGAGGCGCTCCAGCTCCTGGCATACGCTCTCGTAAGTGGGCTGCACGTTGATGATGGGCCGCAGCTCCTTCTCGCCAAGTATGTCGTAGTTCTCAGGCTCTCCCCCTCCTATGACGATTATCCCTTTCGACATTGCCAACAGAGCGTTCATGGCTGGCGTGTAGCTGTAGAGCTGGTCCATCAAGGCGTCGCTGCCGTCCATTATCCTCTGGTATTCAGCGAAGGGCACCCCATCGACCTTTTGCAGCTGCAGACGGTCGGGGTGGCGGCGCTGCACGTCCTCGGCGGCACGTAGCATGATGTCGGTGCCCTTGTACTGGCTGCGGCTGCGGCTGATGCCGATGAAGAGCTTTATGGGGCCTATGGGACTAATGGGACCTATAGGACTTATAGGACTTATAGGTCTTATAGGACTTATAGGACTTATAGGACTTATAGGACTTATAAGTCTTATGGGATAGGGGATGAAGCGGGTCTTTTCAGGGAAGAGGGGCTGGTAGCAGACGTGGTACTCGTAGAGACCGCTGACGATGGCGTCGCAGTCGTGGGCAATCGTCTGGTTCAGCCGACCCTTGGGAGTATCGAGCCAGTCGTGACTGTCGCGCAGGGCCATTGCCTCTGTACGCAGATGGTCGCCAATGTTGAAGTCGCTGTAGCGCAAGGGCTTACGGGTGATGCACTCATGCACCCAGTAGTAGTCCATGCCAAAGGCACAAAGCACCATCTTGCGGTTGTTGCGGCGCAGATAGCGGTATATGGGTGCAATTCGCTCGGCTTTCAGTTCGAGGAACATGGGGTTGATTATCTGCACCACGTCGTAGCCTCTCCACTTTGGCAGCAGACTGTACACCTTTGCCAGAAGCTTCAGCCCCCCCATCTTGCCCGGCTGCCGCTCCAGATTCTGGTCGCGGGGGTAGTCTTTCCAGAAGTCGCCGTTTGAGGCCACCGTCACCTGGTGCCCCAACTGTCGCAACCCCTGTGCCAGAGTGTTGTGAACGTTGCTGTATTCGCCTAACAGTAATATCTTCATGGCTCTCGGTTTAGCAGAGGCAGCGTGCGCAGCATGATGGTGCGGCCGGCCTTGGTGGCCGTCATTCGGCGGAACCAAGTGTATTTGGTGGTATAGTCGCGGTCGGGCAGGGGGAAGAGGCCTTTCTGCTCGAGCTCGGTGATTTTGCGCTCCAGATAGCTGCTGCTGCGTGTCATCACCATAATGTTATAAATATAATCCATCGTGAGCTGAGCCGTGCGTCGCTGCATTGCGACGCGGTCGGCGGCAGGCATACGGTCGGCAATGGTCTTTAGCCTCAGAATCACGTTCTTCGAGTCGTCAAGCCGTCGCAGCAGACTCTTCTTGCTGACCTGTCCTGTTGCCGACGTCAGCCTCTGACGGTAGAAGTATGCCTTGGCGGTGGTGCGCATGACGCTCTCGGCACGCAATAGCAGCTGGGGAGTGAATTCCTCATCCTCGCCGTAGCTCACGCCGGGAGTGAAGCGCAGACTGCCAATGATGGAGCTGCTGAACACGTAGCCCCACGTCGAGCCGTGGATGTTTTCACAACGCAACAGGTCGCCACCCGCCATGGGGCCGTGATCGTCGTATAGAGTTGAGAGTTGAGGGTTGAGAGTTGAGAGTTGAGGGTTGAGAGTTGAGAGCTGAGGGTTGAGGGTTGAGGGTTGAGAGTCGAGGGTTGAGGGTTGAGGGTCGAGGGTTGAGGGCTGAGGGTTGGGAGTTACGGGTTGAGAGTTGAGAGTCGAGATGAAGTCGAAGAGCACCATGTCGCAGCGGTTATAGCGCAGCAAGTCGAGGACATGCTCGTATGGAGCCTGCAACAGCAGGTCGTCGCCGTCGACAAACTGGATGAACCTCCCCGTGGCCATACGAATGCCGGTGTTGCGAGCCACCGACACACCGGCATTCTTCTGCCGTATGTAGATAATGTCGTCAATCATTGGCCGCAACCCATCCGAAGGCTTCTGCCCCCCGGAAGTGTCAGCCCATATAGGACAGTCGGAACCGTCGTCGACAACAATAATCTCACGCTCGAAGGGACGCAACGACAGCTGCATGATGCTGTCGAGACATTCGCGGAGCATGTCGGCGGGAATGTTGTAAACAGGTATGATGAAGCTTACTAATGGTTTGGTCTCTTCCATCGGTGTAGTGTCTTGTTGAGTTTGCAGGTACGTTCCATGCCCATCAGCAGAAGTGCCAATGCCTTTATGCGCTGCCCTTTTGTCAGTCCCGCTGCCAGCGGGCTTACGCGGCGCAGCGACAGCGTTGGGGGCAGGTCTGTCAGTTCGCACACGTCGCTCTGTATGTTTAACACGTGCATGTAATATCGGTCGTCAATCCACTGGTCATCAAAGTCAGGGGCATTCCCCCGTATCTGTCCGCTTCTCATGACCGTGAGGTGGGCGTCGAGGAGCATCTTCAGCTGCTCGCCACGTGCCGTCACAGTTATGCCCTGCCCGTTCATGCAGTAGTAGTAGAGCCCTTCATCCACGGTGGCTATCCTGCGTGCGTTGCGCAACAGCAGCGGCAGGGTTGCCACGTCCTCAAAGACCTTGCCCACGGGAAAGTGCACGCCGTCGAACAGTTTGCGTCGGAATATCTTGTTGCAGACGTATGAATGTTCATATACACGACCGCGCAGCCAGTAGTCACGCCCGTCTGAGAATGTGGTGTTGCCGGGGCGGACCACGGTCTGCCATGGCGCACCATAGTGGCGGAAGATCGGGTACTCGGTGATGTCGTTCTCCCGGGCGGTAGGCATTACGGCGGAGTAGGTGCCAGTAGCAAGGAAATCATCGCTGTCCACAAAAGTGACAAAGTCGCCCGTGGCGACATCGAGACCGGCATTGCGGGCGTCGCTCAGCCCGCCGTTCTGCTTGTGGACTACAATTATCTTCGGGCAGGAACCGGACGATGGCGGGCAGGCATCGTGGGCCGCCCCCATCTTGGCCCACTCGTCACACATCTGCGGACAACGGTCGGGCGAACCGTCGTCTATGAGGATTATCTCCATGCCATCAACATTCTGCCCCACGACGCTCTCCACGCAGCGGTTGAGAGTGTCCTCCACGCCGTAGACGGGAATGATGACGCTCAGTTTCATTTGCCTTTCGAGGTCATGATTTTGAGCACCAGCTCGTCAGTCTTGCACATGGCGTCGGCTCCTATGGCCGTCAGATTGTGTATCGACTTGTCCACGCTGTCGTCCACGATGCCCTCTTCCGAGGTGACACACTTGCCCTCCATTGCGAGCAGCGACGACAGCAGGGCCGTGGATACGCCACTTGTGATTTTCAGCGAGCATGAGGGTTTCGCCCCATCGCATATCATGCCCGTGAGGTTGGCAATCATGTTTTTCACCGAGCAGCAGATGCGCTCGTAGTTTCCGCCCATGAGGTAGGTGATGCCGCAGCTTGAGCCTATCGAGGCCACGACACATCCGCACAGAGCTGAGAGCTTTCCCAACGACTGCTTTATATATATAGATGTGAGATGGCTGAGCATCAGGGCGCGCAACAGTTCCTCCTCGGTGTTCTCGTTCTCCTTGGCATAGACGCACACCGGATTTGTGGCGCAGATGCCCTGATTGCCGCTGCCGCTGTTGCTCATCACGGGAATCATGGCCCCGCCCATTCGTGCGTCGCAGGCCGAGGCTGTCCGAGAGATGATATGCGAGAAGATAGTGTTTCCGAAGATGCCTTTCGACAGCGGGCGGTCGATGGTCTTTCCCAGGTTGTGGCCGTAGTTGCCTTTCAGCGCCTCGCGTGCGGCGTTCATGTTCAGCCGCCTTGCCTCCTCGATGAAGCGTATCTCGTCGAGAGGGGCGGTGGTGGCGAAGTCGTAGACCATGCGCATATCGAGGGCTATCTCGTCGTTGTAGATGCCTGAGGAGGTGCGGGCATAGCTTGCGTCGCCCGACACGAAATGTGTGTGGCTTCCGGCGATTATGGCTTTCTCGCTGTGTGGGCCTGCAAAGCAGGTGATTTCGATGTACAGTTTGTCACACAAGCCTTCCTTCAGGCCAATGTCGATGCGCTTCTCGGTGACGAAACGCTTACCCTCCTCAAGGGTCTCGGGTGTAAGGTCCTTCAGCACTTCAAGCTGGTATTCGCTCTTTCCGATTATGGCTCCGAGGGCGATGGCTATTGGCAGTCCTATCATGCCCGTGCCGGGTATGCCCACGCCCATGGCGTTTTTCAGTATGTTGGCACTCAGCCGTGCCTCTATTCTCTCTGGCCTGCATCCCAGCAGTTCGGTGGCCTTGGCGGTGCAAAGCGCCACAGCCATAGGCTCGGTGCAGCCGATGGCCGGCACAACCTCTTTGTGTACGAGGGCAATTATCCTCTCATGTGTATCCCTGTCAATCATCGCGCTATGTCAAAGGTAGTGTCATTATGAAACGTGCGCCCGGCGTGTGGGTGGTGTCGAGCACGACGTCGCCGCCCAGTCGACGGGCAATGCTTCGTGCCACGGTGAGGCCTATGCCCGTGCCGTCGTAATAGTCGTCGAGCTGGACGAACTCGTCGAAGATGTGCTCAGCCTCCTCGGGCGGCACGCCAATGCCGTCGTCCTCAACCTCGAAACGTATGGTGCCTTCGCCGGGAGCCACCCGAAGGATGACATTCTTGTTGCCGTCGACCTGCGAGGTTGCCAGGGCGGCCTCGGCGGGTCGGGTGAACTTGATGGCGTTGTCGAGCAGAAGGACGAGTGCCCGCGTGGCCTGCTTCTCGTCGGTAAGCAGCATGGCCATCTCCACCTCCGGGCCTATCTGTATGTCGAAGGCCAAGTGCTTTGCATCGTTTACGTGCGACTCCTCAGCAGCCTGTGCCGCTATCTGTATGGCCAGCACATTGTCCTTGCGCTCAATGTCGGCATGGCTGCTGGCGTCTGAGAGTTCCAGCATCTTGTTCACCAGTCCGGTGATACGCCCCGTGTTCTCGTTTATCTGGCGGTTGATGTCGTTGCGCGTCTCCTCGTCGAGTTCCATGCCCGGTGTGGTGATGATCTGTGTGAATCCGCTGAGGATGTTCAGCGGGGTGCGTATCTCGTGCGAGATCTGCTGTATGAAGTTGGTCTTCATCTTCGACGACTCCTCGGCCCGCTCGTTGGCGGCGACGAGCTGGGTGTTGAGGGCCGAGAGCTTGGCGTTGCCCTCCTCCAGTTTCACGTTGCTCTCTTCCAGCTTCTGGCTGCTCTCTTCCAGCTTCTGGTAACTTTCCTCCAGTTTCTGGTTGCTCTCCTCCAGTTTCTCGTAGGCAGCCTTCAGCCGCTTCTGTGCCCTCCTACGGTAGAATGTGTAGAGGGCGAAGAACACGGTGAGCAGTATGAGTGCGGCGGTAGTGCTCAGCCACCTCATGCGGTCCATGTCGGCCTGCTGCTGCATGATCTGGGCGTCCTTCTGGTTGGTGTCGTAGATGGTGGCCAGCTCAGCAGTAGAACTGTTTTTCTCAGCTATGATGGCCGAATCGAGAATGAGCAGTATTCGCCTTGCGGCCACACGTGCCGAGTCTTCTCTTCCTGCCAGCGAGTTGGCTCTGTATTTTGGCAGCAGAAAGAGCTGTATGTTGTCGAGCGTGGGTTCCATGTCCCACTCGTTGAGCGTCTCGTCGAGGAAGCTGTAGTTGTCGGCGGCCTCCTGGAATCGTCCTGCCGCACTCAGGTAGTCGGTGGCGTTGATGCGCCCTGCACTTGTTTTCGAGTAGTCGGTCTTGAGGAAGGCCTGATAGGCTTTCACGGCCTCCTCCTCCTCGCCCAGTCCCTGGCGGGCAACTGCACGCATAATCTCTATGCGCCCTTGGTACTCGTCGAAATACTCCCAGCGTGCATCGGGCTTCAGGCGGTATTTGTCGAGGAGCCACTCCGTGCGGTCAATCCAGTATATCGACTCGGCATAGCGGCGGGTGTTGATGTAGGCCATGCTGGTGTAGACGGTTCCTATGACGGCCTCCTGGAATCCGCGTGCGGTGCTGTCGGTAGTCCAGCGGTTGATGTAGTGTTCGCGGGCGTCGTAGAAGCTCACCTGCGCCTCCACGTCCTGGCCCAGGTTCAGCTGGCAGCATCCGATGTTGTTCAGCAGTATGGCATAGTCGATGTCCGAGCCGATGCCTGTCTCCTGCATTTTCTGCACGGCGGGTATTGAAATGCTCAGACAGCCTTCGAAGTCACGTTTCACGAGGAGCAGTTCTGACAGGCGGCGTATAGACTTGGTGTAGCTCAGCTGGTCCTGTTCGGTCTTCACGGGGCATTCCAGGGCCTTGCGGTAGCATATCTCCGACATGTGGTAGTTGTGCTCTCGATAGTATGAGACTCCCAACCAGCGGTAGGCAACCAGCGGCGAGATGTCGCCCCTATGCTCAAGGCTGTCGGTGATGGCCCTCATCCGCTTGTAGTCCTTGGTAAGCCCCACCTTGAATATCAGGCTGTCGGCGGCGGCGGCACGCAGGTCTTTGGCCTCTTTCTTCTCGCCGCATCCGATGAACGCCGTGGCACAGATGGCAACCAAGCAAACAAACAAGAATAACTGCTTCGTTTTCATATAATATAGGTTTCCAAATATAATATTACCAGCCCAGCCAGGAAGCCGGCAAGCACTTTCGGGGTGATGTTCCTCAGATACCATCCCAAGTGTATGCGCTCCATCTTCATGAGTGCCGCACCGCAGATGTTACCTATCGAGAGAAGGCATCCGCCGATGGCCGTGCAGTAGGCTATGACTTTCCAGTAGGTCCCGTCGCGGGCATAGTCGCCGGCGTTCCACACGTCGTAGAGCGAGATGTCGCTCACGGCAATCATGAACGAGTCGACACAGCTGCTGACCATTGCGCTCACGATTCCCACCACCCAGAGCGAGTCGATGGTCTTGTCGATCCAGTCGGCCACATCTGTCAGCACGCCGGTCTCGGTGACGACACCCAGGCCGAGCATGATTCCCATGACGAAGAGCATCTGCTGGATGGCCTGATACTGGATGACGCGGGGTATGCGCCGCTGCGACATCTGGTCGCTGGTGTCGAGCTTGCGGTTGAAGGCCTCGTTGACCACCCACAGCACCGAGAGCACACACAGCGCCCCAAGGAATGCCGGCAGACGGGTGATGCTGAGGAACGTGGGCACGAACCACAGTCCGCCCAGTGCCACGACGAGCATTAGTATGCGCTGCCAGCGGTTCAGGCGTGTGTCGTCGCCACGGTAGGGGGCCACCTGCCATTCCAGGTCGATGCGCGACGGCAGCTGGCGGCTGATGAGCATCGTAGGCACCACCCACGACGCAATGGCCGGAAGGGCCAGGAACGCCGAGAACTGGGTGGCGGTGACGGCATCGTTGGCCCACAGCAACAGGCCCGTGGCATCGCCGATGACGGTGAAACAGCCACCGCAGACAGCGGCCAGAACGATGGCCGACCCAATGAGCATACGCTGGGGACGGCTCTTCACTATCTGGCGCATGATGACCAGCATGACGATGGTAGTGGTGAGGTTGTCGAGGTTGGCCGAGAGGATGAACGTGGCAAGGGTGATGGTCCACAACAGACGGTTGGGGTTGCGCGTGCGAATCCACTCGCTGACGAAGTCGAAGCAACCATTGTTGTTGAGTATCTCAATTATCGACATCGTGGCCAGCAGGTACATCACTATGGCCGCGGCCTTGCCGACGTATTTCAGGAACACGCTGTCGTAGATGAACTCCTTCACCGTCTCAGTGGTCGACTCGCGCCCGTCGAGGAACTCAGCATACTGCATGGGGTGGATCTGGCTGACAAAGTCGAGGCCCCAGCAGATATAGAGCACCCACCCCATGGCAGCCAGGAATATGGCAATGGCTGCCTTGTTCACGCCTGTGAAGTGGCCGGTGGCTATCAACACATAGCTCAGGAGCAATATCAGTACAATGAGGAGGGTCATCTACAATTCGTGTAATTCGTGGTGGAACCCACTAACATTCGTGAAATTCGTGTAATTCGTGGTTGGAACCCACTTCAATCCGTGAAATCCGTGTAATCCGTGGTGGAAAAAACTACAATTCGTGAAATTCGTGTAATCCGTGGTTGGAACCCACTAAAATCCGTGAAATCCGTGTAATCCGTGGTGGTAAGACTACTTGGTCTTCGTAGTGTCGGCCTTCGCGCCGTCCTTCTTGTAGCGCTTGTTCATTCCGTTCACCACGTCCTCGGTGATGTCGTGTTTGCGGCTGGCGTGGAGTATGGCGGCCTTGTTAAGTATGAGGTCATACTTCTTGTCGGCGTTGTAGTCGGTCAGGAAATGGTCGAGACTGTCCTGGAAAGCCTCGAGGAATTTCTGCTGCTCGTTGGCCAGCTCGGCCTCCAACCGCTGCTGCAATGCCACCAGGTTGTTCTGCTCGCGCTGGAGTGCAGCCTGTGCGCTCTCGGCCTGCTCGCGGCTGGTGAAGCCGTTGCTCTGCAGCTTCTGCTGGAAGGCGGCCACATTCTTCTCCAACTGCTGTGTCTTGCTCTGGATGGTGTTTCGCGCATTGGTGCTCTTCTTCTCCAGCTCCAGTGTCGTCTGCTTGGCAAACTCATACTGAGATGTCAGCGTGTCAATCTCGATGAAAGCTATCGACATGCCCGATGTCTCGCCCTCGAAGGCCTGGGGCTGGTCGTCCATCTTAGGAGCCTGCTTGTTGCATGAAGTGAAGGCAGTGGCAAGGGCCACAAATGCCAATGTGCGGAAAACGTTCTTTTTCATTTCTTCTTTTTGTTTTTTTATTGTTTAATTAATATTATGCAAAAAACTTGGTACAAATAATTTCAACACAGAGGACACTGAGTATTTTGAGTTTTTCATGAGGAGGCTAAAGCCTCTGCACAGAGTTGCTGCGCATTTATACGGACGCGATACATCGCGTCCCTACGGCATCCTGCCTCTCTCGCCTCCCGGTCCTGATCCATCACACAGTGAATGCCCCGCTGCTTCATT
This sequence comes from uncultured Prevotella sp., assembly GCA_905233425.1. Taxonomy (GTDB): domain Bacteria; phylum Bacteroidota; class Bacteroidia; order Bacteroidales; family Bacteroidaceae; genus Prevotella. The sequence goes on along the minus strand of CAJOEC010000082.1, from coordinate 449 downwards.
GCCTCGGAGTCGTGGATGTGCATCGACGAGAACCGTCCGTCGCGTCTCACCAACAGTTTCACGCACAGGCCAGCCATGGCCAGTGCCAGCAAGATGATGCTAATGACTATTGTCTCTGTCATCATTTTATGATGCCTATTCTCAAAATCGGGTGCAAATGTACGCAAAAAGTACGGAACAGCCAAGGATTGGGGGAAAACGTAGAGTTAAAAATTAATAATTCAACTATATAAGGCTCCCAAACTCCTGTTTTACTCAACTTTCGGAAGTAAGGTGTCCTGTTTGTTGTACCCACAATCTGGGGATTATCTTCCCCTGTAGGGTCAGGCCCTGTGCCAGCCCGCCGCCGGTGTAGTTACTATGTTTGCAAAGCGTTAGCCACGAATAGCGCAAAAAAGAAGCGTGAAAAGGAAATTATTTGTATCTTTGTAGGTGCAAATATAATGTCT
>CAJOEC010000081.1 GCA_905233425.1 uncultured Prevotella sp. | reverse complement strand
TACTTTACCCAATATAAATAATGTGGCCCTGATGTCGAAAGTACAACAGGGCTTCATAGTTTCTCGATTCCTCGAAACCACGAAGCCCTGTATCGTTATAGAAACAGAGGGGTTCAATACGGGTTAAGGCATTGTCGACTCAGCCTGAAGCCAGCACCGTCAAAGCAGCAACAAATGAGTCCCCGATTCGCATCAGGGACTCATCACAACACAAACACAAATTCAGTCAATATTGACTGTATATTTCAATTCGTCAAATTCGTGTAATTCGTTGTCAAGAAGAAATCACTGCACTCCGTCCTCGCGCAGTTTCTCCTGCCACCTCCATGCACTCTTGAGCACCTCGTCGGTTGGTGTGTCGGCCTTCCAGCCCAGCACGCGGTTGGCCTTGTCAACGTTGCCCCAGACCTGTTCGATGTCGCCCTCGCGGCGCGGTGCATACTCCCAGTTCACCTTAACTCCCGTAGCCTTCTCGAAGCCCTCGACGACCTCGAGCGTGGAGAGTCCGCGGCCCGTACCGATGTTGAAGACCTCGACGGCATCGGTGTCAGGATTGTCGAGCACGCGCTCCATGGCCTTCACGTGGGCCTTGGCCAGGTCGACGACATAGATATAGTCGCGTATGCAGGTGTGGTCGGGAGTGTTATAGTCGTTGCCGAATATCTTCAGCTGCTTGCGGATGCCGATGGCCGTCTGTGTGACGAAAGGTATGAGATTCATGGGCACGCCGTTGGGCAGCTCGCCAATGAGTGCCGACGGGTGGGCGCCGATGGGGTTGAAATAGCGCAGGATAATCGACTTGATGGGAGCACCACTGTGGATGTAGTCCTGGATTATCTCCTCGTTGATCTGCTTCGTGTTGCCGTAGGGCGACATGGCTTTCTGTATGGGTGCGTTCTCCGTGACAGGCAGATTCTCCTGAGAAGGCTGGCCGTAGACGGTGCACGACGATGAGAAGATGATACCCTTGACATCGTACTTAGGCATGAGTTCGAGGAGGTTGATGAGCGAGGTGAGGTTGTTGCGATAGTAGAGCAGCGGTTTCTCCACACTCTCGCCCACGGCCTTCGAGGCGGCGAAATGGATGATACCCTCAATCTTCGGATATTTCTTGAACACGCCTTCAAGGGCCTCCATGTCGCAGCAATCTACCTTCTCGAAGGCTGGACGCACACCTGTGATTTTCTCAATGCCGTCGACGACATTGGCGTTGGAGTTAGAAAGATTGTCGATGATAACTACTTCGTAGCCTGCCTCCTGCAGTTCTACGGTGGTGTGGCTGCCGATGAAGCCGGTGCCACCCGTTACGAGGATTGTCTGTTTCATAATATTGGGCAATAGTTTTAAGATTTCCGTGCAAAGGTAGTCATTTTTGCGCAGTAAAAGGAGTGAAAGCAGTTAAAAGGAGTTAAACAGCAATGTTTTTGTAGGAAAACATCGTCTGACCACCTTTCCGTATGCTGCGACTCAGTCGCAGCCCTCACAGCGGGCGATGATGCTGTTGCAGGCTTTCTCTGTGACCCCAAGTTCACGGTATAGGCGGAGGCGGAAGCGGATCATGCGGATATAGAAGAACAGGCCCACGGGGAGTATGAGGCCGGTGATGGCATTGAGCCAACGCTGGCGGAAAGGCCGCGTGTGGGCATGGGTGGCAAAGATGGGGATGTTGTTCAGTTCGTGGAGTACATGGTGGTCGCGGGTGTTGCACAGGTCGTCGATGACAAATGCCAGGTTGTCACTAATCTCCTGTATGCGCCTATCGTCGCCGGGACGGAAGAACACCTTCAGCGGGTTTGGCCAGCGCAGCAGGTGCTGCTCCTCGCGGTATGTGTCGATGTCGGCAATGATTTCGCGCAGTTTCACAACGTCAGCGGCGTAGTCGGGCGGGCTGATGACCACCTCCTTATATGCCAGGTTGCGCTTCTGCTTCAGTCCCAGCAGACGGGTGAAGAACAGGCGGTAGGCATCGACGTTAAACACCGTGGAGTCGCTGTTGGCCTTGTAGGTGAAGAACACAGCCAACGGCGTGAGCACCATCATCGAGATGGTCTTGCCGTACCACACCGTCCAGTTGTCGTCGCGGGCCATGCGCATGCCCGAATTGTCGAATATGTAGTAGACGATGAACACCACCACCGAGATGATGACGGGCACGCCCAGTCCGCCCTTGCGGATGATGGCCCCCAACGGCGCGCCGATGAAGAAAAAGATGATGCACGAAAGGGCGAGTGTGAACTTTCCTATCACCTCAATCTCATGCAGCCGCTCCTGGCGGTTGATGAAGTCGGCGTATGCCGACTTCATGGCCACTTCGTTGGCCACCGACTGTGCCTGCCTTGCCGCCTCGCGTGCCACCTCCCTGCGTGTCTCGCTGTTGAGCGAATTGTAGATGCTGTCGGGGTTGGGCAGTGAAATGACGGCAGATTGTAAGACGGCCTGCAGGCGCAGCGAGTCCTTTTGAGAGAGCGGCTCGGTGTAGAGCGTGTAGTGGCGTGCCTCGTTATACACGGCGTGGCCCACGCTGTCGTTGGCGTGACGTATAGAGTCGAGGTCATGGAGAATCTGCATCGAGCTTTTCGACTTTGCGCTGCTGGCGATGCCGGCGGCGTCGGCCAGATTGAAGCCGTCGTCGAAGTCGAGGAGTATCTGCTTCTGGCCGAAGGTCTCGCGGCGGTAGGGCACCTCGGCAGTGCCGCCGATGTCCTGCGACCGCATGTTCTCGAACCACTCGCCGCTCCAAAGCGTCATCAGCAGGTGCTTCTTCTCAGCCGTCGACTGCAACATTCCCGAGTCGGCAAGGATGATGGCCTGGTCCTCGTAGCTGCCGCTCTGGCGGTAGATCATCACCCCGTAGAGCTTGCCCGTCTCCAAGTTCTTCTCCTCAACATAGAGGTTGGTGTTGGGCAGTCCGTCGTAGAAGCGTCCCTCGGGAATCTCCAGCTCAGGGTTCTTCTGCTTCATCGAGAGCAGCAGCTGGCCGAACTTCTGGTTCGCGTTTGGGCCGATGACATCCTGGAAATAGAGCGAGAGGGCAGCCAGTCCCACCACTATTATTATAAGGGAGCGCATGCTCTGCATCAGCGACACACCGGCGGCCTTGATGGCTGTCAGCTCGGAACTTTCGCCCAGGTTTCCGAAGGTGATGAGCGACGAGAGAAGTATGGCAAGCGGTATGGCCTGGGGCACAAGCAAGAGACTCATATACCACAGGAACTGCGCCATGACATCCAGTGTCAGTCCCTTGCCTATGAGGTCGTCGACATAGCGCCACAGAAACTGCATCATCAGCACGAACTGGCAGATGAAGAACGTGGCGGCGAACAGCATCAGGAACTGCCGCGATATGAACCTATCAAGTTTCCTAATACGAAACACCTCGTGACTTGCGATTTACGGTTTGACTGCCCCCGGCGGGGGTGGTTCCGGATAAAACGCTGCAAAGGTAGTCAAATTTCGGCATATCCGACATTTTATAGTTAAGTAGGGTTTTCAATTCAGACTTCTTTTTATTTATTTCGCATTTTTTAGTAATTATCCGCGATTAATTCTCCTTCGCCACTTTGCGGTACTCCGAGGGAGTCATCTTGTATTTCTCGCGGAAAAGGGAGTTGAAGTGGCTGCGACTGGCGAAACCGCTCATCTCAGTGACGAGGCCAATGGGGTCATCGGTATTGGCAAGGAGTCGTGCGGCGTGCCTGACGCGGTATTCGTCAAGGAAGTCGCTGAGGGTCTGCCCGCCGGTACACTCACGTATGGCATCGGCCAGATAGATGAAGTTCGTGCCAAGCATCTGGGCAAGGTCTTCGCGCCGAAGGTTGCTGTTCGTGTATGGTTGCTCGTCATTCATCAGGGTGCAAAGACGGTCGAAGAGAGAGCTTTCAGTGGCGTCCTCGTACTTCTGTCCCACTCCTTTGGAGGCGTCGGCGTCCCTGTCCTTCTGTTCCCCTCCTTTGGAGGGGTCGGGGCGTCCTCGTCCTTCTGTCGCCTCCACCAGTTCAAACAAGTCCTTGTTCTTCTGGTGCAGCTGTCGTTTTGCCACGATGATACGCCAGAAGGCAACGGCGCCAACAACGATGATGGCGACGAGTGCAAGTATAATTATACGATGTATGCGTGTCCTGGCATCGGCCTCCGCCAGTGCCATTTCCTTTTCCTGTGTCTTGAACCTCACTTCATATTCGGCAGTCTGATGATTGCGGTCGCGTATCATCAGGCTGTCGAGTAGTTTAGCTGCCCTGACCGAGGTCCGGTCCGCCTCCAGCCACTTGCCATGGCGGCGGTACCACTTGGCCTTTTCCAGGAGAATGTCACGGAAGAGTTCGTTGACGGTGTCCCCCTGCTCGTAGTAGTCCTCCAGCTCGCTGCAGAGCTGCTCCACGCGCTGGCGGTCGTCGGTCATCACATAGTAGTGCATGATGTCGTGCATTCCACTGATGGTCTTGGCGAAGTCTGTCTTGTCAAAGGCTTCGGCGGTCTGGCGAGCCTCGGGGGTCTGTCCCAGGCTCTGCAGACACATGGCCAGCTTGGCGTATGTCCGGGCCAGCTGTATGTCAAAATAGCCTTCCGACACCATGACCCCCATTTGCTGCATCTCATCGATGAGTTCCAGGCGCTCACGGCAGGTAGCGGCGGCCTTCGCATACTGACACTGTTCAATCTGTATGCGGGCCTTTTCGCTCATGTAATACGAGGCCTTCGGCAGCAGCTGACGGTCATTCTGCTGGCGTATGAGGGCAATGGCACGGTCGAGGTATGCGATGCCCGCGCCCCGCCGCTCATTTTCCATCGCCGCGCCGGCCACACCGTAGAACTCAGCTTCGAAGCGCACGTTCCCAGCCTCGTGGGCCAGGCGTGCGCCCTCGGTGGCGTGTTCAAGTGCCCGGGCATATTCGCACGTGCGCAAGCTGAATGTGCAGTAGGTGGAGAGGGCTGTCAGATAGATGTCGCTGGCATGATCCAGCTCTGGGCGGTCGAGCACGCGGTGAAGGTATTCGTCAGCATGGGCGTAGTCTTTCAGGCAAGCGTTGTAAATATGTCCACGCAGCCAGTTGCAGCTGTCTGCGCTCATCACTCCTCGCATCTCCGACGTGTCAATCAGGGACAGGCACCGCTCAGGCTCCTGAATGTGATGCAGGAAGATGTAGTCGTAGGTGTAGAGACTGTCGGCATCCGTCACCGGGCCGCTTCCCCCATTGCCCGTACAGCCCACAAACGCTAAGACGAGCACGGCTGCAAACAAGACTTTCTTCATGTTTTATTCGCTGTTAGATGTTCAAGAAAACTGTGCAAAGGTACAAACTTTCTTCGATAAAACAGCACAAATGGTTTTCTGTATGTTTCAAAAACCGCCAGTATTCGTTGTTTTTTCGTGTGGAGTATAAATTATTTCCTGTGGGGTACAAAGTTTTTCCTGTGGAGAACAACCATTCCTGCACTTCGTCTTACCTTTGCACGTTATAATCCTAAATCCGTCATCCGGAAGGACGGTCAGCATCAGCAACAGCCTCTTCGCTCCGACGGAAGTCACCATTGGCACCACCAGGAGCGCCACCTTCGCCCGCAACGGCGCAACCATCACCAACTGCTACTACACCGAGGAGTTCAACGACGGCGAGAACTACACGGCTCAGGGCACAGGCTACAACTTCGACACCGCCCCCGCCAACATCGGAACGGCTGGCACGGCCACGGTGAGCGACGCCGACGAAGGACTGAAGGAGGTGCAGATGGTGGGCTGCTACTCGCCCGTGCCGGTAGAGGCCGACGACAAGAGCACCCTGTTCCTGGGCGAGGCGAACACGCTGTACTACTCGACCATCGACAATAACATCCGCTCCTGCCGCGCCTATTTCTCGGTGCCCTACATCAAGGGGCACGCCGGGGCCACGGTCCGCGCCTTCCACCTGGACTTCGGCGACGGGGAGGCACAGGGAATAACGACCACAGATTACACGGATTACACGAATAAGGCTGACGCATGGTACACCCTCGACGGCGTGAAGCTCGACAAGGCTCCCACCCGCAAGGGCCTCTACATCCGCAATGGTAAAAAGGTCGTAGTGAAATAAATAATCTCTAAGGAGTCAAGGAGTCAAGGAGTGGCTGCGCCGAAGAAAAAACTCCTTTCCTCCTAAACTCCTTAGAAAATCAACAATGGAAAAACGATTGTAATCAAGTAAGGAGTTATGAAGAAGAAGTAGTTGGAAGGGAAGGGTTAGGTGTGGGGTCAGTATTACTATTAGTTACATAGAAGCCAAATTGCTGCGAGAACGGACGAAGCAGCGAGAGCCCGCTCGACCTCATTGCCTGACGATTCCTTGGAGGCGGCTCCGGTGAGGAGAGTTTCCCCTAAATATTCCTAAAAGAGTGCAGAAAAACCTGGCTCAGCTTTTTTTTCGTTAAAAAAGAACTAACCTTGCGGCAAATTAGTAAAAAGTGATGATGAGAGTGCAAATAAATATTGTATAACAATTTAAAACATCAAAAGTATGCAAAAGATTATTCTATTGACAGCATTGGTTTGTATTGCTGTATTGAACGCCAACGCTCAGGAGGCAGAACCGGAAAGCAAGATTGAAAAGATGCTTCGCCTGACGAAGACGGCGGACGAGAACCCTAAGGACTGGAATGCCCAGTTGGAGGCAGGACACTTCCTGCTCGACAAGGAGAATGGCATGTATAATCAGTCACAGGCCGGGAAATATTATGAACGCATTTATCATCTGGCTACTGACTATAACAAAGAGATACCCGACTCGGTGATTAACGAGGCTACCATAATGTTGATGACGGTGGCTAGTGACAAGAAAAACATAGATAAGGCTTTGTTCTACATAGACGAGATGATCCATGCCCAAAAAGTCGGTGTGGATATACCTGACGAATATTTGGGTTCTATTGCCGGTTGGGGTATGCTGTACAGTATGGCGAAAGAGGATTATGTGAAATCGTTGTCGTACATTATGGATCTACGCGAGAGGCTGGCCAACAACAAAACTCCGGGAATTGAATACACGGATGTGTTTACTTCGATAGTGTTTGAACGGTTGATAGAGAAATACAGGAACATGTTTGGCGACAAGGTTATGGAACTGACCTTTGATGACCAGAAGTATTATATCATTTCCATGAACGATTGGAACATAGAAAGGCCTCTCATGGGATGGATGCAGAAAGCGGAGGGGAATCCCACACTGCTATACGGCGAGGACGGCAAGGTCTATGACGACAAACATGGCCCGATGGAATACAGTTTCCAATATTACAAGGACGGGGTTAAGCCGAAGGAGGGGGCAAATGCACGGCTGGTTACCCCCACGCCCGAACACCGCCAGCAGATGGTCGAGGCATACCGCAATTATATAAAGAAGAATAAGAAGTAATTTGGATTTTCTTTATCGCGATGAATGTGAAATTCAAGATGCCCAAGTTTGGGCGCAACCTGACAGGGAAGGGATGGCTCAAGGAACTGCTGATGACGTTCCTCGGCACTACGATCTCTATCGTGCTCACGTTCGGCACGGCGCAGTATCTCGCGGACCGGCAGACGGAGCAGGCGCGCAGAATGATGGCAATGACGATTATCAACGACATTGACCAAAGTCTTGAAGTCGTCAAGAAACGCAAGGATGCTGAGGAGAAAGGCCATGAAGCCACCTGCTACGTGATTGAGAACCAAGACCGGCTGGAAAGCATTGGGGTGGACACGCTCATGATGTTCATCAACTACGTCACATACGCATCGTTCGATTCCGACATGGAGTTCAAGACCATGAACGAAAACATCTTCAACAGCAGTCAGGACACGTGGCGCACGCTCAACGACAGGAAGTTCCTGAACAACGTGCAGGAGTTTTACAACCTCAGAGTCTCGCTCGAACAGCAAAGCAAGGATTTGATATTCTTCAAGAAACCCTTTACAAAGGAAGAGGAATATGAGATGTTTCTGGGTGGGCAGTTTGAGATTGAGAATACAGCATCCATTTGCCGATGCCTGCTGAAAAGCAAGCGCCTTAAGAACTATTTGGATTTAGTTTCCTCACGCATGATGGCCTATTTGAATTTCCTGAGACTGACCACTAATCTGAATGAGGAAAACAAATTCCTGATGAACATTACTGAGCAGGATATGGAGGAATTCGTCAATCATACCTACATGGAGATACATCCGGCAAAGGAGAAAAACTTGATGGGAACCTGGAATGCCGTCTTGGCGGACGATAAAAACGAGATAGTCTACAACCTCCAGCCCGACCATACTTTCACCACATGCCAATCTGTCCGATGGGGGACAGCCTTTTTCAGACACAAGATGGTGCAGCGTTTTTCACTGTCGGGCACATGGGGTGTCGAGGGCGATTCGCTGGTGATGCACTACGACATGAAGAGCTACAAGATGGAAATCGATGACAGCGAGGTGACCTATCCCGCCCACTTGGCAGACAGTGTATGTAGGTTTAAGGAAGAACTGGCCAGCGAGATGAGAAAACCCAGTCTGGTGAAGAAACTGGACCAGAACAACTGCAGGGCGCAGGCCACGAACATCGACAAGTCGGGCACGCGACTGGAACTGACAGACGACGAAAAGGAAACCATGCACTATCAAAAGGAAATCAACAAATGATTTGTATCAAAACTGCCTGTCTTCAATGTTTTATTTTGCGTGGAGTACAAGTTTTTTCGTGTGGAGTACAAAGTTTTTCGTGTGGAGTACAAAGTTTTTCGTGTGGAGAACAGCCATTCCTGCACTTTGTCTTATCTTTGCACCATTAAATCGTAAATCCGTCATCCTGTTCATCATCGCACTGGTGGTGGCAGGGGTTGAGTCAGACAGAAATATGTGATCTTTGACATACTGAGACAAACGGATAATTATTTCCCAATTATTTGGCTCGTTCCAAAATAATGCAACTGGAAAAAGGAACGATAATAATAACAACAATATTAACCAATAAATTAGTTTTACTATGAAAAGAATGATTACGACAATGGCAAGGGCTGGCGGATGGCTGGCTGGCGCACACTTGATGGCGAGGGTGGCGATGACGCTGCTGCTCGCTATGTTCTTAATGCCGCAGACAGCAACAGCTGCAGACAATGACTACAAATCGAATTACGTAGGAAGGGATTGGTACTGGGGTAATAGCTGGAACACCGTTTACGTAACCGTGACCTATTGGGACAGCTACGGCACCGATGAAGGCTGGTGTGATGGAAACGGACTGACAATAAGAGCCAGTAAAGACGGAGGAACCAATTATGAGGAAATCGGACATATAAAGACCAGCAGTTCTGGCGGCCTGACTCTTACTGGCTCGTTGTATCAGGAGGATAGCGGAGGCGGTACGTATGATAAATGGGTTCGTGTCAAGTGGACAATTCCAAGACAATGGCGCAATTGTAACATTAAAATCACGTGCGGAGGTCACTGGAAAGACTCTGACAATAAGACAGACCATGGTTGGAAATCCACAGATTGGAGTTTTACCTCCTCGTATACCCATACCGTTCGCCAAATCAATTGGAACACAAACTACTCCGTGGCCGCAGACGGCACGGTGACCATTCCTTACTCGTTTAGCGGAAGTGGCAACACCGACGGCGAGACTCACATCTGTACCCGTATCAACGGTGGCTACAATGGCTCGATAGGCTATAAGTACCCGGCCAGCAATTATGCGGCAGGCTCCTACACGTTCAACCTGAGCACCATCGGCAAGGACATGCGCTCAGAGTTCACTATTGAGCCGTATCATGAGTTCACGCACAATAATGACAAAGATGCAGGCAATGGTGTAAAATACTATCAAATGCATGCCGGTGCCAAGACATTCTTGCCGATGCCCTTGGCCACTATCAAAAGTGCCGTGTTTACCCAGAAGGATCGCAAAGTGGTGCTGAACTGGACGGCGGACAACACGAACTATGGTAACGGCATGTGGGTCATCTACCGTAACGATGTGAAGATTGCGAATGTTCCTCAGGGTACTTACACCTACACTGACCAGAACCCGACGAATAACGCTGGAACGACATTCCCTTACGAGAGCAACGTGAAGTACTTTATTTATTATGTGGCTAATGGCTGGGCCGAGACGGCGCAGCGCTCGGAGCTGAAGTCGAACGAGGTGACGGTGAACACCACGCGCACGGTGCCTGTGAACAACCCCAGTGCGGTGAGGCAGGACGACCGTATCGTCTTCACTTGGACGTCTGACGGCTATCCCGAAGGCTGGGGCAACAAATTCAATATCTACATTGACAACGTGCTGGCCTACACCCTTACGCCGTCGGCCAGTCAAACGAGTTTCCGGTGGGAGCACCGCACTACCGACCAACATACCGACCGGCAGAACAAGACCGACAACGGCATCCCCTACACTGAGGAACCGCTGAACGCCTGTCAGCCGCACACCTACCGCATTGAGGGCGTTATCGGTGACAAGGTGTTCACCACTCAGCCCTTTGAGAGTCTGGCCATCGGAAGCGGCACGCTGTTCTACTCGCTCGATGCTACGAAGGGTGCCTATCCCGGCACTGTGAAACTGTCGTGGCACGTGAACCAGCAGGGCAACACGTCGGCCAAGACCTATATTGTGGAGCGCCGCCGTGCGGAGAAAGACAACGAGCCTTGGGTGACGCTTTACCGCACGTCGAGCAACGAAGACTATCTGATGTACACCGACGACACACCGCTGCCGGGCGTGTTCTACGAATACCAGGTGACGGTACAGGACAAGTGCGACGACGGCACAATCATTCCTAATATGATCACCGACATCGGCTTTGCCCAGACCACGGGCACCATGAGCGGCCGCATCACCTTCGGGGCTACGGGCAGTTCGGTGGCAAACGTCAGTGTGGAGGCCAAGCGGACTGGCTCGGCGGGCGACGACTCAGAACAGTACCACGCCATGCGCTTCACCGGCGACAATGGTGCAGTGAGGTGGACGTATCCTTCTTCGACCTACGCTGCTGACAAGCTGTCATCGGGCGACTTCACCATCCAGTTGTGGGTGAATCCCGAGACGTTGGCCGCAGCCAAGATGGTGCGCCTGAACGGCGAGACCTGTTATGTAGGCATGGATGCCAACGGCAAACTGACACTGGTTGACGGCTCGACGATCTATACCTTCGACAACGCCATGCTGACCGCCGGGCAGTATAACCACGTGGTGCTGACACGTAGCGGCACGACTGTGACCGCTGGTGTAGTGGGCACCGATGCCGACGGCGTTCCTGTATTTAACAGCTCACAAAACAATCTTCAATCTTCAACCTTCAATCTTCAATCTGCCACGCAGCTGACGCTGGGCCACTTCGTGGGTTATGTGGATGAGTTCCGCTTCTGGACGAAGACACTCACCGAGGCTGAGATACTGGAGAACTACGACCACCTACTCGTGGGCAACGAGAAGCAGCTTGAGACCTACTGGACCTTCGACGAGGGCCTGAGCAAACAGTTCTTCGACTACTCGCGCGACGGCACCGTCTATCACCAGCACCACGGCAAGATGGGCGACAACGTGCAATCGTCGAACCTGACGCCCACACAGTTGAAACTGAAGGCAAAGACCGACCGCGATGGTAACTACATCATCCAGGGCGTGCCCTTCAGCGGCGAGGGAACCACCTACGCCGTCATCCCATCGTTGGGCATCCACCAGTTCAACCCAACGCAGCAACTGCGTTTCGTGGGCAACAACTCGCTGGTACACAACGGCACCGACTTCACGGATATCTCGTCATTCCCCGTGCGCGGCACCATCCGCTATGCCAACACCGACTATCCCGTGGAGGGCGTGCAGTTCTACGTGGATGGGCAAATCTGCGCCAAGGAGGGCCAGCCCATCACGACGAATGCCTATGGTGAGTACGAAATCTCTGTACCCATTGGCGAGCACTATATTACTGTAGCCAAGCAAGGCCATGTGTTTGCCGACGATGGCCGCTACCCCGCCGACCCAGAGAAGGTGGGCACGCTGGTGAACTACAACGATGCCGTGAGCCATCTCGACTTCGAGGACGTGACGCTGGTCACCGTGGCCGGTCGCGTCACGGGCGGTAAGATTGAGGAGGAGAAGCCCCTTGGCTTCGGCCAGAGCGTGAACAACATCGGCCAGGCCACCATCACGCTGGGTATCGACGGCTACCGCCTGAACGTGGTGCGCAACGTCAGCGGCACCACCGTAAGCTACGACAGCAACACCGAAGATCTGCCCGTCAGTTCGCCTACCGCTGATGTGAAGAGTACGGCTTATCGCCAGGGCGGCGATGCCGACCAGGTGAAGAAAGTCATCATCAAGACCGACCCGCAGACGGGCGAGTTCGCCGCCCTGCTGCCTCCCATCGACTACCGCGTGGAGAGCATTGAGATAGAGAGCAACCAGCAGATAGCCTTCGACAACCTGCCCGTCATCTACGCCAGCGACCCGACGCAGACGGAGACCGACTCGCTCGCGCTTGACGGTTCGCCCGTCAAGACCTTCGAATATGTGGCCAAACTCATCCAGAGCTACTACACAGACCCTGTGCTTGATGTGACGCAGAAGGGCCGCACCGATGGCTCCTTCGGCGAGCGCACCTACACCTACAGCGACAAGGCGACACCCGAGACCGAGATACCCTTGTTCACGGTTTCCGATGGAGAACCCGTCAGCTACACCTACGGCTACCCGCTGTTCAAGCAGCAGAATACTTATATATTTAATGTACGCGGCTACGAGACCTACGTGAACAACGACGATGCACAAAACCCCGTCACCTACGAGGTGCCGCTGCGTGACGTGCCCGTGACCTTCACCAACCAGATGGGTACGGGCCAGCAGGTGGTCATCGACCCGACGCTGACTGCAGAAGACGATGCACGCGGCGACCTGGGCGAGACGGCTCCCGACGTGGTGACGCTCGACGAGAATGGCGAGGCACAGTATGAGTGGATGGCTGGTCTGCCCAATATCACCGCTCCCTATACGCTATCGCTCGCCGCCACCTTCGTGCAGAACGATAGAACCTATACCTGGGGCGGTGTGAATGCCACCAATAGCCTGGCCGGTGTGGTGACTGGCGCCCTGCCCTCTGGCAACAACTTCGTGACCAACGGCCCCGACCAGATTTCGATGATTCTGCGTGACCCGGCCGGCTCCGCTTCGCAGGCCTACTGGGAGGCCGGCAACACAGTGACGACCACGGTGACTACAGAACAGTCGTTCGGCAGCGAGAGGGAGGAGATGACGCACACGGAGATAGGCGTTGAACTGACAACGTTTACCGGGGCGGGCGTGGGAGCCTTTGCGGGTGTCATCCAAACCAACAAACAGATGGCATCGGTCGATCTGGGTATTGTTACTGAAATATCGGGTGCAACCTCCAACTCGATGACTTATAGCACCACTACGACCAAGCGCGTGAGTACCAGCGACCAGTCAGAGTATGTGGGCGCACAGGGTGACGTGTTCATCGGCAACGCCACGAACATCATCTTCGGCAATGCCCGCTCCGTGGGGCTGAAGAAGGGCACCGGCGGCTTCACCCTTGAGGCCATGGACAACTACGTGACGGGAACGGAGTTCAGCACGACGTTCAACTATACGCAGAACCATATTGAGAATGTGATGATTCCGAACTTCATCAATTTGCGTAACGACATCCTCAGTAAGGGCTATGACGATGAGGGCATGACCTATGTTTCGACGGTCAGTGAGGACAACGACAACTATGGAGCCAAAGGCTATTACACCTGTACCAAGCCCGAAAACGCCACAAAGCCCCTCTATACCGACATGGTGGCCTACTACAATGAGCAGATAGAGAACTGGGAGGGCGTGCTGGCCTACAACGAGCGCATGAAGGTGAAGGCCATCGACAACCGCAAGGCGTACATTGACTCGAACCAGAGCTTCGACTCAGGTACGTTCATCGAGGCATCGACAACATACACGACGGGCATCACCCAGAGCTATACCACCAACTTCGAAGCCCGTATGGTGTTAGGTTTGGGTACCGATATCACCATCTTCGGACAGGACGTGAACGTCAACGTACAGAACACCGTCTCGTATGGCAACTCTGAGACTGACGAGTATGGCTACGAGCGCACCGTTACCACAGGCTACACCTTGATGGAAACGGGTGACGACGACGCGCTGACAGTGGATGTCTATAAGGCTCCTGACGGCATGGGTGCCATCTTCGTGACCCGTGGTGGACAGACCACCTGTCCGTATGAGGGCGAGCAGAAGACGAAATACTATGAGCCGGGCAAGCACACCATTGCTGCTGCCACCATGCAGATTGAGGTGCCGAAGATTGCCGTGGAGAATGGAGCCAACAGCCTGGGTGGCATACCTGCCGGCAAGACGGCCTCCTACAACCTGCTGCTCACCAACGAGAGCGAGACGGGCGAGGACTGCTACTTCAGCCTCTTCGCCATCGACGAGACAAACACGGAGGGCGCGAAGCTGACTATCAACGGCGATCCCTTTGGCAACACGCGCCGTGTGCTGGTGCCTGCCGGTGGCACGGTGCGCATGAACCTGGAGCTGGCGCAGAACAGCCTGGGCGAACGCATCTACAAGGATATTGCCATCGTGCTGGCCTCGGAGTGCCAGAGCGACCCGGCAAGCACATGGGACGTCATCGGCGACACGGTACTGATTTCGGCAGAGTTTGTGCCGACGAGCACCGACGTGGCCCTGCGCATCGACAACCGCGTGGTGAACACCTCAACCAAGGGTATGCTGCCCCTGACGGTGACGGGCTACGACCCGAACTATCAGGGCCTGAAGTACATTGCTGTGCAGTATCAGGGCGTGGGCGAGAACGCCTGGCACGATGCCCGCAAGTATGTGATGAACGAACAGGCCATTCAGAATCCTCAGATAGAGGAGGTGCTGCCCACCAACGGCATCATCAACCTGAACTACGACATGACCAACGGCACCGTGTTCCCCGACCGCACGTATAAGTTCCGCGCCATCTCGGCCCGCGCCTACGACACCAGTGAGGTGACCAACGTGAGCGAGGAGATACTGGTGGTGAAGGACATGAGCCGCCCGAAGCCCCTCGGACAACCACAGCCCACCGACGGCATCCTCTCCGCAGGCGACGAATTAAGCGTGCTCTTCAATGAGACCATCCTCAACGGTGAACTGACAAAGGACCTGAACTTCCGCGTGACGGGTGTGCTGAACGGCTCGAAGGTGGAGCACCAGACGGCGTTACGTGTAGGCAGCGGCTCCGTCGCTGCAACCACCGAGGCCAGCATCAACCTTGCCAACAAGGACTTCTCCATTGATATGTGGGTGAAGGCCAACGGTGCTGGCACGCTGCTGAGCCACGGCACGGGAACGCAGAAACTGACCGTGGGCGTGAATGCCGACAGCAAGTTAGTTGTGAAGATTGGCGATCAGACCTACACCTCTCTTAATAGTGTACCGCAGAACCAGTGGGCATTCCTGACACTGAGCATGACACAGGATGGCACTGTAGGGGCAGACCCCGTGTCAGCCCGCCTGAGCGCCAGCGTAGCCACTGACGCCACCACCACGACACTGTTCAGCGACAAGGAAGCCGTGGCCTACGAGGGTAACGGTCCGCTCGCTGTGGGTCAGGAGATGACGGGTGCCATGCACGAATTGCTGCTCTGGGACGAGGCCCGCGACGTGACCACAGCCTTGCAGCAACGCTCGGTGACGAAGACCCCATCGACGCTGGGTCTCATCGGCTACTGGAAGATGAACGAGGGCGAGGGCACCGTCATCACCGACTATGCCCGAAACCGCCACATGACGATGGCTGCCGAGACATGGCACATCGAGAACGAGAACAAGGCCGTGACACTCGATGGCTCGCACTATGTGCGTATCAACACCTCGGAGATACCGCCCATGCCGCAGGATGACTACGCCGTGGAGCTGTGGGTGAAGGCAGGAGAACAGACTGCCGATGCTCAGTTGTTCCAGTTGGGCGAGGTAGGTCTTGTCTTGAAGAGCGACGGCAGCTTGGCTCTGGAGAGCGACAATGTTCAATGTTCAATGTTCAATGTTCAATGTTCAACGGTCAATGGTCAATTAACCGACAACGCCTGGCACCATGTGGCACTGAGCGTCCTGCGTGGCGGCAATGCCAACGTCTATGTGGACGGTGTGGCCAAGGCCACTGTGAGTGCCGACAGGGTTGGCTCGCTCGGCAGCGACCAGTTGCTCATCGGTGTACGCCGCACGTTGCAGGATGTGCAGAATTCTGAGGTTCTCTATACCTACGACCGTCCTCTGACGGCCACTATCGACGAGGTGCGCGTATGGAACGCCACGATGAGCGGCGACCAGCTGAAGAAGCAGCGCAAGGTGCGCCTGACGGGTACAGAGCCGGGCCTCGTGGCCTACTATCCCTTTGAGGTGAAGACGCTCAACGCCCAGAACCAGACGGTGACCAACGGCAGCGCCGCCGACCTCTGCGGCAGCGGCCATGAGGCGCAGCTCTCAACTATGAACTATGAACTATGCACTATAAACTATGTTGACCAGGCTCCCGCCCTCCGCGTAAAGCCCGAGGAGGAGAACGTCAGCTTCACCTTCACCGCTTCGGACAACAAGATTGTGATTGACATCGACGAGGCACCCGCCAAGATTGAGGGCACGACGCTGAACTTCACCGTCCGCGACGTGCACGACCAGAACGGCAACCTCTCAGAACCCGTCAGCTGGAGTGCCTTCGTCAGCCTCAACCCGCTGGCATGGAAGGAGAGTTCTGTAAGTTGCGTTGCCAACGCAACAGACGGGACAACGATGACCGCCACCCTCGTGAACAAGGGCGGCAAGAAGCAGGTTTGGACCATGAGCGACCTGCCCTCGTGGTTGGAAGCCGACATGACCTACGGCGATCTGCAGCCCCTCGGCGAGCAGACCATCACCTTCACCGTGAGCGAGGCAACGCCCATCGGCAAGTACGAGCAGACGGTCTACGTGGCTGGTAACGACGGCATCGAGACTCCGCTCACGCTGAACATCACCGTGACGGGCAACGTGCCCGACTGGGCTGTGAACCCGCACGACTTCGAGACATCGATGAACGTCATCGCCGTGCTGAAGAAGGACGGTACGCCCATGACCGACACCGACGACATCATGGCCGCCTTCGTGGGCGAGGAGTGCCGCGGCGTGGCTCATCCTAAGTACAACGAGCGCTACGGCAACTACTATGTCACGATGGACATCTACGGCGCGAGCAGCGAGGCCGGACAGGAAGTGAACTTCCGCGCCTACGATGCCTCGACGGGAACCGTCTATCCCGTGGTGAAGTGGGAGTCTGAAACTGTGTTCACCTTCTCACCGCTTTCTTTGAGAGGAACTTACGCCGATCCAAAGGTGTTCAATATCCAGAACCTGATAGAGCAGGAGCTGGAACTGAAGGCCGGATGGAACTGGGTATCGTTCAACGTTACGGCAGACAATATGACGGTGCCTGTACTCTTCGAGAAAATTGCCGACGATGTGGTGACGGTGAAGAGTCATGCGAATGGATACAGTTGTACTAATCCCTGACGGGAAGCCCCTCGTGCTCTGAAAAAGAAAAGATTACCCGTTTGTTTGCGTTAATAAAGATATTTCCCTTTTTTATTA
>CAJOEC010000080.1 GCA_905233425.1 uncultured Prevotella sp. | reverse complement strand
AGCATGGCATGGAAATGGTGCTCGTTCTTGTCGTCAATCATGTAGGGAACTCCGGCGAAGAAAACTTTCAGGGCCTCAATGAAAGCCGCGAGGTCGCCGTCGTCGCGGAAGTCGAGCCAGGCATTCTGGAACACGGAGCGGTTGCGCACGTCGGTCTGTGTGTTTGCCACGTAGCGGTAGAGGCTTGTGGCAAAGCCCTTGCGCACCTCTTTGTTTGGGAAGCCCAGCACATACTGGTCGCGGTGTGGCAGATATTCCTTGATGGTGAGGTAGCCGCTCTGGTAGAGGATGGGCAGCGGGGCCTCGTAGCTGTCGAAGGGCTGGTCGAAGTCGCCAGCCTCGCATTTCGTGCCGTCGATGTCAGCCATGTCGCTGCCCACATAACCAGTATCAAAAGCGTTGAACAGGCTGAAAGGATTATACATATCCGTCTTGCCCCTGCCAAAATGGTATCCGTCGTAGTTGGCCTTCAGTTCTCCGAACATGGTCTCGTAGTTATTCCCTTGATGTTCTGCCAGCAGCTCTATATCAGAATGTAGTGTGGTGACGAGTTCTTCTTCCGATATTCCGCAGATGGTCTCGTAAGCCGAGACCATTGAGATGTTCTTCAATTGGTTGAGCTTGCTGAAGATGCCCATCTGCGAGAACTTTGAGATGCCGGTGATGAATACGAACTTCAGGTGGCTGTCCTCGCCCTTCAGCGGCGTGAAGAGGTCCTGGAAGCGTTCTCTCACCAACTTCTGCATCGGCGCGACGCCAAGGCAGTGGAGCATCATGTTGTCGTACTCGTCGACCAGCACCACCACCTTGCGGCCCATCTTCCGCTCAGCGGCATGGATGATGTTCACCATGCGGATGCTGGAACTGGCTTTCGATGGCGGGATGTCATATTGCTGCTCGTAGCCAGACAAAGTGTCATTAACATACTCGTCAAGCTTTTCAATAGACGTCAGGTTGCTCTTGCTGAAGTCGAAGCGCAGCACGGGATAGCGTTCCCACTTCCAGTCGGTAGTGGCAATGAACAGCTTGGGTTGTACTGTGCCGTCCTTGAGCGTCATCTCCTCAAACAGCTCGCGGCGGCCCTCGAATACTGCGGCCAGCGTATCCACCAGCAGCGACTTTCCGAAGCGGCGCGGACGGCTCAGGAAATAGGGTTTTCCCTCAGTTATCATCTTATATATAAGTGGTGTCTTATCGACATACACGTAGCCATCCATTCGTATGGACTCGAAGCTCTGTATTCCTACCGGGTATTTTCTCTTTGCCATGACTAATAACGTTTCTTGGCTGCAAAGTTACGAAAAAGCGGACTAATCACCAAATGTTCCACATTCTTTTTACGTTAATGTTCCCAAAATAGCTTGGCAGTTACGACCATTATTATTAATTTTGCAAGCTGAATTGCGAACAGTAAAATTAACAACTATGAAGATCAAGTTATTATCCATCATTGCCGCAATGCTTCTTTTCTGCGGCGCACAGACAGTTGAGGCCCAGGTGATGAAAGCCGCCGACCTGGAGAATTATGCCAAGGAGCGCTATGGCGACAAGTGGCTCGACGCCGCTGCCAACCTGGCCAGCACGCTGACGCTCGACAAGAACGAGAGCCTCACCTACCAGCAGATTATCGAGGCCCCGGGGAAAAGCAAGCAGCAGCTCTATGTGGCCCTGAACTACTGGGTGACGGCAACGTTCAAGGACAAGCAGGCCATAACGCTCAACGACAAGGAGGCGGGGTGCATCATCATCTCGTCGACCATCGACGGCATTGCCGACCATACCGGCACACTCAACCGCTATGTGGTGAGCATCACGCCTATAATCAGGCTCGACATCAAGGAGGGGCGTGTGCGCGTGACGTACACCGTGCAGAACTATGACATTCTGAAGGCACAGGATGCTGGATGGCTGGGCGGACTGCTCGACAACAGCGACAACCGCCAGGACAACCAGAACGTCTACAGCGACGGCAAGCGCATGAAGGAAGACAAAACCGACCGCCGGCTCTACGACGAGCAGTGGGAGATAGCCAAGCATTACCCCTTCGTGCTGAAAGACGCGCAGAAGCGCACCTGCTCAAAGGCGCTCGTCATGACTCATGCCTACTCCAACGCCATCATCGACAAGGTGGAGGAGGCAATCAAAAACGGAATCGTGGGTAACGAGGACGACGACTGGTAACTACCATTAACTCCCGCTAACTCCTGAAAACTCCCCAAAATCAGTAGTTGGTCTTGTAAATGACTTTTCCTGCCCCGCTGGTGATTTTCATCGCCTCGGGGTGTTCTTTTATGAACGAGTCGATGTGGCGGACGCGCTTCTCCTCGAGCACCTCGTCCATGGCAATGAGTATGCCGGTCTCCTCGACATCGCCGAAGCCGTAGTTGATGGCCGTGCCGAAAAGCTTCATCGTCGGCGAAAGGCTCATGTAGGCGTTCACCAATGGCGGGATGTTGTAGCCCAAGCGGCGTATCTCGTGGTTGAGTATGCGGTAGTCGTCCTTGAAATTGTCCTTGCAGAAAAGCTGTGCCAACTGGCTCTCGTCGGTCTCAATCTTCAGCGGCTTCAGTGGTATGACGAGTTTGTCCTTGTCGCTGAAGTGCTTGCGCAGGAAATAGAGAATCATGTCGCGCCCCTCGCGTATGTAGCTGGGGTACATGGTCATCTTGCCGAAGAAATAGCGCACGTTGGGCATGACGACGGTGAGGGCGCCGAGTCCGTCCCAGAGGTTGTCGAGGGCGAAGAGGCTCTTGGCCCCCATCTTCGAGCTTTGGTAGGGCAGCGAGACGAATGAGCGTCCCAGCTCGATGGTGTAGGGCATGTATTCGCGCATGAAGCGCTCTGAGAAATGGAACATGTGGCTTGTGGCCAGATGGGGTTGCCCCGTCTGCGGGTCGATGTCCCATTTCGTGCCCTCCAAGTAGCGGTAGCCGCCGATGATCTCCTCGTCGTCGGGGTTCCAGACGATGAGCTGCTTGTAGCAGTTCTCGCAGGTGTCGAACTCGTCGAGGTCGCAGTCCTTGCCGGTGCCGCCGCCGGCCTCGCGGAATGCCTCTTCGCGCAGACGCCCTATCTCGCGCATCACGTTTGGCGCGTTGTGGGCCGTGACGATGTAAATCTTGTTGTTGCTCTTGTTGGTCATGCGCAACTGGCGGTCGGGCGTCAGCTCGGCCTTGAGAACCTCCTTGTCTATTGGGGCGATGATGGGTTGTTCCATGGATTATCTTTTTGGGGACTTATAGGTCATATAGGTCTTATAGGACTTATGGGTCTTTATAGTGAGTAAACCTGTTGCTTCACGTATTCCGCCCACTGTGCGGGCGTTTTGCTCTTGTCGAAACTTTGCCAGGGTATTGGCTTGCCTATTTTCACGGGGAAGGTATTGCCGGTGTTCTTGTACATCTCGTCGACAAGGAAGAGCATGGCGACATTCACTTTCTTGATGTATTTGTCGCTGAAGTTCGACAGACGGTAGAAGAAGTCGCTGTTGCGCCCGCCGAAATGTATGGGCACCACGTCGCGGTGGGTCTCAATGCTCTTCGTTATGAATGTTTTCTTCCATGGCAGGTCGCGTATCTCGCCGTTCTGCCGCCGCGAGCACAGTCCGGCGGGGAACATCAGCAGGTGCCAGTCGCCACGGAACCCCTCCTCTACCATGCGGGGGAAGTCGCGGCTCTGCTTGCCCGTCTTGTTTATGGGTATGCACAGGGGGGCCAGTCCGGGAAGGTTCATCAGCAGGTCGTTGACGAGATAGCGGAAACGGTCGTCGTAGTGGCGGCCGATGATGCTGCCGAGCGCCACACCGTCGATGCCGCCCATGGGGTGGTTGCTGACGAAGGTGTACAGGCGTCCGTCGTCCTTTGGCGGAAGGTTCTCCATGCCTTGCACTTCGAGTCGTGTGTTGAGGAATTTCAGACAGGCCTCGAGCCATTCGGTGCCCTTGAGGTCGCGTGCGTCCCAAAGGAACCTGTTGTTGTCGTCCTCGTGGGTGATCTTCTTCAGCCAGCTTACCACGAAGCCTGGAATCCAGCGTGCCTTGCTGCCCATTTTGTCGTGGAGGACTTTCTCAATGTCGATGGTTTTCTCCTTAACGGTTTCCATAACTAAAAATGTCTGTTTTACTGTAGGGACGCGACGTGTCGCGTCCAAACCATTCGTCAGGTGGCGGACGCGACACGTCGCGTCCCTACTTGGCGGCTGCAAAAGTAATCAAAATCTTTGTAATAGCGAAATATTGTAAGGAAAAAGTTGCTTTTACATACGATTTTGTCTATTTAGTAGCCTGTTTTGAGACATTTGTGCGGATGCGACACGCCGCTTTGCGGACGCGACACGTCGCGTCCCTACATTGCGGATGCGACATGTCAGTTGCGGACGCGACACGTCGCGTCCCTACAATTTCAGTTCGTATTCTCCGCCCGCCGTGGTCTGCAAGTCGTAAATGAACGTCCTTATGTTTGAGGGCAGCCCCGTTGTGCTTTTGTCTTTTCCCCCTTTTGCCTTGAGAGGTGTGTAAGAGCGCAGACGGCACGGCCCCCCATGCTGTGAGCGGATGACGGCACGTGTCAGCCGACCGTCCTTCCAGTCGATGTCCACTTCAAAGCCTCCCCGTGCCTTCAAACCCTTCACGGAGCCGTCGGGCCAGGCCTTTGGCAGGGCGGGCAGCAGGAAGATGAAGCCGTCGTGGCTCTGTAGCAGCATCTCGGCGATGCCGGCGGTGCATCCGAAATTGCCGTCGATCTGGAACGGCGGGTGGGCGTCGAACATATTCGGATAGGTGCCACCGCGCTGCTTCTGTGTGCCGAAGATGAGGAAGGTGTCGGCGGTGAGTGTCAGCTGGTCGCCGATGAGTTTGTAGGCATGGTCACCATCGAGCAGACGGGCCCAGCAGCACACCTTCCAACCCATCGACCATCCCGTTGACACGTCGCCGCGGGCATCGAGCGATGTGCGGGCGGCCTGCCACAGCTCGGGTGTGCGGAAAGGCGAGATCTGGTCGGAGGGGAACAGACCGTAGAGGTGGGAGAAATGGCGGTGGTCGTCCTTCGGGTCATCGAGGTCGTCGAGCCACTCCTGCAGCTGGCCCCAGCGGCCAATCTGCATCGGCGGCAGGAGGGCAAGCTGCGCCCGAAGGGTGTCGAGAAGCTGACCCACCCCCGGCCCCTCTCTGTGAGGGAGGGGAGTAGTTACCATATCCGCTGCCGAGAGAACTTCATTATACAGCTCCCTGACGAGTTGGTTGTCCATGGTCACACCGGCATCCAAGGGCGAGGGACGCCCTTTGCCGCCATGCTCGGGCGACTCTCCAGGGCAAATTACCAGTTGTATTCTCTCTCCTCTCTCTCCTCTCTCCTCTTTCCTCTCTCCTCTTTCGTCATTTTTCTCTCCTCCCTCCTCTCTCCTCTCTCCTCTTTCGTCATTCCTCTCTCCTCCCTCCTCTCTCCTCTCTCCTCTTCTTTCAACGAGTATCTGTGAATAGAAGCGGGCGGCATCGAGCATGATTGGGAAATGCTGGCGAAGGAAAACTTCGTCACGCGTATAGAGGTAATGCTCCCACAGATGACGGCAGAGCCATGCGGCTCCCATGGGCCACAGACCTGTGGCGGCGCGGTCGATGGGGCCGGTGACACGCCACTGGTCGGTGTTGTGGTGGAGCACCCAGCCGTCGGCGCCATACATGTCGCGGGCGGTCTGCCGGCCCGTCTCGCTCACCTCGCGTATGAGGCGGAACAGCGGGCCGTT
Source organism: uncultured Prevotella sp. (assembly GCA_905233425.1). Taxonomy (GTDB): domain Bacteria; phylum Bacteroidota; class Bacteroidia; order Bacteroidales; family Bacteroidaceae; genus Prevotella. Next base: position 17,363 of record CAJOEC010000080.1, on the reverse strand, counting down.
CATCTCCGTGAGGTTGCAGACCTCTGCCGGCCAGTAGTTCATTTCGAGGTTGATGTTCGTGGTGAATTTCGAGTCCCACGACGGCAGCATCTTCTCGTTCCAGATGCCCTGCAGGTTGGCGGGGTTCACGTTGTCGGGCTGCGACGAGCAGATGAGCAGGTAGCGGCCGAACTGGAAGTAGGTGGCGACGAGGTGGTTGTCGGCGGGTGAACTGCCGACAGCGGGCGGGGCTGCGGAGGATGGTGACGACGGCGAGGATGGGGAAGGATGTGAGGAAAACCGGGCGATGCGCTGGCTGGTGGGCACGCGGGGGTAGAGGTCAGGCCCTAAGTCGAGCTTCACGCGGTCGTAATACTGGTGGTACAGTTGCTCGTGACGCTCCTTGAGCTGTTCGTAGCCCGTCGCCATGGCCTCCTGTAAGCGTTGTCGCGCCTGCGCCTCCTCGTCGCCCGTGATGTCGCAGTAGCTCACAACGTTGGTGCCAACGGTGACGTAGAGCGTGGCCTCGTCGGCCAGGACAACCGACAGCTGGCCGTCGGCGGTGCTCGCGGTTCCGCCCTTGGACTGCGCCGCCATCAGTCCCATGAAGCGCACCTTGCCCTTCACGCCCTCGTGCTTTGCCGACACACCATGCAGGTAGGCACAGCCACTCCCCGCCCCTGTAGGGGAGGGGCTGGGGGTGGGGTCACTCCCCATCAGCACGTCGCTATGCGGAGTGGTGAACGACGCTGTGAACGAAATCTTCCCCGGCTCCGAAGCCGTCAGGTGTATGGCTATTACCTTGCTGCCAAGCGGGGCGATGGTCTCGCGCTCATACTGCACCCCGCCGACGCTGTAGCGGACAATGCTCCTCGCGTTGTCGATGTCGAGCAGCCGCTCGTATTCCGTGTAGTCGGCATGGCCGGGCATGGCGATAAAGAGGTCGCCGAAGGGCTGGTAGGGCATTCCCATGTTCTTGCCCGCGCCCATGGGCATCACTTTCTCGTTGGCAAGCTGTTCGGCCTCCATAAATCTGCCCTCGAATATCAGCTGGCGCACCTTCGGCAGGTTCTCCTTGGCTTCGGGGTTCAGCACCTGGTTGGGCTGTCCGGCCCAGATGGTCTCCTCGTTCAGCTGTATGCGCTCCACGGCGGGCGTGCCGAACACCATGCCGCCCATAGTGCCGTTGCCAATGGGCAGGGCCTGTGTCCACGTCTGCGCCGGACTGTCGTACCACAGGCGGTGGCCGTCGGCCATGGCAACGACGCCGGCTGCCAATGCCATCAATATCGTAAGTCGTCTTTTCATTTGCGATAAAAGTTTGTCGCAAATTTACACATTTCCGCTGAATCGCCAATGTCCTGCGCGTACATTTTTTCCAATTCGCCCCATTTTATGTTTTTTTATACATCTTCTGCGGTTAATTCGCCAAAACTTCGTACCTTTTTGCTGGCTGCCAGCCAGGCGACATACTCGAATACAGGGAGGAATGAGCGCAAACGTTAAATAAATCGAAAAGCAATTGGCTACTGACAAATAATTGGTTAAATATGACACGGTTACGAATGTTTTATGTAAATTTGCAGCGGAATTCCGAAATTGCATAAACGATGGATAACTCTTTCATTAACAGAGAACTGGGGCGTACCGTCCTTGAAGCCGCTTCATATTTCCCTGTTTTGTGTGTCACAGGCCCGCGGCAGTCTGGCAAGAGCACGCTGGTGAACCACCTGTTTCCTCACTATCGGCAGGTCTCTCTCGAAGACCTCGACGTGCGGGCTGCTGCGATGTCTGACCCGCGAGGATTCCTTGACCAGACCGATAGCGGCATGATTATCGATGAGGTGCAGCGTGTTCCCGAATTGCTGTCATATATCCAAGGCATCGTAGACCGTCAGCCCGACCGTCGGTTTGTATTGTCTGGCAGTTCCAACTTCTCGTTGCTGCGGAGTGTGACGCAGTCGCTGGCAGGTCGCGTGGGGATGTTCGAGCTGCTGCCAATGGCCTATAGCGAAGTGCGTGAAGGGATAGCGGAGCAGTCGCTCGACGAAATCCTTTACAACGGTTTTTATCCCGCTGTCTGCGCCAAGAAGAATGTTGCCCGCTTCCTGTATCCCAGCTATATGAAGACCTATCTGGAGCGTGATGTTCGCGACTTGCTTCAGGTGCGCAACCTCATGCAGTTCAACACCTTCATACGTCTGTGTGCCGGCCGTATCGGCTCCCTCTTCAATGCGACGGAGCTGGCGGGTGAGGTCGGCGTGGACTCAAAGACAATAACGGCATGGCTTTCCATTTTGCAGGCATCCTACCTCATATTCCTCCTTCCACCTTATTTTGCCAATACACGCAAGAGGCTGGTAAAAACGCCAAAGCTCTATTTCTGTGACACAGGTCTGGCTTGCTATCTGCTGGACATCGAATCGCCGGAGCAGCTGACACGCGACAAGATGCGCGGGCCTCTTTTCGAGAACTTCGTGGTGATGGAGGCGTTGAAGCACCGGTATAATGCCGGGCGTGAGAGCAATCTCTTCTTCTATCGTGACTCCAACAAAAACGAGATAGACCTTCTACTGCTTACCCAGCAGAAGATTGACGGCTACGAAATCAAGTCATCGTCAACATTCCACCCCGATTTCACATCCAAGCTCGTAAAGATGAGTGAATACGTATCGGGCGACATCGGGCGCAGGGCTGTCATCTATAACGGAACGTTAGAGAATAGCCAGTCTGAGGTGCAGCTATACAATTGGAGAAGTTTCTTGCCCTGAAGGCTTCTTTCCCAAGTGGAAAGCCCCAGACTGTCCATTTCCGAACAGTAAAGTGTCCGGAAATGGACAGTTGTATTTTGTGCCGTTGCTGATTATCAGTGGGTTACGACTTTGGCACGGATATTGTATAGAATAATGACAGAATGATTAACTTTAATGATATGAACTGTTTTCGACAAGCCCTCGCCATGATGCGAGAGGAAAAGCTGTTCTCCAGCATCTACATCTTAGGAACGGCATTAGCCATTGCCTTTACGATGGTGATGGCCGTAGTGTATTACGCAAAACTGGCCGACATTGCGCCGGAGGTACACCGTAGCCGGACGGTGTACCTTCAGGGAATGGTGAAACGGTCTGTGCAGGACACGCTGCGGCGGGTGCAGGTGGACTACACCGCCGAGGAGGTGAAGGAGTGGCTCTACCCGCTGAAGAGTGCCGAGATAGTCAGTGTCGCCATCAACGCCAGCCGCTATAACAGCGACCGGCAGTACCTGAAATGCGATGACCATAAACTCGTGCCTGTCGTGAGGCGCATGGTCGATGCTAATTTCTTCAAGGTCTATCAATTCCGCTTCGTCTATGGCCATCCATTCACGCAGGAGGATTGTCTGCATGAGGGCTATGTCAAGGGGGATGCCACCGTTCCGGCCATCATCAGCCGCGATATAGCCGAAAAGGCATTCGGCAAGGACGTTGACCCTGTGGGAAAGACACTCAACTTTGGTTATATCATCCACATCGTCGGGGTAATAGAACCCACTTCGTCTATCATGGAAGAGAGTTTCGGCCAGTTGTTCTTAGCCTACAACGAGGACACCAATCATGTCATCGTCGTGCTGAAAGAGGGCTGCACCGTGGAAGACTTGGAGAAGGAGCTGGCGGAGATTGCCCACAAGCGCAGCGTCAGCGACAAGGAGTGGGACTACTCCCTGCACGGTATGGTGCAGCCCCATGCGCAGTTGAAGATGTCGGACGACGGGGTGGCCGTGTCTTGGAGCAGCATCTTCAAGTCGCTCTTCCCGAAGGTGTTTGTACTGCTGTTGGTGCCCGCCCTCAACCTGAGTGGACTCGTGGCGGCACGTATGCGTCGCCGAGTGGCTGAGATGGGCGTGCGCAAGGCCTTCGGTGCCACGCGACGGGTGCTGCTCACACAAGTCATCAGCGAGAATTTAGTGCTCACGCTCTGTGGCGGCTTCGTGGGGCTGCTCATCACGTGGCTGCTGCTCTACGTGTTCCGTTCGTGGCTGTTCTTCGCCGTCGGCAACACCGCCTTCACACTGCCCGAGCCGACGGTGGCCGGCGAGATGCTGTTCTCGCCCCTTATCTTCGTCATCGCCTTGGTCGTGTGCATGGTGCTCAACCTGATGGCAGCCTTCATTCCAGCGTGGCTCAGCCTCCGCAACCCTATTGTTGAATCAATGAATGAGAAGAAATAAGGAGACCCATCCCCAGCCCCTCTCCAAGGGAGGGGAGTTTATATAGATACAACATAAATAAATACAAAATGATTATAAAAATGAATAATACAAAAACAAGTTTCAGAACTAACAAATCACCCTTCCCTTGGGGAGGGGATGGGGGTGGGTGGCTTTTCCTCGAACTCATCGTGGTCTGCTTTGTGGCATGGACACAGCTCGACCCCATCATCGTGAAACTCTACTACCGCAACCTGCCCTCCGGCATCGACGGCGACCGCATGGTAGTGGCCAACATCCTGTCTATGCAGCCCTACGAGACAGCAGACGACAGTATGACGCAGGAGGAGGCCGAGAATCAATACTGGAAACGGGAAGCGCAATACGTGGAGGAGGCCAACGTCATCAAACGCCAGCTGCTGGCCATCGACGGCGTGGAGCAGGCCAGCATTGCCGACCCCGTGATGGGAATCTATGCACGCACCGACCTGTTTGACAGCCCCGGCGGCTTCTCCAATATGCTTCGCTATGCCTGGCAAAACGACACGGTGCTTGCCTACGACATCTGCTATGCGAAGGACGAACACTTCTTCGAGACCTACGGCATCCAGCCGATAGCGGGTTGCAATACATCGAAAGAATTGTCGGACATTGGGCGCGGGTGGATTGTCAGTAAGTCATTAGCCGAGCATTTCTTCGGTTCGGCAGAGGCTGCCTTGAATAAAGAACTGAAAGCCGCCAGCTTCGTAGATATAGATTGGGGCCAGCCCATCGTCGCCGTGGTGAACGATGTCCACGTCTCAGAGAAAGACTACAACACCTGGGCGGTTTACAGTAATAACGGCACCATCCGTCATGATGCCTCGCAGAACCTCATCGTCCTCCGCCTGAAGCCAGGCGTCAACCCACGGCGCTTCGCAGAGGAACAGAACTACCATGCCTGGGAGTACTTTTCCGACCATTACGCCGTGGCCTCGTTCACGGCCTACGATGACATCGGCTCCAGTCGGAACCAGTTTGCTATGCCCTCCCTGTCTTACGACTTCAACCTCCAGATAGCCACCGCCATCTTCTTCCTCATCAACCTGTGCCTCGGTGTCATCGGTACCTTCTGGATGCAGACGAAACGGAGGACGGAGGAGTCGGGCATCATGCGGGCTTTCGGTGCCACCAAGCGGCGCATCATGCTGATGTTCCTCGCCGAGGGCTGGGTGCTCACCACTGTCAGCATGTTCATCGCCTGTGTGCTTTACCTGAACTACGTGAAGATGGGCTTCGGCGAACTCTGCATAAGCACCCACCAGCCCGGCACGCAACCTGACCCGACCTGGGTGGCCGACAAGCCGCTGCACTTCCTCATCGTCTCTGCCGTCGTGTACATTATTATATTATGCACGGTGCTCATCGGCATTGCCATCCCCACCATGAGGATTATCAGGACGAGAATCACCGAGGCACTGAGGGATGAGTAGTTCTTTATGCTGATGGACGTTAAATAACCTGAAAAGCAGAGGGAAAACATATAAATAATGCTTTAGAAATGAAAATGTTACAAATGTATTATGTAAATTTGCAATGTAATTCCGAAATTGCATAGACTATGAGTAACTCTTTCATTAACAGAGAACTGGGGCAAACCCTCCTTGAAGCCTCCTCCTATTTCCCTGTGCTGTGCGTCACTGGCCCACGGCAGTCAGGAAAAAGTACGCTGGTAAACCATCTGTTTCCACAGTATCGGCAGTTTTCGCTCGAAGACCTTGATGTGCGTGCGGCTGCAATGAGTGACCCGCGAGGCCTTCTTGACCAGACTTCTGATGGCATGATCATTGATGAGGTACAGCGTGTTCCTGAGTTGCTTTCATATATTCAGGGTATCGTAGATAAGCAACCCAACCGCCGGTTTGTATTGTCTGGCAGTTCAAACTTTGCGTTGCTGCGGAGTGTCACCCAGTCTCTGGCAGGCCGTGTGGGAATGTTTGAGTTGCTGCCAATGGCTTTCAGTGAGGTTCGTGGTATGATGGCCGACTTGTCTCTCGACGAAATCCTTTTCAACGGTCTTTACCCAGCCATCTGTTCTAAGAAAAATGTTGCCCGCTTCCTCTACCCCAGCTACATAAAGACCTATTTAGAGCGTGATGTCCGCGACTTGCTTCAAGTACGCAACCTTATGCAGTTCAACACCTTCATACGTTTGTGTGCCGGACGTATTGGTTCGCTCTTCAATGCGTCGGATCTGGCGGGTGAGGTCGGCGTGGACTCCAAGACGATAACGGCGTGGTTGTCCATCCTTCAGGCATCATACATCATCTTCCTCTTGCCCCCGTACTTTTCCAACACCCGCAAGAGGTTGGTGAAATCACCAAAGCTCTACTTCTGCGACACGGGATTAGCATGCTATCTGCTGGATATCGAGTCGCCACAGCAACTGATACGCGACAAGATGCGCGGTCCTCTTTTTGAAAACTTCGTAGTGATGGAAGCATTGAAACATAGGTTCAACGCCGGACGTGAGAGCAACCTCTATTTTTATCGTGACTCCAACAAGAACGAAATAGACTTGCTGCTACTTACCCAGCAAAAGATTGACGGTTACGAAATCAAGTTTTCGGCAACCTTTCATCCCGACTTCACGTCAAAGCTCGTAAGGATGAGGGAATTTGTATCGGCAGACATCGGGCAAAGGGCTGTCATCTACGACGGGACACTTGAGAATGACCATTCTGAGGTTCAGTTACATAATTGGAGAAATTTCCTGCCCTGAAGGCTCCCTTTCCCAAGTGAAAAAGTTCCCAACTGTCCATTTCCGAACAGTCAAGTGTCCGGAAATGGACAGTTGCTTTTTGTGTTATTGCTGATTATTAGCGAGTTACGGTTTTGGCACGGTTTTGGCTATAAAAATAGCAAATTGTAAATCGTAAATTGTAAATATGATAAGGTATTTCCGACAAGCACTCGCCATGATGCGCGAGGAACGGCTGTTCTCCAGCATCTATATTGTGGGAACGGCATTGGCCATTGCCTTTACGATGGTGATGGCCGTGGTCTATTACATCAAGTTGGCTCCCATCTATCCTGAGCCGAACCGGACGCGGACGGTCTATTTCGAGGGCATCCGCATCGAAGCCGACAATGGTGGGATGGGGCAGACGTGCTTCAGTGCCAAAGCCTTTGAGGAGTGGTTTCAGAGTAACCCGAACATCGAGTACTGCTCGCCTACGCTGTTGGCGGCGGGAACGGGCAAGACGGAAGAGCGGTGTCGCACGTCGGTGATACGCGACAAAGACGAGTACCTCGATGTCATCTGCAACGAAGTCAGTGCCGACTTCTTCAAGATCTACACCTACGGCTTCGTGAGCGGACGACCTTTCACGCAAAAGGAGGTGGAGGGGAAAGAGACGGTATGCGTCATCACCGAAGCCCTTGCCGAGCAGTTGTTCGGGAAAGGAGCGGATGCCATCGGACGGACGGTGACGATGGAAAACAATCCCGATGTACGCATCGTAGGAGTGATACGCGGAGGTAGCCAGCTCACCCCCGACAGCTATGCCGACATCATCACCCCCTACACCTTAAAAGAAGTAAACTTCGGCGCAGTATACCAAGGTTTCTTTTCCATCGTTGCCACCGTGAGCGACAATGAGCATCTACAGGCCTTGAAACAGGAGTTGGACGATTTGGCGGCACGCCTCCAGCAGTCGCACCCTGAGAAACTGCCGCAATTCGGTTTTGGTGAGGGCGTAAAAATGAAGACAGTGCTGACCAGGGACATGGAAACCCACCCGATGCACGTACTCCGCTCAGAGAATCGCGACGATGTGTTCACTGTGGTTACGGGCTGGCAGCTTGTACGCCACTATGCGGGCATCCTGTTCGTGCTGCTCTTTGTGCCTGCATTGAACCTCTGCGGCATCGTGGCTGGACGCATGGAACGGCGGTCGGCAGAGATGGCCGTGCGAAAGACTTTTGGTGCCCGTCGCAGCACGCTCCTGAACCAAGTGGTCATAGAAAATCTCGTGCTGACCACTATCGGCGGACTTATCGGCCTCGTCCTTTCGTGGCTCGCCATCTACGGCCTGCGCAGGGAAATCCTCGGCATGTTCTTCGACAACAGCACGCTTGCCACGGCTCCCGTCGTGGAGGGCGAGATGCTCTTCGCGCCGACGCTCTTCGCTGGGGCTTTCGTTGCCATCCTCCTGCTCAATATGCTCGCCGCCGTGGTGCCCGCCTGGTGGAGCCTCAGAAAACCTATTGTGGAATCAATGATGGAAAAGAGATGAAAACAAAACTGAATATCATCAATGCCAAAAGTTGGCTCTTTGTGGAACTGGTCGTTATTACAGTCGTAGCTTGGGCGGTGTTCGACCCCGCTGTGGTCAATCTCTATTATCGCTGGTTACCATTAGGCTACGACAGCGACCAACTTCTATATGCCGAGTGTCAAGTGGGAGACACCTATGAGACTGACGAGAATGGTGAACAGCTAAGTCCATACAATATAACGGAGAGTCGCCGCCAACAGATGTTGCGTCAGCTCTCAACCGTGGAGGGTGTGGCATCGGTCTATCTCTATGGCGACGATTACGGTTCCGTTGGTTACACCAGTCAAGCCTACTCCCAGTGCTGCCACGATGGCGACACCATGTATGTGACCAACATCAACTTCGTGCCCGACTCCCGTTTCTTCGAGACCTACGGCCTACGCCCCCTGCCGGGCAGTCCGTCGGCAGAACAGCTATCACAAATCAGAATGCAAGACCGGCAGGTGGTGCTGACGCGCTCGGGAGCCATTGCGCTATTTGGCGCTACCGATGTGGTGGGCCGTCGCTTCACCATCTGCTATAATGAGCCATACGTGGTGACGGTGGTCGGCGTGGTGGAGGACTTCCGCAAGTCGGTGGCCACTACCCTGCGCTCGCATATCATCAGGCCCGAAGAACTGACCCACACCCGTTGCCACTACGTCATCCGCTTACGGGACGGCATCGATGCCCGCCGCTTCGTGGAGGAGCATGGCCCTGACCTCATCCGCAGCGGAAAGACCGGCTTCAACCGCATCAGCCGCCTCATGACCTTCGACGAGCATCTCCGGCAAATGGAACTCGACGCAGGCCGCACGCAGGAGGTGAACCGCAGTCTGGCATTGGCACTGTTCTTCCTCATCAACCTGATGTTGGCCGTGATAGGCACCGTGTGGCTTCACGCCAAGCGTCATACAGAAGAGTGCGGCGTGCGCCGTGCCTTCGGGGCCACCCGTTGGCGTGTGCTCTTCGATTTCCTGTGGCGAAACGCCCTATTAGCCACCGTCGCCGTCGTCATTGGCTGCATCATCTACCTGAACTATGCCTACAGCGGCCTTACTGTGTACGAAAATGGCTTTGAGTATTGCGAAAAGCTCTACACCAACGTCGGCCTCGACCTGCCCACCGACCTCCGCTGGCCCGACCGCTTCTGGCCCCACTTCCTCGTGGTCTCCGCCATTGTCTACCTTATTATATTATGTACCGTCCTCATCGGCACGGCCATCCCCGCCGCGAAGATTGTCAGGACGAGAATCACCAATGCGCTAAGGGATGAGTAGAAAAGGTTATCGCAATAAACGATTTTCTGCAAAAATCGTTTATTGCGATAACCTTTTTTCCAAGTGGTTAGTGGGGGCCTTATACTTAGAAACAGCCTTTTTCGACAAGACAAATCGTAAAAGGGCTGATTTTTCTTGACTATTTGAAGATTTAGTCGCATCTTTGTCAGCGGAAATGATTCAAGCTGCAAGGTTATAATTGATTGATATACGTCGCGATTTAGGTCTGTATTAGGCCACGCTTCCCAATGTGACAATAGTGCAGTAGTGGGTGAAGCTTGGAAGCTTCACCCACTACTGTCAATGCTGCAAAGCTTGGAAGCTTCACCTACTACTGACCTAATTCGCGACGAAAACAGATAGGTTTCAACCTCTTGTACAAGCAAACTGTCCATTTCCGAACAGTCAAGTGTCCGGAAATGGACAGTTGCTTTTGATGCCATTACTGATTATCAGCGAGTTACGGTTTTGGCACGGATATTGTTGTGATAATGGCAAAATTGTGGCATTTATCTATAGAAGTACCCACATAAAATCATGGAAGAACCAAAATTAGTGTAACAATAAAAACAACAGAACAATGGAAACAGTAATCAAACTGACAGGGATCAACAAGATCTACCGTACCGACGAAGTGGAGACACAGGCGTTGGAGAATGTGAACATCGAAGTGAAGAAGGGCGAGTTCCTGAGCATCATGGGGCCGTCGGGTTGCGGCAAATCGACGCTGCTCAACATCATGGGACTACTCGACGAACCGACGAGCGGCGAGATTGAGCTGTGCGGACAGCGCATCGACCCGAAGATGAGTGACAACCAAATGGCGGAGCTGAGGAACAAGACATTAGGATTCGTGTTCCAGTCGTTCCACCTCATCCCGACGCTCAACGTCATCGACAACGTGCAACTGCCACTCATCTACCGTGGCGTGCGCAGCAGCGAGCGTATCCGTCTGGCGAAAGAGGTTATCGAGCGCGTCGGCCTGTTGCACCGCATGAAGCACCGCCCCACGCAGCTCTCTGGCGGACAGTGCCAGCGCGTAGCCATCGCCCGTGCCGTCATCGGCAACCCCGAAATCCTCCTCGCCGACGAGCCGACGGGTAACCTCGACTCGAAGATGGGCGCCGAAATCATGGAACTGTTGCACAAGCTGAACAAGGAGGACGGCCGCACCATCGTCATGGTGACGCACAACGAGAAGCAGGCGGCACAGACCGACCGCATCATCAAGTTCTTGGACGGAAGGCAGATACAGTAAAAAGCCCCACCCCCAGCCCCTCCCGCGTTGGGGAGGGGAGTGGTTACATTCAAGAACAGATTATCAAACGAATAATATATGAACATATTATCCAGCTTAAAAAACTATATACTCCCCTCCCCCCCGCGGGAGGGGCTGGGGGTGGGGCTTCACGCCTTCGCTCTCATCCGCGAAGACAAGCTCTTCTCCGCCATCTACGTCGCGGGCACGGCGGTAGCTATCGCCTCGGCGATGGTCATTGCCATCGTGTTCAACATGTTGCTGGCCGACATCCCGCCGGAGGTGAACCGCTCGCGCACGCTCTACGTTTACAATCGGTTTATTCCTGGTGAAAAGTCTGATGACGTTCCCTATCATCAAGGACTCTCGTCGGTGGCCCTCGACTCTTGCTACCGCCGGATGGCGTGCGTAGAGGCGGCGACGGGCATCATACCCGCCTACCAAAACAGTTACACCATCGAAGGCGAAGCGCAGCTGAGACAGGGGCAGTACGAAGCCCCGCGAGTCTTCTCGGCCATCGCTACCGACCACGACTTCTTCCGCATCTACGACCTCGACTTCATCGACGGGCGGCCATTCTCCAAGAAGGAGTCCGACGAGGGCGAGCACGTGTGCGTCGTCACCGACATGGTGGCTGCACGGACAGGCACGTCCACAGGCGGAACGGTCAGGGTCAACGGTAAGCCCTTCCGCGTGGTGGGCGTAGTCAATGCGGTGAGCGCATTCTTAGAAGAGTCCACCGCCGACATCTATGTGCCGTACCTGGTCGAAGGGATGAATCTTTACCCCAACAATCGTAATCCCTTGCGCAATGGTGACAACTACGTGGACGTGACCTACGACGGCAACCTCGACGCCCGAATTATGCTCCGCGAAGGCTTTACCCTGAAGGACTTTGACGCCGAGCTGGAGCCGCTGCGCCAGCAATACAGTGCCGTCATCAGTTCGCAGTTGGGCGAGAAAGTGGAATGGGCGGTTAATGCACGGACGCACTTCTTCAACAAGATTCACTTCTTCAGGCCCGACGGAGCCGACGACCAGGGGCTGGCATTGCAAGCAAAAAACCTCATGCCGCCTGCCATCCTCATGCTGCTGTTCCTCTTCCTGCCCGCCATCAATCTGAGCGGTCTGGTCTCAAACCGCATGGAGGCCCGCCGCGCCGAGATGGGCATCCGCAAGGCTTTCGGTGCGAAACGTCGCACGCTGCTCAGGCATCGTCGGCTGGGTGCTGTCGGCACTCTTCGTGGCTGCCATTCGCAACAATCAGGTATTCCTGGAGATATTCGTCTCTGCCGACCAAAGCGTGGTGAACACGGATATGCAGTTCCAAATGTTCTTCACACCGACGCTCTTCATCATCGTCTTCCTCTGCTGTGTGCTGCTCAACCTTATGGCCGCCCTGCTGCCCGCCTGGCACTCGCTGCGCAAACCCATCGTAGAATCGTTGAACCAGAAAAGATAACGCCATCATGATACTCAAGAATCTTTGGAATCACAAAAAGCAGAACGGTTTCGTGTTTGTTGAAATCGCCCTCATTGCTGTCCTCAGTTTCTGGCTGATCGACAGCATCACCGTCTGGGTCTATGGCAACTACTTCTGTCACGCAGACGGCGAGTTCGAGAAGGAGCACCTGCTCGTGGCGCAGACCGGCCGGACGACCGTCATCGCCGACAGCGTCAGCAGCGAGGCTGACCTGCTCGCCCCCCTCTTCGCCTTCCGCGACGAAATAGCCCGTCTGCCCGAGGTGCAGTCTGTCTGCCTCACGCAGAATATCGTCGGCGACGGGTATGGCCGCTGGTCTTACAGGGCCATGGCCTCCGAGGCCGACACCACCCGCACTTGCTCCGCCTACTTCACCCTCTTCTGCCTCAACCAGCGCTATTTCGAGACGCTTGGCCTGACAGTCTCCGAAGGCAGTCCGTCGGCAGAACAGCTGTCGAGCGAGACGCCTGACGACGGTGTCGTCCTCACCCGCAGCCTGGCCCGTGCGCTCTTCGGCACCGACGAGGCAGTCGGTCGCCGCGTGGTTCAAATAGAATACAGTCCCGACCGCAACGGCAAGGACGTGGAGCAGATGACGCACCACACCGTGACGGGCATCGTTGAGGATGTGAAGCCCGAGAATCACGAGCGGCACTACTACCTCGCCTTCTTCCCGTACTCGACATTCGGCTCGAACACGCCCCAGATGCTTATCCGCCTGAAGCCAGAGGCCAGCGCCGCCGCCTTCGTGGCTAAGCACAGCAACTTCACCAACGGCAGCTACGGATTCGCCAGCCTCAGCACCTACAAGGATTACCAGCAGCGGTTTCCCCTCATCTCCCAGTATATCATCACCACCCTCCTCTCGACCCTCGGCCTGCTCTTCGCGCTGAACGTAGTCCTCGGCACGCTGGGCACGTTCTGGCTCCAAATCCGCAAACGCACCGAGGACATTGGCATCATGCGTAGCTTCGGGGCCAAACGGCGGAACATCTTCTGGATGATTTGGGGCGAGGGGGCAATGCTCACGCTACTTGCCTGCATCATCGGACAGATTGTCTGGCTGCAGTTCGCCATCAACATCGGACTGGCCGACGGCGGCATCCGCGCTACATCCCTGCGCGAGGCAGACTGGGTGGACAGCTTCTGGCCCCATTTCCTCATAGTCAGCACTGTCCAGTACGCTCTCCTGCTCGCCATCGTCACCCTTGGCATGGTCGTCCCCACGTTCATTGCCATGTACAAACGTCCCGTAGATGCCCTCCGCCATGAGTAAGCTATTGGAACAAGTCGTTCATTGTCACTGTCGAATAGATGCTGTCTGAATACAAGTTTTGTTTCAGTCCGTATGTGGTTATCAGTACCGTGTGGATGGCATCTTTCGTCTTTGTGAAATGGGCAAAGGCTGCATTCCGCTCTCCCAGCAGTTCCGCATATTTGCCAGTCACTGCATATTCCGTCTGGCAGTATTTCATTTCGCAGACATCAATGACATGGTCGCCACGGCACAGCAGCAGGTCTATTTGCACGCCTGGCCATTCTGTCCCGTCCTTGTCCGTTTGTTTGGGAATTGACCAGGTGCAGATATTCGTAAGCACGCCTTTGATGCTCAGTGCTCCGCGAATCTGGGTGATATGATGCAGGCAGACTTGCTCGAAGGCATAGCCGGCCCATGCCTGTCGCACCTCATCCCTGACATTCGACCAGTAATGTTCGTCAAGCCCTGTCCTGCCGCCGATGAACTTCAGATAGTAGAGCGAGAAGAGGTCGGTGAGCTGATAGATGCTGCCCTTTCCTTTCTTGCCGTATGCTGAATATTCGCGGATGAAGTCGCATCTGTACAGATTTTTCAGCACTTCTGTCAAGCTGCCGCCGTCACCAGTCTTCAGTTCGTCTTTAATCTCACGCAGGGTCAGACCCTTGTTCTTTCTTGCTACAGCCTCCACTACTTGCTGATAGACGGTGGCAGACTTGAAAAGCGAACGGAACAGAAAGCCGTACTCCCTGCGGAGCGGTGCCCCTTCACGAAAGAAAAGATTATCGATGTTCTGTGTGAAAGGCAGGCCCTTCTCCAGCATGTCAAGATAATAAGGTATGCCTCCCAGTATCATATATGCCTCCAGTATCTGATAGCGATTCCAAACAATACCCTTGCGGAGTTTCAGAAATGCCTCTACCTCAGCCAAATTGAAGGACGCTAAATACACGGAACGGGAGGACCGCCCGTAGAGGCCGCCTTTGTCGCCCACCACCTTGTCGAGCATCCACGAGGTAGCCGACCCGCAGACTATCAGTTTCAAGCCGTCGTATGTTGAGCCCCATGTGTTCCAAAAATAGGTGAAAGCCGCTAAGAAATTCGACTTTGGCGTGTCCATCCAGGGCAGCTCGTCAAGGAACACAACCGTCTGCTTCTTTCCAAGCCCCGCAAGATAATCTTTCAACTGGGTAAAAGCCTCAAACCAGTTCTTTGGCGTTTTCCACTCCATTCCGCTATACTGACGGAGCGCGTCTGAAAACAATGCCAGCTGCACCTTCATGGGAGACTCGAAGCTGCCTGTGAAGAAAAAGTCGAATTTCTCCTCGAAGAAATACTTCACTAAATAGGTCTTGCCCACACGCCTCCGTCCATACACGGCAACAAGACGTGCCTCTTTTTCTTCACAGATATTCTTCAGAATATGCTGTTCATACGCTCTTCCAATAATCCTGTTGTCTGCCATAGCTTTAATTTACTGAGATTCAACGCTGTTTGTTGGTGCAAAGGTACGAATAGTTTTTGAACCATGCAAATATAATGGCTCCAAAAGTGCAAAAAAAATCAACATTTGGAGCAATTATAAATTATGTCCCGTCCGAATCTCTTTCTTTTTGTGCGATTCGGACGGGGTATAGAGCTCGGTCGTATATTTGGATAGTGTCCGGAAATGGACAGTCGAGTGTCCACTTTTGGACACTCTTATTAGTTCGTAGTGCTGAGAATCAGCGATTTAGTAGTTTGGCATCCTTTTTGTTATGAATAGGATGTTATGAAAGCAATGATTCAACAAGAAGTCGCGACGGCAGTAATAAACAAGCCGTCCTCAATGGTACGAAGGACGGGGCAAACTGGTACAGAGAACCGATGTCCTTGGTACGGAAGTCCGTTCTTGCCAGACCCCCGTCAGCTGTCAAAAAGGTTTTTGTCAGCTGTCAAAAAGGTTTTCGTCAGCTGTCAAAAAGGTTTTCGACAGCTGTCAAAAACCTGCGTCAATTATTTTTATCTTTCTCATCTGCCATGTCTGTTCAGACGAATTTGTAATTCGGTAGTATTGAGTATGAGCATTTGTAATGCGCTCATTATGCTCCCCATGGCGACCACGGCGCAGACAGACACGCTCCGTCTGACCCTTGACGACTGCATCATGATGGCCCGCCGCCAGAGCATCGACGCCGCCGTGGCACTCGGCGAATTGCGCTCGGCCTACTGGCAGTGGCGCAGCTACAAGGCCGACATGCTGCCGGAGGTGTCGTTGTCGGGCACGCTGCCGAGCTATAACAAGCGCTACAGTTCGTACCAGCAGGCCGACGGCGGACTGTCGTTCGTGCGCAACGACTACCTCGGCCTCGACGGCGCGGTGAACATCACGCAGAAACTGTGGCCCACGGGTGGCACGCTGTCTATAGAGTCGTCGCTCGACTATCTGCACCAGTCGGGCAGCGGTGGTTCGGGCAATCAGTTTATGTCACTCCCCGTGGCCGTCACTCTTTCGCAGCCCCTCTTCGGCGTGAACCACCAGAAGTGGAACCGCCGCATCGAGCCGCTGCGCTACCGCGAGGCACAGGCGCGTTTCCTCACCGAGACCGAGCAGGTGGCCATGCAAGCCATTAACCTCTACTTCAGCCTGTTGTTAGCTGGCGAACAGGTGAACATCGCACGCCAGAACCTGCAGACCGCCGAGAAGCTCTACGAGGTGGCACTGGCAAAGCGCGAGATGGGCACCATCAGTCAGAACGACGTGCTGCAGCTGCGCCTCGATGTGCTCACCGCCCGCAGTGCGCTGACCAACAGTGAGAGCGCCCGCCAGGCCGCCCAGTTTGCCCTCCGCTCCTTCCTCGACGTGGAGGCCGACATCGAAGCTGCCGTTCCCGATGGTTCTCCATCGGGCACCCGCCTCTCCTACGAGGACGTCCTTGCCCATGCCCTCCGTAACAACGCCCACGCCACCACCATGCGCCGCCGCCAGATGGAGGCCGACTACGCCGTGGCCTCCGCCCGCGCCAACCGGCAGAGCATCAACCTCTACGCCCAGGTGGGCTATACCGGCACGGGCGAAAACTTCTCCCGCGCCTATCGCGACCTGCTGAGCAACGAGGTGGTGCAGGTGGGCATCACCATCCCCCTGCTCGACTGGGGCAAACGCAAGGGCCAGCGCCGCGTGGCCGAATCAAACCGCGAAATCGTTCAGGGCCAGATTCGTCAGCAGACGCAGGACTTCCGCCAGAACATCTTTATCCTCACCGAGCAGTTCAACAACCAGGCCGAACAGCTCCGTATCGCCTGTGAGGCCGACACCATCGCCCGCCGCCGTTACCACACCAACGTCGAGACGTTCAAGATAGGCAGCATCTCCACCCTTGAACTCTCCGCCGCCCAGACCGCCAAGGATCAAGCCCGTCTCGACCGCATCCAGCAGCTCTTCAACTATTGGTACTATTACTACCAACTCCGCTCCCTCGCCCTCTGGGACTTCGAGCGCGGCTGCGACCTCAGTGCCGACGTGGAGAAGCTCATCAAATAATCAATTCAGGTTTCTCAAGTTCCCCAGACCACGCCCTGAAAGGGCAATAATCTATCAGCCCAGGGCAGCGCCCTGGGTAGGCATGAGTGCACAGCTCCGCC
>CAJOEC010000079.1 GCA_905233425.1 uncultured Prevotella sp. | reverse complement strand
TTTCAAATAACAAGCATTATTCACCATCTAACAGGATCAAGTTATGACAGACGAGACAGTAAGATTCCTACACGACCTCAAGCTGCCGGGAATGGCAGCCTGCTGGACATCGCTCGAAGAGACGCACCAGCTGGACAAGGTATCACTGCGCGACGGCATGCAGCTGATGCTGCAGCATGAGCGTGACACACGCCAGGCGAACCGCATTGCCAGGCTCATCAAGAACGCTGGCTTCAGGCAGAAGGCCACTATCGAGGAACTGGAGATGGACACCACACGTGGGCTGTCCACCGCTGATGTCACCGAACAAGCCACAGGCGGCTACATACGCGACGCGCGGTTCTCCATCGTCATAGGCCCCACGGGCACAGGCAAGACTTTCTTTGTCTGTGCCCTGGGCGAGAGGGCATGCCGTCAGGGCTACAAGACGCTCTACTTCACCATGAACACACTCATCGACCAGCTGCGGCTGGTGCATCTGGAAGGGCGTGAGACTAACTTCTTCCACAAGCTCTCTGCCCACGATCTGCTCATCATCGACGACTTCGGCATGGTCAGGCTCGATGGGCAGATACAGCACGACTTCGAGCAGATCATCGACGACAGGTACAACCGCAGGGCGCTCATCCTGGCAAGCCAAATGCCCGTCGCTGACTGGTACAATGTGTTCCAGAGCGAGCTGATTGCCGAGGCGTGCCTCGACAGACTGGTGCATAAATCAAAAAGATTTGAGCTGAAAGGCGAGAGTTTAAGAAAAAAATATTAACTTTGCCGCCGATAGAGTAAATCACCAACCGAGTGAACGGATATCATCGGAATTGGTGAACGGCTATCGCCGGAATACGCACATACATCAAGTAACAATGAAAAAACCGATATCTTGGTCTGATTATAATTCACTGAACAGCCTTTAGCTTCATCAATGCTTGGCACTGCAATCTGCTTGATAAAACTCTGTGTGAGGTCGATACCTGTCAGTTTGTTCTTTACGATATAATCAAATACTACAGAGTTAAAAAGGCAACAGAGATAGGATAGTTCTTCGTCATTGTCTGCTATAAGGAACTGGACTGACTGTGAAGCTGGCATGAAGGGCAGGATGGTAGCCACACACGCCTTGCTGTTTGTCGCCGATGTTAGGCTATGCCATGCAAGCATGTATTCAGCATTGTAGGTCGATGACAATGCTTCCCACTTCTTTGACTTGATGAAGAACCTGGATTCTGGGTAGCATCGTTTCTTCTCTGATACAGACAGTCTCCTTGCATGTGCCTTTGCCTTGTAACGGTCATTCTTGGCAATATGTCTATATCTGAAGCATGGTTTGTGAAATGCACCAGCCTTCCATATTTCAAATTCGGGAATTCGTCTTCAACAGTCTTAAGGCGTTTATACAACATCTTGAGTATAGCCAAATCCTTTGAAGAAGAAAGGTTGGGAATCATACCCGTTGTTGGATTAAGGAGTGACAGGTCTGCCTTTGAAACCTCGACTTGATTGGCGTTAATGTCTTCCACATCCTGTATGTTCATGGCGAGTTGGAAACTCTCATGTTCGAGGCCATCCATCATCAGTAACGCGAACCTCTCCCTACCATCAATGTCGAAGTATTTCTTTCTGTTGATGAAATCTGTGATAGAGACCAAACGGCTAAATATAATCTCGAATAGCGGTTTGCTTGCCTTGGTAGCTACAGTAGAACTTTTCACAATAAGGCCCACGACCGTTTTCTTTGACATCAGGCGGTAGGCAGCTTCTGTGAAAAGATTGCTAGTGTTCAGTTCTCCTGTTGCCGATGATTTGAAACGTACAGAATCCTTTATGGCGTTTTTTGCCAGTTCAATTTGCTCCTTACATTTAATGACGTACTCCCTTAGTCTTTGGTTCGCGTTTTCTGCATTATCAATGGCTTGCGTAAGGTCGAATTTGAAGTTAATATCTCTTATCGAGGCCACATATTGCTCGTAAAACCCTTTCTCCTCAAACCGTATCTTCTCCCATGGCGGATTACCCAATATAATATCATACTCTGTGAGGAAGTCTGTGCCAATAGCGAGGTCTTTATGATACAAGAATCCTTGTAGGTAGGTTTCTATCTTAATGTCCAATGTTTCTTCGTGCTCCGTTGTCAACAGGAAGTTGCCGTGTTTGAAGTGAGATGACAACGGATTATAGGCAGCGTCATCACGAACCAAGTCAATGATATTAAACTTGCATATCTCCAAGGCAATGAAATCAACGTCGCAGGCATATATGTTCTTCACTAAAACCATACGGTTCTCGTCGGTCAAATCTAATAATTGGCTCATATAACTGACAGCTTCCGTCAGGAAAATGCCAGAGCCGCAGGAGAAATCTATAAAACGCGCAGTGAGTAGCGCTTCCAAGCCGTTGTTCTCCACGTACCTGTCTATGACAGACTTGGTGAGACTCGATGCCAGTATATGCGGAGAGTAATAGCTTCCCTGCTTATTCCTCGATTTATCCCCTTCAACGACAGAGGTTCCACTGATGTCAGTATGCAAGAGAGATTCATACAGAACTCCGATGTCGATAGACAGACTTTCTTCGTCAATCCTGACAAGATGGCGGTTGATAATATCGTTGGTTTGCTTAGTAGTAGTGTTGTATATATACAGGAATGGGCTGTCGCATGAAAAGTTCTTTTCAATCCATTTCATACAATCCTTTAATGTCAGGGACTGCGCAGTAGTTTGCCGGACACGTGAGGCAACATAACGGTAGACCACGAAGTATGCCCTCGCATTGAACACAAGGCGATTTATTACAAGTGGGTCTGCATCGCAATTACTGGCATATACAGATTCCATGACTTCCGCAACGGCATCCTTAAATATATTGATATAGTTCATTGCTGGAGTATTGGCTTGTTGTTGAAGCATTTTACATGCACGCCCTTGATGATTTCTCTTATGGTATTGAGAGAAACGTTCAACTGCCGTACCAAATCAGGATAATTCTCTCTCATTTCCTTAAAGATGGCGTTGCTATCAGGTATTGACTCCTGTCTAACTTGAGACAGCGAATTTATGCCAGCCACCTTCAGTATCAGTTTGTGGGTTAGGTCTCTTTTGTATACCGCCATGGTTTCTGTTAGAAGTCTCGCATTTGCGATGATAAATCTTGCTATGTTTTTGGGTGGCAAGGAATACATATAGGAAATCATGTCAATCTGGTTCTCCGTTCCAATGATGAAGCCATTCAGCTTACGACTAACAGACTGACAACTTTCGTTCATAGTCGAGACAAGCTGTTTGTCTATGCTTCTCAAGTTAAGCATATCTCCACTGTATGAAACCAGCCCCCCCATCATCTTATAGTATTCTGACAACAGAGAATCGGACAACTTGTACTTTTCAAGTATGCACTTGTCTATCTCCTGTTCATAGATATACCTTCGATATTGATTGAAAATGTCTCTGCGAATAAGATATTCTATGTAGCTGTTTACGTCAAGTATGTTATTGTAGTCATCATGTACGAACTCGTAGTTGGGCAGTTTGTTTGAAAGGTATTGTTTTTTCAGACTTATACACTTCGTTGCCAATATGGCCAGATACGGATTGTCAAGTATGCCATCGACAACAGGAATCTTCCCGATATACCCTGCACTTACCGTGAACTTGGGGTTCAGCACTTTCAGGAAGTACGTTGAAATCCTGGAGTTCAGAAAAGCAAGATGGCATAAGGGATCACCTTTGAGAACTATTATACCTGGCCCGGAGGCAATGAACACCTGACCATCAAGACGTGCACGTGTGCTTAGCCCCAAGGTGCCTGTATCGCTATAGACAATGGCTGTTTTCTCCATTTCTTTAGGATTCCGCAATGCGCTTCCTTTGTTGCTTTTCAGCAGTTCACCACGTTTTCCCCATTTCACCTTGAACAGGTTGAGACCACCCCATTTGCTATAACCGCCACCCTTGCTGGCAAGCACCCAGCCAGGCTCTACCGTTTCCCAAATGTACTTTACCATCGTCTTGTTGTCACCAGTTGACGAGCCTTGCATACATTTACTGTATTCACTATACTGATGCATAGACCTAAACTGCTCGATGTCATTGCCCAACTGGTACAAGAATTCATAGTTCTGATTCTTTCGGAACTTGTCCATGCTGACATAATAGGCATCATAACTACCTTTCGCCAGCAGCTCTCTCTTTTCTTCAAGCTTGCAGCCCCTGAGGTTTACAAAAGTGCTTCCTTCCTCCGATTCAGTTTTTCCCCCTGTAATGACGGACAGGACGATATTTGTTTTTTCACCGTTGATGTTCTCAAAAGCATTTGCCCCCATGTCAATGCAGGTGTGCAGATAATACTTATCCAACAGTTTTTTTCGGAAACCTTTCAGCGAGGAGAGAGCCAACCAACCATTCTGACTGACGGTGACACACATGTCCTGCTTTCTCATTATCCGCATAATCTGCTCCATAAAAGAGAAGCACAGGTCACCCTTTGAGTTGGGATAATAGGCTTGCAGATAATCCTTCATCCTTACATCCATGTCTCTTTTTCCCATAAACGGCGGGTTGGTTATATAAACGATTGGATTCTGCTGCGATTGAAGGGAAGAAAGACACTCTGTCATCGTCTTGCCACCAATGCTGTTGGACTTCGGGACTCTTGTCAGAAAACCTTTCAAGTCATCAGTCTTACCTCCATATACATGGATGTTGGCTTTGATAGGGTAGCAATAGCGAAGTCTGCCACACATATACAAAGACAGACCAGCAATTTGCGCAAGGGTGCCATCAAGGTCATAACCGACGAGATTGTCCTGAAGTATCAGTTCATTGATTGTTGAGACATCAAAACTGGTGTGACTTCGATACCATTCAAACAACTTGACATAGATATAGGTCAAGAAATTTCCTCCTCCGCAGGCTGGGTCAACAAACACCACATGGGGAAGCTGGTCTTTTAGCAATTCAAATACTTTATCCACCAAGAACTTTACCATATAGTAGTCAGTAAAGAACTGGGTCTGCATGAGCATGTCTGCTCCCTTAAGCTTATTACTGTCTTTGCCTATTTTGTCAAGAGCATTTTTAGCCAGATTGCTCTTTAACTGCTGATATATCCAAGATACCATATTGTCGCTGTCTGCTTCGTTATCCAGGATGTCATCAATCAGAATACAAAGCTGCCAATGCTGGTCGTCTGACAATTCACCCATGTAGCGTTCGTAACATGAGGCAAGTCCGCTAAAATGGTCTTTTATGCTGTAATAGTTTATGTCAGACTCTGACTCTGACACATAATGTTTGCCATTAGACAACCGCCTGATGGCATACAAGACTGCCACAGATGCACATATAACGTCCATAGCACTTTTATCGCTATAGCCGTCTAATGATTTATTTACGTATTGAACTAACCTGTTAATCTGGTTACTCATAAACGTACCTCTACTAATCTTGCTATTCACGCTTGACAACGTATAGGTGAAAACATGATCTGCATAAATCAACATTAACTCATGTTTCGGTTCTTACGTTTACGTCGTCCTTGCTGAAACGGCGGAAAGAGTCGGGTGATGCTTTACTATATAGAGGCAATGTCTTCGTATGTCAAGCCCGTCATGCTGATGATTTCATCTGCATTGAGGCCTTTGCCCTTCATTTTACGGGCAATCTCCAGTGCCATATTATGTGCACCTTCTGCACGTCCCTCTGCACGACCCTCTGCACGACCCTCTGCACGACCCTCTGCACGACCCTCTGCACGACCCTCTGCACGTCCCTCTGCACGACCCTCTGCACGACCCTCTGCACGACCCTCCTCTAATCCTTTCTTCCGGCCGGCAATCTCGGCCTCCAGCAACTTCGTCCTTTCAACGTCGGTGTCGCGCTTCAGTGTGTCGATGTAGTACCAGTATTGCTCGCGCTCCTCGTCGGTCATCAGCAACTTGTCGAGGCGCTCCTTGGCTTCTTTCAGACCGGGAGCCTTCGTGTCGGGGTTGATGCGCTCGTTCTTCAGGTAGTCCATCCATTCCTCCAAGTAGCTTTCAATTTTTGGCTTGTCGAAACTGTTCACGCGAATGATATAGTATTCGGGGAACACCCGCTCGGGCGGCAACACGTTCAGGTCCTGACGCTCATGGTCGGTAAGCAGGAGCACATCGTCAGTATGCACTCCACGGAGGATGGCCTGGCCGTGGTACAGGTAGTCGTCGCCCTCGCCAATGTCAAAATAGAGGATGTTGATGCTGTAGACCTTCTTCACCTCCGAATAGGGCATTCTCTCCGACATGTGCTCGGTGATGGCTTTCGCCACGCCATAGAGCATACGCTGCAAGTAATCCAGCTCGTGCGTCTGCTGTATCTCGACGATGATTATTTCTCCCTCCTCGTTCTTGGCCTTGATGTCCACGCGGTTGTACTTGTCGTTCTTCGTCTCCTTGTTACCCTCGCTCTCAAGCATCTCCACGATGGTAAGTTTCTTGCCGATAATGGCTGAAATCAAGCCCTCAAACACCACGAAATCTGCCTTGTTGCGGAGTATATGCTTCGCAGCCCAGTCAAAACGTATATATCTGCTCATAACCGATAAATGAAATGTACGGG
The DNA here is from genome assembly GCA_905233425.1 of uncultured Prevotella sp. Classification (GTDB taxonomy): domain Bacteria; phylum Bacteroidota; class Bacteroidia; order Bacteroidales; family Bacteroidaceae; genus Prevotella. The sequence continues at coordinate 11,075 of CAJOEC010000079.1, read as the reverse complement.
GCAAAGATACGAATTATTTGTGAAGTGACAAAGGAAACTGAAGAAAAAATAATGAGACAGCTATGAAATATAGCAAAATAAACCAAGTTACTTATTTAATTGTAAAAATCCCAGGACTCCGTGGTCCTGGGATTTTTTTCACGTTGGCTACTCCTCTTCTGGAGTGATGAGCTTGTAACCCTTGCCGTGGATGTTGATGATTTCGATCTGCGGGTCCTCTTTGAGGTGCTTGCGCAGCTTGGTGATGTAGACATCCATTGAGCGGGCGTTGAAGTAGTTGTCGTCGATCCAGATGGTCTTCAGGGCGAAGTCGCGCTGCAGGATCTCGTTGGCGTGTGAGCAGAGCAGGGCCAGCAGCTCGTTCTCCTTGGTGGTGAGTTTCGTCTGCTTGTCGCCGATGGAGAGCAGTTGCTTCTGTGTGTCGAAGGTGAACTGTCCGACGTGGTAGAGCGTAGACTCCTTGTTCTTCTTACCACGGACGCGGCGCAGGATAGCCTCGATACGGAACACGAGCTCCTCCATGGAGAAAGGCTTGGTGATGTAGTCGTCGGCACCGAGTTTGAAGCCCTCGAGGATGTCGTCCTTCAGCGTCTTGGCTGTGAGGAAGATGATGGGCACCTCGGGGTTGGCGCCCCGTATTTCCTGTGCCAGTGTGAAGCCGTCTTTCTTTGGCATCATCACGTCGAGCACACAGATGTCGAACTTGGTCTTCAGGAAGGCCTTGAAGCCTGCCTCGCCGTCGGGGCACAGCTCTGCCTCGTAGCCTTTGGCGGCCAGATATTCACGAAGTAACATTCCGAGGTTCTCGTCGTCCTCGCAAAGTAAGATTTTCAGCTTGTCTTCCATTGTTGTTTTCATTTTTTAATTTTATGGGGGTTAATAATAGTGGGTCTTATGGGACTTATGAGACTTATGGGACTTATGGGTCTTATGGGACTTATAGGTCTTATGGGACTTATGGGGGCTTAGTCGGTGTCCTCTTTGAGGACAGGGAGGGTGATGGTGAACTTGGTTCCTTTGCCGAGGTCGCTCTCGCATTTTATCTCGCCCTCGTGGAGGTTGATGATCTTCTTCACGTATGCCAGTCCGAGGCCGAATCCTTTCACGTCGTGGACGTTGCCGGTGTGGACGCGGTAGAACTTGTCGAATATTTTCTTCACGTTCTCTTTCTTTATGCCCAGTCCATTGTCCTGAATGGAGAAGCACAGGTGCTCGCCCTCGTTCCATGTGCGTATGTGTATGTTCACCGGCTCGTCGGGCTTCCGGTATTTCACGGCGTTGTCCATGAGGTTTGTGATGGCGTTCTGGAAGTGCACCTCGTCGACGTAGATTGCCGAGTCCACAGCCTCTATCTCGGTGGTGATTTTTCCGCCGGTGTGCTCCACGCGCAGCGAGAATGTCGATGCCGTCTGTTCGAGCAGTTCGTTGAGGTCGAGTTCCTTCTTCTTGAACGATGCCGTTTTCTGGTCGAACATCGACATCTGGAGCACCTTCTCCACGAGGAAGCGCAGCCGGCGGCTCTCGTCGCCTATGACACTTCCGAGGTGTTTCATCATCGATGCGCTCTTGGTGACGCTCTCGTCGTTGAGCATCTGCGCGGCCAGCGAAATGCTCGAGATGGGAGTCTTCAGCTCGTGCGTCATGTTGTTGATGAAGTCGTTCTTGATCTCCGTGTAGCGTTTCTGGCGGAAGATGATGAAGATGGTGAAGATGAACGTTATGAGCAGTACGATGGTGAAGATTACTGCGGGAATCATGAACGTGACGCTCGAGAAGATGTAGGAGTCCATGTCGGGGAAATGTATTTTCACCACTCCCTTCTTCGCCTGCGGGTCGTTGCGGAATAGCACCTGCCTGTAGCTCACCTCCGAGCCTTCGTCGGTGTAGTCGGGGCAGCGGTAGACCTCGCGCCCGTCGGCCGTTGTCACCACGAAATGATAGGGTATGCTGATGCCGTTGTTCAACAGTTCCTGTCGCAGGTCCTTGTCCAAAAGGTTGAAGTTCACACGCTCCTTCAGCGGTTTCTCGCTGGCGGTGTAGAGTATGTTGTAGACCACCTCGTCGAGCAGAGCCTTCTGGTAGATATAGCGGTTGCGGACGGTCTCCTGCAGCGACTTCGCGGCCTCCGACATCTGGTCCTTGTCGGTGCGCATGATCATGGCCTTGGGCACCTGTGCCGGCTTCGTGACGAAGGTCTTCAGCTCGAACTCCGAGTAGAACGTGCCGTCGTCGGCCGAGACCGAGAACTGGTGGGCGTGCTGTATGCTGCCGTCGAGGCTGTTCACGATTACCGAGTCCTGGCTGTATGCCTTGCGCTCAACCTCATTGATGTCTTTTTCGAGGTAGCGCGATGTCTCATTGATTTCCAAGTTGCGCGAGGCCTGGTATAGGCTGCGGTAGACACTCTCGTCAAACTGCTCTTTCTTCATCTTCGCCATTTCCTCGATGTAGGAAATCTGTACGAAGAGCAGCCCCAGGAACGAGAGTCCCATCACCACGGCTATTATCCAGATTGTAGATTTTTTCATACCTTTGCTAATTCACTTTTCCCAGTTCTGTGGTGCAAAGATAAGAAGAAATCTGCTAATGGCAGCGCATTTAAGTTAATTATTTCTGTTAATTTTAACGTTATTAACAGAATTATATGGTTTTAGTTGCTTATATTGAGTTACACTCCAATGTCCCATACTCTTTCCGGGGCTTTGTCCTCATAATCTGGGGTGGCTCCCAGGAATGCCCCCGATGGCCCTATCAGTTCGCGCCGTGCGAACTGTCAGTCCGCCCGGCGCGAACTCCGAGTTCGCCCGGCGCGAACTTTTTGACGTCTCGGAGGCATTTGAGACGTATGTCGGGCGCAAAACCACAAATAATTCGGGAAACGTGAAAGAAAAGTGGGGAAAGTTTGGCTGTTTCATTCATTTTTCATAATTTTGCAGCAAACTTTTCGAATAGTCGAAAGCAGATATGAGTTATAACTATACTGACCCCACCCCCAGCCCCTCCCCTACAAGGGAGGGGAGAAGTGCAGAGAGCCTGCCGCCACTCTCCCCTCCCTTCAAGGGGAGGGGCTGGGGGTGGGGTCTGTAACTTTATATATATAAGAAGAATGAATAGGTATTTCGGAAAAATTGTGCATTGCGCGTTTTGCATTGCGTGTTGTGCATTGTGCGTTGTGGGCTGTGCCCACCGCCCTGTCGATGAGCCGTCGACGGTCGCCACCAAGTTTCTCCGCGCCCCCGGCGACAGCACCGTCTACGCCCTGGCCGCCGCCGGCAGCAACGACTCAATACTGGTGTTCCTGGCCCTGCCCTACGATGGTGCCGACCCTGACACAGTCGACATACTTCATGCCCGCATGCAACGCCAGGTGTTCGGTCATCCGCAGGTGGGCGACAATGTGGCGATAGTGCGTAACGACAGCGACTCCACCATTGCCGAGCGGGTGATTGTCACCGAGCGCCTCGCCAGACGCTGGTGCTACAACGTCTATCCCCGTCTGCGCCGCAAAATGGGCGAAGGGCCGCTGCCGCCCCGGCTACAACAGATGCTGGAGGAGACGCGAGAATACAGCTTCGTGATAAAGCTGGGAGGCACAATGCTCACTATGGGCGCACACGCCCGACAGGCCGACGAGCAGCTGCCGGTGGTCTATCCACGGGCGAAGAACTATGGCCTCTGGGCCATCTTCAACGGGCGGCTGCTGCTCTCTGAGGTCAAGCGCGACACCACAGGCACCGTCACAGTCTTGGGCACCGACACCGCCGACTTCGTCCGCCTGGGCCGCGACACCCTCGTGCTGCGATTCAACGACGGCGACAGGCGATTCTACAGAAAGGAAGAACAAAATAATACATAAAAACAGGAAAAGACAATGGCAGAAACAAGCAACACCATTTTAGAGAAGCTCGACGGACTGGAGGCCCGCTTCGAGGAGGTTTCGACACTCATCACCGACCCAAACGTCATTGGCGACCAGCAGCGGTTCGTGAAGCTCACGAAGGAATACAAAGACCTGTCGGACATCATGGACGCCCGCAAACGCTACATCGCCTGCCTGAACGGCATACGCGAGGCAAAGGACATACTGGCAAACGAGGATGACCCTGAGATGAAAGAGATGGCCCGCGAGGAGCTGGCCACTAACGAGGCCCTGCAGCCCCAGTTAGAGGAGGAGATAAAGATTGCACTCATTCCCAAAGACCCCGAGGACGCGAAGAACGTGCAGATGGAGATTCGCGCCGGAACGGGCGGCGACGAGGCCTGCCTCTTCGCTGGCGACCTGTTCAAGATGTACAAGAGCTACTGCGAGTCGAAGGGCTGGCAGCTCTCGGTCACCGACTTCAACGAGGGTGCCGTGGGTGGCTACAAGGAGATTGACTTCGCCGTCAGCGGCGCCGACGTCTACGGCACGCTGAAATACGAGAGCGGGGTGCACCGCGTGCAGCGAGTGCCTGCCACCGAGACGCAAGGGCGTATGCACACCTCGGCAGCCACCGTCGCCGTGCTGCCCGAGGCCGACAAGTTCGAGGTGCACATCAACGAGGGCGAGATAAAGTGGGACACCTTCCGCTCCTCGGGTGCCGGCGGACAGAACGTGAACAAGGTGGAGTCGGGCGTGCGCCTGCGCTACATGTGGAAGAACCCCAACACGGGCGAGACCGAGGAGATACTCATCGAGTGTACCGAGACCCGCGACCAGCCGAAGAACAAGGAGCGCGCCCTTTCGCGCCTGTACACATTTATTTATGACAAGGAGCACCAGAAGTATATGGACGACATTGCCTCGCGACGCAAGACCCTCGTCTCCACCGGCGACCGCTCGGCAAAGATCCGCACATACAACTTCCCCCAGGGCCGCGTCACCGACCACCGCATAGGCTTCACCACCCACGACCTGCAGGGCTTCCTCGGCGGCGACATACAGCCCATGATCGATGCCCTCACCGTGGCCGAGAATGCCGAGAGGATGAAGGAGAGCGAACTATAACAACTACAATAGTATGACCAGACAAGAATTAGTAAAGCAAATCAAGATGAAAGGGTCGTTCCTCTGCGTGGGACTCGACCCGGTGATGGAGAAGATCCCGCAGGCGCTGATAGACAATGTTGACCATCACGCACGGAAAAATTCCGACGATGACCAGCTGACAGGAATCAGGCTGCTGACGTTCAACCGTGCAATCATCGATGCCACGGCACCCTACTGCGTGGCCTACAAGCCCAACCTGGCATTCTACGAGGCTTACGGCGTGGGCGGCATCGTGGCCTATAAGCTCACCGTGCGCTACCTGCGCGAGTTCTACCCCAACCACTTCATCATTGCCGACGCAAAGCGCGGCGACATAGGCAACACTTGCAAGATGTATGCCCGCAGCTTCTTCGAGGGCCCCACCACGCCCGACGCACTCACCGTGGCGCCATACATGGGCGAGGACAGCGTGAAGCCTTTCCTCGAATACAAGGACAAATGGGTGGTGCTGCTTGCGCTCACCTCGAACAAGGGCAGCCAGGACTTCCAGTTAGCCCAATTAGCTCCCACTTCGCCCTCCGAGGGGAAAGCCCCCCTTTCGCCCCCCGAGGGTGGCACTATACCTTCTGTTTCAAAAACTAAAGAAGCCCCCTCGGGGGCAGTAGGGGGGGCTTCTCTCTGTGGGACCGTAGGGGGGCCTTCCCGTCTCTTTGAGCGGGTGATAAAAACCAGCCAGCAGTGGGGCACCGAGGAGAACATGATGTACGTGGTCGGGGCCACCCAGGGCCGTATGTTCGAGGACATCCGCAAGATTGCCCCCCGCCATTTCCTGCTCGTCCCCGGCGTCGGCGCACAGGGAGGCTCGCTCGAGGAGGTCTGCCGCTACGGTATGACCGAGGACTGCGGACTGCTTGTAAACTCCAGCCGAGGCATCATCTATGCCTCGGCTGGCGAGGACTTCATGGAGAAAGCCGCCGAGAAGGCCAAGGAGCTGCAACAGCAGATGGCAGAGGAACTGGAACGATGGTCTATTGCGCGGTGAACGAGGTGACGCTGTTGGTTCCCGCATCCGACGAGCCTAAGTAGAGGCCGTGCCAGACGGTGTCGGCATCGGTTGGAGCCGTGGTGCTGTATCTCACGTTGTACGACGAACCTTTGGCCATGCCTTTGGCTGTGAAGAGCGCAAGGCTGCTGTTGCACGACGCGGCGAAGGAATAGGTGACAAGATTCTTTCCCGAAGCATCGGTGAGGGTGTAGTAACAGCCTGTGTTGTAGTTGATTGTGGAAGTGATGAACTTATACCCCTGTGTCGCGTTCGAGATGGTGCTGCCGCTGGAAGAGCCGCCCCAGCCGCCACCGCCGCCCTGGCTGCCGCCGGCGCTGATGCCTATGCCGTTGCCGGTAATCTGGATATACGAGTTGTTGTCGCAGTCGAAGCCTTCCTCAGGAGCGCCCTTGGTGGTGTAGGCAAAGGCAATACCGTTTCCGATGGTGATGGCTCCCGTAGTCCCGGCGTTGGAGTCGACGGCATCGTTGCCGTTTGACCAGCACACCGTGATGCCGCCGTTGAAAAAGATCTTGCCAGCCGAGTTGAGGCAGTCGTCGTAGCACTGGAAATAGTGTCTGCCGCCCTGGATGTCGATGCTGGTCTTCGACTCCAGTCCCTCACCGCCACTCGACTTGGTGGTCACTTCCGTCTGTCCGCCGTAGATGGTCACGGCGCAGATGGCCTTGATGGCCTTGGCCGATGACGAGCTGTAGGTGGAGCCTGTCTGCGAGATGGTCATCGTGGGGCCTGTGCCGTCGCTCCTGCCTTGCGTATAAGTGCCCGTTACGTTTGTCCATGTGCTTCCGCCGCCAGGAAAGCCGCCGCCGGGGCCGCCACCGCCGGGGCCTCCTGCGCCAAATGGCCATCCGCCTCCATTTCCGTTTGTCGATTGTGTGCCGTCGCCGCAGCGGATGGCCTTCGAGGCATTTCCGCTCATGTTGATGGTGATGATGCCGTCGTTCAATGCCATGTTGAGGGCTTTCAGACCCTTGGCACCCTTCACGTCGCTGCTGATTGTGGTAGGCTCGGCGCTGTTGTTGATGGTCAGCGTGCCGCCGTTGGTCGTTATTGTGTCGTCGGCAGAGATGCCACGTCCGGCGGCTCCAGTAACCTTGATGTCGACAGTCCCGCCGTTCACCGTGACGCTATTGCCCTTTATGGCTGCCGTATATGAGGGGTCGGTGTTGTCGGTGGTGTCCACCTTGCCGTTGGCGGTCAGCGAGAGGCTCCCGCCGTCGATGCGTGCCAGACCCTCAGCCTTCATGCACTTTCCGCCGGCAGCAGCAGCGGGCACGGTGACGGTGAGCGTGCCGCCCTCGACATACAGGTTGCCTGAGTTCTCGTCCTCGTGGCCGTCGGTCTCGGCGGTGGTGTCGTCGTCGCTCTCAAGGTCGGCTTGTATGCCGTCGTCGCCCACTCCATAGATGGTCACGCTGCCGCTCTTCATCTGGAAATACTTGTTGCACGATATACCGTCCTTGACAGCCGAAGGGATGGTGAGCGTGAGGTTCTTCACCTGGATGTAGTCGCCGCTCTTGATGGCATGGGCCGTGTTGCCCGTGACGGTCAGCCTGCCGTTGCCCTGCAGTTGCAGCTGGCCCTTGCTGTAGATACAGGCCTTCTGCTCTCCGTTGGCGCCGTCGGACAGCGTGTTCTCCGTGTCCTTCTTCGCGCTGATCTGTATGCGCTTCTTATTGGCGATGTTAATAGCGGCCCCGCTGGGGTTGGTCAGCGTAATGCCGGCCAGCGAGATTGTGCACTTGTAGCTGCCGCCCAGGGTGAGCGAGCCGTCGGCTGACGTGCCGCTAAGCACGTATGTTATCTCGTCGCCGTCCACGTCGGCTGTGTTCGTCTGGTTGATGGTGACGTGCGCACCGCTTATGGCCACATCGACATACTGGGCCACGTTGCCAGCTATCGTCACAGTGGCCGTCGTGCCGTTGTAGCTGACACTTACGGTGTTGTCATTCACGACAGAGGCGTCGACGGCCATCTCGTCGACGTCAGCCAGAGTGAACGTCTTGTCCATGATGGTCAGCGTCTCACCTTCGTCGAAGGTCATCTCGCCCGTCTGCGCGGCGGGAAACTGCCATGTCACGTTGCCCTGCCTGACGTTCAGCGTCTGGGCCACGGCTGTCATAGCCATGACGAGGGCCATGATAATCAGATTGATCCTTTTCATTTGACTATGATTTTACTGGTTCCTTGCTTCGTCTTGATGATATAAGCGCCTTTACGCATCTGAGCCTTCGTCACTTTATGCCCCTGCAAGTCAAAGTACTGGCACTCAGAGGCATCGTCAACTGCCAAGTCGCCGATGGATTCTGTGCCTGTGGTCATCTCGGCAGAAGTGGAGAAGTACATCTTGCTAAGGTTCGAGAGGGTGAACGACTGTGTTCCAGCCGTCAGAGTGTTTCCGCTGATAACCAGCGACAACGACGAGACGCTGACAGAGGCCTTCGCCCCGTCTGTCGTCTCGAAAGTCAGGTAGGCGAAGCTCTCCGAACCCTGCCCGCCTTCGTCGGCATGCACTGTGAATGCTGCTGCCACGACCGTGAATAATAATACAATCTTCTTCATAACTCGATAAACAGTTTAAAATTGATGGTGCAAAGGTAAAAGGAAGTGGGGTGGCGGCCAAATTTATTCAGCAAACACCCCGATTTGTTCAGTCAAAAGCGGGATGACTGCCCAAAGCCTGTTTAACTGAAGGAATCGGGCGGTTTGTAGAATAAATTTCACTGGGCAGAGACTATTTCCTAACTTTGCACCAATGCAATAATCGTTTGTAATTCACGTTATTATATATGAAGAAAATCTACTTGATGAAGCAGTCGCGACAAGAACTCTTGTTTTACTTAGTGGTGTGGGCCTTGCTCTTCGCAGCCCCGCCGTTGACTCTCTACATCCGCTCGGTCAGCGACGGGAGCCTCAGCTTCGACTGGACTGAAGTGTTCATCGTCTGGCGCAAGTTCGCTGTCTATCTCCTGCTGTTCATCGCCCACAATTTCCTCTTGGCCCCGCTACTGGTGCAGGAGCGTAGGCGCGTGGCCTATTTTTCCATTGTGACAGCGATAATAATAGGATTTGCCGTTTACCAGTGCAGCAGCAAGCCAGTAATGATAGGGGCTGGCAAGCCGGAAATGGAACGGGAAAGACCACAGGCAGGCGACGGGATGCCGGAAATGGGCGGGCCGGAGATGGGTGGGCCGGCGAAAATGGAGCATCGTCCGGAGCCTCCTCACCATGATATGGAGCACGATGGCCGCCCCATGCCTCCGCCTCGTTTCCGCCACGACAAGAAGCCACCCATCATGGGCGAGCGCGAAATAATGGTCGTAGTGCTTCTCGTGCTCATGTTCGGCGCCAACCTCGGCATCAAGGGCTATTTCCATAGCCGCGACGACCGCAAGCGCCTGGCCGAACTGGAAAAGCAGAACCTGGCACAGCAGTTGGAGTACCTGCGCTACCAGATCAATCCCCATTTCTTCATGAACACGCTTAACAACATCCATGCCCTCGTCGACATCGACCCCGCGAAGGCACAGGAGACCATTGTGGAGCTGTCGAAGATGATGCGCTTCATACTCTACGAGGGCGACAAACGTGGCGTGCCGCTGACAAAGGAGATGGAGTTCATACGCACATACGTGAAACTGATGAAACTGCGCTACACCGACAAGGTGCGCATCTCGCTCGACCTGCCCACTGAGGTGCCCGACCGCTCTGTGCCGCCGTTGATATTCATATCGTTTATTGAGAACGCCTTCAAACATGGTGTCAGCTATCAGCGCGAATCGTTCATCGAGGTGAAGATGTCGTTGGAGGACGGCTCATTGCACTTCTCATGCCGCAACTCGAAGCCCGAAACCCCACCCCAGACCGGAATTACCGGCTCGCCTCCACAGGGTGGGGCGGGGAGCCAGCAGGGTGGCGTAGGGCTGGCAAACGTCCGCAAACGCCTTGACCTGATCTACGAAAAGAACTACACCCTCAGCATCAACGACAACGCCGGCGTTTATGCCGTCGAACTCGCCATCCCCATCCAGTCGTAAATCGTAAATCTGTAAATCGTAAATGAACATCCGTTGTCTCGCCATCGACGATGAGCCTTTGGCTCTCGGTCAGCTAATTGCCTATATCGGCAAGGTTCCGTTCCTCGAACTGGCAGCCAAGTGCCAGAGTGCCTTGGAGGCTCGCGCATTCTTGGAGCACGACACCGTCGACGCCATCTTCTGCGACATCAACATGCCCGACCTCAACGGCATGGATTTCGTGAAGTCGCTAACCGTGCCGCCTCTCGTCGTCTTCACCACTGCCTACTCGGAGTACGCCGTCGAAGGTTTCCGTGTCAATGCCGTCGACTATCTGCTGAAGCCTTTCGGATTGCAGGAGTTCCAAAGGGCGGCAAACAGGATAAGGGAGAGAAAAGCCCTCCTTTCGCCCCCCGAGGGGGGCACGATAGTTCCTTCCGCCAGCAAAACTATAGAAGCCCCCTCGGGGGCCGTAGGGGGGGCTTGGTGTCCTGAAATTTTCCTCAAGGCCGACTCCCGCATACTGAAGGTCAGCATTCCCGAAATACGCTATATTGAGGGAATGAGCGAGTATCTAAAGGTTTGGGTGGAGGGAATGGCCAAGCCTATTATCACCCTGCTCTCAATGAAGAAGATAGAGGAGCGGCTGCCCGACTATTTCATGCGCATCCACCGTTCATACATCGTCAATCTCAACAAAATCAAGGAGGTGAACAAGAACCGCGTAATCATGGACGCCAACACCTATCTCCCCATCGGCGACCTGTACAAAGAAACTTTCCAAGCCTACCTAAACACAAGATTTCTGGGGAAGTGACCAGAAAAGTGACCAGAAAATCGTTCGACCAGTACGGTTGAAAGTCTATGCAAGAAAAGCTCCGAAGGAGCGATAGACTACAGACGGGGGTGAAACCCCCGGTAATAAGAATTGAAATGTAACAAAGCCCTGAAAGGGCGACAGAATCCAGTTGCAGTGGTTGGGGGCTTACACCCCCGCCGGTAATCTATCGCCCTTTCAGGGCTT
>CAJOEC010000078.1 GCA_905233425.1 uncultured Prevotella sp. | reverse complement strand
CTAATCCATAAGCCAGAGAAATCAGCCGTGTTTGTCAAAATTTGCGAAAGATTGGCGGCTTAGCACGATGTAAAGAGTTTTTACTTCCGAAACTTAAGTTAATAAAAACTCTTTTCATGATGAAGTATATTTGACTTAATAATATATCATTTGCGGGTCATGGTGACAGGCACTTGACCCAGCCTTGGGTCGAGTGCCTGTCCCCATGACCCGCTGTTTACAACTAAAGCGGATAGTGTCAGTGATTACAGGCTTTCCATTGCATAGAATAAAATTTGAAGGCAGTAATTCTATAGTTCCAATTCTTCCATAATTCAATGATGGAAATTGACGGATAAAAATTTGTAGTACACCATTCTCTTCTATTGAGAAATGCCGATGGCTTTCTAACTCGATGCCATTAAGATAAATCATAATCTCTGTTTCAGGAACGGGTATTTTACGTTTTATTAATCTTAATGAATCAGTACATATAGAGAAGTTTCCATCAAATTCAAATTTTATTCTGTCAGGTTCGAAAGCAAGACCAGTAATGGTTATTCCACCACAATCGTTTACCAATCGAATATCTTGATAGCCATTAACCAGCAGATTCGTACTTATATCACAGGAGGTAAAGCTAAACAGGGTAAAAGCAAACACAATATTTCTAACATTCATAAACCACAAATACATTATTTTTGCTATATTAATTATCTCAAAACAACTAAAACCGATATGGTGTAAATTGATATCCCCGATATGGTTAAGTATTAATGTTCAAAATATGGGTGATGCTATCATGTGAATGAATACCTTTTATTAACGTAATATAGGGGTACATATTGCCATATTGTTCTATTCGTACCAATAATGAAGCCATCCTATTTGCTCATAATAATTAAAATCATTAATAAAATGACCTCCAGCTAAAACAGCAGATAAGCCAAGAGCAGAGTATGTTGGCCAAAAGAGATTGTTCATTGCTCGAGATTGCCAGAGATGATGCATTTCGTGTGTGAATGTGTCATTTGACATTTTTTCATATCCGAAAATGGCATACGAACCAAAGCCAGTATCTTTTACGCTCTCTGTAGTAAAATACTTGTCTCTTAGGCCTCCTTTATAGACAAAGGTCAAATTGTCCATGTCAAATTGCGCTTTTCCGCCAGATACCGTATTTATAAGACCAAATGAATTGGACAAGATGTTTCCAATGTTATTTTCCCATTGCAAAAGTTTCTGTCCTTTTCCTATCGTCAGATTGACAGGCCCAACGCCCAGAGTTAATTTGGAGAAAAGTGCCTTGTTGCTAGCCCAGTTATTTCCTATTGACATACTTGTCGTTCCTATCATCTGATAACCTAATTTTCCAATCAATTTTCCAACATTAGATGTGGCTCCATAGCCTTTTGCCATCCCGAAACCCCCTGTTACGGACCATGCACCCGTTGCCATACCTACAAGGCCAGCTTTCCATGCACCATCCCATCCTCCACCAGTAATGGTATTTATGCCAATATTCATAGCACCGTTTTGTAAAATGGAGTTCGTAACACCCGCTGCTTTTGTTAGCACAGGATAATCTACGGCAAGCCCTGTTATGTTAGAAGCATTTGTAGCATACATTGCAGAGGACACATTGAACCCTATTGCAGCTCCAATAATCCCTCCAGCGATAGCACCTTTCCATGCATCTGATTTCCAATTCCAAAAAGCAGCAGTATGAGATTGTATTGATGCACCTGTGTAGGCACCGATAACAGCTCCTGCGATGACAGGAATGAACCAAGCCAATTCCCCGCTCGGATCTTTATACTTTAATGGATTGTTCAGGCAATACGAATAGCGGTTGAAGTTCTGGCTGTTCCACGGCTCCTGGACGTAGTTGTCGGTGGAGAGGAAGCGTCCTATCTGCGGGTCATAGAGGCGCCCGTTCATGTTGATGAGGCGGAACTCGGGGAGCATCTCATGGCCTGTGTAGCCGCGGTGGAACTTGATGTCGTTGCGTGTGACGGTCTGGTTGCCCCATGCGTCGTAGGAGGCGCTGAACTTCTCGCCGCCGTTCTGGTCCACTATGGAGACGACGCTGCCGAGGTGGTCGGTGAAGAGGTAGAACACGCTGTCGGGCTGGTTGTTCTGCTTCTTGTAGAGCACTCCGCCGCCGAGGTGGTACAGCCTTCGGATTTTTGTGCCCTCAATGACCTCCTCGTAGTCGCCCAAGTAGTAGATGGTGCGCTGCAGGGTGGAGTAGTCCTTGTAGAGGCGTGTGCGCCACCGCTCGTTGTCCGGGCCGTATTCGACCAGCATACGGTATTCCCCCCTGCCGTAGTCCCTGATGCTGCTTACCTTCCCGAAGGTGTTGAACTGCGTGTCGAGCTGCGGCGTGGGTATGCTGCGGCAGGTGTTGTCCACGGCCGTCACGGCATGCGGCTTGCTGCCCTCATAGTAGTAGCGGCCCGGGCCCGTCTGGCTGGTGATGTTGCCGTTGGGGGCATAGCTGATCTCGTGGTTGGCGTTGCCGCCGTGGCTGATGGCGGTGAGGCGGTCGAGGCCGTCGTAGGCGAAAGTCTCGTGTTCGGTGGACATCCCCGTGCGACCGGTCATGTTGCCCGTGGCTGCGTCGTAGGTGAACGTCATGGAGCGGAAGGGCGGGGCACTGCCGACAGACAGGCCCTTGCCTGTCACCCTGCCTGCCAGGTCGGCAGTCTCCGTTGCTTTCAGGTTGCCGCCCAACGACACCTTGGTGGTGATGGCCGAGTCCTGTGCGGTGACGTTGTCCATCTGCCACACCGTAGTCCCGCCCACGGTCACTGCGCTGCGGTTGCCGTAGCTGTCGTACTGGTAGCCCACATTTACCGGGCCTGGATACAGGATGGCCGAGAGCATCCCGTTGCTGCCGTATGTGTAGCGGAACGTGCGTGCGCCGACTTGTCCAAAGAGGGTGCGGCTCTCCTGCGACACGCGCCCGTACTGGTCGTAGTCATAGGCGATGGTGTTGCTGCCACGCGTCGTGGAGACAAGCAGCCCCATGTTGCTGGCGTTATCGCCGTATGTGTATGTTGTCACGGTTCCCGCCGTAGTGCTGGATGCCAGGCGCCCTTTCGCGTCGTATGTGTTTGTGGTGGTGTAGTTTCGCCCGTCCTTCTGCGTCTTGATGCGCCCGTAGGCGTCGTAGGTGTAGGCCATGGTTCCCGCGTCGGGGTCAATGAGCTTTTTCTGGTTTCCTACTTCATCGTACTCCATGGTGACAGTTGCCCCGCATGAGGTCACTGAGGACGGTTTGCCGCAGGAAACGTATGCGTAAGTTGTGGCGTTGCCCAGTGCGTCGGTGGCCTTTATGATGTTCCCCCATGCGTCGTATTCTGTTTCCGAGCTTCTCCCGTTGACAATGGACGTGACTTTCCTTGGCAGGTAACTGTATGACGTGCTGCCGCCCGTGCTGACGATGTCTGTAAGCACCCGTCCTCGTGCATCGTATGTCAGTGTTTCCGTCACCGTGGTGTTCCCCCTGCTGTCGGCTTTCTGTGACAGCAGGCCGCAGGCATTGTATTGCCTTGCAGAGTAGACTGGCAGTTCCCCCTGCCCGATGCCCTGCGTGAGGACGACCCGCCCGTGGCTGTCATGCCATGTCTTCACCCATGGCCGTCCCATGCCCTGCTCCAGAGTCCAGTAGCACTGGAGCGTGTCCGCCCCCCAGCCTTTCTTGTAGGTTGAGCAGATGCCTTCCGGCGATGTCTCTGATACGATATTCCCCCATCCGTCATATTCGTACCGGGTGACGAGCGGGTTGGCGGGACGTGTCTTGTCGGTCACGGTGCGGGCGTTGCCCCACAGGTCGCGTGTGTATTCGGCGACGGTGTCACTGCGTTCTATATGTTTCATCACAAAGCGTTTCCTGGCATCGTACACCCATTTCTTCTGGACAGCCTCCAGGTTCCCTGCCGAATCCTGTAGAGCGGATGACAGCATGTTGCCGTATGAGTCGTACGTATAGCTCGTAGTGGACGCATACGGAGTGTTTGCGTGGTCGGTTGCAGAAGTGCACAGCCCCTTGGCGTTATAGACAAATGTGTTCTTGTCATAGAACGGAGGCTTGCCTGTATAAGTGACAGTCGTGGTTTTCTCCCCAGGCAGCCATCGCCCACCTTTTTTCACATATCCGGCATACGACGTGACAGTCAGGCCCCCGTCGTTAACCGTCCTCTTCTGTGTGGGCACGCCCTTGTTTTCGTCGAAAGTGTAATAAGCCGTCGACAGGAAACCGTCAAGGTCGGTAACCCATACGGTATCAGGATGTGAAAAGAACGCCTTCTCTCCGCTAATGGGTGCGAAATGCTTGTAACGGGTCCTTGTCGTCGCCGTCTGGCCTCCCGCTATTTCTTTTATTTCAGAAAGACTGGCAAGCAGGGACTGCACGTCACGTGACACGGTGGATGTCTCTTTGACAATGCCTGTTGTAAGGTTCGTGTTCCTTACGGCGTCCATGCCCAGCAAGCCTTTTCCCTGTGTATGGTATTTCAGCCCGGTATAGTGGTATTTCGTCCGTTCGTGTCCGGCGGCTCCGTTTCCCGTCATAACACCGGCTACTAAGTTCAGTGGCTGTGTCAGCGTTATCACGGAAGGAATCACGCTGTCGCTGCCTTTGGAGTAGACGGCGGGGCGGGGCGAATAGCCGTATGCAATGGATGTCGTGTTGCCCAGCCCGTCGGTGATTGTGTTTACTTTGGCAGTCTGTGCGGTTATGCCGGAGTTGTAGTATATCCGCGTCGTGGTGTCATCGCTTGAGGCAGGGGTGCCGTAGCAGTCGTGCCCGTAACAGGCCAGCTCGGCGAGTCCGTCGCCGTTGAAGTCGCCCGTAATGTATCTCCTGGGGGATGCGTGTTCTTTATTCTGCGATGTCTGCATCCTGTGCGTCACAAGCCTGTTCCCGTCAGATAACATCCAGTAGGTGACAGTCCCGGCATAGAGAATCAGTCCTGTATGGCTGTATACGGCCTTGCTTATAACGGCATCCGACCGCCCGTCACCGTCTATGTCAAACACGGAACAATAGAACAGGCCGTCATCACTGTCTGTGGCGGATTGCTCGTAAGCGTCTATGGCACACGCATCGGACAGCAAGAAAGTACCGTCACCATTGCCCATGGCGAACCTCCACGTACTGTTGTCCTTGCGCGTAACGAGGAAGTCCGGCGTGCCGTCGCCGTTGAAGTCGCCCTCATACATCCTGTACCCCCCAATGGTAACGTTGCCGGAATAGTTGCCTGTGTCGGAGAACAAACAGGCAGTCGAGGAGCCTCCCCTGTTCCAGATAATGACATAGCCGCTGTCCGTGGCGACCAGCAGATCGGACAAACCGTCGGAATCATAGTCGGAGGAGAAGAAATGCTTAGGCTTGGCCGGCAGGGTGAACGTAAAATGCTGCTCCCTGATCCCGTCATGAGTTGCACCTCCGAAGAACACTTGGCAATGGTAGCTCCCACCGTTGTCGTTTCCCGCCTCCATGATGGCTATGTCGCTACGGCCGTCGCGGTCAAAGTCGGCGTACGCGTAAAGCGGGGGTTCATTAGAGTTCTGAAAGGTGTATGATTTGGACTGGACTGTTTCTGTATACTGGACAATATTCTTCCCGTAGATATAAAAAACACTTGTAAAATGATTGCCGTTTCCTATGTTGCTATACGGCACAAGAAGGTCGTTGAGTCCGTCGCCGTCGGAGTCAACTGCCATTGGCCCCTGCAACCTGACGGACCAGTTTCCAATCTCAATTTCCGGGGGGAGCCTGAAGCGCAGTGGATTCTGGTAAGACACACTCCCGCCGCCACTGGCCTGGGAAAGGCGGAAATAGAAATCTGTATAGTAGTCGACGTTGCCGCCACCAACAATTGCCCCCACATACGATTTCTGAAGGATGTCTGAGATTCCGTCGCCGTTGAAGTCAGCCGCCATCATCTGTGTGCTTTCATCTGGAATTATTGTGAAATGATGGTCAAAATTGAGATAGTCAATGTTCAAGTAGGTTTGCGTGGGTGAGTATTCCGGCAAATATTCCCATCCAAGGCTTATAGGTTTCAGGTTTTCGTCGCCATTCGACTCTGTCATGGATACCAATCGTGAGTATTTCCGCAACGTGCCGTCGCCGGACTGGTTGTATATGAGGTTGTATTGCCTGTATGTATGCCATGAACCGTCCGATTTCAGTTGCGATTTCACGGTTTTGAGCCGCCGAGTCATCTTGCATGAAAGCCCATGAAGCATGAATCCGACGGTGTCGGGGCGTGTCTCATAGGAGAAACTGATGCGTGCGTCATTATTGTAGCCGTATGTGATCTGGCTCAGATAACGGCAGTTGTTGTTGCTCGTATAAGTATATGACATTTTGTTGCCTGAAGGCGAGGTCGCATTTCCGACAAGCCATGACAGATTTTTGAAAGTTCCGTTTACATGTGCCTTGATATGCCCGTTCTGCCCCAATCCGTATTCCAATTTCATGCCATCAGACCGCTCAACGCTGAACCACACGCTATCCTTATGCTGTGTCATCAGACCACGCAGCACTATTCTCGTCATCGGGTCGTTCTCGAGTACGTAGACCGCAGTGTCGCTACCTGCAGCCGCCTGTGTGAGTATGAGCCTCTGCCCGTCAAGGCTGAAGGCGTCGTCCGAGGTGTAGGTGATGCCCGCCGCCGCGCCGTCGTGGAAGATGTCGCGGGGCACGCGGGTGATCACTGAGATGCCGGAGATGCTGCACCCGTACCCAGCCACGCCATTGCCCGACTGGCTGTTGTAAGTGATGGCAACTTGGGGAGTCATACCCGGCAGCCCCTGCGGACAATCGATAGGTATGCTATAGGTGGCAGCACCAAGCTGCGATACGGCGAATGTGCCGATGGTGGTCCCCACGGGACCACTGCTGGTACTGCTGCTGTCTGGGGGAGTGGTATAGCCGAAGCCTGACTGTGCCGATGACTGTATAGACAGTATAAGGGCACTTAAAAGCAATGAAATGAAATATTTGCCCTTCATAGTATATGTTATTTAGTGCGTGTGTTTATTCGTTTATTCGTTCTTTCTTCTTGTTCGGTTCCCTGCCGCGTCGTAAGTGTAGCGTATGCGGTACGGGTGTCCAACGGTAAGTTCGAGCGTACCACCATTCTGCACCTCGAACGGTGCGTTGATGACTATGTTGTCGGGGGCGTTGGCAGTAAGCCCTCCTGTCTGTGTCACGGTGACGCTGCCAATGGTGAGAGTGGTGTGCCCCTGCACGAAAACCTCAGTGCTGACGGTCTGGTTCTGGAACGTGTCTGTGCTGTCGCCCATCTCCGTGGCGCACACAGGGGCGGCAAAGAGAGGGAGCAGGGCTGATAATATGTGCCTTGTTGATGCCATTTCTCTTGTTGTTGTTTGTGGATTATATTATATGTGTTTGTTTCTTGGGGCTGGATTATTTCGAGAGTATCATCCTCTTGGTGTCAATCTCCTGCCCACCTATTACGAGGGAATAGAGGTAGATGCCGGCCTGCAGCTCATAGCCGTTGATGGTGACGCTTTGCATCGAGGCGTCGACGGGAATCTGCTTCTGCATCCTCCCGTTCATGTCGAAGATGTAGATGAAAGATTGCGGCGCATCGTCTGGCAGTGAGAAGCGTATCTCGGTCTGGGCGGTGAAGGGATTCGGGGTGTTCTGGTAGAGAACGGCATTTGACGGGCTGCAACCATTGCGGACAGGCATGAAGTCAGAACCGACAGTGGAGCCATCGCTATATGATTCGGCTCGTGTCTGTCGTGAGCCGTTGATTGACAGTTCGTCAACCTGTTGCTTCAGTTCCTGTATGCTGCGGATGAGTATTGGCACCAGTTCGGTGTAGTTCACGGTAAGGAAACCCTCTTGGCTCTCGCGAACCAGTTCGGGGTACACCTTCTGCAACTCTTGTGCGGAAAGTCCGTAATGGCGGCGAGCCTGGTCTTTCCTGGTCTGGTCTGAAAGCTCTGCCTCATATTCCAGCCCCTCCTCCTCGGCCTTCATCTGCCTGACATCTTTCATGGCATACTCCAGCACGTCGAGACGCTGTAGGTTGTCCAGGGCTGTGCCCTTTTCGTCCTCAGTCTTGCTTAGCAATACCACGTCATCCTTTAGGCGCATGTCCGACAGGTTGTAAAAGCCGTATGTAACGGTCAATGTACCGTCAGCGTAAGTGTCGCCATAGAAATAGCCGGCATAGCTGCCGTTACAAGCACTTGCAGGTGGTATATTCCCTTCCGTGGTTCCGCAAATTCCTGCCCCAACGGCATTGATGTCTATGGTTCCCGCAACACCATAGTTTCGGAGGCCAGAGGATGCGCCACTGCCATGACCAAAGACACCTACGGAGTTTCCATTTGTTCCGTTTTTCCATGCCTCTGCTACGACACCATAGTTGTTGCCGCTTTGTGTGCTGTAGCTGTGAACGTGTGTTCCCACCTTCCCACCGTTATAGTAATAGTAATTGCCACGGTAGGGGCCGTCTCCAACATTCAGCTTCGCCACCCCATCTTCGTATATCACCTGCAAAGACAGATTACCATTGGAATCTAATTTCAGCTGTGCAAGAGCAGGCATTGTAAAAAACAAGATTGCTGTAGAAATAAAGATTATCTTCTTCATAATTGTCTGATAGTTTTTACCTTTTGTTTTTCTTAATTAGTATTGGCGCGGCGGGCTTTGCGGGCTGGCACCGGGGATTGCAAATCCCATCCAACACCTGTCCCTACACCTCCCGCCGCACCACGACGAGAGAAAGCCGGGGCTGGTTGGGATTGTAAATTCCTCCAAAAGCAGCCCCGGCCTGAAAGAGTTTAGAACAAGACGTAGCCGAAGAAATAATAGCTGCCGCCTGTGAGCAGTCGCAGCTCGTAGTCACCACTCAATGTTGAAGGCAGCACAACTGTAGTAACACTTGTAGGCACAAAGATGGAATAGACAATGCTGTCGTTCTCGTCTAAGATACAGAGGGTGTAGTCGTCGTGATACTCTTCGAAGGTGATAACAAGATTGTCTTGATACACATCTGGAACAATGATGGGGCCTTTGCCAGCTCCAGGTACGATAGGGGAATCATCATCATGTGAAACACCTAAGCCAACTTTAACTGGAGCAGCGCAAACGACTCCTCCCAAGAGTACAAAACTCAAGAAAAAAAAGCAATAATTTTTTCATAGTGATTAAAAAAATAAGTAAATAAAATAAGTAAATAGTTAATAGGATAAAAAAGAAAACGCTGCAAAGTTAAAACCTTGCAGCATTTCCTTCCAAATTATTTAACGCTTAATATTTTACCCAAATTTTATTAAAACAGCATAAGCAACAGGCAATCAGTATATTGAGAATCATTTTACCGAAATTTCAATATGTCTTTCTCTTCATCCATACTGTTCTAACCAAGCAATCAAATCGTTTTTGTCTCCATTTTCACTAAACAGTTTCATAAGCAAAGTTTTGCTAATTCTTGTAACCAGAGATGGCGACACCCCCATCAACACGCTTATGGACAAAGGCTTTACATGAAGACGGAACAACATGCAGGCTTCATATTCATGCTTGGTCAAGGCATATTTGTTTGAAGAAATGAAATTGTGAAAATCTGGCAGATTATTTATGACCATAATATTCAGTTGCTCCCAGTCATGGTCAGTTAGAAGTTTGCCCATGTCTATCTTCTTCTGAAGTTTTAGGAAAGTATCTGATTCTACCATTTTCTTTTCTTTGATAACATTTGACACTTTCCGCTGCTTCTTCTCTATCTCAGTGCGAATCCTTTTCATCTCATCTTCTTTATACTGTATGAGGCTTTTCAGCTCCTGGCTTTCAGTTTTCAGCTCATCGGCCACCGTTCTTGCTTTAAGAAGGTCCATTTGTGCACTGGAAAGAAGTCTTGCTAACTCCATTTGCTTTTTAACCTGCTTCGATTTATAGTTAAGCCACAATCTTAACAGAACAAAAAAGACTAATGTGAAAACAGCAATGATACATATCTGAATCTTTGACTTCCTTTCTTCCCGTTCAGCCCTTGTCCGCTCTTTATCAGCTATTTCCTTGTGGCGGGAATAATTGTACAAGCCATTTACATTTGCCACGTTTTGCGTAGACATCTCTGCATAAGTGGAATCATTCATTGAGTATGCATAAAGAGAGTATTTTGCTGCTGAGTCGGGCTGCCCTGTTTCAATGAAGAAACGGGCTAACCCCATTGCCCCCATGTTCTGGTTGTTATAGTCTTTTCCATCTCTCAGTTCCTTGCGGAAATAGTAATGTGCAGAGTCGTATTGATGGGTTGACAGATAGAAATTACCCTTGGAGTTGTAGTAGGCTTCCCTACCTTTGGCAATGTTACGGTTTTCGTCAAAATACCCTGAACAGCTTTCATATATGTCAATACACTTTCTGGCTTCCTCATATTCACCTTTTGCCAAATATCTCTTTATAGCGAAGCCATAGTATTGTGCTCCAATATTCGGGTAGCCAATAAGCATGTACTGCCTATAGATTCTCCTGCTCAAAGCAATAACCGAGTCCGTCATATTCTGTTTTCCATAACATACCATTTTGTGCCCGTATGCATTCAAAGCCTGTAGGGTGTCACCGGCTTTCAATGCATAAGATATAGACTTGTCGAGGCTCTCCATCTGATTGTCAAGCAGATTCTGTTTATAAAACACATCAGCCATTTGTGAGTACACTCTGCACAGCTGTCTGTAGTTACAATCGGCACTTGTGGTGTCGGCCCGGTCAATGGCATCGTGGTAGGCGGCGAGGGCGGCGGGGGCCTCGCCACGGTCGGCGTGGGTGCGGCCGAGGAGGTAGTGGGCCTCCATCTGCTCGTTGGGAGTGCCGTGGTCGTCGAACCAGTCGGCGAGGGCCTGGGCTAATGAGTCGTTGGTGAGGAGGCTGTCGGCCTGGTTCATGGCCTGTAGGGCGGCCAGTTCCTGCTGCATACGGGCATGGTGGCTGCCGGTACAGGCGGCCAGCAGAATGGCGGCCACGGGCATGATGACCGTCATGAAAAGAAATAAGGAACCATGCGTTGTTTTTCTGCTGTCTTGATGTCCCACTGTGTTGTCGTCTTGATTGTGGGTGCAAAGTTACGAATTTCTTCCGTAACAGCAAAATTTCAGCCTTACTAAGACATTGTTTTTACTGATAAGACTGATTTTGGAAACAGATCACTATAATTTGAATAATTACAAATAATCGTGGGCAAATGCTAAATGATTTGCTTGTTTTGTGGAATATTCGTAACTTTGCAATCCCAAACTACAAGACAAAAGGATGACAAGACAGAAGGACAAAAGGACAGAAGAACAGAAGGACAGGAGGGCAGAAGGACAACAAGACAAAAGGACAGAAGAACAGAAGGACAGGAGGACAGAAGGACAACAAGACTGGAGAATAACATAATGACTGGAACAATAAGGAATTATCTTTCGCGGACGGGCTACGCGTCGCTTAGCCCTAAGGCCGTGCTCTTCGACATGGACGGTGTGTGCTACGACTCAATGCCCTACCATGCCGTGGCATGGCAGCAGTCGATGGCACATTTCGGCATTACCATGACTGCCGACGACGCCTACGCCACCGAGGGGGCACGGGGAATTGACACGGTTAGGAGGATGGTGAAGGAACAGCGCGGCGAGGAGATCACGCTGGAAGAGGCGCAGACGATGTACGACCTGAAGTCGGAACTTTTCCACAACATGAAGCCCGAGCCGCCCGTAATGCCGGGAATACTCGAGCTGATGGAACAGATAGACGCGGCAGGGCTGCGGATAGGCATAGTGACAGGCAGCGGACAGCGTCCGTTGATTGCCCGTCTGATGAACGATTTCGGAAGATTCCTCACCGAGGAGCACATCGTCACGGCATACGACGTGACACGCGGCAAGCCCGCGCCCGACCCCTACCTCAGAGGACTGGAAAAGATGGGAGACCTACAGCCATGTGAGGCGATGGTGGTTGAGAACGCACCCTTGGGAGTGGAAGCTGGAGTGGCAGCGAGAATATTCACCATAGCGGTGAACACCGGCCCACTGCCCGATGAGGTGCTCTGGAGCCGTGGGGCAGACATTGTCCTACGCCGCATGACAGACCTCAGCGAAAGGTGGAGGGAGATCTACGAGACAACAAAACACTAAAGGCTATTCCTCCTCTTCACTGTCGGAGAAATCGTCGAGACTGCCATCGTAGTCTTTCATGCCCATGTCGTCGTCCTTGCGGATGCTGACACCGCCTTGGCTGTCGATGGTCATGTCAAGGGGGATGTAAAGGTCGTCGGCAGCTTCGGGCATTGCCACAGCCACCGAGAACTCAAGGGCCGAACCGGCAGTCTCATCGTAGCGTATGCCGGCGAGTATTCCACTGGTAGTGAAAGGCTCCTGGATATATGACGAGAAGGAGCGTTTCGTGAAGGTCTTGCTCAGGAACACCGACCCGTCTTCGCGGGCGATGGTCAGCCGTATGTTGTTGTCGATGTATTTCTGGCCGCTGTCGTCTGTCACGGTGATGCTGTCAATGGGCGTGCGCATGATGGTCACGCTGTAGGGGCGGCCAAGCCACGTCACGCTCACCGTCTGACTGTCGGCAGGCATGGCTATCGGCCCCTGTGGGCGTTGTGGCACATAGTGCGTTGTTATGACGTTCTCCTCGGGCTGTTTCTTCTCCTTGCAACCTCCAATAACGAGTGCTGCCGTGGCAAAGAGGAGCAGGAACGAGCACTGTCTTGCAGTCTTGACAGTGGTGTTTTTGCGGATATTCATTTTTCGGAATAGGTTTAAATTGGTTGTGATTGACAATAGTTCAAAGGGCTTCGTCGTCAGGACGCTCTATCTGAGGTCGCACAGTCTTTGCCGACACGCGTTTGCGCAGCCATGCCGCCTTCCGGGCCTCATAGTCGGCCTGATGTTTCTCAAGGTAACCGTCGGCCATGGCTATTTCTCAGTGAACTTGGCGTAGACGATGCTGATCTTCACAGGGTCGTTTGGGTTGTCTGGTCCTCCGACGAGCCTTGTGCTGGTGAGCGACATGTCGTGCTCGATGCCTACCGACGACGATGTGACGGGGACGAGCAGCACCTTGTTCCAGTTGGGATGCTCAGCCTTCCAGTTGGCATTGGTCTTCTTTCCAGACTCAAGGTTGTTCCACATTGCCGTCACGAGATTTGAGATGTTAGTGTAGGTGTAGATATTCTGCGTCCCCGAACTGTTGTAGGTGGCAAGGAACGATGTCTTTCCATTGGCAGCCTTCGTGTTCTCGAAGAACGACGAGAGACTGTCGACGGGCAGCATCAGCACTGTGCCGGGGATGTTGAATATGCGTCTGTCGTCCGACTGGTTGTTAATTCTCTGGAACGTTATCTTTGCTGCCAGAAGTGAGTCGCTCTCATGTCCCTTCTTAATTTCCTCAACGGGAATGGTCACCTCGGTGAACAGTCCTGCCGGCGACTTGAGGTATGTGTGCTGCGTCTCAGCTGCCAGCTTCTTGATGGCCTCATTGTCGTTGGTGACGAGCGTTGTCTGAAGCACCTCCTGTGTTCCTCCCAGAGTGAGTGCCACGCTGACGACAGACGTGTCGCTCTTGACCCTATAGAATATGCGCAGACCTATTTGCGAAGCCTGTGAATGGAAGCCCAGCCCGTCGGTTATCTCAAAGAAAAGCCCCGGACAGACATTGTGGGTGAAGGTGTAGGAATTGCGGAAAAACTCAGGGTGGGTGTGATACTGCCGCAAGATGTACGTACCATAGTTGTTATAGACGGTGCCGTCTTTTGCGGTATAAGGCTGGTCGAGCCTTACGCGTATGTTCTGGGAGTAGTTATTCGACTGGCGCAGACTGTCGGTGTCGGCAAGGTTGGCGTATGTGAACACCTTGCTTTTCGATAGTCCGTCGGAGCTAACAAGGCCCATGGCCCTTGGATTGAAATTGGAGTAGTAGTGGAACCCCTCCTCAATAGGCACGGCCAGCTCGGTGACGCGCATCTTCAAGGCTTCGAGGCTGTCGGTCTTGTCGAAAGGAACCGACAGGTTGAGCAGCACCTCGCACGAGTCGGCGGCGGCAAGGCCATCGTGGCGGCCCACGATGAGCGAGTCGGGCGAGATATACATCAGTTCGAGCAGATGGAACTGTGTTGTGAACTCACTCTTGACATCGGTCTGGGTCTGCGGGTCCCTGACACGCCCGAAATAGCATTTCGTGCTGAGTGTGAACACCGAGTCGGCCACGACGGTTCGTGTGGAAACATCGAAGGTGGTGGCGTTGATGTCGAGTTTGTCGCCCTCGTCGGTAAGGGTGTTGCCAATAGACGACACATCGTCGTCGCAAGAATAAATGGCCATTGCCGCAAGAGCGACACTAGCCATGTACTTCAGTCTTGACATAATCAATAATCAGACAGATATTATTTGTTTTTCAAGTTTCACACGTCGGGATAGACAGTGTCGTAGAACTCTTCCAGCCCATCGGCCCAGTCTTCGTTGAAAGGCAGCAAAGGTTTGCCCTTCTCTTTAGCGTATTCGGCAAGCATGGGATTGACGTCTTTCTGGGCCAACATAATCCCGTCGCTATAGTCGATGGCAAGTTTCCCAAGCTCGTCGAAGTCGAATTTGTCGTCGTATGCCGACAGCATGCTTCCCTTGGCATCCCTGTATTCCACCGACTGGCGGAAGCCCGGTCCGAGGTCGGAGTTAAGGTTCTTCTCGAACAACGATGTCACCACCTTTGTGTCGGCAAACGACGGTTCGTCGCTGTATGCTGTCTTGATGTAGAAAGGAATGACAGCGCTCATCCATCCCTGGCAGTGTATAATGTCGGGAACCCAGCGCAGCTTTTTCACCGTTTCAAGCACCCCTCTGGCAAAGAATACTGTACGCTCACCATTGTCGGGATAGTCTATTCCCTTCTCGTCAGCAGTCATCTGCCGCTTTGAGAAATAATCATCATTGTCTATGAAATACACCTGGACCCTCGTCTGCTGTATGCTCGCAACCTTGATGATAAGAGGATGGTCGGTGTCGTTGATGATAAGATTCATTCCTGAAAGACGAATCACTTCGTGCAGCTGCCCGCGCCTCTCGTTTATGTTTCCCCATTTCGGCATGAAGGTGCGTATCTCATGGTCGCGTTCCTGCATCGCTCTTGGGAGTTCACGTCCCATCACTGATAGTTCTGTGTCAGGCACGTAAGGAGAAATCTCCTGATTGATAAATAAAATTTTCTTCTTTGCCATACCTTACATAGTATTTTCGTTTGCAAAGGTACGAAAAAAACAGCATAAAACCAATTAAAAAGGGGTTTTTTAGGAATTTGTGACATTTTATAGGCTTATTTTTAGTCTTTTTTTTCCTTATTTGCAAAAAATGTTGTTATTTTGCAGCCCGATATTTAACACTCCGAATAAACAAAAGACGAAATGAAAGTATTCCAAAAGATTGCCGACCTGCAGAATGCTCTTTTCGAGCACCGCAAGCAAGGACAGAGCATAGGCTTCGTGCCCACGATGGGCGCTCTGCACGAGGGTCACGCCTCGCTGGTGCGCCGCAGCGTTGAGGATAACGACATCACCGTTGTGTCAGTATTCGTCAACCCCACGCAGTTCAACGACGCCAACGACCTGAAGAACTACCCCCGCGACCTTGACAAGGACTGCCGACTGTTGGAAACCTGCAAAGCCGACTATGTGCTTGCTCCGAGCGTTGAGGAGATGTACCCCACCCCAGACACACGCCATTTCGAATATCCACCAGTGTCGACAGTCATGGAAGGCGCCCACCGCCCAGGACATTTCAACGGCGTATGCCAAGTGGTGAGCCGCCTGTTCTATATTGTGCGCCCCACACGTGCGTATTTCGGCGAGAAAGACTGGCAGCAGATAGCAGTGGTGAAAGCCATGGTGAAGCATCTGGGGCTGGGAGTGGAGATTGTGGAATGCCCCATAGTGCGCGACAGCGACGGACTGGCACGAAGCAGCCGCAACACTCTGCTCACACCTGCCGAAAGAGCCATCGCGCCACTAATATACAAGGCACTGAAAGAGAGCGTGGAATACGCCAAGACACACTCGGTGAAGGAGACGCACGACAAAGTGATGGCCGACATTGACGGTGTGGAAGGTCTCAGAGTAGAGTATTTCTCCATCGTCGACGGCAACACGCTTCAGGATGTCGCCTCATGGGACGACACACCATACGTGGTGGGATGTATCACTGTGTACTGTGGAAGCACTCCCATAAGGCTCATCGACCATATCAAGTACAAGGAGTGAAGAGTTGAGTGTTGAGTGTTGAGTGTTGAGAGTTAAGAGATAAGAGTTGAGAGTTAGAAATCCGTAAATTGCAATTAGCTATGATGATAGAAATAATGAAATCGAAGCTGCACTGTGTGCAGGTCACCGAAGCCAACTTGAACTACATGGGCAGCATAACCATTGACGAAGACCTGATGGATGCGGCCAATATGATAGCCGGCGAGAAAGTACAGGTGCTGGACAATAACAATGGCGAGCGCTTCGAGACCTACATCATAAAAGGCGAAAGAGGCAGCGGCTGCATCTGTCTCAACGGTGCGGCCGCAAGGAAAGTTCAGGTGGGCGACACAATAATTATAATATCTTACGCCCTCATGGACTTTGAAGAGGCAAAGAGCTTCAAGCCATCAGTGGTGTTCCCTCACGACAACAAGCTCTCGTAATCTTTTTGTGAGGGACTTTACTGGTTGGCGTAGACTTTTCGCAACAGATTACACTCTTTCACAATGGTATAATATCCATTGATATACAATCCACGCTCTGACAGGTTCTTGACATCTCTATCTGTAAGCAAGATGCGATAGGTGTCGGCAGCCCTTGCCACATAAGCGCAACCCCATTCGTTTAACTCATTATCATTGCCCTCAAGGGTCATGTCTGTTTGGTTGTAGATCGTCTTCAACAGCCAGTAGTTGACTTTGGGGTTGCTTCTGTCTGTCTTCAATACGATTTCGAGCTTGTCGCCCTCTACGGCATTGGTAAATTTCTCGGCTTCGACGACAATGCCACTGCTCCAGTCGCCAAATTCACAGTTACCTTTCCAGATATTCTTGCTCTCCCATGTCACATCGTTTGGCATGAGATAAATGTCGCGCACATAAATGACAGTTGTGTCGGCCGCCTGAAGCACAATCTCGTCGACAGAGCGTACATCCTGGCCGTCGAAGCAACAGGTAAGCGACGTTATGCCAGGTTTGCCACAGGTTTTCAGGTTGTCAGACACCACGACCTGGGTAGTCACCGTCGTAGGCTGCGAGAACTCGAAAGTTATAGACTCATAATTCGACATGTTTACGGCCATGTTGTGCTCGGAGAACGAGCCGACAAGCCCGCCCCATGGCAGCGCGCTGTACGTGAGGCTTCCGTCTTCGTTGTACTCGATTTTCTCGTAAATGTTCCAGGTGGTCTTGAATTTGTCGATAACATCTAAATCGCTATTCTCATCACTCTTCTCATTGCATGAAAACAGAGATGTTAGAGCCACCAAGGCAAGAAGATTTCTATATGTCATTTTACGCAGTTGTTATTGTTGGCTGCAAAGGTAGCAAAAAAGGGGGAAACGGCCAAGGATTTTCTCGCTTTTCTTTGACAATGAGCGAAAAAAGTACTGACAGGAGAACAACAACAATGGAAAATGTAAGAAGCCCTGGGCCATTTCTGACTCAGGGTTTCTCTTTAAAGATGGCGGCCTCCTACTCTCCCGCATTGCATTGCAGTACCATCGGCGCAAGCGGGCTTAACTTCTCTGTTCGGAATGGGAAGAGGTGGGACCCCGC
>CAJOEC010000077.1 GCA_905233425.1 uncultured Prevotella sp. | reverse complement strand
ACATTTCAATTCCTATTACCGGGGGTTTCACCCCCGTCTGTAGTCTATCGCTCCTTCGGAGCTTTCCTTGCATAGACTTTCAACCGTACAGGTCGAATTCGTTTCATACATCATTTGTAAACTTTATTTAGTGTCAGTTCCTAACGCGCAAATCACCGAAAAATATATCCGTCGGTCTCAGTAAGTCAAAGAACGATTCTATCTTAACTCTACGGAGTCAAGGAGGAAAGGAGAAACCCCGCCGCTCTCCTGCCGAGACTGCTCTCGCTGCCCGTCAGCACGGTGGCGGTGACGCTCTGCTGGTTGCCGTCGGCGTCGATGTAGCTGACGGTCTCGGTGGCGGCCCGCGCCGTCTGCGCTCCAGCGAAGGTCATTAGTACTGCAAGCAGCATCATGGCTGCCCTTGAAATCATTCTGTTTGGTTTTGGTTTCATATTTGTTATTTTTTTAATGGTTTCATTATTTCTGATGATTACACACAAGAAAAGCCGCGGCCTCGCCCGCCGTAATGGCAAGCAAAGCCGTGTCTATTATAACAGCGCCACCTTCCCTATGACCTTGCGCATGTTGGAGGCGACGAGGCCGAACTGGCGCAGGATGCCCTCGAAGCGGGTACGGTCGCGGTCGGGCACTTCGAGCTGATAGACAACGACGTCCTCGTCGCGCCCACTCTGGGCGTAGATGTTCTGCAGGAGCTGGCGCAGCTCGCGGGCTATCTCCTCAGTAGGATTGCCACTGAGGGCCTTGGCAATGAGCTGCTCGGCCTCGCGGTAGCGTCCACACTGTATGGCGAGGCTGGCTGCGCTGCGGTAGAGGATGGAGAGGCCGGGCTCGGGGTTCTGCATGAAGTCGGCCAGCAGGGCGGCCTCGCGCTCCTTCTCGAAGGCCTCGGTGTAGAGGGCGATGCTCTCGTCGGAGGTGGTGTCCTTGGCGGCGATGTCGCCCTGGAGGGCGAGGTCCATCGCCTCGTTGTGTAGCGTTCTGATGTCTTTCATATCTCGTTACTGCTTGATGTCAAATTTTGCCTTGGGGGTGCTGAACTCCACGACGGACACGTAGGCCGGCAGGCGCGTGGCGTCGCTGCGGTCGGTCTGCGTGGCCTTCTGCTGGAAGCGGTTGGCGAGGGTATTACCATCGGTCTCGCGCATGATGCCCGACACTTCGAGGCGGGCCTTCGGCATGAAGAGCGGGTCGTCGGAGTCGCCCAGCATATAGTCGAAGCCGGTGCCCCGTCGGGAGCGTTCGATGACGGTGTAGGCCGTGGTGCGCAGGGCGAGCATGACGCTCACGGCGACGGCGGCACGCTCGGTGACGCTCTGCTCGTCGGCGTAGGTGCGGCGCATCTGGTCGTCGAAGTTGTCATCCCATGCGAGCGAGAACGGCTCGGTGCGCAGCCCCTCCATCCTGAGCGTGACCGGCGAGGGGTGACCGCTGTTGTGCAGGGCGACAACGCTGTTCTCGTAGAGGTTCGCGCCCTCTCCGGGCGTGATGCCTGGTGTGCCTATGCGGATGTCGGCGAGTTGTATGGTGTCCATTGTCATATATGTTTTAATTGTTCTTGTTTGTTGAATGTATGTTGTCATACTGCCACGCCGGTGCGCATGACATCGTCGTAGAGCGGCGACTGGCGGTCTTCGGCCATGAGGACTGGCTCGATGAGGAAGCTCACTTGGTCGACGTCGTGCCATAGCTTCTTGGAAATCTCGAACTTGCGGTCGCCGTAGGTGGGGACGATGACGGCTACGTCGATGTCGCTGTCGGGGTTGGCATAACCCTTGCTGTATGAGCCGAACATCATGACCTTCGGCTCCACGTCGAAGCGGGCGCTTATCACTCGCTTGTATCTTCGGACGAGCTCGAGGGCCTCGTCGCGGGTAAGTGTCCTTCTATAGCGTCCGCCGCGCTGCAGGGTCTCGGCGGTGTCGATGTCGTATTTGGCAATGTCGAGCCAGTACTGCACTTTTTCGTCTTTCGTCATATATCTCTGTTATCTTTTTAATGGTTTCATTATTCCTGATGATTACACACAAAAAACCGCGGCCCCGCCCGCCGTAGCGGCAAGCGAAGCCGTATCTCTCGCCGTTATCACCTCCATCTTTCTCATCCCTGAAATCTCCTCTCGTTTAATGTCGTTCGGTTGGTGCATAAAAGTCTCTCTCGCCGTTATTCAGTGGTTTTGCCATAGTTCGTCCTAATTTTGATGTTTCGGGTGCAAAGATACAACTATTTTTGCAAACTATCGCAGTATTGGTCATTTTTTTACACATTATTTATTATACTGGGCAAGCAGTCGTTCCGACCTCAAAAACAATTTTTCTCACAGATTTTTTTTGATTTCTCTATACATTCCTACATTTTTCTCATAACACACATATATATAGGATATTAGGCCGTGTATGGACCATACATTTTATGGTGCCTCTATACATAGACAGTAGACGGGCTTTATCCACAAACGTAACGGAGGAAAGTAGTAACAATAACCGACCTCTGTATTAGTTTCCTCCGTGGAAACAGTTTGTTTCTCCCGTGGAAACAAACTGTTTCCACGGGAGAAACAAAGGGAAGCAAACTGATTATCCGATACTTAGATGCCTTTTTTTGCTAAATGATTATCCGCAAAGAAGTGCAACTGACGCTGAAAGCGTCACCGCTCAATAGCCGTAGGTCGGAACGACCTGCGGATAGTAGAGAAGGGATATTCGCCCGTGCTCACGGGCGCCCCTCCCGTGAGCACGGGCGACCCCTTTAGGGTCGATGTTACCCATACACCTGCTATCCGGGGGTGCTCGCTACGCTCGTACCCTCGGTTATTGAGAGGAGACGCTTTCAGCGTCTTAGTCACCTGATTGCGGATAATCATTTGGCTAATATCCTGCGTCTTTTCTCAATTAGCCAG
Source organism: uncultured Prevotella sp. (assembly GCA_905233425.1). Classification (GTDB taxonomy): domain Bacteria; phylum Bacteroidota; class Bacteroidia; order Bacteroidales; family Bacteroidaceae; genus Prevotella. The sequence goes on along the minus strand of CAJOEC010000077.1, from coordinate 24,449 downwards.
TCGGGCGCAGGCATTCGAACTGTGGATGAAGTCGCCCATGCCGATGGTGCCGCAACTCAGGTCGAATTGTTTTTTAACAACAAATTTAACGAATTGTAGGAATTGGTTTTTTTACAACGAATTACACGAATTTCACGGCTTTTTTGGGAACAATCAATAAAAAAATGGGAAAAATCACACGTTTTCTAAAGAAATATTTAATTTTTTTGTTATAATTAATAAATAAATTGTAAATTTGCAGCCAAAATGTGCAATTCACAGAAAATAATGACTAAAAACATAAAAATAATATTAACCGGAATTATGAATTTAGAACAATTCAAAAGAACTGTCGCACGGGCTGCCTTAGCCTTGCTGACCCTGATGCCTCTGGCCGCCGCCGGGGCCGACAATGAGACCATCAACGACCAAGTGGCACGCCAGAAGGAGGTGGACGACGGCGGCAGCGGACGCTACCGCGCCATCATCGTCAGCGAGAAGTCGCTGGCCAACTTCACCGTCTACCGCCCTTACAACGTGCAGTATGCCGCTCGCCGCGAAGGGCCGCTGCCCATCCTCATCTGGTGCAACGGCGCCTGCTCCGGCTCGTCCATCGGTTATGAGCGTATGCTCAACGAGATGGCATCACACGGCTATGTCGTCGTGGGCATCGGAGCCTTCGAGATGACCGACAGCGAGCGCGACGACGGCGGCTCGAACGAGAAGATGGTGGTCGACGCCATCAACTGGCTTGTCAAGCAGGAGAAACTGGCCACCAGCGACTACTATCATGCCATCGACGTGAAGAACATCGCCCTCTCAGGCCATTCCTGCGGCGGCGCACAGGCCATAGCCAACTGCGCAAACTCGAGGGTGAAGACGCTGCTGATAATGAACGCCGGCATGGGCGGAATGTCGATGGGCGGAGCGTCGCCAAGCACGCTGAACTCGCTCCACTGCCCCATCATCTATATGACAGGAGGAACGGGCGACGTGGCCTACGAGAACGCCAAGACCGACTACGGCAAGGTGAGCAAGCCCGTGGCATGGGCCGACCTGTCGAATGCCGGTCACGGTGGAACATACTATGACAAGTATGGCGGACAGTTCGGCAAGCTGGCCCTGAAATGGATGGACTGGCAGCTGAAGGGCTACAAGCAGAACGCCCGCATATTCCTGAAGCCCGACCTGAAGGGTTTTTCGAGTAACTGGACTGTCAAGACACGCAATTTCCCAGATGCTGACAAGAACTATGACGAGCCGTTCCTCGAGGTGGAGACGGCCACCGAAAGCGTGTTCAGCCGTGCCGAGCTCGACAGCCTGTTCGACTTCGGCGCCGACGTCAGTTCGCTGACGCTGGAGACCGACCAGGACAAGGTGTTCTACAACCGTGAGGGTAAGCAGAAGTCTGTCATACCCATACTGAAAGCACAGGGTGCCAACAGCGTAAGGCTGCGCGTGCTCGTCAATCCTTCGCCGTCAAACTTCAACATCGACTACGCAAAGTCTCTGGCTGCTATAGCCAGGCGGCAGAAGATGGGCGTCATGCTCGACCTGCACTACTGCGACTGGTGGGGCGACAATGTCAAGCCCAAGGCGTGGAAGTCGCACACCGTGGAACAACTGGTCGCCGATGTCGCCAAGCACACGGGCGATGCCGTGTCGTCGGTCAATTCGACAGGAGTGTTGCGATGGGTGCAGATTGGCAACGAGGTGGACAACGGATTCCTGTGGAACGAGGGCCGTCAGACGGATGCCTTCGTCAGGTTCATCAATGCCGCCTACGACACCATCAAGGCCATCAACCCGGAATTGAAGACCGTCATCCACGTCGGCGAATGTGTGGACACACAGTGGCTCACCGACTATTTCGACACGCTGCAGACGGCCGGCGCAAAGTGGGATGGCATAGGACTCTCGGTTCACGTCAAGGCATCGTCGCTCGCCCCCGACTCCCTCATAAAGAAGGTGGCGCAGAACGTCAGCGTGCTGAAGGAGCGCTACGGCAAACCCGTGCTTATCGTCGAGACGGGCTACTACAACGACCGCGCCTTGGAGGCCAACCAGTGGCTTTGCGACTTCCTGCAGCTGCTCATCGAAGCAGGAGCGTCGGGCCTGTACTACTGGGAGCCTGAGCTGGCCGACGACTACGACCTCGGCGCGTGGAACCCCTTGACGCGCAAGCCCTCCATCGCCCTCGACGCCTTCCTCGGGCTGCGCCATTCAGAACCCGTGCCCGATGGCATCGGAACGCCCGGCACCCAGCACCCGGCTCTCGATTCCCGACAGTATTTCACGCCCGACGGCACAAGAATAGCCCAGCCCCGGCGCGGCCTGAACATTGTCAGGGAAAGCTCCGACGGTGTCGTCCGTACGTACAAGCTCATGGTGAGGTAAAAAATGATTATCCGCATGTGTCTGACAGTGCCCCAAAGGGGCAATGAGCCATCAGCCCAGGGCATCGCCCTGAGGGAAAGGACGAGCGACCAACGCCCTGAAAGGGCAAAAGCCTTGGACGGAGGCGGTGCCTCCTACTCATTCTTTTGCCCCTACAGGGCGGGGCTGTGCACTCTCTATACCCAGGGCGCTGCCCTGGGCTATTAGCTTGTTGGCCTTTCAGGCCGTCTGTCGGACGCATACGGATAATCATATAATTTATACCATATATTAATAAATAATGTGTATATTTGCAGCCAAATAGCAAAAGTACATGAGACATCCTATAATTTACTACAACATGAAAAAGATTCTGACTATTATCCTGACCGTCTGTGCGATGATGACGGCGGCAGAGGCAGCGGGACAGCCGCTGGTGAAAACCCATGTGGAGACGGGCGACGTGGAGGGGATCCTCGACGGGACGCTCGCTGTTTATAAGGCTATCCCCTACGCAGCACCGCCCGTCGGCGAACTGCGCTGGCGCGCACCGCAGCCGGCAAAGGCGTGGGAGGGCGTTTTGAAGACCGACAAGTTCGGGCCGCTGCCTCCCCAGCCCACTCGTCCCGGCCGCACGGCCGACATGATGAGCGAGGACTGCCTCTACTTGGGCATCGCCACCCCAGCCACGAGTGCCAGCGACCGTCTGCCCGTGATGGTGTGGATTCACGGCGGCGGCTTCCAGACCGAATGGTACGGCGGCGACCTTTGGTCACACCTTGCCAAGCGCGGCGTGGTCATCGTCAGCGTGGAATACCGCACGGGGGCGCTCGGCTTCATGGCCCATCCCGAACTGACGAAGGAGTCGAAGGAGGGGCACTCCGGCAACTACGGCTTGCTCGACCAGATCTTCGCCCTCCAGTGGGTGCAGCGCAACATCGGCAGCTTCGGCGGCGATGCCACTAACGTAACCATCTTCGGCGAGTCGGCGGGTGCCATCAGCTGTAGCATCCTCTGTGCTTCGCCGTTGGCCAAGGGTCTCTTCCACCGCTGCATCAGCCATAGCGGCGGCTCCTTCGCCCCGTGGAGCGACCAGGCGCGCAGCCTTGCCGTCGGCGCCTCGCAAAAGGGTGCTGAGCAGCAGGGGCTTGACTTCCAGAAACACCTGAAGAAAAAGAACCTGAAGCAACTGCGCAAGATGGACGCCATGTCGCTCTGCGACGGCAATGTAGGCTTCGCTGGCTTCTGGCCCTGCGTCGACGGCTATGTCATCACCGACGACCAGTACCGTCTCTACGAGCGCGGCGAGTACAACGACGTGCCCATCATCGTGATGACCAACAGCGATGAGGGTGCCCTCTTCTCGCCCCCCGACATCAAGGCCGAGAACTACCAGAAACAGGCACGCGAGGTGTTCGGCTCCTGGGCCGACGAAGCCCTGAAGGTCTATCCCGGCAACACCGACGACGAGGCCTGGCACGGCAACGGCGATGCCTTCCGCGACATGGGCTTCGCCTGGCCGTCATTCGCCTGGGTGAGCCTGCAGGCCAAGACGGGCAAGAGCGCCGCCTACGCCGCTTACCTGGCCCAGCCCTCGACGCGCAGCTTCTCGCAGGACAAGCGCCGCAAGGGTGTGGCCCATGCCGACGACATTCTATACCTGAACGGCGAGTTCCTGACGCAGCCCGACAAATATCCCGCCGAGGCAGCCGTGGCCGAGATCATGCAGCAGTACTGGGTGAACTTTGCCAAGACGGGCAACCCCAATGCCAAGGGCCTGCCCTACTGGCCGACGTTCGACGACACGAAGCCCACCACGATGCAGTTCTCAAACGGTGCCTCGCTCATCATGCGTCCCAACCGCGAGCAGGTGGATTTCTGCGACCGCTTCTACAAGGCAAAGCGCGAAGAGACCGAGGCGCAACGTAAATAAACGACCGAAAATGTGACTTTTCATGTCTGTTTGCGTCCGAAAATGTGATTTTTCAGCCCGATATGCGTCCGAAAATGTGATTTGTTAATTATCTTTGCAGCCTAAAATGTGATTTTGAACATGGAATTGCTTAAAAGAAAGGTAGATACGTTTTTGGAGGAATGGCATGGTAGGCCGAAGCGTAAACCGCTTGTCATCAATGGTGCCCGTCAGGTGGGAAAGACGGTCTCTGTGAGGGCATTCGGTAAAGCTCATTACGAGTCGGTGGTGGAAATCAACTTCGTGCTCGAAAAGAAGTATCAGCGCATCTTCGATGATGGGTATGACGTGGGCACGATTCTGAAGAACATAACCATGCTTGAGCCGTCGTTCAAGTTCATCCCGCACAAGACCCTGATATTCTTCGACGAATTGCAGAAATGCCCCGACTGTGCCACGTCGCTCAAGTCGTTCTGCGAAGACGGGCGCTTCGATGTCATCTGTAGTGGTTCGCTGATGGGTGTCTATTACGAGGAGATAGAGTCCAACGCCGTGGGGTACAAAGAGGACTACCGCATGCACTCCTTGGACTTCGAGGAGTTCCTCTGGGCAAGGGGCTACTCGCCGGAACAGGTGGAAAGCCTATATAACCATATAGTCACGCTGACACCGTTCTCACAGGTGGAGATGGACACGATGATGAACCTTTTCAGAGACTACATGACCATAGGCGGCATGCCCGAAGTTGTGGCGATGTATGTCAGCAATGGCCATTTCGGCGGGACTTTGCAGCTGTTGAGGCAACTGCTGAAGGACTACGAGGAGGACATCACGAAATATGCCCGCAACACAGACAAGGCGAAGATAATGGCCGTCTACAACCATATTACCACGTTCTTAGGCAAGGAGAGCAAGAAGTTCCAGATCACCAAGGTGGCCCGGGGGGCGCGGGGCAGGGAGTACATTGGCTCGGTGGAGTGGCTAAAGGAGGCCGGCGTGGTGAACGTGTGCTACTGCTTGAGCAATGCTGAACTGCCGCTGAAGGGCAACTATGAGGCAAACGCCTACAAGCTGTACTACCACGACACGGGGCTGCTGATAGCGTCGTTGGACGAGGAGGCGCAGGCTGACCTCAGGGAGAACCGCAACTTCGGCACTTACAAGGGAGCCATCTACGAGAACATCGTGGGCGAGATGCTCATTAAGTCGGGCTACGAGCAACTGTACTATTACAAGCGCGACAATCCCGCCATAGAGATGGACTTTTTCGTAAGGGATGCCGACTCGCTCATTCCTGTGGAGGTGAAGGCCGCCGACGGAGCCACGGCTTCGCTCAACCACCTGATAGAATGGGACTCATACCCCGACATACGCTACGGCATCAAGCTCGGATATAAGAACATTGGTTGGAACGGAAAGTTCTACACCTTCCCCTATTTCCTGACATTCATGCTGAAACGTTTCCTTAAAGACAGAACCAAACCAGAGTTGTTTAGATAACATTATACCTTATGGAGTACGTATTAATGATTTTTGTTTTATTGGGCATTTTCTCTGTTGTGATGATTGGTCGCGACAAGAAGCTCTTTTATGTGTTAATCGGGGCCGTGCTGGTTATCGGTTGTTCTCATCGTAACTATCCCACATCTTCAACCGGGCCGACGACTGTTCAGGGGGATTTGCAATCCCCGTCATCATGGCATTTTCCCCTGCCCGGAGCCAAGATCATCAGCCCATACGGTCAGCGTGGCGGTAGGATGCATACGGGTGCCGACCTGAAGACCAAGGCGAAGGACAGAATCTATGCCGCCTTTGCCGGCGAGGTGGTCTTTTCTGGCCGTTCCTCGGGCTATGGCAACCTGGTGAGAATCAATCATGGCAACGGGCTGGAGACCTACTACGCCCACAACTCGAAGAACATGGTGAAGAAAGGCCAGCATGTAAAGGCGGGACAGGTGATAGCCCTCGTAGGCCAGACGGGCCGCGCCACCACACCCCATCTGCACTTCGAGACGCGCATCAACGGGAAACCCCAGAACCCCGCCAACTACTTCGACCTAAGCAACGGTGTCCTCCGTAAAAAGGGTCATTAATGTTTCCGCAGAACGGCCTGAAAGGCCAGCAAGCTGTCAGCCCAGGGCAGCGCCCTGGGTATGATGGCAAGGTTATCGTCGCCCTGAAAGGGCAAAAGACTTGGACGGAGGCGACGCCTCCTACTCATTCTTTTGCCCCTACAGGGCGGGGGCTGTGCATTCATGCCTACCCAGGGCGCTGCCCTGGGCTGACTGCTCATTGCCCCTTTGGGGCGTGGTCGAGCACACAAAATCGTGCCAAGTTATTTTTTAATCATCACTAAGTAATCCCCAACATAAAGACAAATGACACTAAAAGAATTCCTGTCTCGAAACGACCGCTTTGCCGCAAACAGCGGCTGCGTGCTTGAGGAGGTTGGCGAAGGTTATGCCCGCGCCACGCTCCTTGTCACTCCAGAACATCTTAACGCCGGAGGGGTATGCCAGGGAGGGGCCTACTTCACATTGGCAGACATTGCCATCGCCGCCGTGATGAACAGCCACGGGCAGCTGACCTTCGGCGTGGAGAACAACATCGTATATGTCAAGAGCGCAAATGCGGGCGACGTGCTTACTGCCGTGGCAACTGAGGTTGTGAACCACCACAAGCTGCCATACGTCGATGTGCGCATCACCAACCAACAGGGCGAGCTGCTCTGCATCGTGACAGGGATTGGCTATCGGAAAAATGCGACCGTGCCAGTCTCAGCAGACTGACATTATCCCGAACCATCCGGCAAGAGATGAAGCCCCTCTACCTGTCCCATATTGTTGCCTTCCTGGTGGTGGCCATCTGGGGGACGACGTTTGTGTTCACCAAGCTGTTGTTGCTTGGAGGACTGACGGCGGCGCAGATATTCATGCTGCGCTTCATCATCGCCTACATTCTGCTGTTGGGCTACTGTCTTTACAAGGGAATACGCTGGACTGCCGACACGTGGCGCGACGAGCTTCTGATGGCCGCACTGGGCGTTGTGGGAGGCTCGCTCTACTTCCTGACAGAGAATTCGGCCATGAACTACACCACGACGACCAACACCAGCATCATCGTCAGCCTCTGCCCGCTCTTCGCCGCGGCAATCATCGGGGCTTCCTACAAGTCACAACGGCAGAGCCGCCTCCAGACTCTGGGCACGCTGATGGCAGCCGTAGGGGTCGTGGTGGTGGTCATGAATGGCCATTTCGTGCTCCACCTATCGCCACGCGGCGACGCGCTGGCCTTTGCCGCCTGTCTCTGCTGGGCGTTCTACAGTCTGCTGATGATACCAGCCAATGCACGCTACGACACGGTGTTCATCACCCGCAAGGTGTTCTTCTACGGTCTCTTGTCGATGACACCTTATTTCATATTGCGTCCGGGCCTGAACGCCCATCTGCTCCTTGAACAGCCGGCGCTGGCGTGGAACCTGCTGTTCTTGGGATGCGTGGCCTCCATGCTGTGCTTCTTGGCATGGAACTGGGTGCTGAAACAGCTTGGCGCCGTCGTTGCCACGAACTATGTCTACCTGAACCCCGTCACCACCATCGTCTTTGCCTGGATTATCCTCGACGAGCAAATCACGTCGTGGTTCATCCTCGGCACCCTGCTAATCCTTGCAGGCATGTACTTGGCCGACAGACGGACTGGCAAATCAGAATAACATATCATTCATATAAATGCACTACAAATGAAAAACTTTCCACAATCAGTGCTGGCAGCTTGTATGGCTTGCCTCGCAACATTGTCCATCGGGGCACAGAACCCCATCATCTGCGACCGTTACACACCCGACCCCGCGCCATACGTGCACGGCGACACACTCTACCTCTTCGTAGACCACGACGAGGACGAGACTCTGAACAACTATTTCACCATGAAGGACTGGCTGCTCTACTCGACCGTCGACATGGTGAACTGGACCTACCGCGGCACACCGCTCACCTCGGCAACATTCTCGGCTTGGGCCAAGCAGGACAACGACTGCTGGGCAAGCCAGTGCATTGAGCGTAACGGAAAGTGGTACTGGTATGTCACCGCCACCATCAAGGGCGAGGCATATCCCGGCATCGGCGTGGCCGTGGCCGACCATCCCGCAGGGCCTTACACCGACCCCATCAAGAGACCGCTGGTCAGGGGATGGTTCAAGATCGACCCCACGGTGATGATCGACGACGACGGACAGGCCTACCTCTTCTACGGCAACAACGCGTTGTGGTACACCAAGCTGAAGGAGTCGATGACGGCCATCACGGGCGGTGAGATCGAGGTGAAGACGAAGGACGAGGCAGCCTTCGGCCCATACAAGGGCTACAACGACGACGGCTCTCCGAAGACAAATTTCGAGGAGGCGTCGTGGGTCTACAAGCGCAACGGCAAGTACTATCTCGAATATGCCGCCGGAGGAGTGCCCGAACACTGGGCCTACTCCACAGCCGACAAGATCACCGGGCCGTGGAAATACCAGGGCAAAGTACTGGGGCTGGCCGACAACAGTTTCACCATCCATGGAGGAAGCGTCGAGTACAAGGGTCACCACTACATCTTCTACCACAACGGCAAGCTGCCCAACGGCGGTGGCTACAAGCGGTCCACTTGCATCGAGGAGTTCACACCCAACGAGGACGGCTCTATACCCTTCATACCCTTCACCACCAAGGGCGTTGAGCCTTTGCAGACACTCAACCCCTACGAGCTGCAGGAGGCCGAGACCATCAACCAGAGCCATGACATCATCTGCGAGGGCGACCACACGGGCTGCTACGTCACAAACAAGACCCGAGGAGCCTACATCAAGATTCGCAACGTCGATTTTGGCGACGAAGGGGCACGGTACTTCAAGGTTCGCGTAATGTCCGAGAAGAACGTCACCATATCTGTGCGCACAGGCAGCTCATCGGGAACCGTCAAAGCCCGCATCTCCACCGGTTCAACCAATGGCGAGTGGGCCGACCTGAGCAGCGAGCTCGACGAACCCGTCACCGGCGTCCAGGACTTGTTCTTAAGCATATCAGGTGCCCCGACATCACAGTTCAAGTTCGACAATTGGCAGTTCTTCCAGGAGAGCGCTGTCGCCATCCACTCGCCCAACGCTCCACGCCAGCCCAGCCAAAAAGCCTACGACCTACAGGGACGACAGGCGGGAAAACCAGTTCGCCATAACGACATCAGGATAGTGGACGGGAAAAAGACAATCGCCGCCCCCCGCCTTTCCCCCTCCATGTAGTGCAGAGTTCAGTCAGCCACCGTGCCCGGCGCGTTAGCGTCGGGTTCGAAAAACGCCACCTCCGTTCCTTCGTCCCCCACCGTCAGCCTCACACGGCAGCCCACCACCATCGGCGGGTTCCAGCTGCTGTGGTGGCCGACGGGGAAGTCGTATGCTACCGGGATGTCATAGTGCTGCAGATATTCGTGCAGCATGTCATACATGTCGGCGAAACCGTTCTCCGGGTATTTGTAGTTCGAGAAGTGCCCCACGATGACCCCCTTCAGCCGCGACAGGACACCGCGTATTTCCAGCAGGTGCAGCATGCGGTCCACCTTCGACATCGACTCCCCCGTGTCCTCGAAGAACAGTATCACATCCTCATCGAAAACACGGTTCAAGAAATCATAGTCCGACCCCGCCAGACCGCAGAACACCGACATGTTGCCACCTACGAGCCGCCCCGTCGTCTCTCCCTTCTGGTTCAGCCGATGCGCAGGCACACAGTATGTCGGCAGTCGCCCTTCTAACAGTCCCCTCATCAACGTGCTCACCGTGTCCCTGCCCATCCCGTCGCACATCGGGCTGTGGATGCTCATAACACCCGCCGACACCTCAGCGCTGTGGATCGCCGTCACATCGCTGAACCCCATCACCCACTTGGGATGTTGCCGGAACTCCTCCAACCCTATCCGACCCACCACCTGCACAGCCCCGTCACCGCCACGGCTGCACATTATCGCCTTCACCGACGGTTCGCGGAGTGCCCATAGCAAGTCCCCAGTCCGCTCCTCAGCCGTTCCCGCAAAGCCGTGGTAATTGTCCAAGGCATGAGCACCCACCACAGGCACAAACCCCCACTCGCGCAGAGTCCTGCATCCTTTCACCACCGTCATCGAGTCCGGCGTGCTCGATGGCGACACCACCGCTATCGTGTCGCCCGTCCTCAGCCTCGGCGGCATCACAACAGTATGGACACGACGTGTCGCGTCCGAATAATGCGTCGCGTCCGAATATGTAGGGACGCGACGTGTCGCGTCCGCCCCTCCCATCATCCCTACACCAATCAAAACTAAAAACACTCCTTTCTTCATAGTCAGTCATCATTTTATCCAATTAGGAAGCCCCACCTCCCGCCGCCATTTCCGACAGCCACCGTGTTAGGGGCGTAAGCCCCGCTCCCCCTAACATTTTCTGTGCAAAGGTAGCCATTTCCTCGTTTTTCCACAAATTATCCGCCTCCAAAAAATCGTAAATCGTAAAAAATGCGTATCTTTGCACGCGAAAACCAACTTTAACACAGTAATGACATGGCAAAGTTTGAATTGATTGCGCTGCCATACGCGCCAGAGGCCCTTGAGCCGGTAATCAGCCGCGAGACCATCGGCTTCCACCACGGGAAGCACCTCGCCGGCTATGTGAACAACCTTAACGCGCTGCTGCCTGGCAGTGGGTTCGAGAACATGACCCTACAGGAAATCGTCTGTAAGGCAACCGGCGGTATCCTCAACAACGCCGGGCAGATCCTGAACCATGAACTCTACTTCAGCCAGTTCATCAGCCCTGTAGGGACGCGCCGTGGCGCGTCCGCCGAACCCATCGCTCACCGTGGCGCGTCCGCCGAACCCACCGAGCGCCGTGGCGCGCTCGCCGAGGCCATCGTGCGCGACTTCGGTTCGCTTGAAGCCTTCAAAGAGGCGTTCCAGAACGCGGGAGCCACGCTTTTTGGCTCAGGATGGGTGTGGCTCTCGGCAGACAAAGGCGGCAGGCTCGTCATCACTCAGGAGCCGAATGCCGCCAACCCCGTTCAGCGCGGCCTGAAGCCACTGCTCACCTTCGACGTATGGGAGCACGCCTACTACCTTGACTACCAGAACCGCCGCCCCGACCATCTCGCCGCCCTATGGCAAATCATCGACTGGGAGGTCATCGAGCAGCGTTACCAACAATCCTACTGACATGGCAAGCAACAAAGTGTACCTAAAAATTTGTCATTTCAAAAAAAAGTTTGTACCTTTGCGGCCAATTACAGAAACCCGAATACAAAAAAACAGAAATGAAACAAGCAAGACATTTTATCCTTAGCGTCTTCATTGCCAGCCTGTCGGCCGTGCCGGCAAGCGTCAGCGCCCAGTCATCAGACAACTACGAGGCAGGAATCTTCAACCACGTGGGACTGCAGTTCGGAGTCGGCACCGAGGGAATAAGCGTCGGCCTCGGAGCCACCATGACCCCCTTTGCAGAGCTGGGAGTGGGTGTCAACCTGATGCCCTCGTTCACCATCAGCGGCGACATGAAACTGAACGGCGGACTAATCACGGTGCCAAAGACGGACATCGGGCCCGACGGGACAATGGAATACGAGACCTACGACCTTCGGACAGTGACGGTGAGCGGAAAGTTCGAGCGCATCACCCTTGACGCCAAACTCAGCATCTACCCCTTCGGCGGGCGCTCCACGTTCTTCGTGACGGGCGGCGTGTCCTTCTTAGGCCCGCGCTTAGCCAAGCTCAGCGGTCACAATGACGATGTGGCACGTCTGTACAAAGACAACAAGGACTATGTGGAAGAGCTGCTGAGCGAAAACGAAAACGCCCTCAGCGCCATCGTCGACAAGTCGTACCTGAAATTTGCCGAGGACGGAAACATTGACGCAGAGCTACACGTGAACAAAGTGCGCCCATACGTCGGACTGGGCCTCGGTCGTCTCGCCCCGCGCCACGGCATGGGTGTGCGCTTCGAGTTAGGGTGCCAGTTCACCGGGAAAATCAAGATCTACCAGAACGACAAGCAGGTGCCATTCGAGGACCTGCTGCAAAAGGCCGACGACCGTCTGTCGAAAGTCATCGACCGCCTGACTTTCTACCCCGTTCTGAAAATTTCTGTCGCCGGAACATTCATGTAAAGCTAAAAAAAGTTAATGTTTTGGCTTTTGGCAATCAACAATATGTCTATGTCGTGAAAAAAGCGTACCTTTGCAGCCGCTTTCCGCGTAACCGATGGCAGGAAGATAGGAGAGTTGCCTGTTATGTTGCGTCTGGAACGATAACAACAATAAAATATCAACAAAGAAATGGATTTGATTAAAGTTGCTGAAGAAGCATTTGCAACCGGCAAGCAGCACCCCCAGTTCAAGGCTGGTGACACTGTGACTGTCGCTTACAAAATTATCGAAGGTTCAAAGGAGCGCATACAGCTCTACCGTGGCGTGGTCATCAAGATCAGCGGCCATCAGGAGAAGAAGCGCTTCACCGTCCGCAAAATGTCGGGCACAGTGGGTGTGGAGCGTATATTCCCACTCGAGTCGCCCAACATCGAGAGCATCGAGGTGAACAAGGTGGGTAAGGTGCGCCGCGCCAAGCTCTATTACCTCCGCAAGCTCACTGGCAAGGCCGCACGCATCAAGGAGAAGCGCTCGGGCATTGTCAAGAAAGAGGGTTAAAAATCGTTTCCTAACGTTTTTAGTTTTCATGTTTGCCGGTCTCCGCCATTTCGGTGGCGGGGACTGCTTTTTTTTGCTAAAAACACTCTCAATTCATTTTTTTTTATTACTTTTGCACCCAAATTGCAAAATACCATATTATAAACTCTAAATTCAAAACTCAAAACTCAGTATGGGAATACTTGACAAAATATTCAAGAAGAAAGAAGAAAGCGAACAGCACGGCATGGAGGACTTCATGACCCTCATACGCGTTTATTTCCAGGCAGAGATAGCAGCCGGCATGGGCATCTCGAACCTTAACATGCTGCCCGACCTGCGTGTGTTCAAGACAACACTGCGCGTCTCCACACAGGGCGGACGACTGGGCATCGGGGAGAAGGCAAGGTGCAAGAAAATGCTCAAAGAGCTGTACCAGATGGACGACGACTTCTTCAAGGAAATCGACCAGAGCATCAAGCGCCGCTGCCGCAAGCTACAGGACGTGCAGACATACATGATGCAGTTCCAGACTTACGTGCAGGACGTGATGATGCTCGTCACGAACATAATGAAATACAAGCTGCGCCTGCCCAGCATGTTCAGCAAGACAATGCAGAACATGGTGGCAGCGACAGTCCACGACATCTTCACGAAAAACGACTACACCGACGCCTCGGTGATGAAGACCGTCGTCGACGTGCGCGAACTCGACAAGAAACTCGGCTTCTCGGAGAAATGGACCAGCGACTTCACCTTCCGCGTTGTCATGCTGGCAAAGAAGGAAAAACCGAAGAGCGAATAGGTTTCCCCAAAAGTGTTAAGGACATAAAAATACAAGCCCCAAAGTAATAATTCTTGTTAAGTATGCGCTTAACTATGAATTGCGAATCGTGAACTATGAACTAAAATGACTAACTTTGTAGGTCAAAATACGCAGAAAGGACAGCGATGACTCAAAGCGAGAAAGTATTGGCGACGTTCCAGACCCGTGTCAGGCAGATGATTCTCCGCTTCCAGGAGGTGAAGAAGGAGAACAGCGACCTCTATGGCATGATGGCTGAGCAGGAGCAACGCATAAAAGAACTCGAGGACTTGCTGGCCCAGAAAGAGAAAGAATACGAGACGCTGAAAATGGCACGCATGATGACCATCGTGGACAAGGACCTCGACGGGGCAAAGGACAGGGTGGCACGACTGATACGCGATGTGAACAAGTGCATTGCCGTGCTCAGCGACGAGAAATGACAACAGAAGTAAGCAATGGCAGATGGTAAACTAAATATAAGGCTGCATGTCTACGACGAAGACATTGCGATGGTGCTGCACAACCTCGACGACGAGCAGTACTACCGCAACGCCGCAAAGCTCATAACCGAGCGCTACGGGGCATACGCACAGGTGTACAAAGGCAAGAAAAGCGACCACACCATAGGCCTAATGACCCTCATTGAAATAGCGCTGCGCTATGAGAAGGAAATGGCACGCAACGACACATCACCATACGATGATACACTCACCAAGCTTACTTCTGAAATAGAGAACGCCCTCGAAGCCTGACAACAGACTCGGCGGGGGAAAAGAAACAAAACGTAAATCAGTAAATTGCAAATCAACTTGGTGAGAAACTATCTATTAACGTATCATTCACATATTAATAATCACAAAACACTATGGACTATGTAATTGTAGCCGTGGTTGCTCTCGCACTGGGAGTGGCCATAGGATATTTTATCTTTACGAGAGTCATTAAAGGCAAGTACAACCAGATGGTCGAAGCCGCCGAGAAAGAGGCCGACGTCATCAAGGAGAAGAAACTCTTGGAGGTGAAGGAGAAATTCCTCAACAAGAAGAGCGAACTGGAGAAGGAAGTGCAGCAGCGCAACCAGCACATCCAGCAGAGTGAGAACCGACTGAAGCAGCGCGAGATTTCGCTTAACCAGCGCCAGGACGAACTGGGACGCCGCAAGAACGAACTGGACAACCAGCAGAACAAGATTGACAACGAGAAGAAGGCTATTGCACTGAAGCAGGAGGAATTAGGCAAGATGCAGCAGAAGGAGCGCGAGAAGCTCGAAGAGCTGTCGGGACTCTCAGCCGAGGAGGCACGCAACCGACTCGTGGAGAGCCTCAAGGACGAGGCCAAGACCCAGGCCGCCAGCTACATCAACGAAATCATGGACGAGGCGAAGCTCAACGCCAACGCACAGGCCAAGAAGATTGTCATACAGACCATCCAGCGCGTGGCCACGGAGACGGCTGTTGAGAACTCGGTCTCGGTGTTCCACATCGACAACGACGACGTGAAGGGTCGCGTCATCGGTCGTGAGGGACGTAACATCCGTGCATTAGAGGCTGCCTGTGGCGTGGAACTCGTCGTCGACGACACCCCCGAGGCTATCGTCATCAGCGGCTTTGACCCCGTGCGCCGCGAGACATGCCGCCTGGCCCTGCACCAGCTTGTGGCCGACGGACGTATACACCCCGCACGGATTGAGGAAGTCGTCGCCAAGGTGAAGAAGCAGCTCGACAATGAAATCATCGAGACTGGCAAACGCACCGCCATCGACCTTGGTATCCACGGCCTGCACCCCGAACTCATACGCATCATCGGCAAGATGAAATACCGTTCTTCTTACGGCCAGAACCTGCTCATGCACGCCCGTGAGACCGCCAACCTCTGCGGCATCATGGCCGCCGAACTGGGACTGAACCCGAAGAAGGCGAAGCGCGCCGGACTGCTCCACGACATCGGCAAGGTGCCCGACGAGAACACCGACGACCCGCACGCACTCTACGGAGCGAAGATTGCAGAGATGTACAAGGAGAAGCCCGACATCTGCAACGCCATCGGCGCCCACCACGACGAAATGGAGATGCAGACGCTGCTCGCACCTATCGTTCAGGTGTGCGACGCCATCAGCGGCGCACGTCCCGGTGCACGTCGCGAGATTGTCGAGGCATACATCAAGCGACTGAACGACCTCGAGGCCATCGCCATGAGCTATCCCGGCGTGACCAAGACATACGCCATACAGGCCGGACGTGAGCTGCGCGTCATCGTCGGCGCCGACAAGATGGACGATGCTGAGACGGAGGCACTCAGCGGACAGATCGCTTCAAAGATCCAGACCGAGATGACCTATCCCGGACAGGTGAAGATTACCGTCATCCGCGAAACCCGCTCGGTCGCTTACGCGAAATAATTTGAAAAGGGGAGTGAAAGGGGAGTGAAAGGGGAGTGAAAGGGACAATACTTTATAAAACCGAAATAATGAAAAGAATTATTGCCAGTTTATCGTCAATAGTGCGGGGGACAGTAGGTAATATCCCTTTCACTCCCCTTTCACTCCCCTTTCACTACCCTTTCACTACCCATGCAATACCCATTTACTCCCCTTTCACTCCCCTTCTTTTGTTGTTTATCGGCTTGCCATTGTGCTCATTGGCTCAGAAGGTGAATCCCCAGGCCTATTACACCGATGAGGAAGGCAATTACGTGGAGACCCAAAGCGTGGATAAGGGCGACGCGCCACTCGTCGTGACGTTCCGCTCGAACCCCTCAGAGATGGACGACTACGACCCATCATACGAATGGCACTTCCGCAAGATGGACGAGAACTCACAATTCCACGAGCTGTTTGTGCGCTACGAGGAAGACACGAACTACACCTTCACCGAAGCGGGCACATACAACGTGGTGCAGAAGACATACCTCGGCGAGGACGAGCCACTCGACTCAGCCATAATCCGTGTCGTGGTGCCATCAAGCAAGCTGGACTTCCCCAACGCCTTCTCGCCCAACGGCGACGGCAAGAACGAAAAATACAAAGCCAAGGAGGGCTTTAAGGGTATAGTGTCATTCCATGGCGTCATCATCAACCGTTGGGGGCAGAAGCTCTTTGAGTGGGACAACCCTGCCGACGGATGGGACGGCAACTTCCATGGCAGACCTGTACGTGAAGGCGTTTACTACGCCATCATCAATGCCAAGGGGGCCGACGGGATAGAATACAAGTTTCGCAAGGACGTGAACCTGCTGCGCCACCTCAGTGGAGAGACCACAAGTAGCGGAGGGGGCGGTGGCGACAATCCTACAGAATAGTGAATAGTGAGAAGATTTGCGTCTACGGTGCTCGCGTACATAACCTGAAGAATATCGACGTGGAGATACCGCGCCACTCGCTGACGGTAATCACCGGACTGAGCGGCTCTGGAAAATCGTCGCTGGCTTTCGACACCATTTTTGCCGAAGGTCAGCGACGATATATTGAGACATTCTCAGCCTACGCCCGCAATTTCCTCGGAGGACTGGAACGCCCCGACGTGGACAAGATAACGGGACTGTCGCCCGTCATCAGCATCGAGCAGAAGACGACGAACAAGAACCCGCGCTCCACCGTGGGCACCACCACAGAGATTTACGACTACATGCGTCTGCTCTTCGCACGCGCCGGACGTGCCTACAGCTACATGACTGGCGAACCGATGGTGAAATACACCGAGGAGCGAGTCATCGAGATGATAAAGCACGACTATGCGGGACGCAAAATCTTCATCCTCGCCCCGTTGGTGCGCTCCCGCAAAGGTCATTACCGCGAGCTCTTCGAGTCGATGCGGCGCAAGGGATACCTCAACATACGTGTCGACGGCGTTATTATGGAGATAAAGCAGGGCATGAAGGTCGACCGCTACAAGAACCACGACATCGAAGTGGTGATTGACAAGTTAAGTGTTAAGAGTTCGGAGTCGAGTGACGTTGGTGAAGTCTCCCAACACTCAACGCCCAACTCTCAACAGAAAGACGAGCGTCTGAAGAAAAGCGTCGAAATAGCCATGAAGCAAGGCGAAGGCCTCATAATGATCCTCGACAAGGACAGCGGGCAGGTGAAGTACTACTCCAAACGCCTAATGTGCCCCACGACGGGCATCAGCTACAGCGACCCCGCTCCCAACAACTTCTCGTTCAACTCGCCGCAAGGGGCCTGTCCGCGATGCAAAGGCTTAGGCACGATAAGCGAGATAGACCTGGCAAAGGTGATGCCCGACCGCAAGAAGAGCATCCACGACGGGGGCATCGTGCCGTTAGGCAAATACAAGAACCTGATGATATTCTGGCAGATTGACGCCCTGCTGAAGAAATACGATTGCGACTTAAAGACGCCCATAGAGAAACTGCCCGACGACGCCATGAACGAAGTGCTCTACGGGGCATTGGAGAACGTGCGCATAGACAAGGAGCTGGTTCACACGTCGAGCGACTATTTCGTAAGCTTCAACGGAATAATAAAATACCTCCGCGACACCATGGAGACCGACGACAGCGCCAACGCACAGAAATGGGCCGAACAGTTCATGGCCGAGTGCGAGTGTCCCGAGTGCCACGGGAAGAGGCTCAACCGCGAGGCGCTTTCCTACAAGTTCGCCGACAAGAACATCGCCGAACTCTGTGAAATGGATTTGGGAGAGCTGAGGGAATGGCTTGATGGGTTGAGAATAGAGGGATCAGAGTTGAGAGTTCAGAGTTCAGAGTTAGGAGACGTTACTTCTGAGCCAGACGGTAAAGTCTCTCAACACTCAATACTTAACGCTCAACAATATCAGATTGCCCGTGAAATCCTCAAGGAGATAGGCACGCGACTGGACTTCCTTCTCGACGTGGGTCTCGACTACCTGTCGCTAAACCGCCAGTCGGCATCGCTGTCAGGCGGTGAGAGCCAGCGCATACGTCTCGCCACGCAGATAGGCTCGCAGCTCGTCAACGTGCTCTACATCCTCGACGAACCGTCGATAGGACTGCACCAGCGCGACAACGAGCGGCTCATCAACTCGCTGAAGGAACTGCGCGACCTGGGGAACACGGTCATCGTCGTTGAGCACGACCGCGACATGATGCTCGCCGCCGACTATATCATCGACATCGGGCCACGCGCCGGACGCAAAGGCGGCGAAGTGGTGTTCCAGGGAACGCCGGCAGAGCTGATGAAGGCCGACACGCTGACGGCAAAGTACTTAAAGACCCTCCCCCAGCCCCTCCCTGCAGGGAGGGGAGTATATACTTCTGAAGGCAGTACTGAGACAGAAGGTAACTACTCCCCTCCCTCACAGGCGATTTTGTCCTTAAGCGGACAAAATCTTCAGGTCGGGGGAGGGTCTGCTATTGTCTTACATGGCTGCTCCGGCAACAACCTCAAGCACATCGATGTCACCTTTCCCTTGGGCAAGCTCATCGTAGTGACAGGCGTGAGCGGCAGCGGAAAGTCTACACTTATCAACGAGACGCTGCAGCCCATACTCTCTCAGCATTTCTACCGCTCGCTGAAGCGGCCCATGCCCTACGACAGCATCGAGGGACTGGAGAACGTGGACAAGGTGGTGGATGTAGACCAGAGTCCCATAGGCCGCACGCCGCGCTCCAACCCCGCCACCTATACAGGTGTCTTCGCCGACATACGGTCGCTCTTCGTGAACCTGCCCGAAGCCAAGATCCGCGGCTACAAGCCCGGCCGCTTCTCATTCAACGTGCGAGGCGGTCGCTGCGAGACCTGCGGCGGCAACGGCTACAAGACCATCGAGATGAATTTCCTGCCCGACATACAGGTGCCATGCGAGGAGTGCCACGGCAAGCGATACAACCGCGAGACCCTCGAAGTGCGCTACAAGGGAAAGAGCATCGCCGACGTCCTCGACATGACCATCAACCAGGCCGTGGAGTTCTTCGAGAACGTCCCCGACATACTCCGCAAGATAAAGACCATACAGGACGTGGGCCTCGGCTACATAAAGCTCGGACAGCCATCGACGACACTTAGCGGCGGTGAGAGCCAGCGCGTGAAACTGGCTACGGAACTGAGCAAACGCGACACTGGACGCACAGTCTACATCCTCGACGAGCCAACCACCGGACTCCATTTTGAGGACATACGCATACTCATGGAGGTGCTGCGCAAACTGGTGGACAGGGGAAACACCGTCATCGTCATCGAGCACAACCTCGACGTCATACGCCAGGCCGACCACATCATCGACATGGGGCCAGAGGGCGGTCGGCGCGGCGGCAACATACTCTCAACAGGCACACCAGAGGAAGTGGCGCAGAGCACCTTGGGCTACACGCCAAAATACCTGCGGCAGGAATCCCAATAAATATTTCCAAAAGGTTCTGCAAGAATAAGCGTAGGACGGGCGTTTTTTCCTAATTTTCCTTTATTTTCTTGGCTATAAATTAAAAATGTGTTACCTTTGCAGCCAATATAAAATTGGGCATTCCCATTTCGGACATGAAAGTAACCATTGTAACCGTCACATACAACAGCGCTAAAACTCTTCCCGATGCCATGAGGTCGGTGCTCAGCCAGACCTACAAGGATATAGAGTATATTGTTGTTGACGGCAAGTCCGAAGACGATTCCGTTGACATTATCCGTTCATTCGAGCCATTGTTCGGCGACCGCATGAAGTGGGTGTCCGAGAAAGACAGCGGCATCTACGACGCCATGAACAAGGGCGTGCGTATGGCCACGGGCGACATCGTGGGAATCCTCAACTCCGACGACATCTTCACTTCCAACACCGTCATAGAGCAGATGGCCAGCCAATTCCCTCCCGAGGCCGGGGCCGTCTATGGCGACGTGCATTTCGTAAAGGGCAGCCTGGACAAGCACTGCCGATACTATTCCGGGCGCATCTTCCGGCCCTGGCTCGTCCACATCGGCTTTCTGCCCCCACATCCTTCGTTCTACGTGCGGCGTGAGCTGTTCGCAAAATACGGCTACTACGACCCCACACTACGCATCTCCGCCGACTTTGAATTCATCGCCCGACTAAGCTACAAGCACCATGTCGTGATGAAATACCTCCCCATCGACTTCGTCGCCATGCGCATGGGCGGTGCCAGTACGCGAGACTTGAGAAGCCGCCTGCTGGGGGCAAAGGAAAACCTGAAAGCCTGCAAGGACAATGGTATTTACACAAACTGGCTGCTTATAGCCTTGAAATATCCTGTCAAATTTCTTTCCGGCCTCTTTTTCCGATAAACCGTTATGACCGAAGAACAAAGAATCAAAGAGTTGCGGCAACAGCTGCACGAACACAACCACCGTTACTACGTACTAAACCAACCGACAATCGACGACCAGCAGTTCGACCAGCTCATGCACGAGCTGGAACACTTGGAGAGTCTCCACCCAGAACTCTACGACCCCAACTCGCCAACGCAGCGCGTGGGCAGCGACCTGCAGAAGGAGTTCCGACAGGTGGCACACCGCTACCCAATGCTCTCGCTGTCGAACACCTACAACGAGCAGGATGTGCGCGAATGGTACGAACAGGTGCGCAAAGGTCTCGGCGGCGAGGACTTCGAGGTGTGCTGCGAACTGAAATACGACGGGCTGAGCATCTCGCTGACCTACCACGACGGCCGGCTGGTGCAGGCCGTCACCCGTGGCGACGGAGTGCAGGGCGACGACGTGACGCAGAACGTCAGAACGATCAGGTCGATTCCGCTACAGACCCTCCCCCAGCCGACCCTCCCTATTGATTTTGAAATCCGTGGCGAGGTGCTCATGCCCTGGGCCAGCTTCGAGCGTCTCAACCGTGAGCGCGAGGCTGCCGAGGAGCCGCTATTCGCCAACCCGCGCAACGCCGCCAGCGGAACGCTGAAGAGCCTCGACCCGAAGGTGGTGGCAAGCCGCGGCCTCGACGCGTACCTCTATTATCTATTAGGCGACGAGCTGCCCGCTGAAGGCCACTACGAGAACCTTCAGGCCGCAGCCGCCTGGGGGTTCAAGATTTCGCAGGGCATAAAGAAGGTGAAGACTGTCGAGGAGATTATCGACTTCATCAACTACTGGGACACCGAGCGCAAGAACCTTCCCGTGGCCACCGACGGCATCGTGCTGAAGGTGAACTCACTCCGCCAGCAGCGAGCACTGGGCTATACCGCCAAGAGCCCCCGCTGGGCCATCGCCTATAAGTTCAAGGCCGAGCGCGCCTGCACCCGTCTGCTCGAGGTGACCTACCAAGTGGGGCGCACAGGGGCCGTCACGCCCGTGGCCAACATGGAGCCGGTGCAGTTGGCGGGGACAACCGTCAAGCGTGCCACGCTGAACAACGAGGACTTCATCCGCTCCCTCGACCTCCACATCGGCGACTACGTCTTCGTGGAGAAGGGCGGCGAGATTATCCCAAAGATTGTGGGTGTCGACATCGACCAGCGTCCCATCATCGCGCAGCCCGTGCAGTTCATACGCCGATGCCCGGAGTGCGGGACACCATTAGTAAAAAGCCTCACCCCCGCCCCCTCCCTCGGAGGGGAGGGGAGTATATACTCTCAAGCACAGAAAGCTAACAGCGGGCAAACGAAGAAAGTAACCACTCCCCTCCCCTCCGAGGGAGGGGCTGGGGGTGAGGCTATTTGGTACTGTCCCAACGACACGGGCTGCCCGCCGCAGATAAAGGGCCGCATAGAGCATTTCATCGCACGCAAGGCAATGAACATCGACTCGCTCGGCCCCGAGACCGTCGACGAATACTACCGTCGGGGACTCATCCACAACGTCGCCGACCTCTACGACATCGAGGTGCAGCAGATCAACGGCGACGGCTCGCGCACAAAGTCGGCACAGAAGATTGTCAACGGCATCGCCAAGTCGCGTGAGGTGCCTTTCGAGCGCGTGCTCTTCGCCCTCGGCATCCGCTTCGTGGGCGAGACCAGCGCCCGGCTTCTGGCCCGCCATTTCAAGAACATCGACGCCCTCATGACAGCCTCGCCCGAGGAGTTGCAGGAGGTGGAGGGCATAGGCGAGGTGATGGCGAAGAGCATCGTCGGCTATTTCCACAACGAGACGAACCTGCGCATCGTGGAGCGGCTGCGCGGTTACGGCCTACAGTTCGCGCTCTCCGAGGAGCAGACGGCAGCGCAGAGCGACCGTCTCGCTGGCCAGAGCATCGTCATCAGCGGAGTGTTCCAGCATCACAGCCGCGACGAGTACAAACTTATCATAGAGCAGAACGGAGGCAAGAACGTGGGAAGCATCAGCAGCAAGACCTCATTCATCCTCGCCGGCGACAACATGGGCCCCTCGAAACTTGAGAAAGCCCGTAAGCTGGGCATTAAGATAATGTCCGAGGACGAGTTCCTTGACTATCTTGGATTACTCACTTAAGTTTCGAAAATTCCGATGCAGGTAAGGCTGAAGGCCTGATGGATTACAGACGAGGGTGTCGCTCGACGACATAAGGAGACGTTAGAACTGCATGTAGCTACCTGCCTGATTGATGTCGGCTAAATGAAAGAACTATTATTCTTTCACAAGATAAATCTCGCAAGACTCAAAGTTTATTTCCCAGTGCCCGTCATCAGAAGATTCCCACTGGTATTTCTCAGCCATTCTATTCCACCAGTCCTGGAACTTCGTGCAAGTCTCGCCTAAATCTTTTACCAACTTTTCATATAGGACAGCATTGTCAACTGTAAGAATCTTTGCCAGTTCATCCAGTCCGTTGCGACGTTCAAATAATGCTTGTATTTCAGTGCGTTCTTCAGGTGTCACCAGTCCCACAATTCTCTTTGTCATTTCCATTCTTCTCTTTTGTCAAAAGGGTCTAAATAGTCTATATCTTTTATATCTTCCTTGTCGGGCAGAAATGCGTTATACTTGCGCAAATACCGCAATAAGTCACAACTGGCTTTGCGTTCCAAGTGCGCTATTACACATTGTTCATGTGAAGGTGTATTAGCTTCGAATGTTGTTTTTCGGTTTAGCCAAACGCACCGCTTGCACTGCCATGCATCGCAGTGCCGACAAATCGGGGCATGGTCAAGACGGTATAGCTGCTTGTTTTTGATGTCAAGCCCGTTCTTCAGGTCGCCAATGCTATCATCATTGTTTTCATAGTAGAATGCAGGGCAGACATAGAATTTCCCGTTTGGCGCAAGAGTGATGTTGCTGTCACCTGCCCCACAATTATTCATAGCTTGGAGCATCAGACGGTCGGTAATTAGATTCAGTTGAGGAATTATACCATCTAAATATAGACTTTGCAGCTTATGAGATAATTTTTTTAAAACTATCCTATATGTTTCAAAGTCCATTTCAGTAAACGATTCCACATCTCTAATTACAATGTTTAGCCGTGGGGACGTCAGATTTCGAAGGTATGTAAGTCGACGCTTCTACAATACATATATCGGCTTCCTTTGAAATGGGCTTTATATTCAAATGGTCAATGCTGTCAATAACTTCTACATAGTCATCGGGTAACTCAAAGTCAGGATATACAAACTGAATCATCAAATTCTCCATCATGCCGAATTGAACACCCTCTTTCAAGACATCAAGCGGTATTAGGTATCGCTCATGAGCCGGATTGTCACAGTGACAGAACGATACACTGGTGTTATCTAATAATATAATACAACTTTCGCAAGTATGAAAACAAAGCGCAGCAGCGGCCTGAAAGGCCAACAAGCAGTCAGCCCAGGGCAACGCCCTGGGTATGGTGAC
>CAJOEC010000076.1 GCA_905233425.1 uncultured Prevotella sp. | reverse complement strand
GTCCAAGGCTTTTGCCCTTTCAGGGCGACGATAACCCTGTCATCATACCCAGGGCGTTGCCCTGGGCTGACTGCTTGCTGGCCTTTCAGGCCGTTCTGCGGAAACATACGATAATCACCTATTTGTACCAACTTTTTTTTTACTTTTACTTAATGTATATTGCCCAACGTATATGGTTTATTGTTTTCGCGGTGCAAAGGTCGCAATTTTTGCAGAAACAGCAAAACTTTTTCGGGAAAATATGCAAAAATAGTGTCAAAATGAATAAATAACCGCATAAATCAACAGCGTTCCTGTTGTTAATTGCTGGCTTTTTTCCCGTTTTATTTGGCTGTTAGACAGAAAATGTGTATTTTTGCAGCACCAAACTATAAATAATATGAAAAACGGAAAGACTTGTTTCGGCGTGATTATCGGTACACGCGCCTATTTTAATTCTGAACTGGCCCGCGACGTGCGCCGTCAGCTGCTCAAGACGATGGACGAGCTGGGCTACGAGTACATCATCCTGCCTGAGGACGCCACGCCCACGGGCAGCAGTTCCATTGAGACCCGCGAGGACGGGCTGAAGGTGTCACGGCAGTTCCGCGAGCACCGCGACGAGATTGACGGCATCGTGGTCTCTCTGCCCAACTTCGGCTACGAGATTGGCATCATCAACGCCATCAGCGACGCCGACCTGCGGGTGCCCGTGATGGTGCAGGCCTGCGACGACGAGAACGACAAGGTGGACCTCGACAGCCGCCGCGACGCCTTCTGCGGAAAAATCTCCGTCTGCAACAACCTCTACCAGTATGGCATACCCTTCACCGACACCACGCTCCACACATATTCTATATATAGTGAGCTGCTGGCACACGACCTGAAGAGGTTTGCTGCCATCTGCCGCGTGGTGAACGGTCTGCGCCACTGCCGCGTCGGACAGATTGGCACACGACCCTTGGGCTTCAACACCTGCCGCGCCTCGGAGAAGCTCTTGCAGCGCGCCGGAATCACCGTGGTGCCCGCCGACCTGTCGGAGATTCTCTTCGCAGCACAGAAAATCAGCGACGACGACCCGAAGCTGAAGGCGATGTGCGAGCGAATCCACAACTACGCCAAAGTGCCCGACACCTACCGCGAGAAGCTGACGCTGCAGGCGAAATTCGGAGTGGCCGTGGAGCAATGGATAGAGCAGAACGACGTCCAGGCCGTGGCCATACAATGTTGGGACTCGTTGGAGCAGAACTACGGCTGCGCCGCCTGCGTGACGATGTCGATGCTCAGCGACAAATTGATTCCCGCCGCCTGCGAGACCGACATCGCCGGAGCTGTCAGCATGTATGCCCTCGCCCTCGCCTCGGAGAACGCCCCGGCGCTGCTCGACTGGAACAACAACTTCGCCGAGGAGCGCAACAAATGCGTGTGCACCCACTGCGGCAACTTCCCGCGACAGTTCGTGGGCAACGACGACCTGAAGCTCGGCCCGCTCGGAGTGCTCGGCCGCACACTGGGCAAGGTGAACACCTTCGGAGCCGTCTATGCGAAAGTTTCGGAAGGCCCCTTCACGTTCTTCCGCATCTCGACCGACGACCCGCGTGGCTGCATAAAGGCATACCTCGGCAAGGGAGAGATCACCAACGACCCCTACGGCATGGACGGATGTATAGCTGTGACAAAGGTGGACAACCTGCAGAAGCTGATGAAGTATATCTGCAAGAACGGATTCGAGCACCACGTGGCCATGTGCCGCACAGATGTCGTCGACATCCTGAACGAGGCCATCGACACCTATTTAGGCTGGAACCTGTACGTGCACGAATAAGGAACTTTCACGGAACCAGGCGGTCCTGGGTCATGCGCGTCATGTACTGCTGGATGATGGCCTTCAGCTCGCGTTCCATCTGGTCTTGCTGTGACACCCGTCCGACGAGATTGTGCTCCATCAGCGAGTCGGTGAGGGCGTAGACGGCACGGGTACGCTCACCGTCGAACTGCAACACATGGCCGTGCTTCACATACTGGTAGATGCCGTTCAGGTAGTTCACGGCCCAGGTGTCGTCGGGGGCGGTGTTCAGAAGGTCGATACCGAAGGCCACGAATGGCTCGTCACAGCCCGTGAGACCCATCACCGTGGGCAGGATGTCGGTCTGCTGGGCAATCTTGGGCTGTATCTCACCCTTCGGGCGGATGGTGTCGGCGGGTTCGTAAATGATAATTGGCGAGCAGAAGCCCCCGATGTCGGTCTGGTAAAAGTCGTGGTCGCTGAGGTTGGTGTGGTCGCTGGTGAGCACGAAGATGGTGTTCTGGAACCACGGCTGCCGACTGGCCTCGCGGAAGAAGCGCCCCAGGGCCATGTCGGTGTAGCGTATGCACTTGTGCATGATGATGCCTTCCTCGGGGTAGACATCGCGGTATTTTTCGGGTATCACGTAGGGGTGGTGGCTGCTGGCGGTGAAGACGGCAGTCATGAAGGGCTGCTTCATGTCGTTCATCTTTGCGCAATAGTACTGCAGGAACGGCTCGTCCCAGATGGCCCATAGGCCGTCATAGTCGGCATGGCCTCCGAAGCGCGTGTCGGCCTCGTAGTCCTCACGGCCATAGTACTGCTGGAAGCCAGTCTTGCGGGCGAAGGCCTGGAAGCCCATCGAGCCGCGCTGTGCCCCGTGGAAGAAGGCCGTCTCGTAGCCCTTTTTGGCGAGCAGTCCGGCAATGCCGGTCACCTCGTTCATCGATGCGGGCGTGAGGAAGAACGGCTCGACAAACATTGGGATGCCGGAGAGTATGCTGGGCATTCCGTCGATGCTCTTCCGCCCGTTGCAGAACGACCACTTGAAGGTTGTCGAGAGGCCGATGATGCTGTCCACGCAGGGGGTGTAGCCCTTGTAATTGCCGTTCTCCAAGTCTTTGTTCAATGCGCCGATGTACTCCCTGCCAAAACTCTCAACGATGAGGACAACAACATTCTTTAGAGCAGACCCACCCCCGGCCTGAAGATTTTGTCCGCTTAAGGGCAAAATCGCCTGTGAGGGAGGGGAGTAGTTACTTTCTGCCTTAGTACTGCCTTCATAGGTATATACTCCCCTCCCTACAGGGAGGGGCCGGGGGTGGGTCTCTACAGGGAGGGGCCGGGGGTGGGTCTCTGGCGTAAAGACAGCCGCCATCTCCTCCTCGCTGTCGAAATACTGGGGCACGGTGAACACATCCTTGCCTATGGTGCGGTAGAGGGCGAAGGGCGTGTTGAGCACGAGGGCCGCGTCGATGGGGCGGTCGACATACTGGTTGGCATTGCTGATGGTGATGGGCCGGACAGCCGTGGTGAAACCTCCACGTATGCCGGCAACGGCAAGAGGCACAATGACGGCAAGGGAAACAATCTGGGAAATGTAGTAGAGAGCAGACCCACCCCCGACCCCTCCCTGTGAGGGAGGGGAGTAGTTACTTTTTGCTTCAGTACTGCCTTCAGAGGTATATAGTCCCCTCCCTACAGGGAGGGGCCGGGGGTGGGTCTGCTGGGTCTTCTGGGGGAGGGTCTTCCACAGCGCATAGGCCACTATTACTACCAATAACACAAAATACCAGTGGCGGAGCGTCTCGGTGAGAATAATGCCCGTGATGTTGCCCTCGTTCTGAAACTCGCGGAAGACGGTCGTCGTGGTGCGGCGCATGGTGAAAGGGAAATAGGCCGCATCGGCAAGGCAAACGGCGAGAGACAGGGAGTTCACACCCACAAAAAGACACTTGCACATCCTTTGCCACCATGCCCACTGCTCCTTCCAGTGCAGGGGCAGCAGCATGAGCACAATATACAGAGCATTGGTGACGAGGATGGCCGACGTGTCGAACACCAGCCCGCCTTTCCATGTCTCCCACGACAGACCCGGGGCGAAGTAGCTCCAGTTGTCGAGAAGATAGGCCACGCGGGCTATGAAATAGACCACGTAGGCCAGCAGCAGGTTGCAGACCACTGTGAAGACAGGAGTATAGGCGGGGCGGGGCACTTTGTTCACTTACTGTCGTTGTTGATTAATTGCAGCAGATGCTCCACTGCCTCCTCCTCGGGTATGTTTTTCTCCACACACTCTTTCTTACGGTAGAGCGAAATGCGACCGCGCCCGGCACCCACGTAGCCGTAGTCGGCATCGGCCATCTCGCCCGGGCCGTTCACTATGCAGCCCATTATGGCTATCTTCAGCCCCTTGAGGTGGGCGGTGGCCTCCTTTATGCGGCGTATGGTTTCCTGCAAGTTGTAGAGCGTGCGCCCGCAGCCCGGACAGGAGATGTACTCAGTCTTGGTAAACTTTATGCGTGCGGCCTGGAGGATAGAGTCTTCCATTTCCCGGAGCGTCTCCGGCGGCAGCAGCCCCATTCCCTGGCCAGTGTCGAGAATGAGTTTCGTGCAACGGCGGTCGATAAGCAGGCGGCTGGCTATCATGGGAAAACGCACAAAGAGTTCGTTGCGGAAGCCTTCCATCAGGTGGATGACCAGCGTGTCGCCGTCTTTTATATAAGCATAGTCCTCGCCCTTCAGCCACATCTCATGTTCGTCTATCTTTGTGTCGACCATGTCCTGCAGCCGGCGGCAGAGGCCGATGCTGTCCACCATGAGGCGTGCCACGGGAATCTCCGCCTCCGGCTCCTCGGAGAGCGACACGCGGATGGTGTCGCCGATGCCCTCGGTGAGCAGGGCGCCGATGCCCAAAGCGCTCTTTATACGCCCGTCCTCGCCCTCGCCGGCCTCGGTGACGCCAAGGTGCAGAGGGTAGTGCATGTCCTCGGCATCCATGGTCTTGACGAGCAGACGAACACTCTCAACCATGACGATGGGATTGGAGGCCTTGATGCTTATCACCACGTCGTCGAATTTCTCGCGGCGGAAGATGCGCAGGAACTCCATGCAGCTTTCCACGATTCCCTGCGGCGTGTCGCCATAGCGCGACATGATGCGGTCGGAGAGCGAGCCGTGGTTCACGCCAATGCGCACGGCGGTCTTGTGCTCCTTGCAGATGTTGATAAAGGGCACGAGCTTCGCCTCAATCTTCTTCAGCTCATCCAGGTACTCCTCGTCGGTATATTCTATGTGCTTGAACGTGCGTCCCGGGTCTACATAGTTGCCGGGGTTTATGCGCACCTTCTCGCAGTACTGTGCGGCCACGTCGGCGGTGTGGGCGGTGAAATGCACGTCGGCCACAAGCGGAGCCGTGTAGCCGTCGGCCTTCAGCCGCTCCGAGATGTTCTTCATGTTCTCGGCCTCGCGTGTGCCCTGGGTGGTGAAGCGCACCAGCTCGCCACCGGCGTCGATGATTCGTTTCGCCTGGGCAACACAGCCCTCGGTGTCGTTTGTGTCGACGGTTCCCATCGACTGTATGCGTATCGGGTTGTCGCCGCCGATGGCGATGTTGCCCACATGGCAGACGCTCGTCTGCCGCCGTTTAAATGATGTATTCATACTGTTGTCTTTAAGTCTTGGCTTGCAAAGGTACGTTTTTATTTTCAAAACTCTGCGAAAAGTGCAAAAAATAACAATTCTTCGCAGAGTTTTCACGTTTTTTCGGGAATGGAGGCTTAGCCTCCCCATAAAGACTCAAGTTACTCAGTGTCCTCTGGCAAGACGCTGCCGGGACTGTGGAACGGGGGCACGGGGTTCGCAAAAAAGGGGCCTGGGAGGACTTTGAGTTCGCGCCGGGCGAACTGTCAGTCCGCGCCGTGCGAACTCCGAGTTCGCACGGCGCGAACTTTTTGGGGCCTCGGAGGGGGTGAAAGGACACCTCGGCTGTAGGGACGCGACGTGTCGCGTCCGCGATGTGGCATGTCGCGCCCCTACGGGATGGTGGAAATTTTTAGGTTAATTCTTTTTCCGCTTTTTCCTTGCATGTTATTCAGAAAAGTCGTAACTTTGCACCGTCAAAACAAAAACACATAATAACTATGAGAATTCAAGAATCTTTATTATCTGCCTTTCTGCTATCCCTCCCGCTCTGCGTAATGGCACAGGAGGAGGTGTTTCCCACGGGAACGACATGGAAGGAGGTGTTGGAAGAACTTTACATTCCTGAATATCCCGAATACTACACTCCTATGGACACGCTGCGGTGCGCAACTTTTGAGATAGGCCTTGACACGATAATAGGTCAGAGGACGTACAAGCAAGTGTTTATGAATGGTGCGCTGTGGGACTGCGCCATCCGTGAGGAAGCGGGCTGCGTGTGGATGCTGGCCGATGGATATGCGCAGGAGTTCAAGCTCTACGATTTCAACTGGGACGGCCGCGACGCCATTGTGACACAGTATCTGCGCGAACAGGATCGCAATGCCACATGGGTAGCCCCTGAGGACGACATATTGGATTTGAGTTCGCTCACCACGGAGCAAGGTGTGCAGCAAGTATATTGCAACTACCGAACTGTTATACGAGGTATGGGCTGTGTATCCGAACTCAACCGAAACTCGTGTCTTTTGGGGCATAGGGTGATGTCTACGATACTTCCTGGCCTGATATTTTGGAAGGTACTGTGGCTTAGGAAAAACGGAAAAGAAGTATACCGCTATTATGGCAAAAACGAGTGGGCTACAGGCATAGAAGAGCACCGGGCAGACCGAATCCGGCAGGATGCCTCCATCTACGACCTGCTGGGCCGCCGTATCTCCGTGTCCTCTACGTCCTCCGTGCGTCAGAAGGGCGTGTACATTCAGGGCGGGAGGAAATACGTGAAGTGACCGCAAGTCTTTTGTGGTTGCCAGTGTCCCTTGCGGGCATCGGGCTGGCACAGGGACGGACGCGACGTGTCGCGTCCATACCGTGGTTATAGACTGTCAACATCCTCCATCGACAATCCTGTTATTTCTGCAATATCTGCCACGAGATAGCCTTTCGCCTTCATCTTGCGGGCATTTGCCCTATTGGTTTCCTCTATGCCCTCGGCACGACCCTCGGCACGGCCGTCGTCTTTGGCGGTTTCAATGGCATCTTTGGCGGCGTGCACGCTGACCATGTAGTCACGGTACTCACGGCGCTCCTCCTCGGTCATGCTCATGTATTCCAGCTTGCGGCGGGCCTCTTGCAGGCCGGGCGTGGTGGTGTCGTCGCGTATGGCACCATCCTTCAGGTAGGCCATCCATTCCTCGATAGGTGTCTTGGCTACCTCGTTGAAGCGATCCACTATCAGCAGGAAGAATTCAGGCATCACCTCTTCGGGCATTATCATGCGGCGCCGCTCGTGGTCCATGTAGTCCTGCTCACGCCTGCTGTTGAACTTCAACACGGCATCCTTGTTCGTCATGCCGAGGAACTTGGTCTCGCCGTGGAAGGCATAGTCGTCGCCCGAGCCGAAATTGAAGTAGAGGATGTTGATGGAATACACCTTGTGGATGACCTCATAGTTTTGGTTGATACCTATCTGGTCATTGATGGCGGTGGCCATGCCGAAAAGGATGCGCTGGAAGAAGTCGCGTTCCTTGGTCAGCTGCACTTCTACGACGATGATTTCGCCCTTGCTGGTCTTCGCCTTCACGTCGACGCGGTTACCCTTGTCCTCGCGGCGGTCCTTATTGTTCTCGCTCTCAATAATCTCCGTGATGGTCACCGGTTGTCCGATGAGGACCTGGATAAGCCCTTCGAGCACCTCCTTGTTGGCCTTATCGCGCAGGATGCGCTTGATGGCCCAGTCGAACCGTATGTATTCCCTTTTGTCTGCCATATCACATTCATTTGGTGCAAAGGTACACTCTTTTTACGAACTGACCAAACAAAACGCCGGAAAAGTTCAAAAACGGGTCATGGGGACAGGCACTTGACCCGCCTATGCCTCATGCGATAAATACCTGTGGACGTTGGACTCAGTTTGTCTTGAACGTGAATTTGATGTCGGCCAGCTCTTTGTTGGCCTTTTCTATTTTTGTTTTCAAGCCTTCCTTGTAGTCGGCCATGCGGGCGGCAAGGGCGGGGTCGCCGAGAGCGATGATCTGGCAGGCGAGAAGGGCGGCGTTCTGTGCAGCATTGACGCCGACGGTGGCAACGGGTATGCCCGGGGGCATCTGGACTATTGAGAGGAGGGCATCCAGGCCGTCGAGCATTCCCTTTATGGGCACGCCGATGACGGGCAGGGTGGTCTGTGCGGCGATGACACCGGGCAGGGCGGCAGCCATGCCGGCTGCGGCGATAATCACTTTTATGCCACGTGGGGCGGCATTGCTGGCAAACTGCTCAACGGCAGTAGGCGTGCGGTGGGCAGAGAGGGCATTCACCTCGAAAGGCACTTGCATGTCGTCGAGCAGACGGCAGGCTTTCTCCATGACGGGCAGGTCGCTGGTGCTGCCCATGATGATGCTTACTATTGGTTCCATTGTTTATGAAGGGGTTGTTTGGGGAATGATGGGACTTATGGGACTTATGGGACCTATGGGACTTATAAGTCTTATAGGACATATAGGTCTTATAGGACTTATGGGGAGTTAAAAGACCATTATGCCTACTGCGGCGCAGATGAAGCCAGTGCCGAAACCGGCGACGACCTGCGACAGGGAGTGCTGCCTGACAATCATGCTTACGGAGCCGAGCACTCCTGCGAGGATGAGTATTGCGCAGAGCCACCACACGGGGTTGAAGCCCAGAATGCCTCCGAAGGCCGTAAGCGCTCCGGCAATGCCTCCGATGGCGGCGGTGTGGGTGGAGATTTTCCACCAGATGTTGACCACGGTGCACACAGCCTGCACTATCATCGTGGCAATGACGATGCTAAGGATGAAATGGAACACGTTCATCGATGACAGCACCCATACGCACGCCCCATATCCGGCAAGGCTGATGACGTAGGGCACCATGCGCAGCTGTTTCTGTCCCAGCTCCCTTGCCGTCCACCGTTCAAGGCGGAAGGCGAGGTGGGTGATGATGAAGAACATGGGCATGACGATGGTGAACAAGACGACCACGGCCAGGACGGTGAGCTTGTAGTTGAGGGGCAGCAGACTGAGGTAGCTGAAGGTGAAGAGCGTGGTGAGCACAAGCACGCAGACCAGTGGCAGATAGAACGAGGTGAGTATTAGGCTTATGAGCCTTACTGCATAGAGTATGGCCTTACTGGAGGCAAGAGGTGTTGTTGTCATTTTCTCAATCGTGCTACGGGCAGTCCCAATTGTTCTCTGTATTTCGCCACCGTGCGCCTTGCTATGGGGTAGCCCTTCTTGGCCAGCAGGGCGCTGAGTGCTTCGTCGCTGAAAGGTTTGCGTTTGTCCTCGCCGTCGATGATGTCCCTGAGTGCGGCTTTTATCTCGCGTGTCGACAGTTCTTCGCCGCTTTCGGTGACATAGCCGTCGCTGAAGAAATATTTCAGTGGGAATGTTCCCCACCGTGTCTGCACGTACTTCGAGTTGCTCACTCGTGATATGGTGCTCAGGTCAAGGCCTGTGCGCTCTGCCACGTCCTTGAGGATCATGGGGCGCAGCAGACTCTCGTCGCCTTCCTCGAAGAAACGGTGCTGCAGGGCGATGATGGCTTTCATGGTGAGCGTCAGCGTGCGGCGCCTCGTCTGTATGGCCTCGATGAAGTTCTGTGCGGCGTCGACCTTCTGCTTGGTGTAGAGCAATGCCTCCTTCATCTGCCGCGAGAGTCCCTCACGGTTGTTCTGGTATTCGCGCAGGAGGTCGGCAAACGACTGCGAGACCTGCAGCCTGGGCACGTCGCCGCTGTTGAGGGTGAAGCTGACAGTTCCGTCGTCCTGCGTGTCGACGATGAAGTCGGGCGTTATATGCTGCATGGAGCGTCCCATGGTCTCGCCCATCGATGCCCCAGGCTTGGGGTTGAGGCGGCGGAGGTCGTGGATAAGCGTCTCCATGGTGATGTCGTCGATGGATAGTGCCTGCTGTATCTTGTCCCAATGCTTCTTGGTGAACTCGTCGAAGAACTCGGTGACGACGCGGCGCATGAGTTGGGGGAGCGTTGAGGAAGCGGTGGCGGTTACCGACGCTGACGCGCCGGACACGGTGGTTTCTTGCTGGCGGTCGATTTGCAGTAGGAGGCATTCCTGAAGGGAGCGGGCACCGATGCCGGGGGGGTCGAACTGCTGTAGGCGGTGGAGTATGTTCTCTAATTGCTGGTGGGTGATGTCGATGTTGTGGAATATGGCGAGTTCCTCGCAGATGGCGTCGAGCGGCGTGCGCAACAGCCCGTCGTCGTCGAGCGAGCGTATGAGATACTCCATGACATAGCGGTCCTGGTCAGAGAGTTCGGTCTCGGCCACCTGTTGCAGCAGACTGTCGTAGAACGACATAGTGTCGCCTATCTGCATCTCCCTGTCGCCGTCGGCGACGGGCATTCCCCCTTGGTAGACGGGCAGCTCCTCGTCATCGCGGCCGATGCTTTCGAGGGCGGCATCGAGGGCGTCGCGCCGTTCTTCCTGCTCGCGCTGCGTGTCGAAGTCGGTGGCCTCTGTGCCGTCGTCGCCCATGTCGTCGGCAGCGTAAGGCGAGAGGTCAGGGTCGTCGGGCGTGGTCTCCAAGGCGGGGTTGTCGTGCATCTCCGTCTCCACACGCTCGGCCAGCTGCTGTATGGGCAGCTCGACGAGCTGTGCCCTGAGGAGCTGCTGCTGAGAGATGCTCTGCTGCAGACGCTGTTCCTGCCGCTGTTCCTGTATCTGAGATTGGGCCATTTTTGGGAAGTGAAGGGGGAGTGAAAGGGGAGTGAAGGGGACGTTACTTAAAGTATTCTTGCAGTTGCTCGGCGTATGCCTGCAGCTCTGTGGGTTCGTGGTTGCCGAAACGCTGCCACACCTTCTGGCAGGGAAGCAGCAATGGCGAGATGATCATTTCGTCGCGGTTGAGGTATGGGTCGCATGTCTGGAATATGTCAAGCACCTGCACCACGTCGGCCACATTGACATTGAGCAACCGAGCCATATCCTTCACCTCGGGCGTTGAGGACACCATAATCGACGGTGTAAGCTGGAAGTAGAGGTTCAGGATAAGTATGAGCATGGCGGGGGTAATGTTTGTCTGTTCCACCGGACGGAAGTCTTTCTCGAAAGTCTCTTGCACCTCCACACCTTCGTAGAACTGGTCTGCCGCCCCGAATCCGTTCATGCTACGCAGCAGTTTCACGGCTCTTTCAAGCCGTTTCGGGTCTTTGCGGTAGGTGTTCCACAGTCGTTCTATCCGTGGTGTCTGCAGCCTGGCCAACTGTTGCATTCGTGCCACAAGCACCTGGGGGGCAATGTGCAGTTCCATGCCGAGCTCAACCACCTGACGGCTGAATGGGTGCTTAATGCCTACGGGCTTTCGCAGGTAGAGCTGCATGAGCAGCAGCCAGTAGTTGTCGTGCCATACTCCATTACTTGTCATGTCGAAGAATAATTATGGTGCAAAATTACGCAAAATATTCGTAACAGCAATATTTTTAGGCACTTTTTTGCTTACGACACTGTTTTTTCCCGTGCCTCTTCCCAATTTGCATACCCTTGCATGGAGATAACCGGCGGTTGTATATGGCTATCCGGCGGTTGTCTTCATATCTGGTCAGAAAGGTTGGCGCCAAGTGCAGCCGTTTTTCCATTCTGAACAGCCGTAGGCGGTGCGGCCTTTGATGATGTGGCCCTTGCCGCAAAGGGGGCAAGGCTGGCCGACGAGGGGGTCGGGGGAGGACGACGGAGATGATGCGGGAAGGGCGGCAGTTCCCGACGCTAACGCGCCGGGCACGGTGGCGGCGGTGCCCTTCTTTGACTTGGGGGGCTTGGGGGACTTCTGGGACGACTGGGGCTTATGGGACTTTTGGGACTTCTGGGACGACTGGGACTTCTGAGGAGATGACTGGGGCTGTGTGGGGGGAGGGTCTATGGTGGTGACACGGCGGTTGCTCTGGTCGGCGATGACCTGCTGGACGATGTCGGAGATTTGCTGTTTCAGCTCAGCGATGAACTGTGCGGGGTCGTATTTCTTGTGCTCGATGTCGCGCAGCTTCTTCTCCCAGATGCCTGTCAGTTCGGCACTTTTCAGCAGCTCCTCGTGAATTAGGTCAATCAGCTCAATGCCCGTCGGTGTTGCCACGAGTCGCTTTCGCTCCTTGCGTATGTAGTGGCGCTTGAATAGCGTCTCGATGATGGCGGCGCGTGTCGACGGGCGTCCTATGCCGTTCTCCTTCATGGCGGCGCGCAGCTCCTCGTCGTCGACGAGTTTTCCGGCGGTCTCCATGGCGCGTAGCAATGTTGCCTCGGTGTAGTATGGCGGCGGCGTGGTCCATTTCTCGGTGAGGGTGGGTGTGTGGGGGCCGCTCTCGCCTTTCACGAATGGGGGAAGGGTGCGCTCCTGCGCCTCTGAGCCCCCCCCTTCTGCCCCCGAAGGGGCTACTATACTTTCTTCCTCAATGGTTTCTTTGGACTCTTGGGCATAGACTGCTCGCCAACCTGAATCGAGGATGGTGCGACCGGTGACCTTGAAAGTGATGGCCTCTGCCTGCGAGGGTGAAGCCCCCCCTACGGCCCCCGAGGGGGCTTCTATAGTTTTGGAGGCAGAAGCTATCGTGCCCCCCTCGGGGGGCGAAAGGGGGGCCTTGGTGACCACCTCTCCCAATACCGTGGTCTGCGCATACTGGCAGTCGGGGTAGAAGACGGCGATGAAACGACGGGCCACGAGGTCGTAGACCTTCTGCTGCACGTCGCTCAGCGGGCCGGGAATCTGGCCGGTGGGGATGATGGCGTGGTGGTCGGTGACTTTCGACGAGTCGAAGACCTTCTTCGACTTCTTCAGCGGCTTGCCACCCAAGGGGCGCACCAGGTCGGCGTATGGCGCCACACCGGCGAAGCGCACCTGGTAGAGTCCGTTCATGGTCTGCGGGCACTTGGCGTAGACATCGTCGCTGAGGAAAGTGGTGTCCACACGCGGGTATGTCGTCAGCTTCATCTCGTAGAGCTGCTGTATGATGTTGAGCGTCATCTCTGCCGAGAATCCGAACTTGCGGTTGCACTCCACCTGCAGCGACGTGAGGTCGTAGAGGCTTGGCGGCTGCTCCTTGCCGTTCTTCTTCTGCACGTCGGTGATGGTGAAAGGCTGTCCAGCAATATCAGCGAAAGCCTTCTCGCCCTCCTCCTTCGACGTGAACTTGCCCTTCGTTGCCGTAAACGTGGTGTCACGGTAGACGGTTGCCAGCACCCAGTAAGGCTCGGACTTGAAGTTGTCTATCTCCTTCTGTCGGTTCACAATGAGCGCCAGCGTGGGTGTCTGCACCCGTCCCACTGAGAGCACCTGGCGGTTCTGCCCGTACTTGATGGTGTAGAGGCGCGTAGCGTTCATGCCGAGCAGCCAGTCGCCGATGGCGCGTGAGAGTCCGGCAAGGTATAGCGTTTGGTATTCGCTCTGGTCCTTGAGATTGGCAAAGCCCTCGCGGATGGCCTCGTCGGTCATCGACGAGATCCACAGCCGCTTCACGGGGCACGTCACCTGTGCCTTCTGCATCACCCACCGCTGGATAAGCTCGCCTTCCTGCCCGGCATCGCCGCAGTTGATGATGGCATCGGCCTTTCTGAAGAGACCCTCGATGACGGCGAACTGCTTCTTCACCCCCTCGTCCTCCTTCAGGCGTATGCCGAAGCGCGGCGGTATCATGGGAAGTGCCGAGAGATACCACGACTTCCACATCGGGGTATAGTCGCCAGGATCTTTCAGCTCGCACAGGTGTCCGAAGGTCCATGTCACCTGATAGCCATTGCCCTCGTAGTAGCCGTCATGACGATAGCCCGCACCAATGATGCGGGCAATATCGGCTGCCACACTGGGCTTCTCTGCAATACAAACAGTCATTTGATTATTTCTTTTTCGGGTGCAAAGGTACTAAGAAATTGCTTGTATGACAACTTAACGAAGTTGTTCATTTGTTAAAAATAGATAATTGGCAAAGCATTGTACTAAGCCATAATACAATAATTAATATATTTGCATCGCAAAACACCTAACGGTTATGCTTACAGACAATAAACTTTTAATCATTGACACCCACTGCCACCTTGACGGCGAGGAGTATGCCCAAGACCGCGAGGAGACCATCGCCCGCGCTGTGGAGGCAGGAGTGACGAAGATGTTCGTGCCGGCCATCGACCTCGCGTCGTCGCGCCGCATCATCGAGCTGTGCAGCCAATACCCCGGCACGCTGTATCCCATGGTGGGTCTGCACCCCGAGGAGGTCCGCGCCGACTGGCGGGAGCAGCTCGCCGAGATTCGCCCCCTCCTTTCCGCCCCCAGCCGGGCAGACGGCGGCATTGTCGCAGTCTGCAAGACAAGCCCCTGCCTTGCCATCGGCGAGGTGGGCCTCGACTTCTACTGGAGCCGCGAGTTCGAGCAGGAGCAGCTCGAGGCTTTCGAGGAGCAGGTGCGCTGGTCGGTGGAGACGCGCCTGCCGCTGATGATCCACTGCCGCAAGGCGCAGAACGAGATGGTCGCCATGCTGAAGCGTTATCGTGACGACCTGCCCGGCGGAGTGTTCCACTGTTTCACTGGCAATGAGAAAGAAGCGCAGGAACTGCTGCAGTTCCCACGCTTCGTGCTTGGTGTCGGCGGAGTGCTGACGTTCAAGAAGAGCCATCTGCCCGAGACCCTCGCCGCCGCTGTCCCCCTCGACCGTATTGTCCTTGAAACCGACTCGCCATACATGGCCCCCGTCCCCCTTCGCGGCCAGCGCAACGAGCCTTCGTATGTAGTCCACGTGCTCAACCGCATGGCCGAGGCCTACGGCATCGCTCCCGAAGAGCTGGCCAGCCATACCAACGCCAACGCTGCCCGCGTCTTTTCATTCCGGTAGGGGCAGACCATAGACAATTTACCCACACGAAATAAAGTAGAACCTCCAATTTCACTATTCCCCTGCGAGCCTCGACCTCAGCATCTTGCCGCTGCCCGTCTCGCCCCACAGCCGGAGCAGAACTTTTGCGCTCAGCTTCGACACGTAGGGCGGACGGACGCCTAACATCTGTGCGATGTCCTTGCCCCTGACAGACAGGCGCAGCAGTAGACACACACGGTAACCAGCTATCCCAACAGCTTCCTTGCAGACCGCCATGAACTCATGGAACGCGGGCAGACTGTCCCCAACAATCCTGTCCACTGCCTCCCATTCCTCGTCGGTCAGCCTACGCCTCAACGCGATAAACTGTAGTATGGCAATGTTCGCATTCACGACTGAAACAGGTTAAACGCATGAAAATGCCCTTTTTATGGAAACGAATGTGAATAATATGAATAATTAATTCCACAAATATTTATAATTATTATTCCAATTCGTTTTTGTTTTTAACATGTAATTGCCATGTAATTGAACATTAATTGTACATTAATTGCTGTGCACAAATAATTAATGAGACATTAATGTTCAATTACATGATAATTATGTTAAAGAAAAAGACTTGCGGTCACTTCACGTATTTCCTCCCGCCCTGGATGTACACGCCCTTCGGACGCACAGAGGACACGGAGACGCGGCGGCCCTGCAGGTCATAACAACAGCCGTTGTCTTTTGTGTCACGACTAATGTCCTCGACACCCTGCTCCCCGCCCATCTCAACAATGGCGGCGAATCCATTTGCCCAGTTGAACAGCGCCTCGTATTTCTGCTTTGTGCCAGCAGGGACAAAGAGCGTGGCTTCAGGTGCTGGCGTGAAAGCATAGTAATCCAAATCCATCGGCTCCCTGATATACGATGTCACCGAGACAAGGCTTGCGCTGCGGAATGCGCCAGCCCCAATCTTGGTGACACTTTCCGGGATGGTCACCGACTTCAGGCCCTTGCAATTGATGAAAGCGTATGAGCCTATTTGTGTCACGCCGTCAGGAATCACAATGTCCTCCACCTCTCGCCCGTCCATATAGAGATGCCCTGCTATCTCGAGAGGGTTGGAACAATCGAAGGCGTGTGCCGAACCACTTTCATGAGGCATTGACGAAAATGACATGGTGCACCATGCGCCGATGTCGGCAATGTTCACGGAGGCCAGGCTTGAGCAGTCGGCAAAGGCCAGGCGGCCCACTATGCCGTTGCCGGCAAGGAAGGTCACCGAAGTCAGGTTGCACCCATGGAATGCCTGACTGCCTATGCTCGTCACATTCTCGGGAATGGTAACCGATGTCAGGCCGCTGCAATAATAAAATGCCATATCACCGATAGTGGTTAGGCTCTTCGGCAATGTCAGCGAGGTGAGATTGGAACAATACATGAAAGCCCCACCGCCTATAGCAGTTACACTCTCCGGAATTGAAACACCGGTAAGGTTAGTGCATGTCCAAAAGGCTTCGCCGCCGATGCCGGTCACAGTGTAATCCTTTCCACCGACGGAAAATGACGTAAGAATGCGTACATCACCATAGACATTTTCACTTCTCACAACGGTGGCCTCACCGCTGCCCTCGTCGTATTCATAGTTCACTAGCGTTTTGCTATCCTGCCACACAGCCGACATTGCCGGAAGGCAGATGAAGCTGGCAATAAGGATAATAATGTGTTTCATGTTACTCTTTTTTTTTAGGTGTTAAACATTAGAGACTATTGAGTCATCGAGCTGACAGATGCAATTATTATGCAAAAATACTGAGATTATCTAAGATCAGATAATGATTCTTCATAATCGCAAACCATATATGCTGTTACACTTAATCATTATAACGGGACACATATATTATTATTGTTCAATATGGTGTTACTTTTCCGTATTGAATATTAACAAGAGCGCCATTTTCTGTCGAGAATTGCCCATTTTGGTTTGTTATACGCGGGTCAAGTGCCTGTCCCCATGACCCGGGCAGATTGCCACGACAGCAGCTTTTCTTGCCGTCTCAAAGAATTTGGATTCTGTAGTTTTCATAATAGTAATTTGTAATTGTTTTTAATGATTGTTTTTCTTTTTTCATTAATTGGCGCGGCGGGCTTTGCTGGCTGGCACTGGGGATTGCAAATCCCCTCCAACACCTGCCCCCTACACCTCCCGCCGCACCAAGACGAGAGTAGGCCGGGGCTGGATGGGATTGTAAATCATCCCAACGGATGCCCCGGCCCGAAAGAGTTTAGAACAAGACGTATCCGAAGAAGCACCAGCCATCGCGAACAATCTGTATTTCATACAGTCCTTCAAAAGTAGTGGGTAAAGAAATTGTATTAGTTGTAATAACTGTGGAATAAACCACCTCACCACCATTGCTAACAATACGAAGCGTGCACCCATCGCAAGGTGTGACAAATTGCAGCATATAGCCGTCAATATTTACCTCTGGAATAATAGGATCAGTTCTTTTAGGACCACCCATATCGGTTGTGGGATCATCTATCCTTACGTCCAAATTTAAACTTACCCATGCTGCATTGATTGTTGTTGATAGCAAAAACATTGCCAATGTGAGAAAGAGTTTTTTTGTCTTTGATTTTTTGTTTCTCATAATAATAATGTGTTTTTAGTTAATAATAAATGGGGAAAAACTGTCCAAATGTAGTTTATTTCCCCTAACTAAGCACACACTCTACCAAAGTATTTGTACAAGGCCGTACAAGCATTAACTTAAAATTAATAAACAACAACTACAAAACAAGCTGATTGCCAGATTGTTGTGACAATGAGATTAAAATGTACAAGAAAGTACAAGAAGCAAAAGGGTCTACAAGAACAACTCCAAAATGCAGGTTAATACCACTATATGAGTTTGTATCGTGATTTCAGTTTTGTATAAAAAGTGCTGGATAGTTTTTCTCCAAAAAGGGCTTCATTGAGAGCAGCAGTATTGTTTGTGATACTTTGTTTCGTCTCGTTCAGTAACGACGATTGCTCTTTGTTAGCCATCCCCATTACTGTCAATATGCAAATTCTAAGCCTGAGTTCCGTTTTCTTTGAACGCAATTGGCTGACATCTTCTAATATCTGAGGATAATAATAACCAAATACTTTAGTAAGCAATTTCCAGTCGTTCTCAGTGATTTTGATTGTAGGAATCTTTGAAGCCTGGGTGAATTTCTTAAAGATAACGGTGTCCGCGAATTTGTTGTATCTTTCCATTTCGGTTAGCAATGTTTCGTTTAAATTCGCATTTTTAAGTTCCTCGCGCAAGCTGTCATTCAATTTGGCAAGCTCCTTGTTTTGGTCATCTTTTTTGCTTAATTCTTTTGATATTGCTTTCAGTGTCTTTTGCTTGGCTTCCTGTTCTTTTTTATGTTTTAGTTCTGCTTCTTTTTGTCTCAAGATAAGGCTCTGCCTGTATCGGCGGAAAAAGTAGAAACCAGCTATTGCTATCAATATCACTGACACTATTATTATCACAATCTGGACATTTCTTCTGAGCAATTTCTTTTCATTTTCGAAAGACTCTTTTTGTATTTTACTGTAATTATAAGTTGCCGCCATAAGAGCAGTGAGTTCCTGGTCTTTGACTGCAACCGACGAGTCGTTGGCCTCACAGTATAATCGTGCGTACTTTGCAATAGAGTCCTTGTCGCCTTTCTTCTCGAATAGGCCAAGAAATGCCCTGTACATGTAATTTCTTGATGACCAAGGCATACCTTCATACTGCATCTTCCTATAATAGTATTCAGCAGAATCATTCCGTCCGAAGTATTCGAAATATTTCGACCTGTAAGGTTGAAACAGGCAGTTTTGGGTGTTAAAAAGACATAACAGATGTTATTCGGTCTCTCAACAGTATACTGTCAGCACATGCCGCA
>CAJOEC010000075.1 GCA_905233425.1 uncultured Prevotella sp. | reverse complement strand
TTTTTGTGCGCAGCATTAATGTACAATTAATGTTCAATTACATGGCAATTATATGTTAATGGAAGGTCAATTGCACTTCTTTGCGGATAATCAAATTATAATTATGTCCACGAATTTAAATAATAATTCTAAATATTCGTGGGACAAATTATTCATATTATTCACATTCGTTTCCATAAAAAGGGAATTTTTCGTTATAATGCGTTTAATCTTTAAGCCCAGGTCGCTTCGTGACAAGCGTTAAAGTTCCCAAAAACGTTTTCCCGTTACAACTATTATTATTAACTTTGCCGCCAATTGTAACATAAATCTTAATAACAATGAAACTAAAGACTATCATCACAGCCATGACATTGACGTCATTGTCACTCTCGGCCTCAGCCCAGGCACAGCTCGGCTCAGGCCTCGACCTCACCAACCTCGACACCTCGGTGCGTGCCGCCGACGATTTCTACCAGTATGCCTGTGGCGGCTGGATGCAGAAGAACCCGCTGCCCGCCGCC
Organism: uncultured Prevotella sp.; assembly: GCA_905233425.1. GTDB lineage: Bacteria > Bacteroidota > Bacteroidia > Bacteroidales > Bacteroidaceae > Prevotella. The sequence continues at coordinate 38,153 of CAJOEC010000075.1, read as the reverse complement.
TACGCCCGCTTCGGCTCATTCGACGTGCTGGGCGAGGAGAACAACAAGCGCATAAACGGCATCCTCGACGAACTGTTGCACGGCAGTTACACGCCTGGCTCGACCGAGAAGAAGCTCAGCGACCTCTACAAGCTGGCCATGGACAGCGTGCGCCGCAACGACGAGGGCGTGAAGCCAGCCATGGACATAATCAGGCAGATGGAACAGGCAAAGACGAAGGAGCAGCTCTTCGGCATCCAGTTGCAGTTGGCACCCTTGGGCGACTCGGAGTTCATGAGTAGCGGGATAGGAGCCGACGAGAAGAACGCCACGCAGAACATCCTGCAGGTGCATCAGGGTGGCCTGACGCTCGGCATGAAGGACTACTATCTCGACACCGACCCTGAGACGACGAAGATCCGCGAGGCTTATAAGAAGCACATTGTCACGATGTTCCAGCTCTTTGGCTTCAGCAAGGGTCAGGCCGCTAAGAAGATGAAGAACATCATGCGATTGGAGACCGAGCTGGCCAAGGTGAGCCGCTCGCGCACCGAACTGCGTGACCCCCAGCGCAACTACAACAAGACGACGCTGAAGGAGTTTGAGACGGCCTACCCGCACATACAGCTTGAGAAGGTGATGAACGCCACGGGCATAGAGTCGCGACACATACAGGAGCTGGTGGTGGGACAGCCCGAGTTCTTCGCCGGCATGGACCAGCTGCTCGCCACGATGACTGCCGCCGAATACCGCGACTACATGGAGTGGGGGCAGATAATGTCGTGCGCAGCTTTCCTCGACGACAAGACGCAGACCACAAACTTCGAGTTCTTCGGCAAAGTGTTGCAGGGCCGCAAGGAGGACCACCCGCTGTGGCGTCGTGCCACGCTGCAGCTTGAGGGCCAGATGGGTCAGGCCCTTGGAAAGATATATGTGGGGAAATATTTCCCCGCTGCAGCCAAGGAGCGCATGCAGCAGCTCATAAAGAACCTGCAGATAGCACTGGGCGAGCGCATTGCCGCACAGGACTGGATGAGCGACTCGACGAAGGTGAACGCCCTGCTGAAACTGTCGACGTTCTACGTGAAGGTGGGCTATCCCGACAAGTGGATCGACATGACGAAGATGAACATCGACCCCACCAAGTCCTACTATGAGAACATCGTGGAGTGCCGCCGCTTCTGGACGGCATACGAGGTGGAGCACAACGCAGGAAAACCCGTCGACCGCGACGACTGGCACATGTACCCACAGACTGTCAACGCATACTACAACCCCACGACCAACGAGATATGCTTCCCCGCAGGAATACTGCAGCGCCCGTTCTTCGACATGGAGGCCGACGATGCCTTCAACTACGGAGCCATCGGCGTGGTTATAGGCCATGAGATGACCCACGGCTTCGACGACCAGGGACGGCAGTTCGACAAGGACGGCAACATGCACGACTGGTGGAAGGAGAGCGACGGCACCCAGTTCAAGGAGCGCACCGACAAGTATGCCGACTTCTTCTCGGCCATCGAGGTGCTCCCTGCCGACAGGAACGGCGGGCAGGCGCTATATGGCAACGGTCGCCTGACGCTGGGTGAGAACCTGGCCGACCACGGCGGTCTGCAGGTGGCCTTCGCCGCATTCAAGAACGCCACGAAGACCCAGCCCCTTGGCGACATCGACGGCTTCACGCCCGAGCAGCGGTTCTTCATGGCCTACGCCGGGGTGTGGGCAGGCAATATCAACGACGAGGAGATACGCAACCGCACGAAGAGCGACCCCCACTCCCTCGGCCGCTGGCGCGTGAACGGTGCCCTTCCCCACATCGACAGCTGGTATGACGCCTTCGGCGTTAAGCCCGCCGACAAGATGTTCGTGCCAAAGGAGCAGCGCCTGCCGTTGTGGTAAAGCTTTTCGCGATTCGTTTGGCTGTTTCTTGCACATCCCCAGGTATTCCGCCGGTGTAGGGGCAGGCCCCGTGCCAGCCCGATGCCCCGCAAGGGGCACGTTCACGGCATACATACAGCAAATGGCAGAACTTCGGGACAAACTGCGGCAGACATTGCCCCTGTCGGGGCATCGGGCTGGCACAGGGCCTGCCCCTACACCGGCGGTTTGCCCATACACTGGCGGTTTGCCCATACATTTGCGGTCTGACCTTATACCAATTATCCAATAATTGAAAACGAATCGATATGCAAACAGAATCATCATTACCTACCCGGCACAACAGTCTGCGGCTACAGGACTACGACTACTCTTCTCAGGGCAGCTATTTCATCACCATCGTCACGCAGGGGCGTGTTTGTCGCTTCGGCGATGTCCATGATGGTGATCTTATCCTCAATGATGCGGGCAGGATGGTAGAGGAATCCTATCAGCAGATGCTACAGGCGTTTCCCAGTTTGGAGAATGTTGCCCATGTCGTCATGCCCAACCATTTCCATTTCCTCCTTTCCAACCAAGGTGAGGGGAGCGTGACGGAGGCTGTGCGGTGGTTCAAGAGCAAGAGTACCCACGGATATATCCATGGCGTGAAGGAGCATCGATGGCCGCGTTTCGACATTCGGTTGTGGCAGACGCGCTTCTATGATGTCATCATCAGGAATGCCGTAGCGCATGATTATGTCGTGAATTACATCTTCAACAATCCCCTCAGATGGCAATACGACCGCCTCAACGTTGATGCGGACATCAGTCATGCCGACAACATCGGCAAGGAGTTGCATATCATGAATTGGTAATTTAGAGAATATTGTGTACCTTTGCAGACCAAATGTGCAGACATTTATGCAACAAAGAGAGATTGTTCAAGGTTTTCGTATCGGCATACCCATTGCTTTGGGCTACTTTGCCGTTGCATTCTCGCTGGGCATCATCGCGAAGCAGGCGGGGCTGACGGCAGCAATGGGGTTTGTGAGCAGCTTCTTCACCCGTGCCTCGGCCGGCGAGTATGGTGTCTATACGCTTGTCGCCGCCCAGTCGGCATACGTCGAGATTGTGGCTATGTGCCTTGTGGTGAATCTGCGCTATATGCTGATGAGCGCGGCACTCTCGCAGAAGATTGCGCCTGGCACGTCGTGGCTGCACCGGGTGCTGATGGCCTGTTGCGTCACCGACGAGATTTTCGGCGTTTCCATCGCCCGTTTAGGTTACTGCCCGCCCGCCTACACCTATTCCGCCGCGCTGGTATCCACCTTGTTCTGGGCTTCGGGTTGCGCGGCGGGCATCGTCGCTGGCGGCATGTTGCCCACGGCCATCGTCGCGGCTCTCAGCGTCGCGCTCTATGGCATGTTCCTGGCTATCATCATGCCCCCTGCACGCAGCGACCGCAACGTGCTCTATGCCGTCGTTGCCAGTTTTGTGCTGAGCGGAGCCTGTAGTGTGGCTCCTGTGGTGGGCAGTTGGAGCAGCGGTACGCGAACCATCGTCCTGACCATCGTGATTTCGGCGGTTGTCGCTTTGTTGAAACCTGTCAAAATAGAGGAGGAACATGGACAAGCATAGCATCATCGTCTGCATACTGTTGGCCATCGTCACCACGAACCTTATTCGTGTGGTGCCGATGCTGTTGATCAAAGGCCAGATCAGCAACCGCTTCCTGCGCAGTTTCCTCTATTATGTGCCCTATGTCACGCTGGCCGTCATGACCTTTCCCAGCATGATCGAGACCACCCTGTCGCCCATTTCGGGCACCGTAGCCCTTATTGTCGGCATCGTCGCAGCCTGGCGGGGAATGGGGCTTTTCCCCGTGGCTGCCATCTGCTGTGCCATCGTTTATCTGATGGACTGCCTGCTGTAGGGCCGGTTATCTGATTAGTAGGCAGAGGTCGATGATCATCACCACGACGGTGAGCGTCCAGAGCATGTAGTGGATGACTGACTCGCCCGACATTGACTTCACATGGTCGGCCAGCTCGTCGAGGAGGCTGAAGCGCGAAGCCTTGTAGCGCTTCGAGCGGGTCTTGAAGGTGTAGTAGAGCGGTTCGATGAGCGACGATTTCACGTCGTCCTGCTTCAGCATCTGTGCCAGCTGCTCGGCGTCGTTCTTCCTGTTGCGGGCCATGTCGGTGAAATAGCTAATTGCAATGTAGACAGCCGTTATGGCCAGCACCGCGATGTGGAACATCTGCGGCGCGCTTCCGTCGACGATTTTCAGCAGATAGTAGGGTATTACAGCGGTGGCCAGTCCTGCCAGTCCTGCCAGGACGGTGAGCGTGGTGCCGAATCCCTTGAAATAGCCCCTCACGCCGGCCATAATGCCAGTCATGATGCCGAGGGGGAGTATGACGGTCTTCATGGGATGCTCGAACAGGACGGTGCGGTCGTCGAGTCCGCATGTGCACACGAGCATTGCCCAGACAGCACAGGCGACGTAGAACAAGTACTGCCACGTGTGCTCCTGTCGGTTTGCCTTGTTCCACAGGCGGCTCACCTCCTCTACGCGCATCCTTGTGTCCTCGCGTGCCTTCTTGAACCGGCGGAAATGCTCCTGCTGCTCGTCGATACGGCCCAAAGCCCTGAGCCATGCCTCGAGAGCCTTCTCGTAGCTGTATTCCTCGGCGAAGTCCTGTTCGGGGTCTTCGTGGTAGAACACCGACAGCCACTGTGCGAAGGCTCCGTTGCGAATCTCCTTCCTGGCCATGCTTGCGCTCTTCGAGTCGATGTCGAGCCCGTTGTTAAGTATTGTGCCGTCGGACAGCAGATATTCAGGCTTGTGCCCCAGTATGCAGCACAGACGGTAGAGAGCGGTGCGAAGGTCGTAGGCTCCAAGTCGCTCGCGGTTCTCCTCGCTCTTGAGGTCCAGACAGCGTGTTGCCTCGCTGATGATGTCGGTCCATCCGTGCAGCTGGGCATAGTAGTAGAACCGATCCTTGGGGTCGGTAAACACCATCATTTTCTCTTCCAGCTCATTGTCGGAAATATGCTCGGCCTTCATGAGTTCGTTTGCAAGAATAGCCCCCACAGCCTGTGGTGTCGTGGCGGCTGCGAGGTCGAATCCCGCCTCGCGGTCGAGGTTGTAGAGCACCTTGTATGCCAGCGCTTTCGAAGGCTGCTGGTCCTGTGTCATTATGCGCATTGCCTCTGCCGCCATCATGTCCTTGTGGCCGTACATCCACGAGAGTAGCCTTCCGTCGCACACGGCGTTCCATTCGTCGTCGGTGAGCTGCTCGTGTCCGTAGCTGTTCACTATCTGTTTCACCGTTGCCGATGGGTGGCGTGCCAACAGTGGTACGTCGGGGTCGATCTCATATACCAGCTTCATCACCGCTATCCGTCCCTGCTCCTTGCCCCTGATGTCGCGGAAATAGCTGCGCAGACGGTTCACGTCGCATCGTGTATGGCTTTCGAGCCATAGGAACAGTCGGTCGTTGGGGTTCTTCAGCATCACGGCATACTCTCCCTGGTGTGTCAGCAGCGAGAGTGCTATGCTGTGCACATCGTCGCATTCCATGTCGTCGATGTCGCGGTAGCACAAGGTCGGTTCCATGGCGTAGCATGCAGCCATCAGACCGGCTTTCTGGTCGGCCGGGTATTTGTTTGATATGATGTCCTTGACAATTGCCGACAGGCGTGTGTTGCCGCAGCTTTCCAGCCATGCCACAATCTGCCCGTTGTAGAGGTAGTTGACGGCCAGTCGCTCGTTGGCCACAAGTAGTGGCACTAGCTCGTGCACGTTGTCGGCCACGAGGTTGTGTTCCGGGTCGACGACGAAGCTCTTGTATTTGAGGTATGGCGACGATATGTCGACTTTCACCTCTTCGCCCTTGAACCATCGTTCCACCTCGTCATATCCCCACCGGCTTTGCGGGTTCACGGCCGTCAGTCCCTGTACGAGTGTTTTGACGCTGTCGGGCAGTTCGTTGAGTCTTGGCAGCCGTCCCTCGTTCTTCTGCTTCATCATGGTACGCTCGTTGGAACCCATGGGTTTCTCGCCAAGCCATAGCGCGAAGAGCGTCATTCCGAGCGAGTAGAAGTCGGCGGCGGCAGTTATGTCCACCTCTCCGTCGATGACGTCAGAATACATCTCAGGCGCGGCATAGATGGGTGTGCGTGCCTGTGTGGTGCGGAAATTCTTGTCCTCGTTCTCACGCATGGCCGAAATGCCGAAGTCGCCGAGCACGAGTTCTTGCTTCTTCTCATCGCGGAAGAAGAAATTGGTGGGTTTCACGTCTTTGTGGAGCACGTTGTTGCGGTGGCAGTAGGCCAGTGCAGCCGCTCCCTGCAGAGCGATGCGGCGGAACCGCTTCAGGTCGCCGTCTAATTTAAGTTCGCGCAGGGTGCCTCCCCGCAGATACTCCATCAGTTCGTAGTACCGCCGCTTGCCGTCGACGTATGTCTTGCCATAGTCGAGGAGCTTCACAATCATCTCAAACTGGAAAGAGCGTATGACCTGCAGCAGTTTCTTGTCGACGTTGAAGTTGGGATAATAGACCTTCAGCACAAACTCGTTGCTGCCATTGCTGACGAGGAACACCTGTGCCTCGCCTGAGTTGTCGCTCAACAGCTTCACCTGCTGGTATTCCTGGCCTTTGAGCCTGAATGTTGTCACAGCCGTCTGCTTGTCGTCGTGGGCCGCCGCCGGCATTGCCGACCCGTCGGGTCTTAGTGTGCGGTCTGTCGGCTCGTTGGCCATCCTTATCGTTGAATCGTTGGTGTCGCCGGCAGACTGTATTGCTGGCATCGCGTTTGTCTTGTCAAGTGTGTTGTTGTCCATGGTTCACAAATTATATGTCGGGAAAAGTCCTTTGTTCTATTTCAAACCGCCCCATGAGCCGGAAATCTGCTTGCAACCGACATAGAGGGCGGGGCAGTTGAACACTTTGTAGAGTTCGTTGTCGTTCTGCTTTATGATTTCCACCGAGCGTTGCTGTGTGTCCCAACCGCCACCTATAATATATATATATACGACGGTTCCGTTGCCGGTGATTTTCAGTTCCTGGTGTTGGTTCACGCTGGCCTGCATCTCCACTGTGTAGGGTCTTTCAGGCATGTATCCGTTTTCGGGTGTCGCCCCTTTCAGCGATGCTGCCGGCAGGTAGCGCTGGCCATAGCTGTCGTTGGGTGCCGAGCCGAATTTGTCCCTGAGTATTGAAATGACGCTGTTCACGTTTGAGGCGTAGCAGAGCAGCTCTATGCATTGTCTGCCCACCTGGCGGTCGCGGGCGTAGATTTCCATGGCCATGGGCATCATGGCAGCTGCGCCGTAGGCAGTCTTTCCGAGGAAGGATGTATAGACGGTCTCAAATTCAGTATAGTCTGAGGGGATGTTTGTGAATGTCACCACGCCGAATCCGTTCTTGCGGTATTTGTCGGCAGCAATGTTTCCCTGCATGGTGTAGACGTGGTCGCCGTAGGTGAGCGTGTTCTCGTCGTGGATGACGTCTCTTATCTCGCGCTCTGCCACATCGGCCACCGTGTTGGCCCCTTCGGTAATCTTGGTGACGGCATTGTCAATGGCTTCTTCAGCCTGTTTTTTCACTCCGTTCAGCACCTTGCCTATCTGGGCGTTGGCGGCCAGCGTGAAGAGTGCCATAATCAAAACAAATGTCTTTTTCATATCTGAATCAGTTTTGCAAAATATAATCGGTTATCCATTTACCCACCTCTTCGGTGCCATAGTGTCTGCCGCCCTCAACCTGTATCTCGGGTGTGCGCACGCAGGCGTCGAGCGATGCGCTGACGGCTTTTCTTATCAGCGTGCCTTCTTCGTTGAGGCCGAAATGCTCCAAGAGCATGGCCGCCGAAAGTATCTGGGCCACAGGGTTGGCAATGTTTTGCCCGGCAGCCTGTGGCCACGAGCCGTGTACAGGCTCGAAGAGCGGCGTGTGTACGCCTATCGACGCCGAGGGCTGCAGGCCCATGGAGCCTGTGATGCACGATGTCTCGTCGGTGAGTATGTCGCCGAAGGTGTTCTCGGTAACTATCACGTCGAAGAACCTCGGCTCTGTCAGCACGCGCATCGATGCGTTGTCGATGAACATGTAGTCGGTGGTCACGTCGGGGTAGGCGGCCTCCATCTCCTTGGCTATCTGCCGCCACAAGCGGCTGCTGGCCAGGATGTTGGCCTTGTCGACAACGGTGAGGTGTCGGCGGCGCGTCATGGCCATCTCGAAGGCCACCTTCAGTATACGCTCCACCTCAGGGCGGGTATAGACGTTGGTGTCGAAGGCACGGTCGTTGTCCTGGTATTTCTCGCCGAAATACATGCCGCCCGTAAGCTCGCGTATGACCACGAAGTCGGCACCGCGAAGCAACTCCTCCTTCAGCGGCGACTTGCCAAGCAGACAGTCGAAGGTAGCCACTGGCCTGACGTTGGCAAATAGCCCCAGCTTTTTGCGGATGGCCAGCAGTCCCTGTTCGGGACGCACAGGCGACGTGGGGTCGTTGTCGTATTTCGGGTCGCCGACAGCGGCGAAGAGCACCGCGTCGGAGCGCATACACACCTCGTGGGTGGCGTCGGGATAAGGGTCGCCGACGGCATCGATGGCACTGGCTCCGCAAAGGGCCTCCTCGTATGTGAACTCATGGCCGAAACGCCTGCCAACGGCATCCATCACGGCCAAGCCCTGCTTCATTATCTCCGGGCCGATACCATCGCCCGGAAGTACTGCTATCCTCAGTTTCATGTAAATTGTCTAAATGTTCGGCAAAGATACGAACTTTTCCTGAAACGACAAAACGGAAGCAGGAAAAAGTTACATTTTTCTGCAATTAAGATACTGTGGACATGCTTTTTCGACCTTTCCACGCCCGCCGTCGATTATGTCGGCGACCGTGGAACGTTCTGTCGGCGGCCGTGGAACGAACTGACCGCGGCCGTGGACAGGTCACGAAATGGCGGCCTTCCTCCCTCAGAGGCCGGGGCCTTCTCCCTCAGAGGCCGGGGGCTTTTCCCAAAGAGGCCGGGGCCTTCTGCCAAAGAGGCTGAAGCTGTCACACAAAAATGCAAAACCACCCTAAGAAACCAAGGAAATCAGAGGAAAAAACGTTTCCAAGAGAAAAATCCCTATGGATTTTTTGCAGTTTTGAAAAAAAACACTACTTTTGCAAAGTATTTCTAAAAACCTATACAAACTATGCAAAACATTCTGTTATCTATCGATGCCGGTACTATCGACTGGTCGCGTGCGCAGTTTGCGCTTACGGCCATCTACCACTGGCTTTTCGTGCCCCTGACGCTCGGCCTTGCCGTCATCATGGGCATCTGCGAGACCATCTACTACAAGAAGCGGGATGAGTTCTGGAAGACGACCGCCCAGTTCTGGCAGCGCCTCTTCGGCGTGAACTTTGCCATGGGCGTGGCCACGGGCATCATCCTCGAGTTTGAGTTCGGCACTAACTGGTCGAACTATTCCTGGTTCGTTGGCGACATCTTCGGTGCGCCGCTTGCCGTCGAAGGCATCGTGGCATTCTTCATGGAGTCGACTTTCGTGGCTGTGATGTTCTTCGGCTGGAAGAAAGTGTCGGCGGGCTTCCACCTCGCCTCGACATGGCTCACCGGCCTTGGAGCGACCATTTCAGCATGGTGGATTCTTGTGGCCAACGCGTGGATGCAGTATCCCGTGGGCTGCGAGTTCAACCCCGACACCATGCGCAACGAGATGACATCGTTCATGGAGGTGGCACTGTCGCCTTTCGCTGTCGACAAGTTCTGCCACACGGTCATCTCGTCGTGGATCATCGGAGCCGTCTTCGTCGTCGCCGTCTGCTGCTGGTATCTGCTGAAGAAGCGTGAGCGCCGTCTGGCTTTCGAGAGCATCCGCATTGCCACCATTGTCGGACTCGTCGCCTCTGTCGGTGCAGCCGCCACTGGCCACAAGAGCGCGCAGAGCGTCGGCGAGGTGCAGCCCATGAAGCTGGCCGCCATGGAGGCTCTCTACAACGGTGGCACCGACGTAGGCCTGACGGCCATTGCCTGGGTGAACCCGTTGGAGCAGCCCAATTATGCCAAGGAGGCCGAGGCACCGTTGAAAATCGAGATGCCCTACGCCCTCTCGTTCATGGCCACCAACGACTTCCACGGCTATGTGCCCGGTGTGAATGACATACTCAACGGATATACCAAACCCGACGGAACCGTGGAACCGTCGGTCGACGAGAAAATTGCCCGTGGCAAACTGGCCATCCAGGCCCTTGCGGACTACAGGAAGGCAAGGGCAGAGGGGGCGAGTGCAGAGTCTCTCAGCTCGCAACTCTCAACACTCAACGAGAACATGAAGTACTTCGGCTATGGCTACGTCCGCGACAAGAGCGAGGTGGTGCCCTTCATCCCCATCAACTTCTGGGCGTTCCGCACGATGGTGGGCCTTGGCTGCCTCTTCATCCTCTTCTTCGGCATCCTGCTGTTGCTGGTGTTCGAGATTCCTTTCATATCGATGGTGTCGCGCCGCCTGATGGCCACCTTTGGTATGATTCCTGAGACGGCTGCCGACGAGCCGATGGTGAAGTCGCTGCCAAGCAATGCGCAGCGGCAATGTCTGCTGCCCGTCTGGCTTTGCTGGGCTGCCATAGTCATGGTGCCATTGGCCTATATCGCCTCTGAGAGCGGATGGCTCGTCGCAGAGTTCGGCCGCCAGCCCTGGACCATACAGGACATGCTGCCTACATGGGCCGCCGTCAGCGACCTTAACGCCGGCAGCGTAGCGCTGACGTTCATCCTTTTCCTCATTCTCTTCACCACCATGCTCGCTGTGGAAATCAGCATCCTGTTGAAACAAATTAAGAAAGGACCACAACTATGACATACGAATTTCTGCAACACTACTGGTGCTTCATCGTTTCGCTGCTTGGGGCACTGCTCGTCTTCCTGCTCTTCGTCCAGGGAGCTAACTCCGTAATCTTCTCCTTGGGACGCACCTCCGAGGAGCGCCGCCTGCTCATCAACAGCACAGGCCGTAAGTGGGAGTTCACGTTCACCACGCTTGTCACCTTCGGCGGAGCATTCTTCGCCTCGTTCCCGCTGTTCTACAGCACCTCGTTTGGCGGGGCCTATTGGCTGTGGATGCTCATACTGTTCACCTTCGTCCTGCAGGCCGTCAGCTACGAGTTCCAGAACAAGCTGGGTAATTTCCTCGGTCCCAAGACGTTCCAGTGGTTCCTCGTGCTCAACGGCATTCTCGGCCCGCTGCTCCTCGGCGGTGCCGTGGCCACGTTCTTTGAGGGGTCGAACTTCGTCATTGAGAAAGCCAATCTGATTGACGCTGGAGCCGTGACTCCCATCATCAGCCGCTGGGCCAACGCTTCGCATGGCCTTGACGCCCTGCTCAACCCCTGGGTGCTGGTGCTCGGCCTGGCCGTGATGTTCCTCGCCCGTGTGCTCGGCATCCTCTACACGATGAACAACATCAACGACGAGGGCATCCGCTCGCGCTGCCCCGGTCGTCTGTTAGGTTCTGCCGTGCCCTTCGTCATCCTCTTTGTCGGCTATCTGGTCCATCTTCTGATGAAGGACGGCTTTGCTTACGACGAGACGGGAACCATCTTCATGGAGCCTAACAAATATCTGCACAACATGGTTGATATGTGGTATCTCACACTCGTGATGCTCGTCGGAGTGGTGCTTGTGCTCTGGGGAATCTATACTGGGGCTTATGGGACTAATGGGACATCTGAGACTAATGGGACATCTGGGGGGAGCAAGTCCATTTGGTTTGCCGGTGTGGGCACTGTTCTCACCGTCCTTGCCCTGCTCCTCATGTCGGCATGGAACCATACCGCCTACTATCCCTCGACCGCCGACCTGCAGTCGTCGCTGACCTTGGAGAATTCGTGTAGCAGCTACTTCACCTTGAACACCATGTTCTATGTGTCATTGCTTGTGCCTTTCGTGCTGGCCTACATTGTCTACTGCTGGTGGAAGATTGACAGCCGCAAGATCACACACGAGGAGATTGCCGCCGACGGCCATGCCTATTGAAATATAAATAATGTATATAAATATATGAACAACATCATGCGAACAACAATGGCCGCTTTCCTCGTGGCCTCTGCCTTCAGCCTCTACGCGCAAAAGGCAAAGACAGTGACAGAAGAACCCAAGGACCCCAATGAGATGGTGGCCTACCTCTTCACCTATTTCAACAGTAACGACCCCAAGGACGAGCAGATATGCTATGCCATATCCGATGACGGCTACAACTACACGCCGCTGAACAACGGCATGCCCGTCATCGAGAGCGACACCATCGCCCTGACACAGTGCGTCCGCGACCCACACATTCTGCGCTGCGAGGACGGCAAGACGTTCTACATGGTGGCTACCGACATGCGCTCGGCCCACGGATGGAGCAGCAACCGGGGAATGGTGCTGCTGAAGTCGACCGACCTCATACACTGGCAGCACTCTACGGTGAATTTCCCCACGCGCTACACGAAGACGTGGAAGAACGTCATACGCGTTTGGGCACCAGAAACAATCTACGACCATAAAGCACAGAAATACATGGTGTTCTACTCGCTGCGCACAAGCGACCATGGAAGCTACGACAAGATCTACTACCAGTATGCCAACAAGGACTTCACCGACCTTGAGGGCGAGCCGAAATGGCTCTTCGACGCAGGCAACGCCACCATCGACGGCGACATCGTCTACAACGAAGCCGACCAGATGTACCACTTGTTCTACAAGCAGGAGTCGGGTAGGGGAATCTACCAGGCCGTGGCCAAGCAGCTGACCGACAAGTGGCAGATGCTCGACGGCAACGTGGAGCAGACGAAGGAGGCCGTTGAGGGTGTCGGCGTGTGCAAGGCCATCGACGGCAAAAGCTGGATAATCATGTACGACTGCTACGGCAGTGGACACTACCAGTTCTGCCGCTCGGAAGATCTGAAGACGTTCCAGTTCGTACAGAACACCGAGACGAAGGGCAAGTTCACCCCGCGCCACGGCACCATCATCCCCATCACGCGGGCCGAGAAGGAGCGTCTGCTCCGCGAGTTCGGCAACCACCGCCAGCCCATCCTCACGGGCTTCCATGCCGACCCTGAAGTGTTGTACTCAACGAAGACGAAGAAATACTACATCTACAGCACCACCGATGGCACTCCCGGATGGGGCGGACATGACTTCAGTGTGTTTTCGTCGGAGAACCTTATCGACTGGACTGACGAGGGCAAGATGCTCGACGTGAAGGGCGACCAGGTGGCGTGGGCAACGGGAAATGCCTGGGCACCGGCCATCATCGAGAAGAAAGGAAAGTACTATTTCTATTTCTCAGCCCATAATCCCAAGTCGAACCGCAAGGAGATTGGAGTGGCCGTGAGCGACTCGCCAACAGGGCCTTTCGTGGACAGCGGGGCACCCATCATCACCGATGCCGACCGTCCTAAGGAGGCCCGTGGCGGACAGGCCATCGATGTCGACGTGTTCCAGGATCCTAAGTCGGGCAAGTGCTATATCTACTGGGGCAACGGCTTCATGGCCGGTGCTGAGCTTAATGACGACATGATGTCGGTGAAGAAGGAGACAATACGTCATCTCACTCCCGAGGGTGGTAACCTGCAGTCCTGGGCCTTCCGCGAGGGCGCCTACGTGTTCTACCGCAAGGGGCTGTATTACTTCCTCTGGAGCGTCGACGACACCGGCTCGCCCAATTACCACGTGTGCTACGGCACCTCGAAGTCGCCCCTCGGCCCCATCAACATCGACCCGGAAAACTATATGGTCATCAAGCAGAAACCCGAGGACGGCATCTACGGCACGGCACATAACTCCATCCTGCAGATACCGGGCAAGGACGAGTGGTACATCGTCTACCACCGCATCAACAAATTTTTCGTCAATCACGAGCCGGGCATCCACCGCGAGGTGTGCATAGATCGCTTGACTTTCGACAAGAAGGGACGCATCATCCCCGTCACGCCAACGCTCGATGGCCCACACAACAAGGAATAGGCACCAAATAAACTTTACAATATTAACGGATTGTATGGAAGTAATACAGAGTTTTACAATCAATCATAGGTATTTGAAGCCCGGCATCTATGTGTCAAGAGAGGATAAAGGCTTCAGAACCTTCGATTTGCGTATCACGGAACCCAACCATGAACCAGCTGTCGCCCCGGCTGCCATGCACAGTCTGGAGCATCTGATGGCGACATGGTTCAGAAACAACAGCGAAATTAAGGACGACGTGGTCTACGTCGGGCCTATGGGCTGTCTGACGGGCATGTACATTATTATGTTAGGCGATTACTCGGTAGAGGACATGCGCCGTCTTACTATCGACTGTCTGGAGTGGATCCTGACCCAGGATGAAGTGCCTGCTACGAGTCCTGAGACCTGTGGCAACTACTTGCTCCACGACCTGCCTATGTGTAAGTGGGAGTGTCGCCGTTACATCGACCGTCTGAAAAACGATTTCCATTGCGAGTACACCAAACTGCAAGTAACCCTGCAAGACGGCAAGCTCTTCGCTGATGCGTAAACCGGATTGGTCGTCAGGACTAACTCTATAGGTTAGAATGGCGTGTTGGAATGGAATGTTAGAGGCTTGTTTAGCGTGGGATGGACGAAAGATAGCATCCTTGCGTGAAGACACAGCCTCTTTTCTGTTTTTCCGTAGAGACAGTCGCCTACGATGGGCGTTCCAAGACCTTCGCTGTGAGCACAGTGGACGCGCAGCTGGTGCGTGCGTCCCGTGTGTGGAATGAGTAGCACCCGTGTGCGACCGTTTTCAACCCCCAGCACCTTGTATGTGGTGACAGCCTTGCGGCCATGCATACGGTCGACGAGCTGACGTGGGCGGTCTGTCAGGTCGGGGCGAAGCGGCAGACTGATGGAGCCCTCGCCGTTGGGGCAGACGATGGAGGGCATTTGCAATCCCCTGTCTGCCAACAATACGCCGTCGAGCAGGGCCTCATATTCTTTCTTGACAGTGTGCTGGAGAAACTGCCGCTGCAGATGGTGGTAGGCCTCGGTCGTACGGGCAATTACCATAAGCCCCGAGGTGTCCATGTCGAGACGGTGGGGCATGAACACCTGCCCGTATCGCTCGGCGAGAATGCTCTCCACCGACGGAAGACCTTGCTTGCCGGGAACTGAGAGAAGCCCCGACGGCTTGACGACGACAATCACGTCGGCATCTTCGTAGACTATTTGGGGAGTGAGCGGCGCTCTTTGCGTGCAGACCGTGGATGGCGAATCTTTTCCATCGTCAGCCCCCACAGCGGAAGGGGCATCGGAGTCTATGTCGAGCATCCATTCCAGTATAGGCTTGCACTTTCCTCGGCAGGCGGGATAGAACTGTCCGTGATGGCGCACCTCCATCTGCGGCGACCGTCCTTGCCATAGCTCGCCAATGCACAGCGGCTGCAGATGGTGGACGAATGCGTAGTGAAGGAGTTTTGGCGCACAGCACTCTCCTGCCCCCGATGGTGGCGTGTGTTGTGGTGTGTCGGCGAAGATGCTGGCTAACGAGCGTCTCTCGCCGTGAACGTTGAGCAGGGTGAAATTGTCGAAGAGCCATTGCTGCAGCGCGTCCGACCGTCGCCGGCGTTCCTCCTTCAGGCTTTCTATGCGCTGCCTAATTGGCATGAGCAGCTGCTCCACTTCGCTGGCCTTCGACTGCCACAGACGTTTCCTGCGTCGCAGCTCTGCCTTCTGATACTGGCTCTCTGCCGTCAGCCGTGCCTCGTCGGCATGGCCAACAGTCCCTTGCTGGCCGACGCTGGGGGATGCCCCTAAGGCGGCTCGTTCTGCGTCGCGCCGTGCCTTGCACTCCTGCATATATTGCCTGTAGGCGGCAATGGCTGTGTCGCCCTCTTCACGCACTGTATTCAGTCTCTCACTGAGCGACAAGTATTCGTCGGACGACAATAGTTCTTCGACCTGCCGGTTGATGCTTGATATGCAGGCCTCCTCGCGCTTGAAATGACCGTCGGGCTGGAGATAGTCGAATACTCCGGGCACAAACCACGGCCAGTCGGCACGACCAAGAAGCTGGCCACTGTAGGCTGCCAGGAAACCTGTCTGGCCGCTGTTGTCGCGGCATACAAGCACACCGAACATTTTCCCTAAGGCAATGTCGTCGGCAAATGCCGTTTGAGTGGAGAGATAGTCGCACAGCTGCCGGGCGGCAAGAAGTGTGAGGGCGTGCGGCTCGTAGCAGAAGGGGTTGTTGAGCGAAGGGGGTGGCTCGATGGATGTTGATAGCGGATGAAACATGATGTGCAATGTAATGACATGCAAAGGTACTAATTATTTCAATAAAAGAGATAAAAAAAGACCGCATTTTTGGCCATTTCGCATAATCTTTGTACCTTTGCGCCCTGTAATACGGATACTAACAACAAACAGAACATGAAAGCAGTGAGAATTATTGCCGAAAGGCAGATGGATATCGTTGATATTCAAAGTGAAGAACCCCGCAGTGGTGAGGTGTTGCTGCGTATGCAGTACGTGGGCTTCTGCGGAAGCGACCTGAGCACATATCTGGGCCGCAACCCCATGGTGAAGATGCCTGTGGTTCCCGGCCACGAGGTTGGGGCAGTGATAGAACGTGTTGGCGAGGGTGTCCCCGAGAGCCTGAAACCCGGCATGGTGGTGACAGTGAACCCCTACACCAACTGCGGCAAGTGTGCATCGTGTCGCAATGGTCGTGTGAATGCCTGCCAGCATAACGAGACGCTTGGTGTGCAGCGCTGGGGAGCCATGCGCGAGACTCTCTGTCTGCCGTGGCAGAAGGTCATTCCCGCCGGTACGCTCACACCACGTGAATGTGCATTGGTGGAGCCTATGAGCGTGGGCTTCCATGCTGTCAGCCGTGCCGAGGTGATCGACATCGATGTGGTTCTCGTCATTGGATGCGGCATGGTGGGCATGGGAGCTATAGTCCGCTCGGCACAGCGTGGTGCAACGGTCATTGCAGCCGACATCGACGACGAGAAACTGGAACTGGCACGCCAGATGGGGGCCGCTTTCACAGTGAACACCCGCAATGCCGACGCGCACCAGCAACTGATGGACATAACCGGCGGTTTCGGCCCCGATGTGGTCATCGAGGCTGTAGGAAGTGCTCCGACATACCAGATGGCTGTCGACGTGGTGGCTTTCACAGGGCGTGTCATCTGCATTGGCTATGCCAAGACCGAGGTGTCGTTCCAGACGAAACTGTTCGTGCAGAAAGAGCTGGACATACGAGGCTCACGCAACGCTCTGCCGTCGGATTTCCGCGCAGTAATACGTTACATGGAGCGGAGGACGTGTCCTGTAGACAGGCTAATAAGTCGGGAAGTACCAGCGGAAAAGGCAGAAGAAACTATGCAACAGTGGGCAGAAAACCCCGGACGTGTGTTCCGTATACTGGTGAAATTCTGATGGCTTTTTCGTGAGTTGGCAGCGCGCCGTTTGTTTCTCCATAACTAAAATGCAGATTGTTGCATCGCATTGCAACAATCTGCATTTTTACTTGTCGCAGGGAAACTGTTACTCGTTAATGACTTTCTCTATTGTCCCGTCTTCGCGGTAGAACAGACGCTGCACCTTCAGCGAGCGCAGATGGGTGACGTCGTTTGAAGGCACGCAGTCGTGGTAGAGCAGGTACCACTGGCCCTTGAACTCCACGATGCAGTGGTGGGTGGTCCAGCCCACGACGGGGTCTAGCAGCACGCCCTGATAGGTGAACGGGCCGTAGGGGTTGTCGCCCGTAGCATAGCAGAGGAAGTGGCTGTCGCCGGTCGAGTAAGAGAAGTAGTACTTTCCGTTGTACTTGTGCATCCACGATGCCTCGAAGAAGCGGTGCGGGTCGCTGGCCTTCAGCGGCTGGCCGTCCTTGTCGATGATAACCACAGGGCGAGGAGCCTCGGTGAACTGTAGCACGTCGTCGCTCATGCGGGCCACGTAGCTCGACAGGGCGGGAACGTCGGCGGGTGCCCATAGCTCGGTCTTCTTGTCGGGCGCATGGCCGATATCGACATGTCCGGCTGGAGCAGCCTCGGTGTCGGGCTGCATCACGGGATTCACGCTCAGGGGCACATGCCACTGTAGCTGTCCGCCCCATAGTCCGCCGTAGTAGCAGTAGATCTTTCCGTCGTCGTCCTTGAACATGCAGGGGTCGATGCTGTAGGCGCCGCGTATGGGGTGCTCTTGCGGGATGAACGGGCCTTCGGGCTTGTCGGCGATGGCCACGCCGAGGTGGAACTCGCCGTTGTAGTCCTTGGCCGAGAAGATGAGGTAGTACTTGCCGTCCTTCTCCACCACGTCGCTGTCCCACATCTGGCTCTGCACCCACTTCACGTCGTCCTGGTCGAGAATCACGCCGTGGTCGGTAACGGGGCCGTTCTCCACATCGTCGAACGAGAGCACGTGGTAGTCGCGCATCTGGAAGTGGCCGCCGTCATCGTCGAACACGTTCTCGCACTCGCGGTCGTGGCTCGGGTAGATGAAGAGCTTGCCGTTAAACACGTGGGCCGCAGGGTCGGCCATGTAGTCACTCGGGAATAAATACCTTGGTTTCATAGTTGTTTTTTGGTTTAAAGTTATAATATACTGGCTTTTCCCGCTGCAAATTTACGCTTTTTCCTCCGTATTACCAAATGATTTAGGGAAAATAAACAATACACAGATTTCAGCGGCCAAGCCGCGATTCTATTTGGATTACACAGATTCCATGCGGCGCAGCTAATCTGTGAAATCAAGTCGAAATCTGTGAAATAGCAACAACTATGAGCTGCAAAAATCTGTGCAATCTGCGTAATCTGTGGTAAAATAGAACTTGCGGAACTTGAATAAACAATTTGTGCCTCCGCGATGTTGCGGAGGCACAAACAAATGGAATACCAGAGGCTTTACTGCTGGTAGAGCTTGATGATCTGGTCGACGACGGGCTTGGCCTTATACTGGCGGTCGAAGAGCAGGGGGTAGTTGGTGCGACCCTTGATTGGCCAGCCGTTGAGCCATGAACCGCCGTCGCTGACACCCCAGAGGTTGATGCGGGAAATCTGCGAGCGGTGTTTGTAGTAGATGTTGAATAGCGCAAGCCAGCGGTCGTCCACCTCCTTCTGCTTGGCGGCGGGGAGGCCGGAAGTGTAGGGGTTGAACTTCTGCTGTAGCTCGAAATTCTGGGCGATGTCGGCACCGCCGAAGCCCTCGGGGTTGGGCAGCACGTTGATGTCGAGCTCGGTAATCATCACCTTCACGCCACAGGCGGCGAAAGCATCTATCGACTTCTCATACTCCGCAAGGTCGGGATAGTCCAGTCCGCTGTGACTCTGCATTCCCACACCGTCGATGCGCAGGCCCTTGGCTTTCAGGTTCTTCACCAGTCGGCAGACGGCCTCGCGCTTGCCGGGCTGGGCCATGGAGTAGTCGTTGTAATATAGCTCAGCGTCGGGGTCGGCCTCATGGGCTGTGCGGAAAGCCAGCTCGATGAACTCCTCACCAAGCAGCTTATAGTAGGGCGACTTACGGAAGGAACCGTCGTCCTCGATGGCTTCGTTCACCACGTCCCAGCCGTGCACCTGCCCTTTGAA
Source organism: uncultured Prevotella sp. (assembly GCA_905233425.1). Classification (GTDB taxonomy): domain Bacteria; phylum Bacteroidota; class Bacteroidia; order Bacteroidales; family Bacteroidaceae; genus Prevotella. The sequence continues at coordinate 18,710 of CAJOEC010000075.1, read as the reverse complement.
ATGTCCCACAACGGTCTTGATGTGCTTGATAAGCCGCTCGCGCAGCACCTCTTTCGAGGCGGGACTTGCGGTATAGCCGTTGGTGAACCACCAGTCGGGGGCCTGCGAGTGCCAAACGAGGCAGTGGCCCAGCACCTTCAGGTTGTGCTGGTTGCAGTAGCTGACGAACTTGTCGGCCACGCGGAAGTCGAAGATGCCCTCGGCGGGAGCCAAAGTCTCGGGCTTCATGCAGTTCTCGGCCACGGCACAGTTGAAGTGCTTGTCCATGATGGCATCTGCCTCAGGCACCTGCCCGTCGCTCTGCCACTGGTTGATTGCCGCCCCGATGAGGCAGTATTTGCCCACAGCATCCTTCAGCCCCTGCGCATTTATACTGACACATGGCCCACCAAACAACAATGCAATACAGCTTAACAGGACCCTAACCGAATACATTCTTGCATTGCTCCCCGAATACGTTCTTGCATTGCGCCTCGAAAACATTCTTGAATTGCGTTCCGAATTCATTCTTGTACTGTGGCTCGAATACTCTCTTGTACTGCGCCCCGAAGGGGCATTCTTCTCATAGCCCAGGGCAACGCCCTGGGGGGAAGAATTTGCAACACACAATCGCCCTGAAAGGGCAAAAGCATTAAATCCAGAGCATCGCTCTGGGGCAAACGGACTAATCCGCAAAAACATATTTCTCATCATACTCTATATTATACATTTTAGTAATTGCAAATACTCTTCGCGGAACGTCATCTTACGATGATGTTCTTTTTGATTCTCAACATAATGAATTGTTTTTTCGACAACCGACTGGCTGACGGAAAAGGCTGCATAACCACCTTGCCATGCAAATTGTCCATAATGACTCCCCATAGTCTTAATCCAACGGCTGCTATTACGCTTCATCTCCTCAACGAGGTGGGCGATATTCTCGGTTTTTGATAATAGGCATAACACGTGAATGTGATCTGGCATACCTCCTACCTTGATTGTCTGACATCCTGTGGAATTTATCAATTCACCGATATAAGCGTACACACGATCCAAGTGTTCCACCTCAATTATCGGACTGATGGTTTTCACATGGAAAACGATGTGTAGGTAGATTATGCTAAGCGATTGAGCCATTGGTATTGTTTTGCCGGGTATTTCAGGGCGTTGCCCTGAGACTAAATGCTTTTGCCCTTTCAGGGCGGGTGTTATGTGCGTATCTATAACCCAGGGCGTTGCCCTGGGCTATGTGCAGATTGCCCCTTCGGGGCGTTAGGCGGTATAACGCGCATTAGGTTGTAAGTCCCCTTCGGGGCGTTAGGTGGAATAACGCGCGTTTGGAATATCCCTTCGGGGCGTTAGGTGGAATAACGCGCGTTTGGAATACCCCTTCGGGGCGTTAGGCGGTCTAACGCGCATTAGGTTGTAAGTCCCCTTCGGGGCGTTAGGTGATATAACGCGCGTTAGGTGGTATATCCCTACTTATTGCGTGCCTCGATTTCCTTGTTAATCTGGTCAATCTTCTCGTCGGTCAGCTCGTACTTCGAGATGATGAACATGGCGAGCAGGAGCAGGGCGGCGGGGATGACACAGACGAGCCAGAGGATGCCTTCCTCGGCCTCGGGTGTCTGGTCGATGACATCGGGGTTGTAGGCCACGTATGCCAGGACGGCAGGAGCGACGACGCTGCCCAGCGTCATGCCGGCCTTGAAGAAGATGCCCGTCAATGCGTTCACGATACCGGCTATGCGCTTGCCGCTGACATATTCGCCGAAGGAGATGACCTCAGGCACCAGTGCCCACATGTAGCCCGTAGCCACGATGACACCTGTGGACTTCACGAACTGTGCCACGTAGACCATGCCCATGCTGGGATTGTCCATCTTGGCGACGATATAGAGGAATGCCATGCCGAGGATTGCTATGCTGAGGAAGATGTAGAACATGTTCTTCTTGCCCACCATCTTCTTTATTATGGGTACTAAGGGCATGAAGATGAACGACGGAGCCGAGCCGAGGCCCATGAAGATGGACAGCTGGTCGGCCGAGCCGTGCATGTTGCTGTTGATGAAATAGGCACCGGCGGCATTTCCTATCGACATCATGGCAAAGGCGGTGATGAAGAAGAAGGCTATGACACGCAGCGGACGGTTCTTGAAGAACTCCATCCACAGGTCGCTGATCTTAACATTGGCAGCCTCGCTGGCATCCATGACGACGCGCTCCTTACACTGTGAGAAGCAGAAGAACAACAGTGCCAGGCCGACGAGTGCATAGATGGTCATCGTCGTGAACCAAGCAGCCGGGTCTTTAGGCAGACCCTCAGCCTCTTCCTTGGTGAAGTAGGCGATGAACAGGGGAAGGCCCGAACCCACGGCCAGACCGCCACAGTTAGCCATGAACATACGTACCGAGGTCAGTATGGTTATTTCGTCGGTGTCGCGGGTCAGCGAGGAGTTCAGCGCTCCGTATGGCACATTGATAAACGTGTAGAGTAGCGTCATCGCTATGTAGGTGACGTAGGCATAGAGTAGCGATGGCGCGAAGCCGTTCCAGAAGCAGAGGATGGCAAAGCCGGTGAGCGGAATGCCGACATAGACCAGGTAGGCGCGGTATTTTCCGAGCTTGGGCGAATGCTTGTCGATGAGAGCACCCACGATGGGGTCCCAAATCACATTTGCGACGTTACCCACTGTGAACATCACCGACACGTCGACGGCATCGAGTCCGTAGATGTCGGTGTAGAAGAACAGCAGGTACATGCACGTTGTCTGGAAGATGAGGTTCTGCGCCAGGTCGCCCGAACCGAAGCCGATGCGCTGGAGCCATGACAGCTTGTAAAAGCCTTTTTCTTGATTGTTGTTTGCCATAGTCTCAAATAATTATTTGAAATTCGTGATTAATTCGTGTAATTCGTGTAATTCGTGCAATTTGTGGTCGAAAAAACTATTCGTGTAATTCGTGAAATTCGTGGTTGAAAAAACTATTCGTGTAATTTGTGTAATCTGTGGTCGAAAAGACTATCCGTGTAATTTGTGTAATCTGTGGTCGAAAATAAAATTCGTGTAATTCGTGAAATTCGTGGTTGAAAATAAAATTCGTGTAATTTGTGTAATCTGTGGTCGAAAAAATTACTTCGCCGTTTGCAGTATCTTCGCGGCGTACTCGCCCATGACGCGGTAGCCCTCGGCGTTCAGGTGCAGCCAGTCCTCGCTCAGTTCGGGTTTCAGCTTGTCAGGCTGGTTGGGGTCGCGTGTCAGCTCGTCGAAGTCAATCACTCCGTCGAACTCCCCGCTGGTGCGTATCCACTCGTTCACCACCTGTCGTGCAGTCTCGTGGAACGGCGAGTACCACCCGTTGCCCTTGAAGGCCGTGATGGTTGCCCCGTAGACCTTTTTGATACCTGCCTCATGGGCTTTCTTTATGAGCGTCTTGTATGCCTCAATCAGCTCGTTGACGGTCTGCTCAGCGTGGCGCGACGTGCCTACATCGTTTGTTCCTTGGAAGATGATGAGACGGTCTACTCCCCTCTGTCCCAGTATGTCACGGTCGAAACGCTTCAGTGCTGGTTCAGACAGTCCGCCGCGCACCACGCAGTTGCCGCCGATGCCTAAGTTCAGCACTCCGCAGTCCACGTTGGCGGCCATCTGGTCGGGCCATCGGTTTTGGTGGTTGGTGGTGCTGCCGCGCCCGTCGGTGATGCTGTTGCCCAGCACGGCAATGGCCTTCACCTGTCCGTCGGTCTTGACGTTCAGCTGTGCTATGTTATACCAGTGGTCCACTTTCTCTGCCGTGACGAATTTCTTCTTCGGGGCAATCTCGCCCGTGGCTATGTAGCTGGTGGTGCGAGAGCCACGGTGCGACGTCATGTTCACCGGTACTCCGGCACCATAGCAGATGGTTACGGCCAGTCGCTGCCGAGGGCGCAGGTTGTATTTGAACACATCGCTCATTGCCGTCTCTCCCGGTGCTATCGTCAGCGTGCGGCTCTTGCCGAAGGTCAGCTGCGCCACGGTCTTCTTGTCGATGTCGCAGGAGTCGAGGGCGTCGGCCACGTAAATGGCCTTTATCTCCACCGGCTCCTTGCTGAACTCATTCGACAGTTGCAGCTGCAACTCCTGCCCGCCGATGCTCACCTGTATCACCTCCCTCAGCGTCGTTCCGCTGAGACTCATGCGCGGCATGTCGCTCGGTCCTGTAAACTCTGCTGCCGCAGCCCATGTGCCGGTGAAGCTGTCGTCGCCGGTCTGGGCCATAGCGCCAGCCACCATCGCTGCGGCCACAAGTCCACAGCAAAGTCTTTTCGCCTGATTCGTGAAATTCATGAGATTCGTGAAATTCGCGCAATTCGTGAAATTCGTGTAATTCGTTGTTAAGAAAAATGTCCGAAGTGTTTTCGTCATAGTTTTGAAGTGTTATTGATTTTTCGGGCAAAGATATAAAAAAGATGTGGAAAAGCAGTCCTCGTTCGTTTCATTTCCTGTTTTTCGGCTGAAAAAACAAGAAAATGAAACATCTGCGATAGCTTTTGGCAACATTTCGCAAGGCCTTCATGCCCACTTCCGCCCCTTCAGGCTTCACCACGCCTCCGACACGCCAGATAGTCGCCTCCGACATGCCAAATAGTCCGCCCGGCGCGGACTCCCAGTTCGCGCTGGGCGGACTGTCAGTTCGCGCCGTCCGAACTCCGAGTCCGCCCGGCGCGAACTTTTTGGGACTTTCGGGGGCAATAATCCTATATTCCTATATTCCTTAGACCTATGCATACCCCAGACCAAACGCATTATAAATATTTTGGAAACGAATTTGAATAATAATTATAATTTTGCCCACGAATATGAATAATAATTATAAATATTTGTGGAATAAATTATTCATATTATTCACATTCGTTTCCATAAAAAGTTTTTTTTCGTTATAATGCGTTTAATCTGATGCATACCCCATCATTGAGCGGGACTTCGGCCTCTGTGGTGTCGTTTCTTATCAAAAACAACTCAATAATTGTCAAATACAGGCAGTCAATGTTTATTCTTTGAATAGGTCGTCGGCTGTAATGTTCTGGTGGATATCGCCCCAATAGCCAGTGTGGGAAATGGGGCTGACCGTAATCATCGTCAGGCAGACGGATTTGCCGTGACCTTTTTCATTGACGAACCGCCATGCCTTATGGTGGAGGCTTTTGGCATCGTCGGCCGTCACGACATATTCCTGTTTCGAGAATTTCATCTCGCAGATGTTTACCATGTTGTCGGCCCGGTCTATCAGCATGTCTATCTGTGCGCCCGCCTCCCCGTTCTTGCCTGTACCAGTGCGCCAGGCGTATGTGTTGGTAGCCACACCGCTGATGCCAAGCGCCGCCTTTATTTGCCTGAGATGCTGGAAACACACTCTCTCAAAAGCCAGACCCACCCACGCGCTGCGTATTGGCGACAGATAGCTGTGGGTCCAAAATTGCTCGTCGCCGCCACTGTTCTCGCGTATGAATTTCAGATAGAACAACGTAAAATTGTCTATCAGCTTGAAAGTGGCCTGGTTCTTCAGTCCGAAGGTCGGTATCTTACGTATGAACCCACACTCCTGCAAATCGTCAAGGATATGTGTCGTCTTGCCATTGTTGTCAAGGCCGCAAGCATTGGCTATCTCGTCCCTGGTCATGCCCTGCCCTGCTTTTCCCAAAGCCATCACAACAGTAATATACTGTTCGGGATTCTTGAAAAGCGAGTCATACAGTTCGTTGAATTCATAGTGCAGCGGGCCGTTTTCAGCGAAGACGAGCCTGTCAATGTTCTGTGCCACACTTTCCCCTCGTGCCAGCATCGACCAATAGAAAGGTACGCCCCCAAGGACCATATAGAGTTCCAACAAGTCGTAACGCGATAAGCCGATCTTGCGGCTCCGCATGTATTGTTCACACTCATACAAGGTGAATGGCTGTATGGGCAGACGGTAGGTGACACGGTTGTGCAATCCGCCATGATTCTTCAGAACCTTGTTGACAATCCACGACGTAGCACTGCCGCATATTATCAGCAGCACGTCCTTACGCGCCGATGCAAAGGCATTCCAGAAATATTCCAGTGCCGGGACGAAATCGCTGCGTGGTGTGTCCATCCAAGGTGTCTCGTCAATGAAGACAACCTTCTTGCCGTCTGCCGACCGCTTGATGAGCTGTCGCAATGCGGCAAAGGCATCCATCCAGTTGGCTGGTATGCCCATCTTGCCCATGCCGGCATCTTCAAGCGAGTCCCTGAAAGCCCGCAACTGTGTCCTGTTGTTGCCTTTGGCAACGCCAGAGTGCTCGAACGTGAACTTGTAGCTAAAGGTCTCGCGTATCAAGAAGGTCTTGCCAACTCTCCTGCGTCCATAAACGGCCACAAACTCTGAATACTCAGACTGGTATGCCTCATGCAGTTTCTCCTTCTCCTGTTGTCTTCCTATTAGCATGGTTGTATCGCATTTTGGGTGCAAAGGTAACAAATATTTTGCTTTAAACCTGCTAAACTTGCTCTTTTTTTTGCAGTTTAGCAGGTTTAAACCCTTTTTTGTTGTAATTTCACTGTTTTGGCCTATCTTCTCACCAAATCAAAAATCATCCCCGGCTCCAAGTGAATGGAGCTGGGGAAGAAAGAGACTGTGAGTTTATCCTTTTTCTTCAATAATCTTTAAAAAAGTAAGAGAAAATGCTTGCTCTACGAAAAATATTTGTAACTTTGCAACGAATTAGGAAAATATTAGGAATATGGAGAAGGCGCAGGTAATCGACAATATAAGGAGTGTTGCGGCACGAGTCTTGCCCAAGGGCAGTGCGCTATATCTTTATGGTTCACGTGCCCGTAATGACAATCGGGAGGACTCCGACTGGGACTTGCTGCTGCTATTGGATAAGAAGGGAAACGACACCGACGACTTCCGGCTCTATGCATACCCCATCATGGAGCGAGGCTTCGACCTCTGGCAGTATTTCAGTGTGCACACATATTCCAAGACCGACTGGCACAAAGGACCGCACACTATGTATTATTATAATGTGGAAAGAGACAAACAGGTTATTTATGAGTCTTAGGGAAGCACTGTCTATGCGTTTTGGTAGCATCTTAAGCTGGGAACTTCGCTAACGATGTTTGTCTGTCCATTGGTTTGATGATATTATGTGAACAAGTTCATTCTAAATCAATGTCAAACATACTGTTTATGATTTTATTCATTATTACGTCAAAGTATTCTGCTTTGATATATGTATTATATGTATTCAGCACATGACGTACTTTGAAGAAGGTTACGATGTGTGTCACAAAGAACGACTGCTTTGAAAGCGGTTTGTTCAGCTGCTACAGCCATCTTTCCAATCCTTTTATAAGTCTTCCACTATTAGCATCGATAATGCCTTTTATTTCCGAACAGCTGATATCTGTTTCGGGGAAACGCGCTGGAGCGGGATTAGTCATACGCCGTTCCAGTTCTTCATCAGAGGGAGAATTGGCTCTACGCTTCACTTTTGCAACCCGCTTGGTGTGCGGGGCATCATCTGCCATGCTTTCCTCTTTGGCAGCCTGCTCAATGAGATGCTCACCCAGCCACCTCTTGTTTTGTGCGCTGAGCGACATGGAGTTGAGGAATGTCATAATTCCCTCCAAAGGAATGGTTGTCGTTGCAGTCATAATGTAAAATGATTAAATGAAATATCGCTCTCCTCCCTTCGTTGCGGGCTGGCATCGGGGATTACAAATCCCCTCAAACCCCTACACCGCAGGATGGTCGGCGGGTGCAAAATAACGAATATTTCGGGAAACGGCAAAGAAAAGTGTTGAAAAATTTGCGGCAATGAAGGAAAATACATACTTTTGCAGATGGATTGCTTTGCCTTATTAACACACTCAATAACATGAAGAAAAGGATTTTTTTAAACACCCTTGCCAGCATTATATTGCTGGCGGGAACAATGGCGATGGTCAGCTCGTGCGGCACAGGCGGTGGTAGCGGTGCCGAAAGCAGATACACTGACGAGGAATGCGAGGCCGCATCGGACGGCTTGGCAGACGGCGCTATGGGAGATGTCGGCACTGGCGACGAGACGGACAATGGTAACAGCCAGGCCGGAGTGATTACGGCCGGAGAGTGGTGCGACCTGGCCCACTGGCCCTATTGGTCGAAACTGATGCTGGGTGACGACTTCTCCGACAAGAGCGAATACTGGCAGTTCTTCACCAACAATCGCGTGGCCGTGGCTGTGACCGACCAGGATGGAAAGGCTTTGGCGGGTGTTAGCGTTAAGCTGCAGCGCGTAGCCGACGACGGCCAAACGGCTGACATCTGGGAGACTGTCACCGACAACCACGGTGAGGCCAACTGTTGGGTGGGCCTCTGCCAGAAACAGACGGCAGCGCCCACGTTGCTCCGCATCAGCATCGACGGCAGAATGATGGAGGGTGAGCCTGTGGTGTGTCCCTGGGACTCGCTGCAAGGCGGCGATCCTGCGGTGGAGATGGTCAGTGAGAGATATGTCAACCACTACGCCATTGCCACGCAGAGGACGGTCAGGCAGCAGGCCGACATAGCCTTCATCGTCGATGCGACAGGCTCAATGGGCGACGAGATAGACTTCCTGAAGAACGACCTTGAGGACATCATCACGAAGACGGCCTCGGTTAGGCCAGGCACGACGATGCGCACGGCAGCACTGTTCTATCGCGACGAGGGCGACGAATACCTGACGCGCCACTCTGACTTCACCGAGAATATCGACGACACAAAGGCATTTGTGAGCAAGCAGGAGGCTGATGGCGGCGATGACTATCCTGAAGCCGTGCATACTGCCATGGAGCGAATGCTGCAAGACCTGTCGTGGGACAGCAATGCCCGCACACGCCTGGCCTTCCTCATCCTCGACGCCCCAGCCCACCATGAGACCGACGTCATACGCTCGTTGCAGTGGTCTGTCACTCAGTGTGCCCGCCAGGGCATACGCATCATACCCGTCGCAGCCAGCGGTGTCGACAAGGAGACGGAGTTCATGCTGCGCTTCTTTGCCATAACCACAGGCGGCACCTACGTGTTCATCACAAACGACAGCGGCGTAGGCTTTGACCATATCGCCGCCTCAGTAGGCTCATACAAGGTGGAACAGCTCAACAGCCTCATTGTCCGCCTCATCAGCCATTACACGGAGTGAACAGGTGAGGGCTATGGTGTCGCTTGCGGCTGGGGAGGGGGACTGACGGGCGAACCTTCGGAAGCGTGGCGTTGTTTGTAGTGTGTCAGTCGGTCTTCTATGGCTATGGCCAGCACTACGGCCAGCATAGTGGTGGAGAAGGATGCACATACCATGAGCAATGTGGCCATAAGGGCTGTTCCCACCGAGGCTCCGCCCATGAGCATTCCCCAGAACAGCATTGGGCCAAGAAGGGCAGTACTTGCCGCCAGGCGGCGCACAAGTGGAGCGGCAGCAGCCCGCAACGCCCTCCTGATGCTGGGAATGAGAGCCTCGAGATGCGTCGCCCCGTTGGCTATGAGATAGATGCGATGGTCGCGAGTATGGGCCATGCTGGCATTGTATGTGCGGAGGGCGTCGGAGAGCGGCACGTAGAGACTGGCGGCAAGCACCATAGCCACGGGCAGCAGCAGGTGCAAGGGCAGACAGGCCATGAGAGCACCACTGACAATGGCCACAGACAGCACCACGGATATGCCAACGGGGAGCAAAAGACGCCGCAACTCCTGACGGCCACGGGCGACGACAAGGACTGCCAACACCGTGGCCAGCACAAGAAGCCACAGACCGTAGGCCCACCAGCGGTCGCTGCGCCACAACAGCCAGATGCAGCCGGCAATGGCTGTCAGACGAAGCACTGAAAGGCCGAAACCACGGAAAAGGAGAGACAGCGTGCGGCGGTCGAGGTACCAGAAAAGTGCCAGCGAGGCCGCAAAAAGAAGGAGAATGGGCAGAAGACCCGCAGGAGACGCTGCGGGGACGGTGGCAAGGCCCAAGAGGGACAAGACGGGAATAGTCATAGCGCATTTATGTTTTTTTTGATAGGTGCAAAGTTACAACAATTCAAGTTCATAGACGATAGTTGACTGCTCATTATTCAGGTAATTAACATCTTTTTGGAAAATAGCGGTGAACAATGAACCTCTAACTACGAACTTTTTATTACCTTTGCCCGCGCTATGGCAATTATCAAGGAAAAATATGACTCGTTCAGGGGGTGGCAGAAGCAGCCCCACCATGTGCTTCCTCTCTCTGATGAGGAGCACGACTGTGCCACCTGCGGCACCCACTACCAGGGCAATTTCTGCCCCCGTTGCGGACAGTCGGCTAAGGTGGGCCGCTATTCGTTCAAGAAGGCCTTCCTACTGTTCATCGACGTGTGGGGACTGGGAAACAGGGGCATGTTCCGCACCATCCGCGACCTTGTGCTCCGGCCGGGCTATATGATTCGTGACTATCTGAGCGGAATGCAGATGGCCTATTTCCCGCCGTTCAAGATGTTCTTCCTGCTCATGGCATTGTCGCTGCTCGTCAGTTCGGGTCTCAACATACGCATGGAGAACCGTATGAAGAAAAACAAGGACAGTTTTGAGAGGGGCTTCTCACGCTCGCAGATACAGGACGAGAATGGCATTAAAATTGATTGGAAACACGACAACCAGACAGATGTGGAAGGAGACGAGGTTGAGTTGTCGCCAGAGGAGGAAGAAGAGGTGAATGAGGCCGAGGAAAAGATTGACCATATAGCTCAGAAAGTCATGACATTCATCAGCAAGGATCTCTACGAATGGGTCTACAAAAACCTGACATTCATCATGCTTGTCGGCCTTCTCGTCATTTCGGGTCCGCTCTACCTGATGTTCCGCCACAGCCCTTCAATTCCCGGAATGAGGTACTCGGAGTTTTTCGTGGCCATGCTCTATTCCACCAACATGCTTATGATTTACTTGATTGTGGCGTCAATACTTTGTATTACCGAGATACGTGGATTGCACATATTTCTTTTGGCAATCATTCCCTTGAAGCAGTTTTCGGGCTATAGTTGGCTTCAGACAATATGGCGTGCGGCAGTGGGATTGTTCATCTTCTTTTTCTTTGCCTTGCTCTTCGTCATCGGCATCGGTTTCGCCGTCGGCTGCTATTTCGCATCCATGTATTAGAGGACCATCAAAATAGAAAGGCGTTTAATATAAATGGAAGCAACTGAATAACAGTTACTTCCATCTGGCTTTTGGTCGGGATGAGGCAGGGAGAACGGTGAGAAAGAAATAACTCGTTCTGCTCTTCAGCAGACCATCAAGGGTAGGCAAACATCCGCCGGACTTATTGAACCCAATCCGACATACAAGGTACTCCAGAGGATCGCAGACGCTATCCCCTGCCATATCACCGAGCTGTTCGACCAGCCGAAGGGATATAGGCAGCAGGAGCTTACCCGCATACAGATTGCGAAGCTGGATAAAAGCCTGCACTATATTCTGAGTGAAGTAGAGAGCATAAAAAGAGAGTTCGGGCTAAAGGAAGAATGAAAGAAAGCGGGTCGGCTGCACGGCCTCAACGTGTGGGTACAGTACACTCACGGAGTCCCGAAGGGACATGCAGCGGCGTAGTTGATGTAGCATAGGAAAAGCCGCCCATCCTCCCGGACAAGCGGCTCAAACGTTCTTCCTTTATGAAATATTCAGAGTTCCTTCGTGGAACGGTTTTTGCATTACACAGCCTCGACCACAACCTCCTTCATCATGGCTATGCGCTCCTTGATCTTGCCGTAGGTCTTATCGCCTATCTGGTCACGGGCATTGTCAACGTATGCCTCCATCACTAAAGGATTGCGTATTGCTGCGAGTGTCTTGCCGTTTGAAAGGCTGGGAACCTCGCCGTCAAGGTAGTTGGCTATCTGGTTCTCACCGAAGCCGAGGATGGCGGCGAGCTTCGCGTTGGATAGTCCATAGCGTTCCTTTATTCCAGCAATCTCTTCGGGCGACGGTATGCCGTACTTCTCACGGTACTGGTCATAGACCTGCCTCACGTTCTCCTCGTCAATCTCCGTCGTGGTGTAACGCTGGCCGTCCGGCTCAACGTAGTATGAGTAGATGTAGCTGTATTCCTCGCCACGGAACTTCACGGTGGCCGGCTCATGCATTAACTCAGCATCTGCAAACGGACTTTTCATAGTTCACTCCTCCTTTCTGAACGGGTACTGCAAAGGATGCTCCGCCTCATGGAATGATATGCACAGAGCCTTCTCAGCAACACTAATCTTTATGTATATCTCGACATCGTTATGGTCTTTTCCGAACACCCACATCTCAGCACCGCCGTTCAGCGTCTCCATGATGGGGCCTTGTGAGTAGTCCTCGCCCTCCAGGAGAAGATAATCCTCTCACGCACCCGTGCTGATATGCCGAGCTGGAAGAGCGCGTCAACGTTTTTCTGTCGGTCATCACGGTATATGATGCCGAACACCTTTGCCTTCACCTTGAACTCATCAAGGAATCTGTTAACGTCATCTATGGTTATCATGCTATATTATGTTTGTTTCGTTGCTGCAAAGTTACAAACAAAAAGCGACATTAGCAACTTTTTGTCACCTTAAAGTGGTGTTTTTTGCAAAGTTTAGCACTAAAGACCGCAGTGACATGTTGTTAAACATTTGTTTTATATTTCATGCTGTAACCGCCTCCGAGAGTCATTCCGAGCCACAAAGTTACAGAAAGTCCCACGAAAAAGCCCCCGACAAGACCGAAAAAGTGTCTGCCGAGGTGAAAGTCTGAACAAATGTTCAGGGGTTTTGTGAATATTTGGAAGAGAAGGGTTACGAAACGGCGGTTATTGCCACAAAGGTTCGCTCTCCCATCCGCGAGGGAAGCCCATGGCGGTGACGTCGATGGAGGGGTAAGCGGCGAGCAGGGCATCGACCTTCGCCTTCATGTCGTTTTATTTGTTCAGAGTTTTTTCAGTTTGCGTTTGGCGAACTCAAGACTGCCATTAAAAATGACGGTACGGTTCTTGTCAAGTATAAGGACACGTGGATATTTGTCTATTTTACACCGCTTCAAAATCAGACTATTCTCGTCTATGGTATAAACAGGAATGTCGCAGCCCCTTTCGTTCACGATGCGATAGCCGTCGCTGACAGTCTCTCCTTTGAGAAGACAAGCAAACAAAGATACGACTTCTATATTGCTGTTTTTGTATTCATCGTGTAATGCTTGAACATCTGGCATCTGGTTAATACATACTCCACAAGCGCTATACCACACATCAAGTACAAGATAATCTGGTTTAAGCTCTGACAGTCTGAACGTGTGTGTGCTGTCTGATACCTCGCAGTCGGCCAAATTGACCGTTAGAATAGGTTTGTCCCCAAATCTAATCCATTCGTACCATTGCTTCTGCCCCTCCGTTAATCCAAACAGCCATAATGCGCCAGAAACAAGTAAAAACCATGTTTTACGGTAGCAATAGAATAGTGCTATCGTAATGATTGCCCATAATGGCATGATGGTAGTGGGCGTTGATAATACGGAATCACTTAGGAAGCAACGTAATGCCAGCTCGAACAACCACGGAGCTAACATAGGTTTTAGCGGACACCAGAGACCTGCCTTTGGTGCATATTTCCTCAGCGACCACCATGTCAAGATTGCAAAAGCAATACTATGGGCGATTGTAGCCCAATAAAAGCCATAAGCCCTAATCGGTATGAGAAATCCCCAAACGGCTAATGACAACAACCAAAGTAGAAGTTGGTCTTTCTTGTTCATGCGTCCTTTCTTGCGTCCCGTTGGTAGCAAGATTCTGGATGTCGAGCGCAGTAGCAAGCGATTTTTTATCGAGCGCATATTCATTTCGTTTTTCATCTAAATCACATCTTCGGCCTCAAGAAATGCCTTTAATCTATGGTAACGTTTAAGTTTGAAATCCCATTCTCTGGTGTCGTCACCTTCCGTGGCAGCCTTCTTCATACAATCGGCAATGAACTCTTGGCTTAACGGTTGGCTCGGCTCGTCGACATCCGTGAACTGAAGACTGATGCTGTCGCCGACATTCATTCTTCCTCCGTTCCAAGAGAGGCTTTTGCCTTCAGGCATCGTCATTGCTCCTATACCCCAGACAACCTCGTCATTGCGTGAAATCGACAGCGCAGCGGTTGCGACCCCGTTTGGAATTGCCACCTTAATAATATCATCCTTTCCCGCCACGTGGCTTTTTATGATTATACCTTTCATATCAGACCCTTGTGTTTTAGTTCCTGTTGGAGTTTCCCATATTTCTCTTTCAAGCGTTCCAGACTCTCTTTTGTTGTCTTTAATGGAACTGATACTTTTTCCTTGTCAACATCGACCACGCGGATATGGACTTCATCATTATGATGCATTTCCCCATCAAGCCAGATGTATTTGTTGAAGTCGTCAAATCCTGCGATTACGACGCTGTTGGGGTTAACTGCCCCAACGCCGTATATAAAATCAGCAATGACATGATTATCCGCAGCAACTATCATAGGCGCGGCATTGTTTATTCTTATCTCAAATGCTAACATAGATACCAATTGTATTTATTGTATATACGATTTTTTTCGCGGAAATATCCCGTTCGGGGCATTCATTTTCATGCTGTAACCGCCTCCGAGAGCCATTTCGAGCCACAAAGTTACAGAAAGTCCCACGAAAAAGCCCCCGACAAGACCGAAAAAATGTCTGCCGAGGTGAAAGTCTGAACAAATGTTCAGGGGTTTAGTGAATATTTGGAAGAGAAGGGTTACGAAACGGCGGTTATTGCCACAAAGGTTCGCTCTCCCATCCGCGAGGGAAGCCCATGGCGGTGACGTCGATGGACGGGTAAGCGGAGAGCAGGGCATCGACCTTCGCCTTCATGTCGTTGATGGGCGAAATGATGTTGAGGAAATACTTGATGATGCAAAGGTCAAAGTAAATGCGAAGCGTGTCCGTCGGCAAGGTGATCCAACTGCCCGTCATGCGGTTGGGGAGCATCGGACGGATGGTGTTCTGCTTGTTCCATACACGGGCATGGTGGCAGCAGGAGTTGCGCGTTAGGGTGACGATGGTGAGCCACGACTCGAAGGGGGCTACTTGCAGGCCGAACTTGCGGGCAATGCTCTTCTTGATGCGCGGGGTCTTGATGTTGCTGAAGATGTTGGTGATGACACCGAAGGGTAGCACTTCGGCCAATATCCAAGCGGGCGGATAGGCATTGGAATAGGTCTGCTTGAAGTGGACGATGAAGTCTTCGCGTGAACGGTGAAGCTCTGCGTCTATCAAGTCCATCGTGTGACGGAACTTTGCGGCATCGATGAAATTGCTGCCGTCGGTCATCCAGAAGGGATTGCCTGTCATGTCGCTGCCGATGTTGACGATGGCGCTGCGCACGGCCACCTCAATTTTCTCAATCTCGTTGAAGATGAGCAAGCGTAGTTTCTTGTCGAAGCGGTAGAGCATCATCACTTGGTCGAACGTAGTGTTCGGCTTGTAGCGGTGCTGCTCCTTGGGCATTTGCAGGAGGGGATACATATAGGCCGACAAACGGTAGTAGCCTATGAACTCGAGGTATCGCTCAGCCTTGGCAGTGTCGGCTATCGTCAGGCCGCGCGACTGTAGCAGGCTGACCAGGTCGTGCGCACTGGCGTATGGTTTCTGGAATGGGATTCTGTTGCTCATCGTATAAAAATAAAACGACCCGCACATTTGAGCATCGTTGAGAGGCTTGGCGGGTTCTGGTGGGTGCAAAGGTAGTGCTTTTTATTGAATCGACCAAACTTTTTGATGGGAAATTGTTTTTTGAGCGTCGATTTTGTTGTTTTTCTATCTCTTATGAAAGAGCTGTGTTTTCATTTGCAGGCTCTTAGCATGCAGTACACGCCGAGGATGATAAACGGGATGGAGAGTATCTGACCCATATCGATGGGCAGCGATGCCTCGAAGGCTACTTGTATCTCCTTGGTGTACTCGATGAAGAAACGGAAGGTGAAGATATACGTCAGACAGAAGCCGAAATACCAGCCGGTACCTATCTTCTCTGGCATCCGTTTGTGTAGTGTCCACATGATGAAGAAGAGCACGGCATAAGCTATGGCTTCGTAGAGCTGGCCAGGATGACGGGGCATCATGTCAACCTTCTCGAAGATAAAAGCCCAGGGCACATCGGAGATTTTTCCGATAATCTCTGAGTTTATCAGGTTACCCAAACGGATAAAGCAGGCTGTGGTACCTGTAGCGATGGCGATATTGTCGAGCACCATCCAGACACTCAGCTTTGTCTTGCGGACATAGAGCCACAGGGCTATCATGAGTCCCAGCGTTCCGCCATGCGAGGCTAGTCCGGCATAGCCTGTCAGCTTCCAGCCTCCGTCAGCCATAAAGTGTATCGGCAGCAGCATCTCTATGATGCCTTTTCCTGAAGTCAGGAAGTTCTGAGGCTGATAGAAGATGCAGTGCCCCAGTCGGGCACCGATCAGGATACCGAAGAAACAGTAGATGTAGAGCGGAGCGAAGAGTTCGTCCTTGATCTTCTGCTCCTTATACAGGCGTTTCACCACGAGAAAGGCCAATACGATTCCGATGCTCCACATCAGCCCGTACCATCGCACAGACAGCGGACCCAGTCTGAATGCCACGAGGTCTGGATTCCAGACGATATATAGCAATTGGTTCATAAAACCTCCAAAACGCAAGAAGATTGTTTTATACGAAATAATAAGCAGAGAAGATGCCCAGGAGATTACATGTGACATGCGTAATCACACAATAGCGAACATCTCTGGTTCTCATATACATCAGGCAAAGAACGACCGCCATAATCAGTGTGTCTAATCTCCAAACGCCTGTACCCACATGCGCCGCGTAAAAGATGAGTGCATTGGAAACGACAATCGCTATCTTGCCGAAAGAGGCTCTTTCCATCACGGATATGTACCATTTCCGTAAAAGCAATTCCTCTGCAATGGGGCCGATGATGGCGAAGGAGAATATATGCAGGATAAGGGTCGCCAGAGTATAGGACTCCCGAGGGTCTGTATTAGGTGCGTCAAACAAGAAGGTCAGCAGAAGTATAATGAGCTGCCAGAGGACTCCCAATGCCAGGGATAGAATAACCGTCTTCAGGTTCATTCCAAGGCTCGGATTACGCCATAGACGGCAAAAATTGCTAACGGCCACAGAAGGTTTCCTATATCCAATGTTGTACGACTGAATGGGATGTCCCGCCCGAAAATATAGGCGAAGTAGGGCAACAGGAAAACGCCCATCAAGATGAAGGCAGCAAGAAAGACTCCTGTCATCTTGAAAATAGTTTCTTTTTTAGAATAAGTCATAAAAACAGCATAAAGTGAGACAAAATTTTAGTCTATCTTCTAATATGCGGCCCAATAATTTTTATCAGTTGCATATCATTAAACTTTTTCTTGTAAGGATCGAACTTCCGCATTTTAAGCGCATTCGGGTTGATGTCTCGTGTCATCTTTTGGCCTTTGTTAATAAAAGATAGTCTATGCTGCTGTAGACAACTGTCTAGTTGAACCGTATCACAATTACACACAGACCTGCTGCTGCATAACGAGTCAGTTCCAATTGCCATACTACTGTCTTGCTTGGCCACTATGCTATCCACGCTGTTTTGGCCAATAGCAAAACGGGGTATTAAAAATAAGACAATCAATCCAATAGATTTCTTTGATACAATCATAAATTCCGATTTTTACAGGTTCATTTCTCTTTTGTAAAACGAGCTATCTCCTCGTTGGAATCGGTGTGGTACCAAACCATTTCAGAGTCAGTCAGTTTACGGACATCAACTTCAAGGTAGATTTTGGATTCCCCGTTGTAAGTTTTTCCTGTAAAGATATTCATGTGTCCCGTTTCTCCAACCCTATAATTGAGGTCAGTTGTTTTCCAACCTTCATCGGGCCATGCAGAAACTTGCTGCTCGATGCGACCAGAATACCAGTCTCTCCATCCATAATGCCACTTCGTATGGCTTTTCTCCACTTTCCTTCAAGTTTGCTTGCATCAAACTTATAGTCATCATCGCTGCTGCAAGAGGCGAGGGAGAAAGCAGCAAGCATCATAAATGCGATTCTCCAGAGTTTCATTGTTTTCATTTTTTTTGATATTGATTTCGTTATTATTTCTTTTTCGGGTGTTGTTGTGGCTGTGGTTGCGGTCTGAAGCGCATGGGATTGTCACGGTCGCCCCAAACCGCGGCTTTGAGGAGTTCACCAAGCGGCAGACCGATTTCCACCTTGTTGCGCTTACCCACACGGAAGTATGGGGTGACAATGGGTGAGGTAGTCCACTGGCCCGACATGGGATTGATGTAGCGACGTACACCAATATTCGAGCCAAAGCGGTCGCTGAAGCGAATGTCGGCATAGCCTCCGTAAGATGTAGTGCTGACATACGGACTGAAGGCTGGACCTACGAGGGGATTGTGGGCATAGTAATAGCCGAAAGCGTGAAGCGAAACGGCATCGGACAGGTCATAGCCAATGGTGCCTCCAAAACCATATTGGGTGTAGAGCGTGCTTTGCATCGGCATCCAGTATTTGTTAGCAGTAGCCGAGGCTGACAGTTGCAACCGTCCGAAATCCTGTTGCAGCGTAAGTGAACCAGTCTGAAAATCCATCAGCCCAGGCATCTGATTTGTTGCGCCGCTGATACTAAGATGTCCTCTACGCCATAGGTTAAATGAGTTTACGCCCATTGGTGTATGTTGTCGA
>CAJOEC010000074.1 GCA_905233425.1 uncultured Prevotella sp. | reverse complement strand
TCAATTCCTATTACCGGGGGTTTCACCCCCGTCTGTAGTCTATCGCTCCTTCGGAGCTTTCCTTGCATAGACTTTCAACCGTACAGGTCGAAATATTTTTTAACGGATACTTATTTTTGATTCTATTTTTTACGATTTTGAGCGAAGCGACCACATTGAGAGAGGGGACTGGGTAGTTACTAATTCAGGTTTAGTGGGTTAAAATATCCAAAAAGCGATGGCAGGTCAATAGTTTTTCGTAACTTTGCACGCTATTCTAACCAAAAGTCTAATCTGATATGAAACCCTTCAACGACAAGAATTTCGTCCTGGAGACCGAGGTGGCCCAGGACTTGTACCACAACCATGCGGCCAAGATGCCGATTATCGACTACCACTGCCATCTGATTCCCGAGATGGTTGCCTGCGACCACCGCTTCAAGAGCATCACCGAACTGTGGCTCGGCGGCGACCACTACAAGTGGCGTGCCATGCGCACCAACGGTGTCGAGGAGCGCTTCTGCACCGGCAAGGACACGACAGACTGGGAGAAGTTCGAGAAATGGGCAGAGACTGTTCCCTACACCCTGCGCAACCCGCTGTACCACTGGACGCACTTAGAGCTGAAGACGGCCTTCGGCATTGAGAAACTGCTCTCGCCGAAGACGGCCCGCGAGATATTCGACGAGTGCAACGAGAAGCTGGCAAAGCCCGAGTTCTCGGCACGCGGACTGATGAGGCACTACCACGTGGAGTGTGTCTGCACCACCGACGACCCCGTCGACGACCTGCACAACCACATAGAGTATGCCCGCAGCAAGGCCAACGACGACCCGATGATGATTCCCGCCTGGCGTCCCGACAAGGCCATGAACATCGAGAAGCCCGAATTCGAGAAATATGTGGAGCAGCTGGCTCAGGTCTCAGGCGTGAACATAGTGAAGTTCGCCGACATGGTCGACGCGCTGCAGAAACGCCACGACTTCTTCGCCTCGCAGGGCTGCAAGCTGAGCGACCACGGCATTGAGGAGTTCTACGACGAGGCCTACACCGACTCGCAGATAGAGACCATCTTCGAGAAAGCCATGCGCGGCCAGCAGCTCTCGCAGAACGAGGTGCGCCAGTACAAGAACTGCTTCCTCAGCGTCATGGCCGAGATGGATGCCGACAGCGACTGGACCCAGCAGTTCCACTACGGAGCCATACGCGACAACAACACGGCGATGTTCAACCAGCTTGGCCCCGACACGGGCTTCGACTCTATCGGCGAGTTCAACACGGCACGCGCCATGTCGACATTCCTGAACAAGCTGAACATGAAGGGCAAGCTCACACGTACAATATTATATACGTTGAACCCCTGCGCCAATGAGGTCATCGCCACTATGCTGGGCAACTTCCAGGGCGGCGAACCGGGAAAGATACAGTTCGGCTCAGGCTGGTGGTTCAACGACCAGATGGACGGCATGATACGCCAGATGAACGCCCTCTCGGTGCTCGGCCTGCTCTCGCGCTTCGTGGGAATGCTGACCGACAGCCGCTCGTTCCTCAGCTATCCGCGCCACGAGTATTTCCGCCGCATACTGTGCAACATCCTTGGCAACGACGTGGAGAAGGGTCTGCTGCCCGACGACCGCGAACTTTTAGGCAAGATGGTCGAGGACATCAGCTACAACAACGCCCGCCGCTACTTCAAGTTCTATTGATGACTGCTGGGGGAGAAGGACTGCGGCAGTGCCGCAGTTTACCGGACTGAAAGCAAGAAGAATGGGGATGTGTTTCGGAACACATCCCCATTCTTCTTGGGACGGACGCGACACGTCGCGTCCCTACAATGGAGGCTGCTGGGGGCGGCGGACGCGACACGTCGCGTCCCTACAATGGAGGCTGCTGGGGGCGGCGGACGCGACACGTCGCGTCCCTACGAGGCGGCCATGATTGAGATGACGCTGGCAATGTCGGCCACGTCGACTACTCCGTCGCCGTTCACGTCGGCGGCATCCGACATTGATGTGTCTGGATCGTTGGTTCCTGCCATGACGCTGATTATGCTGGCAATGTCGGCCACGTCGACGACACCGTCGCCATTGACATCGCCATTGACTCCCACGACGACGACAGTGGCAATTTCGTCGTTATACTGCTTCTCCTCGTCGGTGACGCCGCTGATGGGCATGGTCAGCCCCTTCCATCCCTTGTAGATGGTGACGGCCTTACCGTTCTTGTCGTCGAATGGCCTTACCACACCGGTGAAATTGCCCAAGTATGGCCTCTGGCTGAACGACTGTGTGCACTTCTTCCATTCGCCGTCCTCCAAGTAGTAGTAGTTCTCGGGGACATGGAGTTTCGTGGTGAGATAACCCCTGAGATTTCCCGACCCGTCGGACGCGTTTTTGACCTCTTTTCCGTTTTCCAGCAATGTGGCCTCGTCTTTCGTCGACGAGTAGATGACGGGCACACCGGCCATCGATTTGTCGGTAGGCTCGATGCAGAGGTAGGTGTAGTCGCTGCTGACACCCACGATGTTGTAGAACGTGACGCCCTCTGCCGGTGTTATTTCGTAGGGCAGACAGGTGACATAGTACTGGTTGGGCGTTACTGTATTTTTGAAGAGCGGAGTGTGCTTGAGCACGAAGTCGGTGGCGCACCACCATCCCTCGCGCTTGTCGCCATTGCTCTTTGTGTCGCCAACCTTGTGCCAGGCGTTGTCGATGGCCCCAGCCTTGGAGCCGACGAAACCGATGGTGACGGTGTCGCCCTCGTTCACGTATATCGGCATGGTGGACAGCGTCTCCCAGCGGTCGGCGGCGGCGACAGTGGTCAGGTCGAAATAGTTGGCCGAAAGGTTCTGGGTGACTACCGTCTTGTCGCCGTGTTTGAGGTATCCGTGCTGGTCGCTGAGGCAGTAGTGCTCAGTTGTGGCCTTGCACTCGAGGGTGTAGAGTCCGTGGGTCAGTCCCTTGACATCCTGCTTCACCTCCATGGTCTTGGCGGTGCCTTCCGAGGCGTTGATTCCGCTCCACCATGCGTTCCAGAACGTTATTCCGTCGTCGGTCTTGTTTGTTCTTTGGTCTCCGCCGGTAAATGTTCCGCATTTCGTGGTCCATCCCGTAGCCGCTTCGAACTTGGGCTGCGTAGGCTGCTTTGTTGCAATGGCCATGGGCAGGTATTCGTCGATGGCGATTTGAAGTGAGGCATACTCATTAATGACATTGACAGCGAGTGCAGAACTCATGTTCTCCGATGGAGCTGCTGAACGGGTTTCAGTAGGATACTGCACATCTAAGGCACCGTCCACGGCTGTTCTGGCATTTTCCAAAGCCTGGTTCAATGCGTCGACACCATCAAGCTTGAGGTCTATAAGTTTATATCCCTTTTCCACAAGAGCCATTAGCCGTGGCACTGTGTTGTATGCCTGTATGGCCTGTGCCACGGCGCGTTCCAAGGTGAAGAGGGCTGTCTGGTCGCTATCCGTAGTCTCAAGCATATCAAGTATCTCCATGAGTTCATTGTTAAGGCCATTTATATTATTATTGTACTTCAAGAATGTTTCGGCACGCCAGCGTGCCTTCTCCACTCCGTCGGCGATGGCCTCCTCCTCGGTGTCGAAGAGCTGTGCCAGCAGGAGGTTGTCGAGCTGGGTCTTGCAGCCCATCATGCGGCACGAAAGGAGCACCTTCGAGTATTCCTCGGTGTTGAACGCCTCATACTGTGTAAGCCAGTTGTTGGTGGTGTTCTGCAGCGATTTTATTGACTTCTTGCTCGAAGTGCCGTCCTCGGTGATGCACAGTTGGGTCAATGCGTTGGTGGTGTTGCAGACAGAGCCTGAGAAATAGTAGTCGGTGGCCGGCTTGACATCGAATGCTGTCCTGATGGCCGAAGCGGTGTTGGCCGACCCGTTGCCGTATGCCTGTAGGTATGGCCCGTTCTCATATCCGCCCACCGGCACCGCTTGGAACCAGGGCTGCTCCAGAGGCCCGTCGGTTCCGTTGAGCCAACCGTATGTGCCCATGTCGAAGTTTCCGTTGACGAAGATGTTTCCTCCGACATACTTTGTCTTTCCGTCAAGTTCCACAGAGTCACCGGCACCTAAGTCTGCGCTTGCCGCTGTGACGATGTTCGAGTATCGGTCTTTTCCGTTGGCGTCGACCACATGAATGCGGTACTGGCACCCGTTAGTGGCGTCGCCGTCCTCGAAAGTGCACTTTCCCGGTTTCTCTTTCATTGACACCTGTGCAATGGCTGTCCATGAGTCGGTGGCCGACTTGCGCCGCTCCACCGTTTCGCTGGTGTTAAGCTCGCCGTTGGGATCGTTCCATGTGAGAGCTGCCGAGTGTGCGTTCTTGTCGAAAACCACCACCAGGTTGTTTGGGTCGTACTGTTCGGGAACCTTCGGCGCATAATCGTGCTTGCCTGTGTATGCCAGTCCTCCGTCGAGCTGTGAGTACATTTTGCCGGCAGGGGTGAGACTGCCGTTCTTGTAGAGGCGCGACGGGTCGCGCTCGCCGTTCCAGTAGAAGTATCGCTCCACGTTGCTGTTATTGTTCAGGCCGGTGCAGATGCGCTCAAGTACGTCGCGCACCTGGTTCTCGGTAACACCGTCGGCAAAGGAGCCTTTGCTGCTCTCATTGGTGCCCCACGATGCTCCCCAGCACCATTCCGAGATCCACACCGGGCGGTTGTATTTGTTGGCCCAGTTGTTGACGTTTCCGAAGTTGCCTTCCGGCCAGTAGCAATGCAGGTCGATGATGTCGCACCGCCATCCGCGTGCGTCGATGCTGTCGAGGAACTCTGCGAGGAAGCCGGTGGCGTTCCAGTAGTCGCTGCCGTCCCACGAGGAGGGTGAGCAGAGGCGCATACCCGTGCGCATCATGTTCTCCCAGTTGTTGAGGATGGTGGTGAGGTCCTGCGGGGTGTCATCGGATGAGTTTCGCGGCTCGTTGTTGTTCTTGGTGTGGGGCGACTGCGTGGTGCCGCCAATGGTTGCCGACGATGGCCAGTCCTCATAGATATGATTGGGCACCCACTCAATGTCGGGAGCAAGACTGCTGTTGCCCTGCCCCCAGTCGTATGTGCTCTGCACGTTGAGTGCCTTCAGGGCGGAGACATCGCCGGCGCTGTTGGCAAGCTGGGGCTTTCCGGTGTCGTACCATTTGAACACTCGGTATGACGAGATGCTGTTGTCGAGGACTCCAGGCAGCTTTGCCATCTCCAGGTCCTGGTCGGCGGCTATGAAGCAGCGGCTGTATCCCCGTCCGCTTGCACGGTTGGCGAAGGTGACCATGTAGCCGCGTTTCAGCTTGAACGAGCGAATGCGGTTGTTCAGCTTCGCGGCGGTGAGGGTGTTCATGTATCCGCCGCTGTTCTCCAGTCCGAAGTCGTTGACGGCCTCGCCCTCGAAGTTCTGCTCGGAGTAGACGGTGAGCGGTTTGATGTCATTGTCGTAGGGCATGATGATGCATCCCCGGTTGTAGATTTTCACCTGGCAGTTGGTATTGTTCACGGCCTTTTCGCCGTTCACCTTCACACGGGTGGCCAGCAGTTTTATAGCTGCCGAGGGCTTGACGTTGGTGAGGATGAGCACGGCATGGTCGGTGTTCTTGATGTCGACAACGCCTGAGCCGCTGAAGGGCGTGGCATCGGTGACAATGTAGTCGACATCGTCGGTGAGTTCTACCGCCGTCGTGACTTTCTCGACGGTGGTCTTAGTGTTGGCGGCTGAAGCGGGGCTGGCAAAAGGTGCCAGCATAGCCGACAGGGCTGCGAGGAATGCAGCCATTTTCTTGTTTAGGTTTGTTAGTCTCATATTTTTAAATTATTTAGGTTGTTATGTCTTGGTCGTCTATGTTGTAAAGGAAATCGTTGTAGGGATATTTCTGGACGTGCAGCTCGCGCACCTTCTCGTAGAGCACACGGCGCAGCTCCTCGATGTTCTCCTTCTTTTTTGCCGAGATGAAGATTGGTGCGGTAACAAATTCTTCGCTGTTCACTTTCCTTTTTTCGCTTATCTTGGCCATCCATGTGCGCTCCAAGTCTTCGAGCGAGATGTTCTCGCGTGTGGGTTCGGTCAGGTCGTCTTCGTCCTGCGGCGTCCAGCGATAGGCATCCACCTTGTTGAACACCAGCATCGACGGCGTGTCCTGGCATCCCAAGTCGGCCAGTGTCTGCTCCACCACGTTTATCTGCTCCTCGAAGCCGGGGTGGGAAATGTCGACCACATGAACCAGCAGGTCGGCCTCGCGCACCTCGTCGAGGGTGCTCTTGAACGACTCCACTAAGTCGGCGGGCAGTTTGCGGATGAAGCCCACGGTGTCGGCCAGCAGGAACGGCAGGTTGTCGATGGTCACCTTGCGGACAGTGGTGTCGAGGGTGGCGAATAGCTTGTTCTCGGCAAAGACATCGCTCTTCGACATGAGGTTCATCAGCGTCGACTTGCCCACGTTGGTATATCCCACGAGAGCCACGCGTATGAGGCGGCCGCGGTTCTTGCGCTGTGTGGTCTTCTGCTTGTCAATCTCGGCCAGTCGTTGCTTGAGCAGGGTTATGCGGTGTAGGATGATGCGGCGGTCCATTTCGAGCTGTGTCTCGCCCGGTCCGCGCAGTCCCACGGTGCCCTTGCCGCCGCCACCGCCGGAGCCGCCGCCCTGACGCTCAAGGTGAGTCCACAGGCGCTGCAGACGGGGCAGCATATAGCGGTGCTGGGCCAGCTCCACCTGGGCCTTTGCCTCGGCGGTCTGTGCACGCATGGCGAAGATATCGAGGATGAGGCTCGTGCGGTCGAGGATCTTCACCTTCAGCTCCTTCTCGATGTTGCGCAGTTGCTTGGCCGACAGCTCGTCGTCGAAGATTACCATGCCGACAGGCTGGGGGATGTCGGGGGTGGGATGTGCATTCAACGCATCGTATGCGACAGCGTCGGAATGTGAGTCCATGGCCTCGTCGTAGGCATCCTGCTGTTGCTTTATGTATTCCTTGATTTCTTGCAGCTTGCCGCTGCCTATGTAGGTGACGCTGCTGGGGCCGGCCATGCGCTGCGTGAACCGCTTCACGGTGTGTGCACCGGCAGTAGTGGCGAGAAACTCCAGCTCGTCGAGATACTCAGTTGTCTTGGCCTCGTCCTGGCCGGGGGTTATAAGGCCCACCAGCACGGCAGTCTCGGTTTTGGCCTCGGAAATGACAAATTCCTTCATGGGGAAACTAAGATATTATGTTATTGTGGTGCAAAGTTAGTAATTCTTTGAGAGATACGCAAATAAACGGCGGAAAAATTGAAAACTGTCAGGTTATTACTCAAAATGCAGCGTTGCGCCGAAGATATGCTTTCCACTGACGAAATGAGGCTGGGCCGACGGGCCGTTGAGGTCGGTGGTGTTCACCTTGTTGCGCACGGCGGGAATGACAGAGAGCACCGACAGCCCCGTCTGAGGAAGGTCGTAGAGCTGATGGTCACGGCCGTCGCGTGGCGTGAAAACCCCAACGTAAGGTTCTGAAGTCTGAGGTCTGAAATCAGAACGTTCTGAAGTCTGAAGTCTGAAGTCAGAGAGACCTATATTCCCCTCTCTGGTCTGCAACAGCATCCAGTCGACATCGGCGAAATATCCCTTGAACTCAGGGTAGAGCCACGTCTCTGCCGGTACGGGGTCGTTATAGTCGTTCTGCCAGTAGCCGTACTGCGGGCCTTCCATGCGGTTCTGCCACACACGGTATGGGCCGCAGCCCACCCATTGCTTGCCCGTCACCTGCTGTTCGGGATAGTCGAAGCAGATGCCCATGAGGTCTACCACGCCGCTGAAATCGCAGGTGGCAGTTATTCGGGCAATGCCGTCGGCGGAGAACAGCCACTCCACCTCCTGCATACTGCCGTGGGCATAGCGGACTGTCAGACTACTGTCGGTGGTGGTGAAGCCGGCGAACTTGCCATGGTCAAGATATGGTTTGTACATAGTCTTTTTCTCGAATGCCCCTTTGTCGTCGTGGTTGTAGAAACCATCCTCTGAGCGGTCGGCACGCTTGACGGCCACGAAGCGCGGGCCCCCGCTGAGGCTGTAGACGTGGGTGGCGGTCTTCACTCCCATCAGCCGCCCGTCTTTCTTCGAGAAGGTGTAGGAGGCTGGGCCACAGACAACTGTCAGCGCCTTGTCGGTCTCGGTGGTCGTAAAGGGCTGGGACTTATAGGTCTTACCGGGTTTGTAAGCATCAGACCTATAGCTCCAGGTGAAGATTTCCTCGCCGTGCGGGTCGGTGGCTGTCAGCTGGATTATGTCGCCGGTGCCTTTTGGTATGGCGATGGTGGCACTCTGGCCAGGCTCCACATCGGGCGACGGCAAAGCACCCTCGCTGCTGACTGTGACCTTGCTTTCCCCATAGCCAGGCATGACAAGCCACTTGTAGCTGAAGCGGCAGTCCTTAAGGTTCGTGAAATTGTAGCAGTTCTCAACAACCACTTTCTCTTCCTCTAAAGTATTCTCTCTCCTCTCTCCTCTCTCCTCTCTCCTCTTTTCGGTTCTCTCTCTCCTCTCTCCTCTTTCCTCTCTCCTCTTTATCCTCACCGGCGACCATATCTCTTTGATGGTGTAGTAGGATCCTTCGCGCTCGCCGTGAGGCCCCACTATACCGTCTGCCCCGAAATTGCCCACGGGGTCGAGGAAGAAATGGTCGCCTTTGGCCGACACCTGCCCCGTCTCTGTCAATCGTGGCAGGTCGGTGCGTGCCACCGCCTGGTCTTTCAAGTCCCACAGGAAGCCGCCGGCACAGCGTGGGTTCTGCATCATCAGCTCCCAGTAGTCCTTCAGACCGGCACCGTGGCCACCGTCGTAGAGTCCATGCAGGAACTCGGTAGGCATGAATATCTCTCTCTGGCGCATGTACATTGCCGTCTCGCCCCACGAGCGGTAGTGTTTCGTCTCGAAGCCGTTGCGGTTTGCCCATGGATAGAGCACCACGCGCTGCTGGGGGTCCAGGTTGGTGAACACCGACTCCAACTCGTAGTTGAAGCCTCCCTCGTTGCCGTTGCTCCAGAAGATTATGCTGGGATGGTTCACGTCGCGCATGACCATCTCTTCGGCTATCTGTGTGCCAATTATTGTCTCATGCGCCCAGTGCCATCCCGGCAACTCGCATTCCACGTAGAGGCCCAACGAGTCGCAGGCATCGAGGAACTCCGGGTCGGCAGGATAGTGGGAGAGGCGCACGGCGTTCATGTTCATCGACTTGATGAGCTTCACGTCATCGATGTTCTTCGCCTTCGACAGGGTACGTCCGCTTTCGGGCCAGAACGAATGGCGGTTCACGCCCTTCATGATGACCTTGCGCCCGTTGATGAACACGCCGTCGCCATCGTCGCCGTTATAGCTGTGGCGGTACTCTATTGTGCGGAAACCGAAACGCTGGCGCTCAACGTGAAGGGTCTTGCCCCCAGCGTCCTTCAGCGTAAACACGGCGGTATAGAGATTGGGCTGTTCGGCATTCCAGAGCTTGGGGCTCTTGACGCTGAAGTCGATGTATGCGTGGTCGCCGGCCACTTCTGTCTGTCCGCTCTTCGCCACTTCTGTCCCCTTTGCGTCGACAATGCCGACACCCACCGAACAGCCGGCAAGGGCACGCGAGAGGAACACGTCGGCACGGAAACGGCCGTCCATCGTGGCATTGACGGCCACGCGGCGGATGTTCTGCCACGGCTTCGACACAATGAACACCGGGCGCCAGATGCCGCCGAAATTCCAGTAGTCGGCGCGGCGCTCGGCCAGGTTCACCTGTGGGTTCCCGCTCTCCTTGCTCACCTCAACCTCAAGGCGGTTCTTCTTGGCACCGAAGAACACGCGGTCGGAGATGTCGATGGTGTGGCGGGTGAAACCGCCCTGATAAAGGCCCTGGCCGGCCTTGCGACTGTTGATGATGACGCGGGCATCGGTGAACACGGCCTCGAAGACCAGCTCTATCTGCCGACCCTCCCACTCCTGGGGCAGAGCGAATTCGGTCTTGTACTGGCCTTTCTCGGAAGCTATGCCCTCGGGCTTGGCAATGCCATAGAAGCGCATACCATACTGGTAGGTGCCGAAGCCCTGCAGCTCCCAGCACGACGGAACGCCAATCTTAGTCCATTTGCCGGAGCCGCGCCCCTCGCTGCACTTGAAGTCCCACTCAACCATGTCATCGCAGCCCGTGCCGCTGAGATACTGCCGCAAGGTCTCCTGGGAAAAGGAACTGATGGATGATAATAAAGAAAAGACAAGAAAAAAAACTTTTCGTAGCATAGTAATAACGTTATTTCGGGCACAAAGTTACGAAAAAGCGGACGAACAGCCAAATCTTTTCCCCGATAAATTTGGCCATTAGCCACGCTTTTAGTACCTTTGCAGCGAAAAAACAGAAACTATATATATAATAAGGTATGATATTCTTTTTCCAGACACCACAAAAGAGCGTGATTGCCACAGAAGTGGACCATAAGCTCACAAACGAAGAGATTGACAAACTGTGCTGGCTTTACGGCGGAGCAACGCTCTTAGAGGGCGACACACTCGAAGGCAAGTTCATCGGGCCACGCCGCGAGATGGTAACACCATGGTCGACCAACGCGGTTGAGATAACACAGAACATGGCCATGAAGGGCATAGTACGTATTGAGGAGTACTTCCCAACTCTCAACACTGAACACTCAACCCTCAACAATTTTGATCCCATGCTTCAGCGTCACTATGACGGTCTCGACCAGGGCATTTTCACCATCAACATCAAGCCCGAGCCGATAAAGCATGTGGAGAACCTGGAGAAATATAACGAGCAGGAAGGTCTGGCTCTCTCGCCCGAAGAGATAGAATACCTCCACGGATTGGAGAAGCAGAACGGTCGTCCGCTGACCGACAGCGAGATATTCGGATTCGCACAGATAAACAGCGAGCATTGCCGCCACAAGATTTTCGGCGGGACTTTTATCATTGACGGCAAGGAGATGGAGAGTTCGCTCTTCAACCTTATCAAGAAGACCACAAAGGAGAACCCCGGACAGATTCTCTCGGCCTACAAGGACAACGTGGCTTTCGCCGAAGGTCCCCGCGTGGAGCAGTTCGCCCCCGCCGACCAGTCGACCTCCGACTGGTTCCGTGTGAAGGATATTGACAGCGTCATATCCCTGAAGGCTGAGACCCACAACTTCCCCACCACCGTGGAGCCTTTCAACGGAGCTGCCACAGGAACCGGCGGCGAGATCCGTGACCGTATGGGTGGCGGTGTAGGCTCATGGCCGATTGCTGGAACAGCGGTCTACATGACGGCATACCCCCGCCTGGAAGAGGAGACCCACCCCCAGCACCTCCCTGCAGGGAGGGGAGTAGATACACCTGCTATTGACAACACTGACGGACAAGGTAACTACTCCCCTCCCTCACAGGGAGGGGCTGGGGGTGGGTCTGCCCGACCTTGGGAGAACATCCTCCCCGTCCGCGAATGGCTCTACCAGTCGCCAGAGCAGATTCTCATCAAGGCCTCCAACGGCGCCTCCGACTTCGGAAACAAGTTCGGCCAGCCCCTCATCTGCGGTTCCGTCCTCACCTTTGAGCACCAGGAGCACTGTCCTGTAGACTGCGGTACTACCCCAGTGAACCAGACGAAGTACGCCTACGACAAGGTCATCATGCTGGCCGGTGGCGTGGGCTATGGCACGCGCCGCGACTGCCTGAAGAAGGAACCGCAACCCGGCAATAAGGTCGTCGTCGTAGGTGGCGACAACTACCGCATTGGACTCGGTGGCGGCTCGGTCTCCAGCGTCGATACCGGCCGCTACGCCAGCGGCATTGAGCTGAACGCCGTGCAGCGTGCCAACCCCGAAATGCAGAAGCGTGCCTACAACCTTGTGCGTGCCCTCTGCGAGGAGGACAACAACCCCGTCGTCTCTATCCACGACCACGGTTCGGCAGGCCATCTGAACTGTCTCTCCGAACTGGTGGAGGACTGTGGCGGAAGCATCGACATGACGAAACTGCCCATTGGCGACACGACTCTATCCTCGAAAGAGATTATAGCCAACGAGAGCCAGGAGCGCATGGGACTGCTCATCGACGAGCGTCACCTCGACCACGTTCAGAAGATTGCCGAGCGCGAGCGCGCCCCGCTCTATGTCGTCGGCGAGACTACTGGCGATGCCCATTTCTCCTTCGTCCAGGGCGACGGCGTGAAGCCCTTCGACCTCGACGTGGCACAGATGTTCGGCCACTCGCCGAAGACCATCATGCGCGACAACATCGTGGAGCGGCACTACGAGCCGGTGAAGTATAAAGCCCCCCTTTCGCCCCCCGAGGGGGGCACATCGCCTTCTGCCTCAAATGGTATAGAAGCCCCCTCGGGGGCAGTAGGGGGGGCTTCGGAGGCAGTAGGGAGGGCCATTGAGCGTGTTCTCCAGCTTGAGGCCGTGGCCTGCAAGGACTGGCTGACGAACAAGGTAGACCGCTCGGTGACAGGCAAGATTGCCCGCCAGCAATGCCAGGGCGAGTTGCAGCTGCCACTCAGTGACTGCGGCGTTGTGGCCCTCGACTACCAAGGCCGCTCCGGCATCGCCACCGCCATCGGCCATGCCCCGCAGGCCGGACTGGCCGACCCCGCTGCGGGCAGCGTGCTCTCTGTGGCCGAGGCTCTGACGAACCTTGTGTGGGCACCGTTAGGCCGTGCCGGGAAGCTTCCCAAGGCTGGCGACAGCCCCCTCGACTATGTGAGTCTCTCGGCAAACTGGATGTGGCCCTGCCGCTCGCAGGAGGGCGAGGACGCACGCCTCTACCAGGCTGTGCAGGCTCTCAGCGATTTCTGCTGTGCCCTCCACATCAACGTGCCCACGGGCAAGGACTCGCTGTCTTTGAGTCAGCAATATCCTAATGGAGAGAAGATTATCTCTCCGGGAACGGTCATCGTCTCTGCCGGTGGCGAGGTGAGCGACGTGAAGAAGGTCGTCTCGCCCGTGCTGGTCAACGACCACCGCGCCTCGCTCTACCATATCGACTTCTCCTTCTGTGAGCAACGCCTCGGTGGCTCGGCTTTTGCCCAGAGCCTCGGCTTCGTGGGCGACGACGTGCCCACGGTTGCCAACCCCGAATATTTCGCCGATGCCTTCTGCGCCGTCCAGCAACTCATACAGAAGGGCTGGGTGCTGGCCGGCCACGACATCTCCGCCGGAGGTCTCATCACCTGCCTCTTGGAGATGACCTTCGCCAACACACGCGGTGGACTGCACATCAACCTCCACGACCTGCTCGCCAACAGCACGCCGGAAGGTGAGCAGCCCGACATTGTTAAGGCTCTCTTCGCCGAGAACCCTGGCGTGGTCATCGAGGTCAGCGACGAGCACAAGCATGAGTTCCGCGAGTTCATGGAAGACCTCGGCGTAGGCTACGCCAAGATCGGCTATCCCGTAGAGGACAGCCGCTCGCTTGAAATCGTCTGTCCTGTAGATTGCGGCAATGCCGCAGTGAACCGGACGACAGCAAACGAGACCATCACCCTCGACATCGACCATCTGCGCGACGTATGGTACAAGACCAGCTATCTCCTTGACCGCAAGCAGTCGATGAACGGCAAGGCCCTCGAACGCTTTGCGAACTACAAGCAACAGCCTTTGCAGATGAAGTTCCCACGCGGCTTCCAGGGTAAGCTGTCGCAGTATGGCCTTTCCTGGAGGAGAGAGGATAGAGGAGAGAGGAGAGAGAATGCTCCCAGGGCCGCTATCATCCGCGAGAAGGGCACCAACGGCGAGCGCGAGATGGCCTGGTCGCTCTATCTGGCCGGCTTCGACGTGAAGGACGTTATGATGACCGACCTCATCACGGGCCGCGAGACCCTCGACGAGGTGCAGATGATTGTCTTCTGCGGAGGGTTCTCCAACAGCGATGTCCTCGGCTCCGCCAAAGGCTGGGCCGGCGCCTTCCTCTACAACCCGAAGGCCAAGGAGGCACTCGACCGCTTCTACGCCCGTCCCGACACCCTCTCGCTCGGCATCTGCAACGGCTGCCAGCTAATGGTGGAGCTGGGATTGTTGAGTGATAAGGGTTCAGAGTTTAGAGACGTTACTTCAGAGGATAATGTAAAGTCTCTCAACTCTCAACTCTCAACGCTCAACTCTCAACGCTTAACTCTCAACACTCCTCGTATGCTCCACAACGACAGTCATAAGTTTGAGAGCGGCTTCGTCACCTTGCAGATTCCTGAGAACGACAGCGTGATGTTTGGAAGCCTCAGCGGCTCGAAGCTCGGCATCTGGGTGGCACACGGAGAGGGTAAATTCTCGCTGCCCGGAGGTGAGGACAAATACAACGTCGTGGCGAAATACAACTACCACGGCTACCCCGCCAACCCCAACGGCTCCGACTATGACGTGGCCGGCATCTGCTCTGCCGACGGCCGGCATTTGGCCATGATGCCCCACCTCGAAAGGGCCATCTACCCGTGGCAATGCGCCTGGTATCTGCGTGGCCGCCGCCACGACGAGGTGACTCCGTGGATTGAGGCATTCGTGAATGCAAGGAAATGGGTGGAAAAAAACAGAGCCTCCAGACCCAGCAGACCCACCCCCGGCCCCTCCCTGTAGGGAGGGGAGTATATACCACAATCCTCACATGAATCAAGTATCCGAAATTAGCGAAAAAAGTAACTACTCCCCTCCCTCACAGGGAGGGGTCGGGGGTGGGTCTGCTGGGGCTGCTGGAGGGTCTGCTGGGGCTGCTGGAGGGTCTGCTGGCTTCTTTCTCTCTTTCACCACTTTCTTCAAGATTGGGCTTTTCACCCTTGGCGGCGGCTATGCCATGATTCCCCTCATCGAGGCAGAAGTCGTGGACAAGCGCCACTGGGTGACGAGGGATGAGTTCCTCGACCTAATAGCCATAGCGCAGAGCTGTCCCGGCGTGTTTGCCATCAACATCAGCACGTTCATCGGCTACAAGCTGCGGCACACCGCCGGAGCCATCAGTTGTACCTTAGGTACTGCCCTGCCCTCGTTCCTCATCATCCTCATCATTGCCATTTTCTTCCACCAGTTTGAGGAGAACCCCATTGTGGCCGCCATGTTCCGGGGCATACGTCCCGCCGTGGTAGCCCTCATTGCCGTGCCCACGTTCAACATGGCACGGTCGGCAAAGCTCAACCGCTTCACCTTCTGGATCCCCATCGTCAGCGCCCTGCTCATCTGGCTCCTCGGAGTCTCACCCATATACATCATCATTGCTGCCGCCCTCGGAGGACTGGTATGGGGAGGACATAGGGCTGCTAAGAACTCTGGGGGGTCTGGGGCTAATGGGACATCTGGGGCTTCTGGGGCTAATGGGAAGGAAGCAGAGAATTCGTGAAATTTAGAGAATTCGTGCCATTCGTGTAATTCGGCAAATTCGTTGTTAAGAAAGAAATATGCTGTACTTAGACCTGTTTTGTACGTTCTTTGTCATCGGCCTGTTCGGTTTTGGTGGCGGCTACGGGATGCTGTCGCTGATACAGACGAAGGTGGTGCCTGTTTGGATGACCACGGCACAGTTCACCGACATTGTGGCCATCAGCCAGATGACCCCCGGCCCAATTGGCATCAATTCCGCCACCTACTGCGGCTACATGGCCTGCCACAATGCCGGTATGGGCGAGACGGCTTCGGTGCTCGGCTCGGCTGTGGCCACCTTTGCGCTGGTGCTGCCGTCGCTAATACTGATGATTATTATCAGCCGTCTGTTCATGAAATACATGAATACACGCACGGTGCAGTCGGTGTTCTCCGGCCTTCGTCCTGCCGTGGTGGGCCTCCTTGCTGCCGCCACGCTCCTGCTCTGCAACCGCGAGAATTTCTCCACGCCGACTGAGAACCCCTGGCAGTTCTGGGTCAGCGTGTTCCTCTTCTGCGCAACATACGTTGGGACAAAAGTCTACAAGATCAACCCCATAAAGATGATTCTGATGAGCGCCGTGGCCGGCCTTGTCCTGCTCTACTGACAACAGGAATCAAGACAACAGAACACAACAAGACACAAAACAAAACCAGACTATGAGACTATTACAATCAGCAATTTTGTTCGGTATGGTGGCACTATGTGCCGTCCCTGCCTTTTCCCAGCCCGACGGGCAGCGCCGCCAGCGCCCCCGACGCATGGCCTTCGTGGCCGACACCGTGATGGTTCACGACCCAGTTATGGCCTGGGAGCAGGGGACGTACTATCTTCTCTCCACGGGCAATGGCCTACAGTGGGCAACATCGAAAGACCGCAAGACGTGGGTGGTGCAGTCCACGCCATTCATTGAGAATCTGCCGGAGTGGACCCGCGACTCCGTCCCCGGCTTCCGCGACCATGTGTGGGCACCCGACATCATCCGCTGGCACGACCGCTGGTGGCTTGCCTACAGCTGTTCCACATTCGGCAAGAACACATCAGCCATAGGACTGATGAGTGCCGACCGCCTCAACGGACAGTGGAAGGACGAGGGATGCCTTGTGGCATCGAAGGAGAAACGCGACAACTGGAACGCCATCGACCCGTGCCTCGTCGTCGACGACAACGACCAGATGTGGATGACCTGGGGCTCGTTCTGGGACGGTATACAGATAGCAGAAGCCCCCCTTTCGCCTTCAGAGGCTTCTACCATCGCCCGGCGCTACCGACTGAACGACCCCAACGCACCTGAGAACCCCACTTCGCAGTTTGCTGGGCGTAATGCCATCGAGGCGCCGTTCATTCTGAAGCACGACGGGTGGTACTATCTGTTCGTGTCGTGGGACTACTGCTGCCGTGGTGCCAAGAGCAATTACCGTGTGGCCGTTGGACGCTCGAAAACAGTAGACGGTCCATACACAGACCGCGAAGGCAAACCGATGACGGAAGGTGGGGGTACGCTGTTCATCGAGGGCGACAAGCACGAGTTTGAGGCCGCCGGCCACTGTGCCGCCTACGACCTGCCTACTGGCGGGACCATCTTCATCTGCCATGGCTACAGCACAAAGATGAACGGTGCCAGCATACTCATACAGAAAGAAATAAAGTGGACCAGCGACGGCTGGCCCACCTTGGAATGACTTTTTCACGAATAAGTGAATACACGGCACTCTACTCCCCGGCATCATCCATGTCGGGGAGTTGTGTTATGGCAATGGCCTGTTCGCCATTATCGCTTCTAATCACAATCTCCCCTTCGCGGTAATCGCCGGTGAGGTTGTCGTCGGCAGCTTTCACCGTTATCCAGGCAGTGCCCTCGCCACTGTCCTGCGACACGGTGGCAAACTCGGGCACCGAGACAACCTGCCATCGACCTTCGGAGACGATGGAGAGCCTTGTGGAGTCGCCCTTGTGGGAGTCGAGTTCTTTCGCTTCGATGTAAACCTCATCGGGGTAGTTGGTTGTCGGTGTGCCATAGCAGGCGACAAGAGCCATAGGCGAGCTGAAGCCCAGAAGTGTGAGGGCTTTTGTCATCAGCACATTGCGAACATTGCGGAATCGTTTTCTCATAATAATGCTTTAGGTATGTTCTATAAATTGCAAAAACTACGCGCAGCCTTTAATTGGCAGCGATAAATATACTGACCCCACCCCTAACCCCTCCCCTACAAGGGAGGGGAAAGGCTGCGCACCAATTATTTGATTAATAGAAATCACCTTTATTAATTTGTCTTGCGGGCAGACACTTGAACACCCCTCGTAGGACGGGCATACACTGGGGGCAATCCCTACTGTAGAGGGTTCCAGCCTTGTGCCTTCAGTTCAAACTCCTGGTCGTCGCGTGTGACGAGGATCTGGCCGTATTTCTCTTCGGTGATATGTCCAATGAGGCGCACGTCGTCCAGCTCCTTCACTTTCTCCAAGTCACCTATGGGCACGGTGAAGAGCAGTTCGTAGTCCTCGCCGCCGTTAAGTGCGCAGGTGGTGACGTTCATCTCCATCTCCTCGGCCATGACGGCAGTCTGGTAGTCGATGGGCAGCTCCTTCTCGTAGATGCGGCATCCGCAGTGGCTCTGCTTGCAGATGTGCATCAGCTCCGACGACAAGCCGTCGCTGATGTCAATCATCGCCGTGGGACGTATGCCGGCCAGACGCAGTTTCTCGATGATGTCGCCGCGTGCCTCCGTCTGCAGCTGCCGCTGAATGAGGTATTCCTTACCGACGAACTCCGGCTGGAAGTCGTTGAGAGCAGCGAGTTGGGTGTTGAGTGACTTCAGCCTTGCCTCGTCGCCGGCGGCCTTTGCCTGTGCTATCTTCTTTTGCAGGTCGTTTATCTGCCCGTAGTAGACGCTCTTCTCGCGCTCAAGCAGCTGGAGACCCATATAAGCCGCACCGAGGTCGCCGCTGACACAGACGAGGTCGGTGTTACGGGCGCCGTTGCGGTAGACGATGTCCTCGCGCCGTGCCTCGCCGATGCAGGTGATGCTGATGGCCAGGCCGGTGTAGCTGCTCGTGGTGTCGCCGCCCACGATGTCCACGCCCCATTTCTCGCAGGCCAGTCGCAGTCCGCTATAGAACGTCTCCACGTCCTCCACCGAGAATCGCTTGCTCAATGCCAACGAGACGGTCAGCTGCCGTGGCGTGCCGTTCATGGCGAAGATGTCGCTGATGTTCACCATGGCGGCCTTATAACCGAGGTGCTGCAGGTCTATGTAGGTGAGGTCGAAGTGCACTCCCTCCATAAGCATGTCGGTGGTGACGAGCACCTCGGTGTCGGGGTAGTGCATCACGGCACAGTCGTCGCCGACAGCCTTCAGCGTGCTCCCGTTGCGTGGCGTGAGGTCTTTTGTGAGGCGGTCGATGAGTCCGAACTCGCCCAACTTGGCTATTTCCATCCTTTCTTTCTTATTATTGTTGTCTATTCCCAACCTTCTGTCGGGTGTTCGGGGTTGAATTTCTGCACTTTGTGGCTTTCCACACCCTCCGACCTGACAATCATCTCGCGCATCAGCTCGGTCATGATGGGCTGGGCCTTGTTGGCAGCTTCCTGCACCTCCTCATGGCTCACCTCGACAGGAATGTCGAAGCCGCCCAGGTCGGTGACGATGCTCACGCCGAAGACACGGATACCGCAATGGTGGGCCACGATGACCTCGGGCACGGTGCTCATGCCGACGGTGTCGCCACCCAGAGCGCGATACATCTTATACTCTGCCGGGGTCTCAAATGTGGGTCCCTGCACGCCCATGTAGACACCGTACTGCAGACGGATGCCCTTCTCGCGGGCTATCTGCCCTGCCAGTTTGATAAGCTCAAGGTCGTAGGTCTGGTGCATGTCGGGGAATCGTGGGCCGGTGGGGAAGTTCTTTCCGCGCAACGGGTGTTCGGGGAAGAAGTTTATGTGGTCGGTGATGACCATCAGGTCGCCAATCTTGAATCCGGGGTTCATGCCGCCGGCGGCATTCGACACGAAGAGCGTCTTGATGCCCAGCTCGTACATCACACGCACGGGGAACGTCACCTCCTTCATCGAGTAGCCCTCGTAGAAGTGGAAGCGGCCCTGCATGGCAATGATGTCAATGCCGCCCAGTTTTCCGAATATGAGCCTGCCGCTGTGCCCCTCAACTGTGGAGACAGGGAAATTGGGAATTTCGGAATATG
Organism: uncultured Prevotella sp.; assembly: GCA_905233425.1. Taxonomy (GTDB): domain Bacteria; phylum Bacteroidota; class Bacteroidia; order Bacteroidales; family Bacteroidaceae; genus Prevotella. The sequence goes on along the minus strand of CAJOEC010000074.1, from coordinate 24,727 downwards.
GGAATTCGTATGTGTCAGTTATTTCGGAAGCTAATTGTCCGAGTCCCGTTCCCAGTACGATTGCCGTCTTTGGGTTTGTTGTCATCCTTTCTTTTAGCCAGGATGCTGTTTCTTGAATTTTTGCGTACATAGCCTATAATGTTTTCGTTGAACGTTGATTCTTGGTCGAGCATGAAGCTGATGTGGACAGGCAGAGCATAGAGCGAGGCTTTCACCTCGTCGCTGAGTCCCTCGACGTTTTGCAGCCGTGCAGCGTCTTTCTCGGTGGTGACGATGCACCGAGGCTTTGGCAGGGCCTCGAACATGCTGTTTATCCGCCTCACGTCCTTCTTCTTGAACGAATGGTGGTCGGGGAATGTGAGGGTGGTGAGCTTGCCGGGGTCGACCATCGACAGCTTCGTCAGGTCGTCGATAAGCTGCTGGGGCGAGGCGATGCCGGCGAGCAGGAGGACGTTGGTGCCCGCTGGAGCGGGAACTGTGGCTGCGGGGAACACCGGACTCAGTGGCGCATAGTCGGTGGTGGTGAAGAAGAGGTTCTGGTAGGGATAGAGGTCCATGGTCTTCGTTATAACCCTGAACTCCATGGGTTTCAGCTCCCTTGGGCACTTCGTGACGATGACTATGTCGGCGCGGTTCTTGCCGTTGAGCGGTTCGCGCAGCCGTCCTGCGGGCAGCAGTTTGTCGTAGATGATAAGGCGGTGGTAGTCGACGAGCAGTATGTTTATGCCCGGCTTTACGTAGCGGTGCTGGAAGGCGTCGTCGAGCAGTATGACATCTATCTCCGGGTCGTACTCAATGAGCCGGTTTATCCCCCTGACTCGTTTCTTGTCAACGGCGACTATGGCCTTTGGGAATTTCTTCTTCACCTGCAGCGGCTCGTCGCCGATGGTGGCAGCCGTTGCATCGTCGCCGGCGACGATGAACCCGCTCGTCTTCCGCTTGTACCCCCGGCTGAGCACCGCGACCTTTCCCGTGTCCTGCAGGAGTTTCACCAGATATTCCACGTGTGGCGTCTTCCCCGTTCCACCCACGGTGATGTTCCCCACTGAGATTACGGGCACGGAGAAACTGTGGCTCTTCAGTATGCCCATGTCGAAGAGCATGTTCCTGAAGCGCACAGCCAGACCGTAAACCCAGCTTAGTGGCATGAGCCACTTGTTCACTCTGATGAAATCACCTTCCATTACTGATTATTACTTAAGATTAGGAAGTTCCTGCGCAGCAAAGGCCGAAGGCCTGACAGATTACAGACGGGGGTGTAACCCCCGGTAAATTAGGCGTTAACGGAAGCCCCGAAGGGGCGACAGAGTAATGTCGCAGAGTAGTCTGCCGCCCCTTCAGGGCTATTATTCTCTGCACTTTTTGCGGGGGTTGCACCCCCGCCTGTAGTCTTAACGCCCTTTCAGGGCTTTTTGGCTGGGCTTTTTTCACTTCCGAAACTTGAGATTATTACATTCAGTCCAAAAAGATCTGTGATTTCTCCAGCAGTTCGTAAGAATGTCTTAAAACTTCTTCGTGGCTTACGACCTTTCCCTCGACGATTCCCCGTTCTGCTTCCTCAATACGAAGGTGGACATCATCTTCTAACAGTTTTGTCATCTTAATTCAATCCTATATGGGAACCTTGCCTGCAGACGGTTGCGCTGGCAGTCTTTTCTTGCCTGCATGATTGGCTCGTAGAGCTGTCCGAGTGTCTGCTTCAGCTGCTCGTCGATGTATGTTCCCTTCTTATCTTCGGTCGAAGAGAGGAGGTTGTCGATCCAACTGGTCTTTGCGGGATAGTCAGATGTGTAGTACTCGCCGCTGATTCCGGCCAGTTCTGCGGCCTTCTTCACAGCGTCGTCCATCGAGCCCAACTGGTCGACCAGCTTTATGGGCAGAGCGTCGGAGGCCACCCACACACGGCCCTGTGCAATCTCGTGCACCTCGTCGCGAGTCATTCCGCGTCCGTCGGCCACGATGTTGAGGAACGTCTCATAGCCACGGTCCACGTAGGTCTGCATCTGGCTTAACTCCTCGGCGTTGTCCTTTGAGAATATGAGGTTTGTCTCATAGTCGCCGTGCTTGTTTGTAGACACTCCGTCCCACGTCACTCCTAACTTGTCGGTCACGAGTTCGCTCATGTTGGGAACCAGTCCGAAGATGCCTATCGAGCCTGTTATGGTGGTCGGCTCGGCCACGATGTAGCTTGCCGGAGCGCTGATCATGTAGCCTCCCGAAGCGGCATATCCGCCCATGGAAACGACGATGGGCTTCTTCTCCTTCAGCTGTTTCAGCGCGTGCCATATCTGCTCCGAAGCCACAGCGCTGCCGCCCGGCGAGTTCACGCGCATCACCACGGCCTTCACGTCGTCGTCCTTGGCCAGCTTGTTCAGGTCTTCCACCGTCTTGCTGCCTATGATGGCGTGCTCGGTGGAGAAGGCGCTCGACATCTCGTCGATGATTTCACCGTAGGCATAGTAGATGGCAATCTTGTCGCCTTTGTTCTTCTTGTTGTCCTTGACGTTGGCCATGTCCTTGAGCGTCAGCTGGTTTATCTCGTCCTTTTCGCCGAGTCCCAGCTTGCCCTTGATGACATTTTTTATCTCGTCGGGGAAGAACGCGCCGTCGATGAGTCCGGCAGTCTTGTAGTCGTCGACGCTGGCAAAGACCATGATGCTGTCGTCGGCCAGCTGGTTGAGCTGCTCTGCCGTCACGCCGCGGCTCTTGGCTATCGACTCCACCATGTTGCCCCAGATGGCCTGCAGATAAGCCATGCGCTGCTCGCGGTCGTTCTCGCTCATGTCCTTGCGGGTGACGCTCTCCACTGCGCTCTTGTATTTTCCCACGCGGGTGCACTGGTAGCGCACGCCTATTTTCTCGTAGAGTCCGGTCAGGTAGTAGTTCTTGCCTCCCAGTCCCCTGAAGTCAATCATTCCCGTCTTGTTGAGGAACACCGAGTCGGCCACCGAGCAGACGTAGTAAGAACCCTGCATATACTCGTCGGCGTAGGCAATGACCCACTTGCCGCTTGAGCGGAAGTCCTCCAGCGCGTCGCGCATCTGCTGTGCCGTTGCCGGTCCGTCGTAGGATGTGGCGCCGCCCTCTATGTATATGCCCTTGATGTTCTCGTTGTCCTTGGCCTTGCGAATGGCGCTGACGATTTCGTCGAGTCCCATTTGCGACATGTCGGCCTCGCCCAGAAGCTCGTATAGCGGATTGGCCTCATCGGCCCTCTCGTCGACCACGCCGTCGAGCTTTATCACCAGCACCGAGTTGTCCTTCACCTTTGTCGTCGCACTACCGCTGGCCACGATGCCGGCAATGGAAATCATAAAGAAGATACCGGCAACGATGCCGAGGATCACTATGCCACAGATGGTGGCAAGTACATACTTGAAGAAATCTTTCATGTCTGTGTCTGAATAAAAAAGATGAATTAATGCAATTTATCGGCAAAGTTACGATTTATTTTCATACCTCGTATATATTTTAAATTATTTTGTGAAAAAACTGCCACGGGAGGTGACTCTCTGTCAAAACCGCCTCTGAGACGCCAAAAAGTTCGCGCCGGGCGAACTGTCAGTCCGCGCCGTGCGAACTCGGAGTTCGCGCCGGGCGAACTCTAAGACGTCCCAGGGGGGCTGATTTCGGCCCCCCAGACCCTGTCAAACGGGGGTGCCGTGTCGGTGCAGGAGAAAAAGCATGAGAATAATTTGGCCGTTTGCCAGATTGTTCGTAACTTTGCAACCAATAACCCCATAACCACTGCTATGACACGAACAACAATTACACTGGCTCTGCTGCTCCTGCCCCTATTGGCCATGGCCCAGCAATACGACAAATGGTTTGCCGACAGCACCCTGCGCTTGGACTATGTATTCGCGGGGAACAACACCCAGCAGCACATCTTCTTCCAACAGGCCGCCAAGTCGCCACGGTGGGCCGGGCGCAAGGCTCGTCTCGCAGAGACATTCCTGAGAGGCAACGGACAGATAGCCGTAAAAGACCACGAGACGGGCGAGACGCTCTACGTGCACTCGTTCTCAACTCTGTTCCAGGAGTGGGTGGCCACCGAGGAGGCACGCCACACAGACCGTGCGTTCCAGACGAGCTTCAACGTGCCCTTGCCACTACGGCCTGTCGACATCTGCGTGACGCTGTTCGACTTCCACGGGAAGCCTACGGCGACCATGACCCACACACTTGCCCCCGACGACATTCTCATAAGGTTGCAAGGCAAAAGCAACATCCCGCACCATTATATATGGAAAGGCAAGGCTGCAGGCCAAAAAGACTCTAAGGGCGACGGCGAGGCTGACATCACCGGTTGCATTGACCTGGCCATTGTGGCCGAGGGCTACACGCAGATGGAGATGGGCAAGTTCTACCACGACTGCCAGCGCGTCGCCGACGCCATCTTCGCCCACGAGCCGTTCACCAGCCTGAAAGACAGATTCAATGTGATAGCCGTGGCATGTCCGTCGGAGGAAAGCGGCCCCAGCGTCCCCCATCAGGGGCAGTGGCGCAACACAACGGCACAGACACACTACGACACGTTCTACAGCAACCGCTACCTCATGTCGCAGGACATGCACCGCATATTCAACCTGCTGTGTGGCATCCCCTTCGAGCATGTCATAGTGCTTGTGAACAGCGACACCTACGGCGGCGGGGGAATATACAACCAGCTGACGGTGACCACCAGCGACCATTCAACGTTCCGGGAGGTACTGGTCCACGAGTTCGGCCACGGATATGGCGGACTGGGCGATGAATATGCCTATGGCGACGACCCGGAGACGATGTACCCTGCCGACACCGAACCATGGGAGCCGAACCTCACCACGCTGCACGACTTCAAGAGTAAATGGGCCGACATGGTGGCGAAAGGAACGGCAATACCGACACCGCCCGACGCATCGGTGCCCGACTACAGGAAAATCCAAGGCGACGATGACCGCCGCAGACTCAACGAGGCGACACAACGGGTAGGCGTGTTCGAGGGGGGCGGATACCAGACGAAAGGGGTCTACCGCCCTGCCCAGGAATGCCGCATGAAAATCAACGAGGTGGAGCTTTTCTGCCCAGTATGCACAAAAGCCATCATCGACATAACCGATTTCTATACCGGCACAAAGCCCTAAGTAATAGTAACGGTATGTTCTACAAATTGCAAAACTACGCGCAGCCTTTCCCCTCCCTTTTAGCAGACAAGTAGTTACAGACCCCACCCCCAGCCCCTCCCCTTGAGGGGAGGGGAGCGGCTGCGCACCATTTAATTAGATTAATAGAAATCACCTAACAAAATTAGTTGGTACAAAGAGGTGCTTATCGTATGTTTCCGCAGAACGGCCTGAAAGTATCGTATGTTTCCGCAGAACGGCCTGAAAGTATCGTATGTTTCCGCAGAACGGCCTGAAAGGCCAGCAAGCAATCAGCCCAGGGCAACGCCCTGGGTATAATGACAGGGCTATCGTCGCCCTGAAAGGGCAAAAGCCTTGAACGGAGGCGACGCCTCCTACTCATTCTTTTGCCCCTACAGGGCGGGGGCTGTGTACTCATGCCTACCCAGGGCGCTGCCCTGGGCTGACTGCTCATTGCCCCTTCAGGGCTTTCCCTGCATAGACTTTTAACCGCAGCACGAAATAATTCGTGAAATTCGTGTAATTCGTGGTTAAAAGAAAAAGTCTTACTGCATTCGTTGCAGGCCTTCCCAGCGGACGTTCCACCGTCCGTCCTGCGGGAAACCGGGGTTGCAGGGCATGGTGCAGCCGTCCCATCCGGCACACATCATGGCAATGGCCGTCAGCAGGGCACCGTTGCCGGGCAGGTAGATGCGCAGACGGTCGGAGGTCTGGAAATTATGGCCGTTTTTCAAGTATGTGTTTTTCTGCGTGTCGATAAGCAGAGCCTTCAGGACGGTCTCCGGCTGGCCCAGACGGGCGGCGGCCATGGCGGTCATGCCGTAGTCCCAGCCCCAGGTTGTCTGCCAGTTCCAGTTGTCCATCACCCAGTCGAGGGTGCGCAGGGCGGGCACGTAATGCCACCAATGGGCCTGGCCGGTGGAGGGCAGAATGCCGAATGAACCGAGTACGGCTGGATGGTCGTTGCGGGTCTTCTCGGCGAAGGATTCGTATGCCACCCCTACAGTCCCCGAGGGAAAAGCCCCCCCTACGGCCCCCGAGGGGGCTTCTATACTTTCTGAGGCAGAAGGTATCGTGTCCCCCTCGGGGGACGAAAGGGGGGCTTCGGAGGGTGAAAGGGGGGCTGTATCGAAGGGGTCGAAGGCTTCCAACCCGTCGGTCTTGCCCTTGGGCTGGCCGGCTGTGTAGACGCTGTCGACCATGGGCAGGGGCGCGAGATTGGCGATGATGTCGTCCCACTCAGCATGGCGAGGCAGCCCCTGACGCTCGCGCCACTTCTGGGCAACAGAGAGCCCATAGTTCCAGTAGGCCAGCTCGAAGGGGTGGTCGTAGCTGATGTCCTTTGTCATGCACTCCTGCATGGAGGTGGCACCGAAGAGGGAACAGACGGCGGCATTGCCATCGTTTACAGGACAGGAAGAGGCGAAGTCGGCCATAAACTCAGCTGTGGCCTCGACCTGTTCGGCGTATTTCTTCAACGTCTCGGCGGTGGGCTTGGCGCGGTACATTTCCTCTGCCATATATATATAATGTGGCTGCTGCCAAATGAGGAACGAGCCGGTGTTCGACGGAGCCTCGCCGGCCCAGGGGTCGGTCATCTTCATCCAGCGCACACCCTTGAAGCCTTGGCGCTGGGCTATCTGACGGGCCACGGGATAGGCCACGCGGTTGTACCAGTCCATGACGGTGGCGACGGTCTGCGGACGGTTCCAGAGGGCGAAGTCGACAAGATGCCACCACGCCATCTCCAAGTGCGGCCGACCAAACCAGGAGTTGTAGGTGAGGCCAGTTTCCTGTGGCGGCAGGCTGTTGGCGCAGTTTACCTGAGTGAGATACTGCGAGAGGACGACACGGCGTTCCAGTTCACGGGCGCGAGGGTCGGTGCACTGGCCGAAATCGACGATGGCTCCCTGTTGCCACCAGTGGTTCCAGGCACGGATGATGGCCTTCAGCGACTGTTCGTAATAGAAAGGAGCCTCTCCCCCGACCCCTCCCGCAGGGGGGAGGGGAGTGGTCACCTTTTGTGTCTGCCCACTATCCGTTTTCTGTCCTTGAGAGTATATACTCCCCTCCCCCCCGCGGGAGGGGTCGGGGGTGGGGCTATATTCTGCCTCGAAAGTCAGGACGGGGTCGGTGGTGCTGAGATAGAACTCGTGGGGAGCCGCCTCGGTTAGGGTGGCTTCGCCCTGCCAGCGGAGCGTGAGATAGTAGACGGTGCTGTCGAGGCGGTGCTCGATGACGGCGTAGTGGGCGTCGGCGTAGTGGGTGTCGGCGGGCAAACCGCCGACCACGACCGAAGTGTGGCGGTCGGGCTTCGTCCAGTCGGCGGCATCGTCGGCATGATTGCCCGTGGGATAAGGGAAACGGATGGCGACGCGGGCACGACCGTCCTTCAGCATCGGCGACTTTATCCTGTAGACCACGGCATCGCGATCCTGGATGGCGGCTGTTGTGACATCGACAGGAGAACCGCCGACCGCGAAGTGCGACTCAATGACCCCGTCATAAAGTTTCAGCTCCTGCCGTATCTCGGTAAGAGCAGAAAGGGGAATCTGCTTTGACTCATAAGTCCCATCAGCGCCATAAGTCCCATAGGTCTTATAGGTCCCATAGGTCTTATAGGTCTTATAGGTCTCATTAGTCCTATTAGTCCCATTAGTCCCATCACTCCCATTAATCGCCAACCCTATAACCCCCAGGTTAAGCCTATGCGGGTTCACCCGGAAATACTCTGTGGCGGCCACATTGCGGGCGGGGTCACCTCTCTCAGCCTTGTACTCGATGGCATAGACCTCAGGATGTCCGTGACCCATGTCGAAAGACTTCTCGCTGTCGGAGGGTGTCAGCCCCTCGGTGTTTTCGAACTTATGCCACCCCCAGTCGGACATGGCTGTCAGGGGGACACCACCCCTATACTCAAAAGGGAACGACTGCATACCCGTCACGTCGACCGTGGTGGCGAAATGGCCGTTGCCGACGGTGAGCGAGGCCAACGGGTCGGCCTCGGTGATGACGGGATTGTTGCGCGAGACGACAGCCTGGCGGTCTATGGGTTGCATGACGTTCTCCGTGTCGAAGCCCATCTGCTCCATCTCGAGCGAAGCCCAGATGAACGGGCCGAGACCCTTGGCGTCGTTGTCACGGATGGGTTCGGAGAGGTAGTAGGCATAGCTGCCGTCGCGCCGCTTGTTCTCCTTCACCGTACCGTTGGGGTTCACCTTATTCAGCGCGGCCTCCACCTCGGGTGTGGCGGCAGGGCCGAGGCCGGCCACCGAGCAGCAGTTGGTCAGCGAGATTGTCTCGTCGTCGTTCACGCGGATGAAATTATTGATGATGCCACGGTAGGCGCGAATTCCTGCGTCGCGGTATTTCGTGCCGACGAAGCCTTTGCGGTAGGCCTTCAGCAGCACGTAGGTGAACATGGCGGAGCAGGTGCTTTCCAAGTAGTTGCCCTCACGTCCGGGCGAGTCCATCACCTGAAACCACACGCCGCTCTGCTTGTCCTGCCATTTCAGTATGGCGTCGAGGTCTTTCTGCAACAGGTCGATGACCTCGCCACGGCGGCTGTAGTCCTCGGGCAGGGCGTCGAGCACCTCGATAAGGGCCATGGTGTACCATCCCTGGGCGCGGCCCCAGCAATGCTGTGAGAGTCCTGTCTCCTTGTCGGCCCAGAAGGTCTTGCGCGTCTCGTCGTAGGCGTGGCGGTTGAGGCCGGTCTTAGGGTCGAAGGTGCGCTGGTAGGTGATCTTCAGCTGGTCGACAGCGTCGTCGTAGATGGCCTGGGTCTTATAGGTCTTATAGGACTTATAAGTCTTATAGGTCTTATGAGACTTATTGGTCTTATCAGCAGCCTCGGTGATGGGGGCGGTCAAGACGCGGAAGGGCAGACCCATGAAGATTCCGTCGAGCCACACCTGGTAGGCATAAATGGCCTTGTGCCAATAGACACGGTCGGCAATGGTGCGCGGCTGGTCCTGTAACTGCTTCATCATGGTCTGCATGGCAAGGAGGTTCTTGGCCTCGGGCCACTGCTGGTACATGCGTGTGACAAAATGGCCGGTGCGGATGTTGTCGAGGTTGTAGTCGAGAATGTTGTAGCCACGGATGTCGCCCTTTTCGTTAATCATTGTGTCGGTGTACATCTGGCAGTAGTCCTTGATCTTCTCCCCGCCATAGCACAGGTAGGTGTCGAGCATACCCTCCAGCTCGATGCCCATGACGTAGCTCCACTTGGGCTTCTTCGAGAAGTCGAGCAGATAGCTTTCGGGCACGCGCTTCATCTCTGAGTATGTCATCCACTCTGAGTAGTGCTTGTAGGGCTTCTTCTGCAGGGTCAGACCACCGTTGATATACAGCTTGTCGAAGCGCACGTCGCGCACCTTGCCGCTCTGGAAATTGCCCTGCTGCACACCGTTGAAATGGCAGTTGCGCACGTCGATGCCGTAGACATAGGTGTCCTCTTCGAGACCAATGATCTGCACGCCGTACTTCGACTTTTCGCAGGTGACGTTCTCCATCAGCACGTTGCGCACGGTCGGGTAGTTGCCACGACAGCATATCTCGTTGTGCTCATAGTCGAGGTTTATCTTCAGCACGCTCTCGCCGCACTGGCCCACCTTGACGTCCTTCACGTAGATGTTCTCGATGATTCCTCCTCGGCACGAGTTGGTTTTTATGCGCAACACGCGGTCCAATTGTGGCGAGTCCATCACGCAGTCGTGGGCGAAGACATTCTTGCATCCGCCTGAGATCTCGCTTCCGATGACCACGCCGCCGTGGCCGTTCTTCATCTCGCAACGGCGGATGATGATATTCTGCGAAGGCATGTTGCGCTCACGCCCGTCGCGGTTGCGTCCGCTCTTGATGGCTATGCAGTCGTCGCCGGTGTTGAAGAAACAGTCCTCGATAATCACGCGGTCGCACGATTCCGGGTCGCAGCCGTCGCCGTTGGGGCCTTCGTTTATTATTTTCACTCGGCGCACGGTGATGTCGGTCGACTTCAGGGGATGGATGACCCAGAAAGGCGATTCGAACAGCGTTATGTCCTCAAGAAGCACGCGCTGACACTCGCTGAAGCTCACCAACTGCGGGCGCAGTCCGTCCTTCGGGCCGAATGTGCGCTCTTTCGCCCACTGGCCTTTCGCGTCCTTCATGGGCACGCCGTCCTCGCCACAGCGCAGCAGTCGGGGGCGGGCCTCCACCTTCTGGCTGATGCCGCCGTCCTTGTAGCCGAAATGGGCAGCGCCGCACCAGGCCCACCACGTCTCTTTGCTTCCGCCTCCGTGGATGGTGCCCTTGCCGGTGATGGCTATGTCGGTCTGGCCAAAAGCATAGACGCAGGGCGAGAGGTTGTAGCAGTCGAGTCCCTCCCACGAGGTCTCCACGATGGGGTACAACTCGGGCTGGAAGACAAACTGGAGCACAGCACCCTCCTCAATGACGAGGTTCACGTGGCTCTTCAGGGCTATGGCCGCAGTATGGAACGTCTGTCCGGCGGGCACGATGACCCGTCCGCCACCCTTCTTCGAGCAGCGGTCAATGGCTTTCTGTATCGCTTTCTGGTTCTCGGCGGCAGTGGCTGTGGGCTTTGCCCCGAACTTCGTTATGGGGTACTCGCCTGTGCCTGTCTGTGGCACGGCAATGCTCTGCTCTATCTGCCTATAGGCTTGCTCGTCCCACTCGACGGCCATGAGGGGCATGGCCAATAGTAGAGTGAGAAAAAGAAATAGTTTTCGTGTCATATAATTTAGTTATTGGTAAATTTCTGAGTCCCGTAATCTATAGTCTGTAGTCTAAAGTCTAAAGTCTGTAGTCTAAAGTCTGTAGTCTAAAGTCTGTAGTCTGAAGTCTATAGTCTATAGTCTGAGGGGGCTAATGGGCTAAGGTCGTCCTCGTAGCATGCCCAGTTGCCCTCGCTCTCCTGAACGGTGGCCTTGTAGCATGTCGGGATCTGCTCCACACACCATCGGGCGATGTTCTCAGCCGTTGGGTTGAAGGGCAGCACGTCGTTGAGGTTCTTGTGGTCAAGGCGGTTCTTGATCCTGCGCTTAATCTCGGTGAAGTCAATCACCATGCCGTTGGCGTTGAGCTCACGCGAGCGGCAGTAGATTTCTATCACCCAGTTATGACCATGGAGTTGTGAGCACTTGCTCTCGTAGTCGAGCACCAGCTGGTGGCTGGCGGAGACTTCAATTTTTTTCTTGATGTAGTACATAGTTCGTTTTAGACAATGAGATCGCTTCCGAGGCGTTTTGCCAGCAGGTCACGAAGCTCTTTGGTTTCCTTATGTTCCTGTAGTAGCTGCATGGTAAGTTCCAAGTTGGAGCCTACCTGTCGCAGCTGTTGTTGTATCTGTTTGAGTCGTGCCTCGACGATGCCGAGGCGGAAGTCCATCATGAGGTGGAGCACTCGCGGGCGCAGACGCTCTATGAGCTTCTTATGACGTATCCCCGGGTCTTCCTCATCGTGGTCGTACATGAAGCGCCCGCCTAACTGGTGACGGTCGAAAGCCAGGCTGATGGCTAACTGGCTGACCTGCGGGTCTTGGTGGCTGGTGAAATATGACTCGGCCTTGAATCCTGGTGTGTCCTGGCTTCGGGCGACGGCCTCGGCCAGTATCTGCTGGTGGAGCGGCGACGCGAACTGCAACCCGTCCTGCGAGAGGTCGAAGTCGATGTACTGTGCCACGTTGAGCGACACTTTCTGTCCGTCGTCGGCCTCGATGTCCTTGAAGATTATCTCCTCGCCGTGGCGGACAAGTTCGCGGACGAGAAGAAGCTCTACAGAAGAAGAATGCTGGGCAGAGGACGATTCTATGGGACTTATGGGGCCTATAGGACTTATAGGTCTTATAGGACCCATAGGACTTATAGGACCTATAGCCTCCTGGGGGCTGCTCTCGACATAATCCTCGCCGGGAATCCACACAGGCGGCTCGTCGGGGGGAAAGTCTGAAGAAGGTGTGCTGGTCGTGGGGGCGGGGACTCCGGCAGGAGAGCCGCCAGGCACACTGGTCGTTGTGGGCTGTGGTATGCCATCGTTTTGTTGGCGGCGTGCTTCGCGCTCACGTTCCTTCGCTTTCTCCTCAAGGTCGGCGCGGATGAACTTGTTCATCTCGGCGACGAGGGTCTGCTCCTTCATGCCGATGCGCTGCGCGAAGTCAGAGATGTATGTCGAGCGTAGTATCTGGTCGGGGATGACTGAGATGCTCTTCACGATGCCGGCGATGCCCTGCGATCGCTTCACCGGGTCGCTGACGTTCTGCACCGTCAGGCGAGTCTTGAAGGTTATGAAGTCGGTCTGGTTCTCGTCGATATACCGTTTCAGCTCCTCCGTCGAGTGCTTGCGGGCGAAGGAGTCGGGGTCGTCGCCGTCGGGCAGCAGCAGCACCTTGATGTTCATGCCGTCGGCGAGCAGCATGTCGGTGCCACGCATGGCAGCATGGATGCCGGCCTCGTCGCCGTCGTAGAGCAGGGTGATGTTCGAGGTGAAACGGTGGAGCATACGTATCTGGTAGACCGAGAGCGCCGTGCCGCTGTTGGCCACCACGTTCTCTATTCCTGCCTGGTGCATGGCGATGACGTCGGTGTAGCCCTCGACCATGAACACGCGGTCTTCCTTCACGATGGCTTTCTTCGCCTGGTAGATGCCGTAAAGCTCGCGCTCCTTGTGGTAGATGTCTGAGTCGGGAGAGTTAACGTATTTCTGCGCCACGCCCTTCGTGCGACTGTCGAGCACGCGGCCTCCGAAAGCCACCACCTTACCCGAGACGTTGAGCCAGGGGAAGATGGCACGGCCGCGATAGCGGTCGACCAAAGACCCAGCAGCAGACCCTCCCCCGGCCCCTCCCTGTGAGGGAGGGGAGTAGTTTCCTTTGTCCCCAGACATTTCTGCGAAGGAAGTATCTACTCCCCTCCCTACAGGGAGGGGCTGGGGGAGGGTCTGCTGGTTCGGTTTGTAGCATAACCCTGTCTTAATGAGGAACTCGGCCTTAAACCCTTTCTTCAGGGCTGCCTGTGCCAATGCGTCACGCCGCTGGGGCGAATAGCCAAGCTGGAAACGCTCGATGATGTCATCGCGGATGCCACGGCTGCGGAAATACTGCTTGCCGATGGCGATGCCGTCGGGGTCGTTCTTCAGCGTGTCGTGGAACCAGTCGCGGGCCCACTCGTTGACCACGAACATCGACTCGCGCTCGTTCTGCTGTGCCCGCTCCTCGTCGGTCAGTTCCTTCTCTACAATTTCTATATTATATTTGCGGGCAAGCCAGCGCAGGGCCTCAGGGTAGGTTATCTGCTCGTGCTCCATGAGGAACTTAACAGGCGTTCCCCCCTTGCCGCAGACGAAACAATGGCAGATGTTCTTCGCGGGCGACACCATGAACGACGGGTTGCGGTCGTCGTGGAACGGGCACAGTCCCTTGTAGTTCACTCCCGCCTTTCTCAGCGTGACGAACTCGCCCACAACGTCGACGATACGCGCCGCGTCTATGATTTTGTCTACTGTCGCCCGGTCAATCATAGGTTTGAGGAGTTGAGGAGTTGGGGAGTTGAGGAGTTGGGGAGTTGAGGAGATGAGGAGGTGTTGTAGGAAACCAATAGTGGCAGAGTTGTGATACGCTTCTTGGCTATTTCCATCAGCCTACGGCGTATAGCCACCATGTGAAAAGCGGACTCTTCTCCAATATTTAGTGCTGTAAATGCTGATAAGCCATTTCCTTCTATGGGTATGTCGCCAATAGTTAAAAATATCCCCCCATGCGACAGGTACGTTGGTGTTGGTATTGCTTCAACACGATAGTTCACACGGTTTCCACGAATCATCAGTCTTATGGCATCCACTTCCCCTACATTCATAATGCAGCACGGTAGATTGCGCCCATTGTCAAAAGATGTTACGTCGGCATTGAAAGATTCTGCATACTGTCTGAATATAGAGATGTATTTCTCCGGACCTTCTGTCATCTCACGCAGCTTAAAGGCTGCTGGCAGCAACTCTCCATCACGAATCATCGTAAGGGGGAAAATGACACGGACGACGTTCTCTATAGGCGACAGCTTCTTCATCTCAACAGTTAATCCTTTTCAAAACATCTGTAAATGCGGTAACGGAAAACGGAATGCCATTCTCACCAACCACATTGTCATCGTCGGTCACGTAATAGGAGAAGCGGTCATTTCCAAGACTAATGCCGGCCTCGCGTCGAGTGCAGTCTATGAGTAGTGTGCCGTTGGTCTCGGGATAGATGGTAATGCCCTGTAATAGACTCTTGTCGATTACTTCCAGCACACTGCAAAAGTTACTGACCACCTCATCTGTTAGAGGACTGGCATCTTCACCGTCCCATCCCTTTGCGTAGCCTTGATAAGTCTTAAGCTTACTGACAATTTCGAAATATGCTGCCTGTGCATTGGCATCGACAGACTTTGACGTTCTGTCAAGCAGGGAGTCCTTTAGTTTTATGATAAGTTGTATCTTTACTGGCTCGCTAAGGTCTTTTAGCATATTCCAATAAAGATGTGACTCTACAGCCTTTGGATTATTTATTATTGATGGCATCTTATTATGATTATCTGTCTGAACAATACTATTTAAGCAGCTGAAGAAGTTTTATTGCCTCCTCGTCGCCCTTGGCGGCGTCGGCTTTCAGCTCTTCCTCTATCTCCTTTCCGCTTTTGCCATTCTTGATGGCCTTCTTCAGCAGTTTTGCGGCTTTCTCCGTATCCACGGCGACACCGCCCTTGCCCTTCAGGTAGTAGCGGGCAAGCTGGTACTGCGCCTTGGCGTGCTCCTGCTTGGCGGCCTTCTCATACCAGATGAAGGCTGTCTTGTTGTCCTCCTCCACGCCGTGGCCCTTGTCGTAGCAGCGGCCAACGCGATACTGCGCCTTGCGAAGCCCTTTCTCGGCGGCTTTCATCAGCAGGGGGAAGGCCTGCTCATATTTCTTCTCGTCGTAGAGCCTTTTGCCCTCGTCGTAGAGTTTGTCGGCGCTCTGTGCCACGGCGGCAAGCGCCACGACGAGCATAACAAGCGAAAGTATTATCCTCTTCATTTTCTTCATTGCTTTAATCTTCTTATCTGCCTTAATTAATATCGATGTCATAGTTAGTAGGAGCGCCGCCATTCTTAGCGGCTGTCGTGCGGCAGGAACGCCCCACCTCCTATTTTGTGGCTGCAAAATTACTAAAAAGAATTGAGATTACACTAGTTTAGATACAAAAAGTGTGGTTTTTGTGTAAAAAAAGGCTCTTTCCTAACGATAATCCTTAAAAGAGTTGTGCATTAATCCGTTTTTTTGTAACTTTGCACCGTGAAAAGAAGGTTTGAACCCAATGACCAGACTATTATATAAATTGTTTTTTGCGGCAACACTGTCCATCTTGTGGACTCCCGTCTTTCCTGCACACGACAGCGTTAGTGTGGCCGACACTTGGGGCCGCATCTACAGCGAGGAGCAACCACTGGTCTACGAGGACGTTTGGGACTTGTGGCCCTATTCCTTCCTCAACGACACAGGCGAGCCTGAGGGCTTCAACATAGAGCTTCTGAAACTTGTATGCAAGGAGCTGGACATTCCCTACAGAATCAAGCTGAAACCCATGCGGGACGTCATGGACGACCTGAAGTCGGGACGTGCCGACCTGATGCTTGGCATGGATTCGCCATACTACGAGGAGTATGCACATTGCGGCAAGTGCGTCATCCAGATCTTCACCCATAGCATCGTCCACCGTAAGGACGAACCGGCAGCCGTCAAAACGGCCGACGACCTGGCCACGCATCGGGTCGTCGTTCACGTAGGCAGCATTTGCCACCATTTCATGATGGAGCATGGTTGGGGCAAGAATGCCATCCCCTACAACGACATACAGGAGGCCGTCCAGCGCGCACACAACGAGAGTGACTATCAGATAATTGGGAACACGCTGTCGCTGAAATGGCTGCTCCACAAGTTTGACTACGACAATCTGGAACTGTCTCCTGTCAATATTGTGCACGGGGAGTACAAGTTCATGTCGAACGACGAAAGACTACTGCAAAATCTGGACAGCGTTTTCGCCCTTCTTAACTCCACAGGTCGGCTGCAACCCATACAGAACAAGTGGTTCTACCCTGAGCACAAGGACACGGGCATTCCGTCGTGGGTGTGGTATGTTGTTGTCGCATTGTTGGTGGTCATCGTCACAATCACAGCCTATTACCTCAGCTACCGCCTCTATGAGCGTAAGATGATGAAAAGCGTGAGACGCTCAAACGACCGCCTTTCGCTCATACTCAGCACAAGCAAGGTGCACATCTGGCTGTATGACATAGCCAAACGGGCAGTCACCAGCATAGACCCTGAAGGCAAGAAGTCAGTAGTGCCCCTGTCGCCCAACTTTGGAGAGTACTACATGCGTCCTGATGACTTTGAGCAGCTGTGCAACCTCCTTGGCGAGATGGCTGCAAGCACAGAGGGGAAGGGGAACGGCGGCAGAACCATGGAGCTCGAGGTCGTCAGTAGAGACAACAAAGAGGAACGCATCTTTTCGACCGACTTATCGGTGATGAAGCGTGACAGGAACGGATGCCCGACAGTCATCATCGGCGCATCAACCGACATCACGACACAGAGAAGCCGGCAGAGGCAGCAGAAGGACGCCATGCTGCGCTACCAGCACATTTTCAACACGGCATTGGTCGACACCGTCTCGTACGACGAACACGGCTTCATCGACGACCTGAACGAAAAGGCCGCCAAGGGCATTGGCGGTGGCGTGCAACGCGTCATCGACGCCCACATCTCGGTCCAGAGCGTGCTGGGAGACCCCGACCTCTCCCTCGACGACATGGACTACACCTACCTGACGCAGATATACAAGTCGCCCGATGACAAGCGTCCCCTGAACCGGATCCTGAAGCGCGACGAGCTGTACTACGAGCTTCAGCTGGTTCCTGTCCGCGACAATGACCGACGGCTTTTAGGCATCTACGGCACAGGACGCGACGTAACAGAGTTGGCCAAGTCCTACTCCCGTCTGCAGAAGAACATCGCCAAGCTGCAGGAGGCCACAAACGAGCTGCAGGACTACGTCCGCAACATCGACTATGTGATGAAGAACGGCGGCGTGCGCATAGTGAACTATTCGCCCGACACACACACGCTTACCATCTACAGCGAGATTGAGCACGTGCAGCACCGGCTGACACAGACGCGCCTGCTGTCATTGGCTGCCGTGGAGTCGAGGAAAACCGCCTTGCGAATCATGAACAGCATGGACAACCTGGTCCTGCAGCCTGTCAAGGCGGTCATCAAGTCCAACATACGCAACAAGGCGAACAAGCCTCTCTGCCTGTCATTCTCATTCGTGCCGGTGAAGGATGCCGACGGACACGTCACCAAGTATTTCGGAATGTGCCGCGACATCAGCGACATCAAAGCCACCGAGGAGCAGCTGGCCCTCGAGACCAAGAAGGCACAGGAGGTGGAAATGGTGAAAGACGCATTCCTGCGCAACATGTGCTACGAAATCCGCACCCCTCTCAACTCCGTCGTGGGCTTCGCCGAGCTCATTGAGAACAACCCTGATGCCGACGATGAGAAAATCTTCATCGAAGAGATAAAGAAAAACTCACGCAGTCTCCTTAACCTCGTCAACAACATTCTCCTGCTTTCGCGTCTCGACGCAGGAATGATAGAGTTCAAGCCTGAGCCTGTCGATTTCCCGGTATTCTTCGAGCAACGCTGCCGGACGGCATGGCAGCAAGCCCAACTCGCAAACCCACAAAACGCCCAACTCCCCGACTTCATCGTTGACGTCCCATACGAGCACCTCACCCTCAACATCGACCTGACAAACATGGGTGCCGTCATCGACCAGATAGTGACCAACGCCGCCCTGCACACCACATCGGGCTACGTCCGTGCACGCTTCGACTATAACTGCGAAGACCTCACGGTGACCATTCAGGACACCGGCTGCGGCATTTCTGCCGACAAGTTGGGGAAAATCTTTGAGCGCTTCGCCACCACGCACAGCGGCAGCAGCGGTCTGGGCCTGCCCATCTGCCAAGAAGTGGTCAGGCTCATGGGAGGCAGGATGCACACAAAGTCGGAGGTGGGCAAAGGCACCATCTTCTGGGTCATCATACCCGTCCAAGCATCCTAAGTCAGGGTGCAAGACAATAATATAACAATAGTAGCATGAAACGAAATATGTTCCGAAACGGGAAAAGACCAATAGTCCTACTCTTCTGCCTTTTCAGCTTGTTGGAGGGTATTTGCAGTTCCCAATCTGCCGCCAACAGCTTTGGATATACCAAGGAGCATCCGCTGGTCATCGCCGGCGACTGGGACTTCCGGCCTTTCGAGTTCATTAACGCTGAAGGCAAGCCTGCCGGATACAATGTCGACGTGCTCAACCTGATTCTCGACCAGCTCGACATCCCCCACAAGTTTGTCATGCAGGATTGGCATATCGCCACAAGCATGTTCAAACGACACGATGCCGACCTCATACACGCCCTGTATCTCTTCTACAAAGACCAACCCTACGCATCGACCCAGAAGTACATCAACTACTACAACCTGAAGGTGGCACGCCGCACCGACACGGAGCCGATCCATCGGCTCAGCGACCTGAAGCCCACCGACACCCTGCTTGTCAAGAAGGACGACTACGCGGCCATGGCCATTGCCGAGATGGGCACATTGCCGTTTGCCACAGAGTTCCACTCGCCGAAAGACGGACTGGCAGGCATCAGGCATGGCACATACAAATACTATTGCTGGGGTGAGATTCCTCTGACACACAAGATCCTGGAGCTGGGACTCGACAGCATCACCCTCGACGAGATAGACATACCCGCCGGAGAGCTGCGAATCATAGGCTACAACAAAGACCTGGTCGACCTTATCGACGACCAGTACACTCGGCTGGAACAGGCTGGCGAACTGCAGAAAATCTTCGACCGGTGGTTCTTCCCTTGGCGTGAGCACGACGACACCTCGCCCGTAGTCCTCATCATTATCGTAGGACTGCTTCTGGCAACCGCCGTCGTGTTCCTGCTTATATGGTTCATCAGGCGAAGGGTTGGCATGACGCTGCGCGAGAGTTCCGACCTGGTACAGATGATGGACCAAGTGCTCAACATGGGCGACTACTTTGTGGTGGAGTGGGATTTCAAGAGCAACATGCTCCGCAACAAGTACGGGAACATGATACCCCAGGGCAAAATGAAACCCGAAGATTTCCTCAAGCGAATGCCCCCGGAGGAGGCAAAGCAGCTGCACACACTCAACATGCAGTTGGCAACAGGTGTCATCAGCCACTTCGACATGAACCTCAGTTTCAACCGGGGTACAAACGAACAGCCTGTCTGGAGGAATTACTATGGCAATGCCATCGTCGAAAGGGAAGGCGATGGGCACCACTCGTCCGATGGTCCCCGCCGACTGTCCGGCGATGGGCACCAGCCCCCCGGAAAGCCGCAATACATTCTATATACTATCAAGGACATCACCGAAGAGGTGGGCGAGGAGAGGCGCGTCAGCACCAACGCCACAAAGTACAAGATGATGTTCGACACGAACCTCATCGCCATGTCGTTCTACGATGCCGAGGGCCATCTCCTCGACCTCAACAGGAAGATGCGTGAGATTTGCCAGATAGACAACGACAACGAGAAGTTCTTCCGGGGCACCTCGCTCTTCAGCTTCCCAAACCTCAAAGGGGTCTATATGCCCGGCTCACGGGAGGTAATCCACGCCTGCCAACACCTCAACGAGCCTGAGTTAGGGTTGGACAAGTACATAGAGTTCCGCATACGCCCCGTGATCAACGACGACGACGAACTGGTCTACTACATCGTCACCATGCGCGACATCAGCGCCGAGCGCAACATGTATCTGGAACAGCGAAAGCACGACCGGCAGCTGCACAACGTCAGCGAAGCCGTCAAGCAGTACGAGCGGCAGCTCGGCTACCTCTTAGGCGAAAGCGAGATGTACATCTGGAACTACGTGCTGGCTGAGAATGTGGTCTACATGACCCGCACACCCGGGCAGAAGGAATTCAGCGAAACGATAGAGGAATACATCATGACTGCCAATGCCGACGCACGAGAGCGGGCCACCGCCGAGATGCAGCAGGCCATACAGCAGGGCAAGCCTTACAACACCATACTGCCCTTCGACCGCACGCCACTCGACGACCAGCCCACATGGTATGCCGTATCGGGCGTCCCATTGTTCAACAAGGACGGACAGCTTACCGAATATTTCGGACTCTCGCGCAACATTACCGAACTCATGCAGGCTCAGGAGAGGCTGCGCGTGGAAACGGCTCGCGCCGAGGATTCAGGGCGGCTGAAGGCGGCCTTCCTCGCAAACATGACCCACGAGATACGCACACCGCTCAACGCCATCGTGGGATTCTCAGACCTGCTGCCCATGATCGACGATGCCGGGGAGAAGAAGGAAATGATGCGCATCATTCGCAACAACTGCGACATGCTGCTCAGGCTCATCAGCGACATCCTCGAAGCCTCAAACATCGATTCACGGCCAATGGAAATTGAACCCACCGACGTCGACTTCGCACAGGCTTTCGACGAAATATGCCAGACGCTGGAGCAGCGCGTGCAGACACCCGGCGTGGAGTTCATCAAGGACAACCCATACACCTCCTTTCCCACCCGCCTCGACAAAGGACGCATACAGCAGGTCATAACCAACTTCGTCACCAACGCCGTCAAATACACACGGCAGGGCCACATAAAAGTGGGATGGAGACCCTCCCCCCAGCCCCTCACTGTGAAGGATGGGAGTATATACTCTCAGGAGCAGAAATCTGATAGCGGTCTGACACAAGATGTAACCACTCCCCTCCCTCACAGGGAAAGGCTACGGGTAGGCGAGCCCCGCTCGGGAATGGGGCTGGGGGGTGGGTCCGGCCTCTACATCTACTGCGAGGACACGGGGGCGGGAATTCCTGCTGAGGAGCAGCCCCACATCTTCGAGCGTTTTGTCAAGCTCAACGAATTTGTGCAGGGCACCGGCCTTGGACTGAACATCTGCAAGTCTATTGCCGAGCGCTGCGGTGGTACTATCGGCGTAAACAGCGATGGCGTAGGCCACGGCTCCACATTCTGGATATGGATTCCCTGCCCCACGCCCCAGAGATAAAAAAATGATTATCCGCATGTGTCCGACGGTCGGCCTGAAAGGCCAACAAGCTAATAGCCCAGGGCATCGCCCTGGGTATAGAAGGAGCGCAGCCTCGCCCTGTAGGGGCAAAAGAATGAGTAGGAGGCGCCGCCTCCGTCCAATGCTTTTGCCCTTTCAGGGCGTTCGTGACCTCTCATTTTACCCAGGGCGACGCCCTGGGCTATGTGCTCATTGGCCTTTCAGGCCGTTCTGCCAAGCCCCATCATGGCCATTTTGGGATGTTGTCGGATAATTGCGGATAATCATTATAAAAAATATGGATACAAGAAGAATCATCGGCTTCCTGAACCAACTGGCAAAGAACAACAACCGTTCCTGGTTCTATGAGCACAAGAGTGAATACGAGGCTGTCAGAGCCGACTTCGAGCACGGGGTGCAGCTGGCCTTGGAGCGCATCATCACCTTCGACCCATCTGTGGCCCATCTGACCGTGAAGGACTGCACCTACCGTTTCTATCGCGACACACGGTTCTCGCCCGACAAGTCGCCCTACAAGAACCACTTGGGGGCCTACATCGCCGCCCACGGCAAAAAGGCCCTTCACGGAGGCTACTACATACATCTGGAACCCGGCCACTGCATGGTGGCGTGTGGCAACTACTGGCTGCCCACCAACATACTCACTTCGTGCCGCAACGAGATCATGGCAAACACGGAGCAGTGGCTGAAGTGTGTCAGAAGCCCTGAGTTCCTGAAGTATTACGGCAGTCCTGTTGCCACCAGCTTCTCCTCGCCCGCCAACGTTTCGAGCTGGGACTCGCCGCAGGGCTTCGGATTGGAGCGGCTGAAGACCTGCCCCTCAGGCTTCCCCCGCGACTGGGAGTATGTGGAATATCTGCGTATGAAGGACTACTCCTGCTGGCATCAGGTGCCCGATGATTTCTACCAGGGCGACCAGTGGCTCGACGAGGCGGAGCGGATGTTCCGAGCCGCCAAGCCAATGATGGACATGATGAACGCGGTTATCGACGACTACGAATAACCATTCTGCAAAGATACCCTAACAGTATAAAATCGGGTTCACAGCGGCCGCCGTGGATAATTTTCGCGCCCGCCGCAGTTATTCACAGCGGCCGCCGTGAACATTCACGCCGCCCGCCGAAAACCGAGGCCCCCCGGCCTCTCTCCCACAAAGTCCCGGCCTTTCTCCCACAAAGCCCCGGTCTCTCTCCCTCAAATCCCCAGCCTCTCTCCCACAAATCCCCAGCCTCTCTCCCACAAAGTCCCGGTCTCTCTCACACAGGCCCCCTCCGCTTTGCCCACTACCTCCAGACCAGACGCATTATAATTATTATTTAAATTCGTGGACCAAATTATGATAATTATTCCAATTCGTTTCCAAAATAAAAGAAAAACATCATCCCTCATTGATTTTTCCCCCGAATGATGCGTGTCGTTTCATTTTTTATTCGTACCTTTGCACGCGGTTGGGGGGAGAAATCCCGATACCGCTAACGAAGCATTTGCTATTTTTTCTTGATTATTAAACCAGACAGATATGACAGCACTTGGATTGAAACAGTCGTCGGTAAACCTGATTAACCAGATTGACGACAAGGACACGGCCCTGCTGGAGAAGGTGTACCTTTTCCTGACCGTGAACGTACCCACGAAAAAAGAAGAAAACAAAGAGGAGGAACTGACTCCCGAACAGAAACGCCGCCTGGCATTGGTGGATAAACTCTGCGGCGCTTTCTCCGCTTGCCAGACCGTGGACTGGAAGAAGGACAAGGAGGAATACATGCTTGAAAAATATGGTCAATAGAATGAAAGTCTTTATTGACACAAACATCTTCCTTGATTTCATCGAGAGAAGACCTGAAGGTGTCGTAGAAGCGTATGCCATATTTGGGCTTGCGGCTAAAGGCAGTATCAACATGCTGGTGTCTGACCTGTCGATTGCGAATATGAAATATTCCACTCGGAAGACCATCCCGATTTCGGAATTCTATAAGATGATAAAACTCAGCCGCGAACTGTTCACCATCGTTCCCATAGGCGAGCGGGCTGTCGACCGCGCCCTTGACTTGGAAACCCGTGATTTCGAGGATGCCTTGCAATATTTCTCTGCCGAGTATGCCGGAGCCGACTGCATCGTCACTCGCAACATCAAGGATTTTGACTTCGCCTGTACGGTAGAGACAGTGGAGCCAAGAGATTTCCTTTCCAAGTATTTCCCCAATGAAAGGTCATGAACTTTAGTTTCGGAAATAGGGTGTTCAATACGATGTACCCAGAAAACGGCATGGAACTACCAGATGTAGGGGCAGGCCCTGTGCCAGCCCGATGCCCCCAAAGGGGCAATAATCACAGATGAAACGGCAAGCGTTTGTGTCCCTCACGGGCCATCGGGCTGGCACAGGGCCTGCCCCTACACCATCGGAAAACTTACATGTTGTGGGCAAAATATATTGAACACCCTATATCCAAATGGTATCTCAGATTAAATGCATTATAACGAAAATGCCCTTTTATGGAAACGAATGTGAATAATATGAATAATTTGTTCCACGAATATTTATAATTATTATTCAAATTCGTGGACAAAATTATAATAATTATTCAAATTCGTTTCCAATATTTAATAATGCGTTAGGTCTGAATGGTATCTATTGTTGAGACGAGTATATAAAAATGGAAAAGGCATCCCGCTCGTGGATGCCTTTTTTGTGGATTTCGCAAACTTTT
Source organism: uncultured Prevotella sp. (assembly GCA_905233425.1). Classification (GTDB taxonomy): domain Bacteria; phylum Bacteroidota; class Bacteroidia; order Bacteroidales; family Bacteroidaceae; genus Prevotella. Next base: position 706 of record CAJOEC010000074.1, on the reverse strand, counting down.
CCGCCTTTTTCTTCGTTTATTCCCAAATATTTACTACCTTTGCACGCGGTTCGGGGGAGAAATCCCGATACCGCTAACGAAGCATTTGCTATTATTTCGCGTTAAGCCAAAATGCGTAGGAAACAGTTTGGAATAAGAAACGCTCAGAGATAATAGAGATTGCGGGGTGCTGGATAACGGCATCCTCAGTCCACCCTTAATATAGCAATGTATTCGCGCCAATAGGCGTGATACATTCTTATAAGGGTGGATGGGGCCCAATTCCTAGGCATGCCCCAGCTTAACGCATAAGGATGGCATCATGCCTTTTTTGTGCGGTGGCGATTGATAGTCAGATGCAGACCTAAGACTATCAATCTATTGCAAACAAGAATCTGAATGCGGCCAAGACGGCCAAGAAAGACGAGTTCTACACGCAGTTGACGGACATTGAAAGGGAGTTACAGCACTATTGGCCGCACTTCCGCGACAAGGTGGTGCTGTGCAACTGCGATGACCCTTACGAGAGCAACTTCTTCAAATACTTCGCCCTGCGGTTCAACCAGTTGGGTTTTGAAGAAACTGATTTGCACATGCTATGACGGTTCGCCGGTCATGGGCACGGAACTTTCGACCTATAGGTCATTTTGCAGGATAAAATCTCTGAAAACGCCTTTGTTTACACGCATTTCGAGCAATCAAGCTGCTTGATTGCCAGATTGGCCAA
>CAJOEC010000073.1 GCA_905233425.1 uncultured Prevotella sp. | reverse complement strand
GTTGGCCGGAACCCACTCTCCCTCAGCCAGCTTTATGTAGCGCACATAGCCGGTGATGTTCATGGTGTACTGGTACTCGGAGTCGTTCACCTTGCCGAAGGGGTCGGTGTACTTGGTGGCGTGAAGCGGGGAACACACAAAGCTGGCGCCTGCGGTGAGCAGGAACGCCAGCGTAAGAAATAGATTTCTCTTCTTCATATTTAGTTTCATAATTAAACGTAATAAATGTCTTTATCTCGAAACGAATGTGAATAATTCCATATATCCACATTCGTTTCAGAGATGACAACCGGTTTACTTCACTTTCTTCTGTCCGTTGACGATGTAGACGCCCTTGCGGAGCTTGCGTCCCTGGTCGTTCAGATCAACCTTGCGTCCCTGCATGTCGAAGACCTGCCCGGTCTGTTGCGACTCAGTCGCAACCAACTGCACGATGCCTGTGGCCTCGCCAAGGTCGATGATGAACGGAGCCTTCGGCGTTCCGACGACAGCGTCGTTCTCGTAGGTTATATGGGCGTTGAGCGTTGAGGGCTGGGAGTCGCCATCGCTCACCCGGAAAGTCAGTTCACAAGGCTTGTCGCCCGGTATGGTGGTGATGACCAATCCTCGCTCGTCGGAGAAGGCGGCCTCGCGGCACTCCTCGCCGGCGAAGATGCCTAACTCAACACCCTCTACAGGCTGGCCGTCAAGCACAAGCTGTGCGACGAGCACCATGTTGCCTGGATAGAGGTGATAGTCAACGGGAGTGAATACTGAAGAGTTGGGGAGTTGAGGATCAAAGGAGGTGAAGGAGCGTGCTCCGGCTGAAGTTGCGGTCTTCACGGGATAGGTGAAGGTGCGTCCCAGCTTGCCTTGGATCTTGTAGCCCAGGCCGGGCGTGAGCTGCTTCAGCGAGCCTACCCACTCGTATGTGTCGTAGAAGGCTACACCGCGCTGGCCCTTGATGATCTCGTCGTCCTGCGGCTGCATGCCGGCGAGGGCCTCGTCGAGACTCATTACGGAGAGACTGTTGAAGGCCACCCACGACCATCCGTTCTTCACGGTTATGGGCTCCTCGTTGCTCTTCACCCTGTGGCCGGTGACGCTGAGAGTCAGGTCGTCGTTGGCCTGCACGGCATACATCTCGCGGTTGTTCATCTGCGTCAGACCGCTAATAAGCCAATCGCCGTCGTCGTACTCAGCAAGATCGCCAAAGGTCTTCACGAACTCCACCTTGCCGTCGGCATTGGCGAAGACTCTTTCTACGGTGAAGTCTGCGGGCTTTGAGCCGGGCTTCACGCCGAGCGACATCCAGTTCCAACCCAGTGTCAGGTCGATGTTCTGCTCAACCTCGTCGGTGGCATTGAGGATGACAGGGGCTTTGAAGGTGCCTAAGAGGTTGTCGGTCTTGAACTCTGGTGTCATCAGCTCTCCTCCAAAGTATGCCTTTACGACGGGATAGATGATTCCCGTGGATGCCTCAAAGACCTTCAATGTAAGAGGAACTTCATCGTCATCGCTGCTGCCATAGATGTCCATGGTGACGAAGTAGGCGTCATAGCGACTGACGTATTCAGGATGTGCCACTCCACGGCACTCGGTGCCTATGAAGGCTGCCACGATGTCGTCCTCGTCACGGCAGGGCACGTCGAGAATCTGCAGACTGCCGACAAGGTTCATCGTTTCAGAGTATCCGCTTCTGTTAGCAACCCAGTCGGGCTCTTCAGCCTTCACTTTCAGGTTGAGTGTCAGAGGCTCGCTGATGTTGTCGTTGCCAGTGAGGTAGATTGTCTCCTCGTACTTGCCAGTGGGAACGCTTTCGGCTATGGTGAAGGTGATGGTCTTCGACAGCTGTGCCTTCAGCGTGCCGCTGGTGGCGCTGGCGGTGAGCCATGAGGGCAGTCCGCTCAGTGTCCAGTTCTCGGCTGTGCCGCTCTCGTTGGTGAAGGTGGCCTCGAATGAAGCGGGATCGCCCACTTGCTTCTCAAGCGTCACGGCGCTGTCGTCCTTCCACAGCAGACTGTTCTGACGCACGAAGGCCGTCCAGTTTACAGTGCTCGACTCGTTGCCGTTGAGGTCTTGCACAGCCCTCACGGTGAACTGCAGTGTCGTTCCTTCCAAACGGGCGGGTGTCTCGTTGAGCGTGATGATGATGCCGCGCTCGTTGGCCACGAAGTTGTATTCCACGTTGGTGGCCTCGGGCTTCACCTTCAGGGCAGGAGCCTCGTCTGTGTAGTTGGGGAGCTGAGGAGTTGTGGAGGTAGAGGTGACTACTTCTGCCGTCAGGCCGCTGCCGGTGAGGTCTTCGTCATTGCTTACCGACGTGATGAGTCCGTTGTTGGGGTTGCGGGTCATCTTCTCGAATGAGTAGTAGGCTGCCAGTCCGCTCTCGTTGCCTTTCAGCCGTTGTGTGCGCTGGCTGGTGAGCAGATCGCCGGTCATCGAAGCATTCCAGATGCGGATTTCGTCGACCAAACCTTTGAAGAAGGTGCCGGCGTCGCCTCGCTGCGAGCCCACATAAAGCGTTGCGCCCTCAAGTGCGGGCACTGCCGATGCCGCGAAGGTCTTCACGGCCTTGCCGTCGACGTAGGCCGTGGCGTTGCCGTTGCGCAGCACATTGAGTGCCAGGTGGTGCCAGGCGTTGTCGAGGACGTTGGTGCTGGTCAGCTCGGTGTCAGAGCCATTGGCTTTCATCGTGAGGCCGCCGTTGGCGTTGAAGCTGATGCCCACCGAATTGGAGTTGGCAGCGAACAGCGTGCTTGCTGCGCTCTGGTCGGCCTTGTCACCCTTGAACCACATCTCCACGGCGTAGTCGTCGGTTGGCATGGGGTTGCATGCAGAGATGTTCAGTGTCAGGGTCTTCGTGCCGTCGAGTGTGACAGCCTTGTTGTCGTTGTTCAGGTACCACGTGTTGGCTGGCATGGTCAGATGGCGGTTGCGGGCATAGTCGCGTATCTCCGTACCGTTGCCCTCGTCCATCTTCCAGTAGCCTATGAGGTTGGGCGTGGAAGGCTTCTTCGAGAAGTTCATCTCGGCCTGTGCCTCCTGCATGGTGCGTGCCTTGTCCCAAAGGGTCAGCTCGTGGATGGCGCCCTTGAAGTTCTGTCCCAGCGTGATGCTGCCCGAGCCGGTATAGTCGGCCACAGCCTCGTTGTCGAACAGGTCCTTGGTGTCGTTGGCCGTCACGGCGCGAGCGTTCAGGTGGCTGCTGCCCTCGTCATAGTCGTAAGAGAAGGTGAGGAATGTCCAGGTGTCCTTCTCGATGGCGTTGGCAGAGACATAGTCGTTGCCTCCGATTGAAGCCACGAGCTTGTTGTTTGCGTCGACGGCCAGCTTGAACTTCTCGTCGCCGTTGCCGTGGGTGAAGATGTCGCCTGCTGCGGTCACAAGTACCCACATGTCAGCTGAGAAGCTCTTCTTGGCCAGGTTGAAGCCAGCCTGTGTGTAGGCGGCACGCTCGGTGTTCTGTGCCGACAGTGCCACGTCGTGCTGCAGCTCATAGCCGTTGAGCACACCGCTGATGATGATGTTGTTCTTCGTCAGCCTCTCCTTCTGTATGTCCTCGTTGAAGGTCACGCTGATCTCGTCGCCGCTATTGAGAACGCCGTCGCCAGGACTGGCAGCACCGAAGAGCTGCGGACGGTTAAGGTCCTTCACCAGTGTCAGCACGTCACTCTCAGCGGTGACGGGCTTGCCTTCGTAGAGGGCGGAACTCTGTGCACGGAACTGGTAGGTGCCGTCTCTCCACATTGATTCGCCCATGTCTATCGACAGCTCGATGACACCGTTTTCGGGAAGCAGTTCTTGGCTGTTGTCTGCGCGGACACTCTCGCTCGGGATATAGCCCTTCAGCAGACTCCAGGTATGCTCGCCGGGAGCCAGATACTGCAGGTCAACACGCTGCAGACCTGCGAAATTGCGGTTGAAGCCTTTCACGGTGAACTGTACGCCACTGCTCACGTTGCCGGCGTTCACCACGTACTTGTCCATCTTCAGCTCTACCGGCGTGCTGGAAGGAACGAACTCGGCGCTGATGCTCACCTCGCTCCTTATGTCATCCTGGCAGGTAGATGTCAGGGCCAGCACGATGTCGTCATACTTCGTAATGGCGATGTTGCCCTGCTCCAGGGTAAGGATCATCTTCACCGTCTCGCCGGCGGGCACAAACACTGTGCGTCCGTCCTCGATGGGGCCGGTGGGCAGGCTCAGCTTGGCGCCGAGCGGGTTGGTGCCGTCAACAGGAATGAGCCTGAAGTAGTTGTCGGTGTTAGTCACCGAGTTGTTCTTCAGCAGCAGCTCGAACTGAGCCTGGCCACCAGTGGGTACGCCGGTCAGCATTCGGTTGTTGCAGTCGATTTCAGGATCCTCAATCTTCATGGTGGCTGCCGACAGCTCTTCCTTATCCTTTTTGTAGTACTTTGTCAGCACCTGACCCTCATACGGGCAGGATGTCTGTCCGGCCACGGTCTTGAACATCGGGGAGTGACCCTTTGAAGCGGGATAGATGTCCATCGAGAACGAGTCGTTGGCACCGCTGTCGGCCAGCGTGTAGCTGAACGTTGTCGTCACGGTTGTGTCGTTGGTCAGGCTCTCAGATCCCTCCCAAGTGGTGTTGGTGGTTGTCTCCACGCTCATACCCAAGCCATTGATTTCAAGTCCGAGTTCGGTCTGGAAGTTGTAAGTCCAGTTGTGAGTGTAGGAGGTTGCACTGGACGTTTCAGTCGAAACGGTCTTCGTTTCCGTGAGTTCGATGCCACCGCCGAACGAGACGTTCTGCTTGTCCTTGCCGGCCTTGACGGTTTCCACCTTGTACTTCTCATTCTCCATTATGGCATTCTCCCAACTGGCAATCTGGTCGTTGTAGAACTGCACCATGTTGAGGCCTTGCTCCACGGGGTAGCACTTGTAGGTGCCTTCCTCGCCGAAGTGCTCATCGGTTTCCTGGAGACTCGTCACGTACATGGTATGACCTGTCGTGTTGTTGTAGTTATCCTTGTCGGGAACATTATAGAGAAGGTCGTTACGCATCGTTATCAGGTTGGGGATGATCACGTTCTCTATCTCATATTGTGTGTAATAGAAGTTGGTAGCGAACTTCTTGCCCACGACAATAGCGTCGTCAACGTTCACCTCGAGGTCGTTGGTGCCGATGGGCTTCAAACCCACCGAGCGTGCCCTGCCGAAGAGCAGGTTGGTGCTCTTGCCGATATAGATGTCGCCGTCGGCACCCACGAAATCGGAATCGCCGCCTGTGCTGATGGATTTGGTGATTTCCACTGTCGAGGTCGTCGAGTTGGTCGACTCGGTCTGCGTTGTGCGGTCGAAGCCAGTCGAGAAGTCGTCTGTATAGTCAATCTCCAACTCCACCATGACACCAAAGCCCTCTGAGGTGGTGATATCGGGACCGAGGTGGAGGGTGGTGTTCAGATTGTTAGCTTGAGACTGTGAAGTGACGGTGTCCTTGGTCTGCACAATCACCGAACCGGTCTCCCATGTTGCAAACGACGAGTCGCCATACGGGTCGTGGAGAATCATCTCCACCTCGTCCGGACCCTGGGTCGTGAAGTTCGTGCCCGAAGGCAAGTCGCCGAAGATGATACCGCTGAGACCTTCGTTGGTATTTCCCTTCCACTTGTACTCGCCGGCACCGTTGCTGTAGGTCATGTTCAGCGTCCTGGTGAATGGGTCCTGGATGTTGGGCAGTCCGGCCTTCCATGTGTAGGTTCCCCTACCTTCGTCGTTGAGCACCAGCTGGTTCTCCTTCAGGTTGAGCACCTTACCGGCATTACCGTTCGGGTCGTCGATGCTCTGCACCACCTGGGTTGAGCTAAGCGCATTGCCGATGGTCACCACAACATCCTTCAAAGGTACTTTCGACTCGTAGTCCGAGCCGTCGACAGTCTTGTCGTAGTTGATGTAGTTCTCGTAGCCCTCCAGGTTGAAGGTATATGTGCACAGCTCTTTGAAGATAGGATAGTTGAAGGTATAAGTCACTTCGTTGTCGTTGCCCACGGTGAAGAGATTCACGGTTTTTTTCTCGCCAGTAGTGGGATGTACAAATTCGATTGAGGATTCGCCGAAGGCCCCTGCCTCGACCCTGTTCTGTGTAACTCTCAGCTTGGGTTCTGTGTGGACGGTCTGCTTGAACGAAGCCGTATAGTCGAAGAAGAGCTTCTCGCCGTTCTTATTCTCGGTGCTGTCCCTCAGCACTATCGTTGCGTCGCTGGCGTTGATGCGGGGCAGTTGCTCAGGATTGAACTGGTAGTGTTTCCTTCCTTCGGTGTTCTCCATCACTACCGACAGCACCTTGTAGTCCAATGGCGGCAGCATGATACCGAACTCACCAGTCTCGGTATCGGTGGTGATAACCACATTCTTGGCGTCGTTTTCGCCATCACCGCCCGTGCGATAGGCCACGCCGGGTCTCATCATGCCCTCAATAGCGGCCACGTCGGTATTGGTGGCTACAGGCCAGAAGCCGGTGCTCACCAACGGATTGTCTTCGTCCATCCTTTCCTCAGCGTTCAACATATAGTTTGTGTTGGGTATCTGAAGGGTGATGACGGCCTTGCCGATGTTGTTCTCGCTCAGACCGAAGCCCAAGGGCTTGTCGCCCTCGATGGCGCCACCCACCACGCGGCCGGCTATAGGCACAAGCGTGTTGTCGATGAAGCGCAGGCCCGACACGGGGTTCTTGAACTCCATCATTTCCTCGTTCAGGCCCGTCGGGTCTTCGGGTATTCGACCGTTGTTCACAAAGGTGTGGCCGTCTCTGACGGCGGTGATGTAGTGCTTGCCGATGGGCACATCGACGACGAACTCACCTTCACTGTTGGTCATCACGGCCTTGTCGTTGCGGGCCACAGCGCGACCGTCAACATAGATCTGCACGCTGTCGACGGGGATATTGGTTCCGGCATATATGATTGTGCCACTCACCTCGAAGGAACTGACATCGGTGAAGTCGACGCTGTTGTGCACCAGCGACGAGCCGCTGATGAAGCGGCTTTGCTTCTGGGGCGAGAATTCGTGGCTGTTGAGCATCGGTATCACGTTGAAGTTCGTGCCCTCGCCGCTGAACGGGATGCCCTGGATGATGTAGTTGCCGTCGATGTCGGTCTTGGCTTTCAGAGCCAGCTGGTTAGGAGTGGTGGTCGACGACTCGACGTTTTCACCTATCTTGCCATGGTGCTGGTGATAGACGGTGCCTTCGCGTGAATAGTCGAAGAACTGCTCAGACAGACCCTCGTCGAAGGTCCAGTAGGTCTCCAGACCCTTCTCGTTGCCCACGAGCAGATGGTCGTAGTTCTCCTCTATCTGGTCTTTGCTGAGGCACTTCGTCCACAGACGGAATTCGTCGATGAAGCCTTTGACATAGCCCAGCACGAACTGCGTGGCACTCTCCGTGTCATTGCCGAAGCTCAGGGCGCCTTCCAAGTTTGCAGTAGCCTTTTGCAGCACGGGATTGCCGTCGGCACCGTTATTAATAATGTAGCATGTCAGCGTATTGCCACTGCGGGTCAGAGCCACGTGGTTGTACTGGTTCTCCTTAAGTGTAAGGTCGAATTCATGTTTCGTGTTACCGTCGCAGAAGAACAGCTTGCCCGATGAAGACATGCCCAATCCTATTGAGTTGTCTGAAGTCTTGGAGTACAGGCGTGCTATACAGTTTTCACTAAACTTTTCGGGATAAATCCACATCTGCATGGAGAAAGCGCCGTTGGAGAACTTGTTGGCAGCGTATGTATTGCTGGGATAGGCGGATGTCACGAAACTGTCATAGCCGGTAAAGTGCAGGGAGTGGTACTGTGTCACGTCGTCACCCGAAGTACTGGTCTTCTGCAAATACACCTGTACGCCTTCCACCGAGCTGCCTGCCGAACCGAAGGTGATGCGTCCGCTGATGGTGCCCGTGGTCTGGGCAAAGCCGATGTCGGTAATAGAGTTCGTCATCTCCTGGCCATCTTCGCATCTGTCGATGACCGTTATGCGATAGTTGTAGAAAACCCCTGGCAAAGCCGTGTCATCGGTATAGCGCAGACGATCCTCATTGCTCGATATGGTTTCGAGATAATCCCACTCACCTGTATTCTGGCCGGCTACACAACGGTGTATCTCATAGTCCTTCGTCACATTGGAGCCTTGCCTGTCCACCGTCCACGTCAGCTTCACTGTGCCGTTATAGCTGCCCTTGGTGGCTTCGAACGACTCGAAGAGGGTGCCGGTGCCAATGGCACGTTTTTCAAGCGTCACCGAATTGTACACCACGTCTTCGATGACACCCTCGATGATGTAGTCGTGGGGCGTGCAGTTGTTCAGTGGCTCTTCGGTATAGTAAATGGCGGGATAGCTGCCCGTAGTGGGGTTCTCCTCGATAGTCCTGCGGGTGCTGATGTCCTTAGAGCGGTGCACCCACTTGAAGGCGGCCTGTTGATCCTTGGGTATAATAGTGTAGAGAAGCGTCTTGGTGCCTTGCTTGTCGACCATGTAGATGTTGAACTTGTTCCCCCATCCTGCACTATGGGCAGTCGATGTCCAGGCGAACTCAATGCGGTCGGCCGATGGAGTGACCGTCATGTTGTCGATAGGCATGCTGAGCTCCGTGTCGACAATCTCGTAATTCGTGGATTTCAGCTCACTCACCTTTGCCGTCGCAGGATTCCAATCTTTCCATACATAATAAACCTCATACTTCACTTCTTTCTCATGGGGGAAACCGGTGTCGTAGAAGGTGAAGATGCCATCGCTATAGGTGTTGTATGTAACCAAATTCCCTGTGTGGTCGGTGTATTGGGCTGTGCCATTCTCATTCTGAAGTATGGAGTTACAGTACTCACCATTGCGGTAGATGGCCCACTTCGTGCCCCAGTTGCCTACCTGGTAGTTGGTGATGTCGGCCGTCCAGGTCAGTTTTATCACCTTACCTTCTTCTTCTTTTGGGAGAAAAGCACTCTGGAGCGTAGCTACCGGGAAGGCATTGAAAGTTACATCGTTGGTAAAAGATGTGGTGTACGCCTTGCCATTATTGCTCAGGTCGTTGTCGTGCCTGAACTCATGGTCAAGTGAAATCTTGAACGCCTTGCGATAGCTCAGGCCTGCATTGTGCATATTGAAGGTATAGGTTCCAGGATTGAAGTTATTCCCAATTTCCTTTGCGGATATCTTATTGTTCCAGTTACCGTTAGTGTAGGTCCAGATGCGTGTATAGCCATCGGTGTTTCTGGCGGTTGTTTCTAACTTGTAGGGAACGGTTATAGTGCTGTCTGGCGAAATCGTAAGGTCGCCATTCCACGTAATTTTGCGGATTGTGAACGTATATGGTGTTTTTTGGGAGCGTACATGACCATCACTTCGACTATTTATCGTGTGTGGGTCAGTCGTGCCATCTTTGTCAGTCCATGTACCCTGTGCCATGAAATGGATGTTACAGTTGCGCCACTCTATTGGAAGTTCCCATTTGAAAGTCCTGATGTAATTGTATCCGTATGGCTTATCAGCTGCTGGAGTTGGTCCTTCGTTAAGAATTTTTACAGCATCAGAAGTCATACCAAACCCCATTGCAGTATTTAATATTTCAAGCTCCTTGGTGTTGGCTTTTATTCTGATGGTGCCCAATTTAGTCCATCCGCTAGCAGAAGTATAATTACCGTCCTTGCGAGCATAGAAGGTAAAGCCGTTTGAATTATAAAAACCTTCGTCGAAAGAAGCCAAATATTGATGGCAGTATTGCGAGGTGAAGGTGATAGTGTTAGTATTCGCATTATACGTGAAATCTTTCATGAAATAGTCCCAGAAGAAGCCTGTTCCATCGACGAGACTATACTTTCCCTGTGCCCCTTGAGGCATAAAGGACATCACGAAAATAAGCAATGTGCTGAACAGTGATAGCCGCCGCATTTGGCCGTGCGAGCTGGTTGTCTTGCACAAAGGGGAGGTCAACAGCGGCACCCGCCACCATCGCTCCAATTGTTTTGTAGTCTTTTCCATAATTCCAAATTGTTTAAATGATTAGACTTTAGTTTGTAATATGTTTAAATGGTTAAAGTTTATGGTTTTCAAAATCGTCTCAAATCTTTTTCCATACGTATCACAGGCTCGTCAGACGGCCAGCCTACGCTCCAGCTCGCTGCGCAGCTCCACGTTCTCGCGTATCTCGCGGATGATGGTGTCGTTCTTCAGGCTCAACTCGTGCTGGCTGTTCAGGTAACGCCAAAGCAGCACCCCGATGATGACCACGAGCAGGGCGATGACGGTAGTGAGCATAAATATTGTCTCGTTCATAATGGTGTGTTAGGTTTTTACGATGCAAATATACAACATAATTTTCATTCCTGCAATAGCTCAGACGAATTAACGCACATTTTCAGACGAATTGACGTATGTGTAGTCACGAAATACACTTTTCTGGACGAATAATCGTCGCAAATTTTGCTGTTTCGTCAAAATGATGTAATTTTGCAAGCAGATAAAAGGAACGACACTACCGTTAAGCCGGAAAACTGAACAGACTATGAAGAGAGTATTATCATGTTTTATTATCCTATTAGCCGCCGCTGCCATCTGGGCACAGAATACCGTCATCAGCGGAACCGTCAGCGACGCGGCGACAGGACGACCCGTCGGGGGTGCCAGCGTCACCGCAGGGAAATGGTCTGTGGTGACAAACGACGACGGGTTCTTCACGCTGAAGACGGGTGCTGATGGGACTGTAACCACCGTCACCGTCTCACACGTAGGCTACCAGCCGCAGAAAGTGAAGCTCGACGGCGGCACCAAGACTCCGTTGCAGATACGGCTGAAGCCGACGACAATACAGCTGCAGGAGGTGCTTGTCATGGCCGACAACGCCCGCGCACTCGTGGAGAAGGCCATCAGCCAAATACCCAGAAACTACAGCACACAGCCCGAACTGCTCCACTGCTTCTACCGCGAGACAGCCATGAAGCGGCAGAAGTATATACTCGTCGCAGAGGGTGTCGTCGACATGTACAAGACCTCATACGCAAGACTGGACAACAAGACAATAGGACAGCAAGACTTCGTGGAGTCGGGCCGCGATCGTGTAGGAATAGTGAAAGGCCGCAGACTGCTCAGCCCCAAGGCCAGCGACACGCTGTCGGTGAAAGTGATGGGCGGGCCGGTTATGCCTGTGCAGTTGGACGTTGTGAAAAACCCCGACATACTGCTTGACGAGGAAGAGCTGAACTACTACGACCTCAAAATGGAAGCACCCACAAGCATCGGCGACCGCATGCAGTATGTGGTGAGCCTCGCGCCACGGCACAACCGGGAATACCCCCTCTACTATGGACGACTGTACATCGACAAGCAGACACTCGCGTTCACACGGGCAGATCTGTCGCTCGACATGAGTGACCGGGCGAAGGTCACAAACATGATACTTGTCAGGAAACCGACGGGCGTCAGATTCCGCCCTAAGGAGCTGTCGGTGCTTGTCGACTATCGGCAGGGCGACGACGGGGTGACGCGCATCAGCTACCTGCGCACCACCTTCCGCTTCAACTGCGACTGGCGGCGGCGACTCTTCGCCACATCGTTCATCGCCGTTTGCGAGATGGCTGTTACTGACAAGGCAGAGGGCGAGGCGAAGCCCATCAGAGGCCACGCCTCCTTCGACCGGCGCGACGCTTTCTTCGACAAGGTGGAGTATTTCCGCGACCCGGAATTCTGGCAGGACTATAACATCATAGAGCCTTCAGAGTCGCTCGACAAGGCAGTTCACAAACTGCTGAAGAGCTACCAATAGTGTGGCGGGCGGCAAAATAAGATTGTAAAGATATGGATAACAGGAAAACACCAAAGGACAACAAGCAGACAGACATTGCGAGAATTGTCTACGCACCTGTCAATGACAAACTGGAGCCACAGAAACGGTTGGAGGCGTGCCTGTGGCTCTCTGAGCTTATAACAAAGATGGCCACGCACACCATCTGCCATACCATCGTCGACTACGAGAACCTGGCGACGGAAGAACGGATGTCGGTGGCAAGCGCATTCCTACAGAGGATGACATCGACACACCTCTGCAACCATAAGCTGACAAAGGAAGGAATAGCTCTGAGATACCAGGGGGAGACGTTCCAGCTGCACGAGGAGTTCAAGACCGTCATGCTTACACGCTCGGTCTATGAGCATTTAGTGATGTTCTATTTCCTGTATGAGCACCCCAGGACCGACGAAGAGCGGAAAGTGGTGTGGGACTACTGGAAGATAAACAGCATGAAAAACCTCATTGACCTTGATACAGAGGAGAGAGGAGAGAAAAAGGAGGAGAGAGGAGAGAGGGGAGAGGAAAGAGGAATGAAAAAAGAGGAGAGAGGAGAGAGGAGAGAGGAGAGAGGAATGATTGATGTGCTTAGGAACGACATCTTCTCCACTCGCCTCGGGATGGAGTGCTGCACAAAACTTGATGAATGGACGGCGCCCGACAAACCAACGCAAAACAGCTGTATAGCGTTCTTCCGTCGGCAGGGCCAGCAGGATGTGCGTCGGGTCTCCTACAACCAGGCATGGCGTTTCCTCTTCAACAAAGACCAGGAGGACATGAACCTTCTCTACCGTCATCTGAGCATACACGCCCACCCCATATACAACGGTCTCTTGCAATACCAGGACCAGGGCCAAAAGGACGAGGGGTACGACGGTGTGCCGCTCTATCTTTCATGCTGTTTCCTCGCCTACCTCTGCCGTCTGTTCCTGCGTCTCATCCCCAATGGCGACAAAATGTTCGACCAAGACTTCACCAATGAGGAGAGGCTTATTTTCAGGGCTTTGGCAAAGGTTGGCATCCGCTAAAAACGGCCTGAAAGGCCAATAAGCACATAGCCCAGGGCAGCGCCCTGGGTTATTTGTACCGAAAAACCTTCGCCCTGCAAGGGCAAAAGAATTACTCGGAGGCGTTGCCTCCTATTATCTCTTTTGCCCTTGCAGGGCGAAATCTCACCGCCACTTTTACCCAGGGCGCTGCCCTGGGCTATTGGCTTTTGGCCTTTCAGGCCGTTTGAGAGAAAATCACCCGCACAGCTTGAAAGTTTCTCAGGAGTTCAGCAGTACGGCTGTGCGCACACGGCTTAGAGTCTCAGGCGTCATCTGCAGATAGCTGGCGATGTAGACCAGCGGGGCGCGGAGCACGAGTTGGGGAGACGTCTTGACCAGTTTCTGGTAGCGGTCCTGTGCACTCTCGAAGCGCAGCATGTCGGCACGCTGCTGGCTGATGATGAGCGACTCCTCGAGAATTTTGCGGTAGAGCATCTGTATGTTCACGCTCTTGATTGCTGCCGTCTCCAAGTCGTGCATGGGAAGGGCGTAGATGACTGTGGGTTCGAGTGCCTGGATAATCTGGCGGGAGGGAGTCTCGTGGAAGAGGCTCTCAATGCTCATGCAGATGGTGTTCTCGGTGGCCATGTATTCGGTCAGTTCCTTCTTGTTCTTGAAATAGAACTGGCGCACCAACCCTTTCACTATCCAGTAGATGTTGCGACACACCTCTCCTTCGTCAAGTATGCGGGCACCTTTGGGGAATTTCATGGGCACGAGAATCTCTTCGAGCATGTCCAGCTCGTCGTGCGTCATCGTACTGTATCTGCGGGCCAGTTCGCGGGCCACGTCGCGTGTAGTTAAACTTAGGTTTGCCATATTAGGTTGAGCGTTTAGCGTTTAGGGTTTAGAGACTTTAGTTTTTATGACTAAGCCCAGGGCATCGCCCTGGGGAGCAGGACGAGTGACCCACGCCCTGAAAGGGCAAAAGCCTTGGACGGAGGCGGCGCCTCCTACTCATTCTTTTGCCCTTACAGGGCGGGACCGTACACCCTCTATACCCAGGGCGATGCCCTGGGCTATTAGCTTTTTGGCCTTTCAGGCCGACTGTCGGGCACATGCGGATAATCATTTTAGTTTTTGGTATAGACTTGGGCGTTGAGAACTCTAATCCAGTTTCAGCACAGCGAGGAATGCCTTCTGCGGCACCTCCACGTTGCCTATCTGCTTCATGCGCTTCTTTCCGCGCTTCTGTTTCTCAAGCAGTTTGCGCTTGCGGGTGACGTCGCCGCCGTAGCACTTGGCGAGCACGTCCTTGCGCACCTGCTTCACCGTCTCGCGGGCGATGATCTTCGCTCCGATGGCCGCCTGGATGGCAATGTCGAATTGCTGGCGCGGTATCAGCTCCTTCAGCTTCTCGCACATTCGGCGGCCGAAGGTCACGGCGTTGTCGGCGTGGGTGAGCGTCGACAGGGCGTCGACCGGCTCGCCATTGAGCAGAATGTCGAGCTTTACCAGCTTCGACGGGCGGAAGCAGTCCACGTGGTAGTCAAACGAGGCATAGCCCTTCGATATGCTCTTCAGCTTGTCGTAGAAGTCGATGACTATCTCGCCGAGTGGCAGCATGAAGTGCAGCTCCATGCGGTTTCCGCTGACATATTGCTGGTCTATCAGCTCGCCGCGCTTGTCTAAGCAGAGCGTCATGATGGGGCCGATGTATGCCGAGGCGGTGATGATCGATGCCCGTATGTAAGGCTCCTCGATGTGGTCGATGAGCGTCTGGTCGGGCAGCCCCGAGGGGTTGTGCACCTCCTTCACCTCGCCCTGCTTCGTGTAGCACATATACGAGACGTTGGGCACGGTGGTTATGACGTCCATGTCGAACTCGCGGTCGAGGCGTTCCTGCACAATCTCCATGTGGAGCAGGCCGAGGAAGCCGCAGCGGAATCCAAAGCCCAGAGCCACCGACGATTCGGGCAGGAAGGTCAGCGACGCGTCGTTCAGCTGCAGTTTTTCTAATGAGGCGCGCAGGTTCTCGTAGTCGGTCGGGTCGATGGGGTAGACGCCGGCGAAGACCATCGGCTTCACCTCCTGGAACCCCTCGATGGCCTTGTCGCAAGGCCGTGCCACGTGGGTGATGGTGTCGCCCACCTTCACCTCGCGTGAGTTCTTTATACCACTTATTATATATCCCACGTCGCCGGTGCGCAGTTCCGGGCGGGGAATCATGTCCATCTTCAGCACGCCCACCTCGTCGGCCTCGTACTCCTGCCCGGTGTTGAAGAACTTCACCTTGTCGCCCTTGTGGATGACGCCGTTCACAATCTTGAAATAGGCGATGATGCCGCGGAACGAGTTGAACACCGAGTCGAAGATGAGCGCCTGCAGCGGAGCCTCCTCGTCGCCCACGGGGCAGGGGATGCGGTCCACCACGGCGTTGAGGATGTCGTCGACGCCCTCGCCGGTCTTTCCGCTGGCGCGGATGATGTCCGACGGGTCGCAGCCAATCAGGTCGACAATCTCGTCTTCCACCTCTTCGGGCATTGCGCTGGGCATGTCAATCTTGTTGATGACGGGAATGATCTCCAGGTCGTTGTCGATGGCCATGTAGAGGTTCGAGATGGTCTGCGCCTGAACGCCCTGCGTAGCGTCGACCACGAGCAGCGCGCCCTCGCAGGCGGCGATGGAGCGTGACACCTCGTAGCTGAAGTCCACGTGGCCCGGTGTGTCGATGAGGTTGAGGATGTAGGTTTCCTCAGACCCGACAGACCCACCCCCGGCCCCTCCCTGTGAGGGTCGTTTATAGACCATCTGTATGGCGTGGCTTTTGATGGTGATGCCGCGCTCGCGCTCCAAGTCCATGTCGTCAAGCATCTGCCCCTCAGTCACTTGGATGGTCTTGGTGCGCTCCAACAGACGGTCGGCAAGCGTCGACTTGCCGTGGTCGATATGCGCTATGATGCAGAAATTGCGGATGTTCTTCATTGATTTTGCGCGTTTTAAAGTGCAAAGTTACACAAAAAATCGCAGACACTCCGAAATTTTATAGTTTTTTAATTTTTTGTCGGGCGAGGTCACCACCGGAACGGGAGACATTTGTGACCCCGAACTGAAATCCAGGTGGGGGACAATGGAAACGAATTACCGTAATATCCATAATTTGCCCATAATTGACATAATTAAGGAAATTACGGAAAATGATTATCCGCAAAGAAGTGCAACTGACGCTGAAAGCGTCACCGCTCAATAGCCGTAGGTCGGAAAGGCTACGGGTAGGCGAGCTTGCTCGGGAATACGACCTGCGGATAGTTAGAGAAGGGATCGCCCGTGCTCACGGGCGCCCCTCCCGTGAGCACGGGCGACCCCTTTAGGGTCGATGTTACCCATACACCTGCTATCCGGGGGTGCTCGCTACGCTCGCACCCTCGGTTATTGAGAGGAGACGCCTTCAGCGTCTTAGTCACCTGATTGCGGATAATCATTTACGGATAAATTACGATAATTACGGAAATTCGTTTCAGACATTATTTCTAAACTTTATTTGGTGTCAGTTCCTTATTTCACCATCGGTCGTTGTTGCTTTGCTTAGACTCTGGGGCGTCCTCGTTAGGCCTTTCAGACCCCTCCAGGACGTCAAAAAGTTCGCGCCGTGCGAACTCCGAGTCCGCCCGGCGCGAACTGACAGTTCGCACGGCGCGAACTATTTCCAATCTCCTGGGGCTTTTTGGGTCGTGGGGACAGGCTCTCTGCCGCTCTCCCCTCCCCTCCCCACCCCTTTGAGGGGCGGGGTGGCCGAAAGGCCGGGGCGGGGTGAGTGAGGGGCTGGGGGTGGGGTCTGTATCTTCCTCCGAGGAAAATATGTCTAAGGATTTTAAGGATTATAAGGATTTTCTTCGTGGAACTGACATCCCAGTAATAGCCGCTGCCCGGCTCGGAGAGCGTGATGTCCACGCGGTCGCCCTCCTCTGCGGTGGTGACGGTCGCGCCGCCCACGCTGAAGATTATGCTGCCATCAGATACTTTGCTGGTGAGGGTGTAAAAGCTGGCGGCGCCCGGCTCGTCGAAATAGACGGTGTAATTGTCGGTGCCAAAGTTTAGATTCATGTTGTATGATTTGCCGCCGTCGATGTTGCTGAGATCGTTGGTGATGTCAACGACGCCCACACTTAAGGCGCTTTCTATCGTCACCTTATTGACGACGTAGCCGCTCGATGGCAGGAACTGGATTGTGTAGTTGCCGTTGATGTTCACCCTGACGTTGTCAGCCCCCGCCGTCTGCGCTCCTGCGAAGGCCATGATTACTGTGAGCAGCATGGCGGCCGCCCGTGAAATGAATGTGTTTGGTTTTTGTCTCATATTTATTTCTTTATGATAGTTTCATTATTTCTTATGAATACACCCGGAAAACACTGCGGCCTCCCTTGCATTTCTGCAAAGGAAGCCGTATCTTGACGCGCCCGCGCGCCTCTCTTCAATCGCGCGTACCTTAGAGAATAATAGTTAGTTAGTTAGTTAGTTAGTGAGTGAGTTAACGAATTATTTGACTTGGCCAAACAATTCGCGTTAAACAATGTTATCACCTCAATCTTTCTCATCCCTGAAATCCCCCTCTCGTTTAATGTCGTTCGGTAGGTTGTTTCTCGCTTACAGTTCCACCCCTCCCTCGCTGGGTGTGCGAAACTGGAACGTCGTCTTCCCGTCCGCGTTGGTGATGAGGAAGTCGCCGAAGACGATGACATCCATGCCAATGAGCACGTCGATGTCCTGGAAGTCGCTCTCCATGACCTCGACGCTGGTCACGAAGTCGCCCGTGGGAACGAGCACGTGGACGAGATAGACGCTGGAGCCGGTGTCGCCGCTGATGCCCGAAATGCCGCCCTGCTTGTAGGGCTGGAGGTTCAGTTCGCGGACGATGCACGAGGAAATGATGGTGGTGTCGGCTCCCGTGTCCCAGATGGCCCGCTCGGTGTGGAAACTGCGACCGTCGGCAGAATAAACGTCCAACGGGGTCACAATGCCCTCCATCAGGTAGGGATATTCCTTCTTATACGTTGCCATTGTTGTCCGTGGGCTTGATGACTTTGGTGAAAAACTCCTCCTTGCTCATGAGCACGGGCTTGACAGTCTTCTTCATGCCCTTCGACATGCTCCTGACGTGGAGCGTCGAAGTGTGCGTCCTCTGCGTGTGTGGCTTCTCCCTCATTCCCGAGCTTTGCTCGCCTACCCGTTGCCTTTCAAGAAGCACGGCACCGCTGCGATTAACTAACTGCATCATAATATATTTGAAACGTTTCGGGTGCAAAGGTACGCATTTGTTTGCACATTCGCAGCAATCTTTCGCAAAAATCTACAAGATTTAACGCACGGTTTATGTTTTACTGAGATATCCTTCCTCCAAGCCGTCGAGCGGTGAACTGCTGTTCCGTGGGGCTTTTTACCCCACATCACGGAAACTTCTATGCTGTTGAGTCAAAAAGGATGGAAATTGTGCTGTTGCATGGAAAAGATTTTGTACCTTTGCACGCGAATTGCATATATATTACTTGACAGAATCAACAAAAGAACAACTATGTACAAGAAAACCCTAATCCCAATTCTGCTTGCCCTCGTCGCGGTGACGGCGCAAGGCCAGACGAAAGTGAGCCTACACGGCAATGCCCCGGCAGAGGCGAAAACAGTCTATCTCTTCAACAACCTGAATCTACAGGGTATTCCCGACAGCATCGCCGTGACAAACGGCAAATGGAGCTACGACAATACACTGCCCGCCGGGCAGAGCGTCGTTTTGATGGCAACCGACGTAACGCTCGCGCAAAGGAAAGTCGAGGACATCGTGGCCATAATGGCCGACAATGTCCCGACAGAGATCGACCTGACGACGGGGACGGTAAAAGGCTCGAAGGCATCACAGTCCATGAACACAACGGTGAGGGGACTCTTCGCCTGCATGAGCAAGCAGCCCACGGCTGGCTATGACCCCAAGGAAGAGGCGCTCACGCTGATGCGCCGTGCGGTCATGGACAATCTCGACACGATGCTGCCCGTGGAGTTCGTGCCCATGATTGCCGAGGGGCTGACTGTCGGCGACCTGCAGAAAATATTCTATTCCGGCGCGCCTTACGAGAACCATCCCGCCATGCAAGGGGCGAAGTCCCGTCTGGCATTGCTCTCTGGGCAGTCGGTGCGCTCAATCGGAAAGATGTTCACCGACCTGGCCATGAACGACACCGAAGGCAAGGAGCACCGGCTGGCCGAATGGTGTGGCAAAGGGCGCTATGTGCTCATCGACTTCTGGGCGTCGTGGTGCGGGCCGTGCCGGGCGGAGATGCCCAATGTCGTGGCCTGCTATGAGAAATACCACGACAAGGGACTCGACATCATCGGCATATCGTTCGACAACAAGAAAGATGCGTGGTTGCGGGCCATCGGCGATTTGAAGATGCCGTGGATTCATCTCAGCGACCTCGCCGGATGGAAGAGCATAGGCGCATCGATATACGAGATAAGGAGCATACCCGCCAACATCCTCCTTGACGGCGAGGGCAGGATTGTCGACATCGACCTGCGCGGGAACATTCTCGGCAGTCGGCTGGAGGAAATCTTCGGCGGTGCCGCCCGTCCATAATAATAATAATGATTATCCGCATGTGTCCGACGGACGGCCTGAAAGGCCAGCAAGCTAATAGCCCAGGGCATCGCCCTGGGTATAGAAGGAGCGCAGCCCCGCCCTGTAGGGGCAAAAGAATGAGTAGGAGGCGCCGCCTCCGCCCAATGCTTTTGCCCTTGCAGGGCGTTCGTGACCTATCCTTTTACCCAGGGCGATGCCCTGGGCTATGTGCTCTTTGGCCTTTCAGGCCGTTCAGCCAAGCCCCCTCGTTGCCCTTTTGGGGTGTCGTCGGATGATTGCGGATGACCATATAATAATAAAGATGTGTGCGTTATGAAGAAAGACGATTTGAGGATAGTGTTCATGGGCACCCCTGAGTTTGCCGTCGAGACACTTAAAAGACTTGTCGAAAACCAGTACCGCGTGGTGGCAGTGGTGACTCAGCCCGACAAACCCGTTGGCCGCCACGGGTCGGTGCTGCAGCCGTCGCCGGTGAAACAATATGCCGTGGAGAACGGTCTGCCGGTGCTGCAGCCTGAGAAGATGAAAGACCCCGCCTTCGTGGAGCAGCTGCGCGCCTACGATGCCAACCTGCAGGTGGTGGTGGCATTCCGCATGTTACCCGAGGTGGTGTGGGCCATGCCCCGATACGGCACGTTCAACGTCCACGCGGCCCTGCTGCCCCAGTATCGCGGAGCGGCTCCGATAAACTGGGCCGTCATAAACGGAGAGACACAGACGGGAGTCACCACGTTCTTCCTCGACCACGACATAGACACGGGGCGCATAGTGGAGCAGCGCAAATTCGACATCCCCGACACGGCCGACGCAGAATATGTCTACGAAGGACTGATGCACCTTGGGGCCGACATCTGCCTGAGCACCATCGACAAGATTGTCGCCGCCGACGGCCATCCCGATACCGTCAGTCAGGATGATTTCGTTTCAGCCTCGGCAGACACCAGCGCCGGCCAGCTCGTCTTGAAACCCGCACCCAAACTCTTCAAGGAGAACTGCCAGATAGACTGGAGCATGACGGCAAAGCAGGTCTACGATTTCGTGCGGGGCCTGTCGCCGTATCCCGGAGCCTGGACCTCCCTTGCCGAAGCCCACTCTACGGGCGCAGAGGGAAAGGCCACGACCCTGAAGGTCTACTCCACCACGAAGACCGGCACGCCCACCGACGGACGGAAGCCGGGCACCATCGTCGCCGACAGGAAGCGCCTCTGCATAGCCTGTGCCGACCAGATGCTGCAGATCGACTCGCTGCAGATGGCCGGAAAGAAACGCATGGACGCTCAGGCTTTCCTGAACGGAATGAAAGACATTGAAAATTATTCTGCACAGTGACATAATAAAAGGCGGGCTGTTACGTTTCTAATAATGTAGAACAAAACGTAACAGCCTATGAATATTTTTACACACGAAGAAATGACCCCCAGCGAAAAGGTCATCCGCCTGATTAAGCAGATTGCCTACACCTACAGAGTGGTAAACCAGCAGGCTCTTTGCCTCAATTAGCCCCCTGTCACCTACGCTGCGACATTGCCTCAGTCCCTACCCACTGTCCTGTCCTGTATACTGCGGCATTGCCGCAGTTTCAATAACCCTCTGTCCTGTACACTGCGGCATTGCCGCAGTCCCCAATAACCCATAACCCCTTCACTCCATGCCCCTGATCTCACCTTCCCTTCTTGCCGCCGACTTCCTGCATCTCGAGCGTGACATCGAGATGATCAACCGCTCTGAGGCCGACTGGCTCCACCTTGACGTAATGGACGGCTCATTCGTCCCAAACATCTCATTCGGCTTCCCCGTGCTCGAAGCCGTGGCAAGCATCTGCCGCAAGCCCCTCGACGTCCACTACATGATAGAGCGGCCTGAGCGCTACATTGCCCAAACGGCACGCTTGGGGGCGATGATGATGAACGTCCACCAGGAGGCCACGCTCCATCTGCACCGTACTGTCCAGGAAATCCACGGCGCGGGGATGAAGGCTGGCGTGACCCTCAACCCCTCGACACCCGTAAGCGTGCTCGAGGACATCATCGGCGACGTGGACATGGTGCTGCTCATGAGCGTGAACCCTGGTTTCGGCGGGCAGAAATTCATCGAGAACACCATTGCCAAGGTGAAGCGGCTGCGCCGTCTCATCACCGACAGCGGCAGCAAGGCTCTTATTGAGGTGGACGGTGGAGTGCAGGGCGACACCGCCCCGCGCCTCGTCGCGGCCGGCGTCGATGTCCTCGTCAGCGGCAGCTACGTATTCAAGGCCGAGAACCCCGAGAAAGTCATCAGCGACCTGCGCAGCCTGTAGGAATAAATAGTTGATTTTGCCGACAGATTGCGATAATGGCTATGGACAACAAGACACGAGAACAACTCAAGCAGGTCATTGCAATGACCGACGGCAAAGAGCTGCTGAGATTTGCAAAGAGCTACGCCACGAAAGACGAGGCCTTCGCCAAGGCCATCATAAACAAGTTTCTGCCAAAAGAAGAGGCAGTCCCCGACATCGACAAGGCGGTGAAGGCATGCTTCCAGCACCGGAAGAAAGGTCGCCAACGTCTCTATGCGCCCTCGCTCGACTGGGCCGCCATCCGTCTCGACATCAAGCGGCTGCTGAAGCAGCTCGACTTCCTGCGCAAGCAGCACAAGGACGAGGTGTGTGGCGACGGCGCCCTGTTGTTGT
Organism: uncultured Prevotella sp.; assembly: GCA_905233425.1. Taxonomy (GTDB): domain Bacteria; phylum Bacteroidota; class Bacteroidia; order Bacteroidales; family Bacteroidaceae; genus Prevotella. The sequence continues at coordinate 28,003 of CAJOEC010000073.1, read as the reverse complement.
TGGAAACGCTAAACGAAGAGTTTGTCAGCGACCATCAAGGCGACTATTACAACGCCGGGAGCAACTATGGCCACTATGAAGCACTGAAGATGATAGAGGACATCATCGCCAACTCGGAGGACGTGACCGACAGCTGGAAGAGAAAGTCGGTGGCACGGCTGAAAAAGCTGACCACCAACAGCATCTACACCGAGCATCTGTACTGCGACATCAAGGATGCGGTGGAGCGTATGCAGATGAGTCTCCTATCGCCCGACGACATGCTCAGCGAGATTGACAAGAACATCGCCGGCAGCGCCTACAGCACAGACAAGGCAAAATATGTGAAGAAGAAAATAGACCTACTCAGACAGATGGGCAGGAATGCCGAGGCCGAGAAAACATTGAAGGCGCACCTCGACCTTGAAGGCGTGTGCGAGATGCACTATGCCGAGCTGGTGAACGAGAACCGCAACGAAGAGGCGAAAGCCTTCTGCCGCGCCACCATAGAGCGCGCCATGCAGGGCCGAAACGAAAAGCATCCATGGTACCGACGGCTGTTGCAGCAATGCCGCATCACCGACGACGCCGAGGGCATACGCGAGGCTGCATCGTGGCTGTTCATAAAGGGTGGCTCAAACAGTGAGGAGCGCAAGGACTACTACTATACACTCCGCGAGACCTACAGCAAGGAGGAATGGGAACAGGAGCGTATGAGCGTGCTCGCCAACGTCGATTTCGACAAATACCAGGCCGACATGCTGTTTGAAATCATTGACGAGGAGCACCTTTACGGCCTTGTCTACGATTTCCTTCAGAAACTTCCCAACTATACCATGTATTCATACGAGCCTTACCAGAACTGCGGAGGACAGCGGCTGGCGTATTTCGCCAAATATGCCCGGCACCTTACGGAGAAAGAGCGCGACATTATGGAGGCAGCCTTCTTTGACGACATCAAGCGCAGGGCCGAATATGCCTCCACCCGTGACGGCTATGCCGCCGTGGCCAAAGGTCTTCACTATCTGAGCATGAGCGGGGATAAAGGCAGTCGCGACGCCCGTATGCTGGCGGCCAAGATACTGCGCGACAATCCCAACAGGCCTGCCTACAGGGAAGAGATAAACAAATACGACTATTGAACCCTTCGGACAACTTTCTTTCCATTGACAATGTATATTCCCCTACCTGTAGCAGAGACACGCTGCCCCTGCAGGTTGAATATGGCGTTGTCTGTGTCTTGGCCGTCGGTCTGAATGCCGGCAATGCCGTCGGCGTCGGCAATCACCACGTTCATGGAGCGGGCGTTGTCGGTGGCGGAAAGCTTCAGATATGCCTTGAAGGCGTCTATTGAGCCGGAAATGACAGGCCGGAACTGCACAAAGTCCTTTTCGCTTTTCTTATATGTGGCCAGCACGTAGAGCGTGTAGCCGTCGTAGGCGTTATATGCAGTCGGCGATGTCGCTGAACCCTGAAGGTCGCCCCTTTCTGTGGCTGAACTGGCTGCCAGCGGGATGGTATAGGTGCCGGCTGTGTTACTGAACAGCACCACGCCCGTGTTGGCGGGGACATCGTAAACCTTGTGTAATGTCACTTTGCTGCCGTCGCATGTGGCTGTGTAGGCCGTCAATCCGTCAACCTCGGAGAAGCCGAGCGCCTTGGGTGTATAGAGCGTGGCCCAGCCAATCGCGCTTACAGTCGCGGTGGGCTCTTCGCCGATTATCAGGTAGAGGTGGCCGTTGAAGATCTGCAAATGCGGATCGTTCATCCCTGTGGTTCCCTAAACGATGATGTCGTCAAGACTGCTTCCTTCGGCCAATGTCACGGCTCCAAGGTCATAGCGTCCGTCGGGATAGGAACCGTCTTGTTGCACAAACTCAATGATGGGCTTGAGATACTGCGGGCCGTAGTTCTCCCATGCCTCGCCGGTCTGCTTGTTGATGACGAGCGAGGAGACGTTCACCTGGTCGGCAGTGAAATCGCTGAAGACATCGAGCTTCAGCCGTGAGCCAAAATTCAGCGTCAGCGTAGTGGTGGTCAGGGTGCCCTTTGTGCCTTCGCCACCGGGAATGATGGCGGCTCCGTAGTCGGCGGTGATGCCTCAGCTGAACTTGCCTCCCGAACTGACGAGCCGGGTGTGTCGGTGCGCCCCCTGTTGGTCAGTGGCGGCGGTGCCTGTGTGATGCCCTCCAGCTCGCCCACGAAGAAACTGGGGTGTGGCGGCTGGTTGTAGGCCATCATCTGCCATACCATGGCCTGGCGGTACTGGTGGTCGAACCATAGGCTTGGCAGCGAGTGGTCGGTGCTGATGCCTGTGGTATAGACACGTAAGTTGTTGTTATAGCGCATAATGACTTCTTCGCGCCAGTCGCCTATGATGTCGCCTTGGAAGCAGGGGTTGTTTTTGCTGTCGTTGTTGGTGTCGCCCTCCAGATTCGCCATACGCCCGCCTGTCGGCATCCCTGGCTTGGTTATCGTGCCGGCACCGCCACCACTACCGCCACTGTCAAATATCTCCGAGCAGAGGTCTCCGTCCCAGTAAACGCGGAAATTCAAGTGATGATTATATGTCGTGTTGTTCGTGTTGTCTACGGAAATGTTTGACACTCCGGAAAGTACTTCATTTCTTACGGAACTCATCCACTCTCCCATGTTATTTGACTTACCCTGACAGCCGGGATAGTCAATAAGGAAATTATCCATCAGGCATCGGCCGTCATCGTCCGACGAGGTGAACTTATAGAACACTTCTCCAGTGGTTGCGTCCCGGTAGTCGCATCCCCATGTCGGTTCGTCCTCTAAACACCCGAAGGACTCAAGTCCCGGTCGGTAGGGGTTGAAATCACCTACATGCTGAGCGTCGCCGTGGCCATAGCCAGTGGTGTGGAGTCCATGGCCATTGTCGTCGATAACCATCGAGCCATAGACAATCTCGTCACGTCCATCCTCGTCGACGTCGGCGATACAGAAATTATGGTAGCCTTGGCCGTACCACGGGCTGCTGCTGTCCATGCAGTTCCAGCGCCAGCGTTCAACCCACTCGTGAGTGTTGGGGGCCAGGTCCATAGCTATCATCTTGTGGGAGCCGTAGATGCCGCGTGCCATGAAGAGGCTTGCCTTGCGCCCGTCAAGGAATGGTGCGCCGAAGAAATATTTCGACGAGTTGTGACCATAGCCGTGGCCACCCCATTCGGCTGATAGTGTGGAGGCATACTCCAGTCGCCGTAGCGGATAGTCTGTTGCCTGGTACAAGGCTCCAGTCTCGCCGTCCATATAGATAAGGTATTCAGCACCTGTGTGCGTCCAGGCATATTGTGCGCCGTTGGTCGGGTTGAATGTGTCGCGGGTGTTTACACTCATGTCGCCAATGGTGTAGAGCCGTTTCTTGCCGTCAGAGCCATAGACTATCATGTTGTCGGCACCACGCAACACCACCCCAGCCTTGTTGTCCTCGTCCCAGTCGTAGGCGATGATGTTGATTCCTGTAGAGTTAAGGCTCACCATGTTGGGACCACAGTCAATGCGCCACATAAATATACAATTAATAATTATAATGACCAAACATTATTTGGGGAAAATTGCACTCGCCGTGTGCAATTTCCTGAATCGTTTGCACTACGTTTGGTTAGTCGGCGGCAATGGCATAGAGCAGCTCTGCTTTCCAGCCCTTAGCTGCTTGAATGAAACAGTCAGAATGGCGGTTAGAAAAGATCATCGAGCGTTACGAAAGCCGTTCCAGCTCCTTGATTTCCTCTTTCCGTCCAATGATATTCATAATTGCAATTGCTTTATTCGTCTGCAAAGGTATAAAAATTATCTGATTCAGACAAATAAAACGCTTTATTTCTCTGGATTGTGGTTCTTTTTGTGCTTTCCAGACAAATAAACGAGCGAAGTAATGCGTAGGGACAAATACAGGAACCGGGTCAGAGCAGCAGCCATAGCCTCATGAGTTGGTCATCGACGTAGTACTCATTATGCTCCGTGCTGATGATGGCATATTCCAATAGTTTCTTGGCTGCCGCCTGTACGCTGCTGGCCGACTTTAGGTGGTGGCGGCGGATGAAAGCCCCGGAGGTAATCTGACTGGCCCTTCGGTCGGCGGCAATGGCATAGAGCAGCTCTTTCTGCGGCAGACTGAGGCGGGAGAGCTGCTCGCTGTATTTATGGTTGCCCTCGGCCACCATCCTTGCTATGGCGGCGTCGACGGTTTCCACGTCGCAAACGTCGTCGCCGTTCATCTCGGAGAAAATGTCGTGGAAGGTCTTCTGCAGGTAGTAGGTGTTGCCTTCCCATGTCTGATAGGCCTTGGTTATGGCCTCGTCGGCGACCTCCATCCCCGCCTTCCGGAAGTGGCGCTTCACGAAGTCGCGGTATTTGTCCTCGGCGATGGGTTCCAGCATGAGCATGTCGGCGCTGTTGTAGAAGGGGCGTGCCGTGTCGTGGAACATGGCCGTCATGATGTGGCACTCGCTGCCGGCAAACACGAAGTTGGCATTGGCGGCCTGTTGTATATGGGTGCGTAGCAGTGCCTCAATGTTCTTCTCCGGGTAGTTGCAGATCTGCTGGAACTCGTCTATGGCGATGAGGCAACGGCGGTCGGCCTGCTCTATACAGGCGAAGATCTCCTCCAGCGTGTAGGCGGGGTTGGTGATGTCGCCCAGCTTCACGTCGAAGGTGGGCGAGGCGGTCACCGGGTCGTAGCCGAAGCTGCCGCTGAGCGAGCGCAGCGTGGTAAGCACCTGCTTCATCATGCGCTGGCTGCGCGACCCGATGGCGCGGAACACAGCCCGCCCCAGCAGGTAGGTCAGCTCACTGAGACTCGACGTGCGGAGGATGTCCACGGATATAGTGACTATTTATTTTGAATTATGCAAATCAAATAATGCAAAATGAATAATAGCATAGAAATAAAGTTTACCACTGACGATATGTTTACTGCCAATAAATAAATATTTGCGATTTTGTTTGGCTGTATTGAATAAAATTGCTAAATTTGCACCCAAAATGAGAGAATATGGCAATTACTAAGGAAACATTTCGTACATTGATTCGTGAGGGACAACAAGAGATTCTGGACGTGGAACTCTACGACCGCCCCTTTGAATTTGAAGAGCAGGGCCGGTATGTGCTGGTCGGCGTAAGACAGGCAGGCAAGTCGTACATGCTGTACAAACGTGCCAAGCAACTTATGGCAGAAGGTCATCCTGTGGAGGATATTGTCTATATCGACTTTGACGACGAACGGCTGGTCGGTATGACCGCCGATGATTTCGACCTGATACTTCAGGCATATCAGTCGGTCTATGACCGCATCCCGTTGCTTTTCTTCGATGAGATACAGAACGTGGAAGGGTGGGAACACTTTGCCCGTCGGCTTGCAAACAGGAAGTATCAGGTGTTTATCACCGGCAGCAATGCGAAGATGCTGAGCCGCGACATTCAGACGGTATTAGGCGGGCGGTTTCTTGAAGAAAACGTCTATCCCTATTCTTTACATGAATATCTTGAGGCACAAGGCATCGCGCTGCATGGGGAATGGCAGTATGGAAAGGAGCGTGCCGTCGTGCAACAGGCGTTCGCCCGCTATCTCAGCTGGGGCGGGTTCCCGGAGCTGCTGCTCTATCGCAACAAGCGGCATTGGCTCAATGACCTTTATGAGAAAATACTCCTGGGAGACATCATCCAGCGCAACAAAGTGAAAAACGAGCTGTCGCTGCGAATGGTGATGAAACGCATGGCCGAGAGCGTGATGCAGCCGACATCGTTCACAAGAGTCGCAAATCTCGTCAGGGCCACGGGGGTGAGCACAACGACGGCTTCCGTCATCGACTATGTGAAGTTTGCCAAAGATGCCTGTGTGCTGTTCTCGTTGGAGAACTATGCCTCCAAGTTCGTGGAGAAAGAGACGGTGAAGAAACATTATTTCGTGGACAACGGTCTGCTGAGCATCTTCCTGACAAACGGGGAAACAGCCCTGCTGGAAAACCTCTGCGCCATCAGCCTCTATAAGAAATACGGTGAGGAGTTGTACTTCTACAACAAGAACATTGAGGTGGATTTCTACGTGCCAGACGAGGGTTATGCCGTCCAGGCCGCCTATTCCATCCTTGGCGACAGCTCGCAAGACACCTACGACCGCGAGGTTGGGGCTCTCAGGAAGCTGAACACTTTCCAGCCCTTGAAGCGCATGGTCATCGTCACCTACGACGAAGAGACCACCATCGACATCGGCAACAGCCAGTCCATCGAGGTCATCCCCGCCTGGAAATGGCTGCTTGAATGAAACCTTTGGGGAACGGAAAGAAACCGGCTACAAATCGCATGCCTAGCTCGATGCTTTCTGCACCAAGTTCTCATCACGCATTAGCGACCGCTACCTTGTCTACACAAAAGATTTGGCCAAAGACGGCAACACAACGCTTGTCCCTGTCTATATGACACCGTTTATGTGAAATACCCTCCGATGGTCTGCCCTCTCAGCGTTAGAGGGCAGACCATCGGAGGGTACATTCAGGCACGTTCTTCGAAGAACGGAGTGGGGACGAGTGTCAATACCACAGCAGAAGTGTCCCGCTGATTTCGCAGAAAAGACTACTCATACCACTTTCCCCTTCCATTACACGAAGAACAAAGCCCATTGTGATTTGGACAAGATGTACAATAACCATCGTGGCCTATACCTATTCGATTCACCCAACCATCTCCGTTGCAGGTTTTGCACTTTCCACTACCATTACATATGCGGCACCATTTCTCTTGTTTCTGGCGTGGTTTTGGTTGTGGACGTGGCATAGGTTCCTTGTCCGTTTTGTCTTTTCGGATTACAGGGTTGTCTGTTACTTGGGGATTGTATGGTTGGCCTTGATATACAGGGGGATCCTGCTGCCATTCAGGGGCAGGCTTAGGCTCACGTTCTGGCTCACGGATGAGCGAACAGGTGGTGACATTGGCAGGAGCTGTGGCACGTTTATAGACATAAAACTTCCCCGTATTGGTCTCAATCTCCATAACCGACCTGTCGGCATTGAACTTCATGTAGGCATTTTTGCCATGAAAGCAAGCACCCCAGTATATTTCCAAATTTAACTGCCGACTGTAATTCGCTTCGTATGCCATCGAACCGTTGCCCACATTGTTACCATACTTGTCTGATTCGAAACATTTCTTTCCGTCGAAGGTGATGAACTGCCCGCCACTAACATTTGTGTCTGTCACACCATTGATGATGGACTTTGTGTAGCGATAGTAATAGGTTTGGGCAGTGATGCTCTGCCCAAACGCTATCAACATAACTAATATGACGATATTCTTATTCATGTAATGTACCACTTGGAGTTCTTGAACGACCAACTTTGAAAAACGATTTATCAACACGCTTATATGTATCCCAAAACCTCGCTGGGCCATCTTCTGTACTAATATACCATTCTTTTATGAGAGTATTTCGGTCAGATGAGAACGTAAAAGTATTAGAATTATCGCCAGTTTTTTTGTAAATAATTCCAGAAGATGAAGAAGAGACATATTTCCAATCATAGTTAGTAGTTTCTACTCTATCCTCAAACCAAGAAGGAGATTCAACCAATTTACTTTTTACAGAATAGACAGACATACCTCCGAGTTGTGCTGCTTTTAATCCATCAAAATTAAACACGTACACATTTTCTTGCCCTTCTTGAGGAATTTCTTTTTTTATTCTTCCGTTTTTCTTAGTGACATACCCATAAGGAAAATTCAACTGTGAATATGTTTCTTCACGCTCATGACATTGTTTAACATAATAATAGATATCATCCGGTCCATCATAGAACTGTGCTTTCACTCCGCTTGCAAGACATATCGCCATGACAAGGAACAATAATCGTTTTGCTTTCATAATTGTTAATGCTTTTAGTTAATAATTAGGTTAATAAAAAGGTTTGTTCATTCTCGTTTCCGGAGTAAGCACTAACTCTATACAAAAAAAGTGCAAACCCGCCATACTCTCATCCAGGTTTGCGACAACCTCTAACGTCTTATGGTGAAGTCTGCACTTTGGAGTGCAGCTTCAACAGACGTTAGTATTCGCTCGTTAATCTCTTTTCTGAGGTCGCAATTCGGATGAGAGATTGAGCAAAAAGTCGTGTCTCCGCAGAAACACGGTGCAAATATACGAAGAAAAACTGAATCGCCAAAGGTTTTGGTGAAAAAGTTGCATAAAAATTTGCGGGTTTGGGAGAAATGCTTTTACCGCTGCTTGGCGTGCAAACACATTGTCTTCCTTCTGAGTAAGAATCACATGTCGCATGAGCATGAATCGCATGCCGCCTGAGTGAGGATTCCCCCGGTGGGAACAAATCATTCCCCCGGTGGGAATAAATTGTTCCCACCGGGGGAATCCTCACTCAAAACTCGTGCTGTACGGTTGGAACTGCCGAATGACGCTGAAAGCAAAAACCGTCGAAAGCACTCTGAAAGAGTGCCCCAATGGCACAGTGGGCGACCCCTTTAGGGTCGATGCCACCCCAATCTGTCTATCCGGGGGTGCTCCGCACCACCCGGCTATTGAGCGGTGACCGCTTTGCGGTCATGCGACAGCAGACAACCGTACAGGTCGAACCTATATGATACTTCTCGAAACCTATATGATGACATTCTCTTATGCCTTTTGAGTATTTTTCGCAAGCCTTTCATTCATTTTTTACGCGAAAAATGCCCCCAAAAGGCATATTAATGTCACAATGTCACGGCCTAACTACTTGATAATGAGTGAGTGTGATATTGTGACATTAAAATCGCAAAAAACATTTTGAAAGTGTTCCACCTCTTGATGTCACAATGCTGCAATGTCACTATTAGCGTTATTTTACTACGGTAACTCATTTTTTTTAAGGGGTTACCGTAGTGCTATCAACAATTTATTAGTGGTAATCCCCCAAAAAGCGTTTGTTCGACATCATAGTTCCCCAACAGATTCTAAAGAGTTTTTGTCTCTAACAGTTTTGCTTTGATGTACTCCGGTTGGCGCACATCATTTCATACAGATAGGCAGGACTCTGCACATAGAGTTCTCCTTCTTCGTCCTGCAGCAATGCCATTAGCGACGAGTTGTACACCTGCTCCATGGCCTGCTCGATGCTGCAGCCTGTGTCCTCCATTACGTACTTCACCAACTCGCTCAGCACGTGGTCGGTCAGATAGGTGGCTATCTGATGGTGATTGGGCTGGTTCATACGCTCTTGACGTTGGTTTTGTGGAGGAAGCGCAGGGCGCGCTCCGTTCCGAAGTAATACTGCTGGTCGAGGAACTTGTCCTGTAACAACCGCGCTACCTCCTCCGGAGTATAGACGCCCTCGCGGTAGTTGGTCAGTTGGAGCACCACGCCGTCGTCGGCTATCGGGCCGATGACGATGTCGTAGTCGTGGATGGGCTTGGTGTTCTTCCGCTCGCGGTTGGCATCAATGAAGAGGAGCCATTCCACGCAGGCCTTTTCGGGGAAGCGTTTCACCTTCAGGCTCGACGTGAGCGCCGCCTCGTCCAGTTCGTAGGTTATCAGCGTGGGCGTGCCTCCGAAGAGCCGTGCCTTCTTCTGTGCCATGCGGACGGCGGTGTTGCGGGCGGGCGTCAGGTAGAAGCCTTTGCCGAAGTCCTTGTGCCGCAGACCTCGCGTGAGGTCGATGCGGACGATGTCTGCGTTGGAGCCGTGATAGAGTGTCATGCCAGCGTCCCTCCATTTTTTTGGCAGATGATGAGCAGGTCATCAATCGTCTCGTCCATCGACTGCAGGTGTTCCACGTCGTAGAACTCTATCAGGAAGGCCAGTGCCTTGTGTTCGTGCAGATAGCGGAAGGCCGCCTGTCGCGTCATCGAGAAGCGTTGCCCGAAAGTCCGTATGCATGCCGTGAGGAATGGAATTTCGTACTTACTCATATCTTGTATCGTTAGTTTCACAGCTGCAAAGGTACATATTTCCTTTCGATTATTGTTCGTCTTCCCCGTTAAACTAACATAAAGAAGACGAAGATGCTGCATTTATAGCGGCTACGGGTCAAGTGCCTGTCCCCATGACCCGTTACGACCGGCTCACCTGTAGTCCAGTCGGCGAGAGGGCCATGTCAACGAAGCGGGCGTTGGCGTTGAGGCTGTTGTCGCGCAGGATCTGGCGAATGCGAGCAGCGGCCTCGGGGTCTTTGGCCACCATGTAGAGGTATCCGCCACCGCCGGCACCAGGCAGTTTATAGCCAAGGCAGAGGTCGTCGACGAGCTGCGACAGACGGGCGACGGCGGCGGGGTTGGTGCCGCTGTCGAGCTGCTGGTTCTGCTGCCACGTCTTGCGCACGAGACGGCCCATTAGTTGGAAATCTTGGCGCTGAATGGCATCGAACATGTCGTGGGCCTGCCGACCCATCTGTCGTAGCAGGAGCAGCTGGTCGTGGTTGTTCAGGAACATGCGGCGCACTATCTCGGCAAGTATCTGTTTCGCCGTGCGCGTGATGCCCGTATAATATAATAGGTGGCATTGCTGGTATTCCGGGGCGGTGTAGAGGTCGGTGGGCAGCCATCTCACCACGGGGTCCTGCTGGAATCCCGGCTGCGTCTGAAGCAGCTTCACGCCGCCGAGGAGTCCGCCGAACTGGTCCTGCCATCCTCCGCCAGTGGTGAGCAACTGCTCGAGCACCAGCGTGCGGCGCCCCAGCTCGTTCTTGTCCCATGCTAACGAGCAGAAGTCGCTGACGGCCCCTAAGACTGTGGCGGCGAGAATGCTGCTCGTGCCCAGTCCGCTACCGGCGGGGATGGCCGAGAGGAGTGTCAGCTCGATGCCTGACCCGAAATCCTGGAGTTGGGCTTCGAGCGAGGGGTAACGCTCGTTGCAGGACTCAGGGAGGAAACCGGCCAGGGCCAGTGCTGCCTTGGGTATGGAGAAGGGCGAGCCCACGCGATTGAACTGTCGCAGCTCGTCGAAAGTGCTTACCACCTCGGAGGCTCCCAGGTCGATGCTTCGCAGGATGATGTGATGGTCGGCGCAGGGCTTTACGTAAGTCTGCAGCGGCTGCTGTCCGTTCAGCTCGATGGCGAGGTTCACCACGTTGCCGCCTTCAAGCAGACAGTAGGGCGGCGTGTCGGTCCATCCGCCGGCGATGTCGATGCGCACGGGACTGCGCGACCACACTATCTGGTCGTGGTGAACAGACAGGCACGGAAGCGTTTTGCGGGCTGGCACAGGGCCTGCCCCTACATCGGCGGAAAAGTTACACCCCATCACTTGAGACGTAAGCCCCTCGCGCAGAAGTCCGAAAGCTGTGGTGTTGTCGCCACGGAACATCGCGTCATGGATGCGAGTCATCAGTGGTGCGTCGGAGGGTAGGGGTGGGGGCAGGGGGATGTCGTTCTCGCGGAACAGGCGCGACGTGTCGTCAAGGTCGAGCTGGTAGAACACGCTGTGCTCCCAGTTGCGGGCCATGGCGGGGAGGGCGGCGCTGCGGAAGCCGGCCCGCTGTGCGAAGAGCCGCGAGAGGTTGGCCTGTGAAGAGATTTGCTCGGCGCTCAAAAGTTTATAGTTGTTAGTGAACTGTTCACTATCAACTAAACTCAGCTGTTCACTATTCACTACCGGGAACAGCGGCCGCTGCTGCTGCTCACCGTCGAAGCGGTTGTCGATGTTGTAGCGTCGCACGGCATAGCTGTCGTCGCCGATGGGCACTATGTCGAGGCACTCGCCCGGGGCGAGGCTTATCACCCAGTCGTTGCGTGGTACGCCGGTCACGATGTTGTCGCGGGTGAGCTTCCAGCGCGGGCCTATATGGCTGTTCTCAATCCAGATGTTGGTGTTGTCGGCGGTGAAGTCAATCTCTGTGACCGCATTCTGCACGAAGATTGACGGGTGGGGCTTGCGGTCGTGGTGCATTATCTGGCGCTGGTCGGAGACGACGTTCTGTAGCGCGACTGTCGACGAGATCATCTCGCGTGACGTGCCGAAATGGTAGAACTCTCCGCCCGGCAGGGGCACGATGGCCACCGTCAGCCCGCTCAGCCCAGGGTCGTCAATCGTCGGGTCGGTGCCGAGGGCGCAGCCGAACTCGGAATAAAGGTCGTAGGGCTTTAGTGAAGGCTGTTCATTGTTCACCAAACAGTGGTCGAAGAGCCGCTCCACCGCCCTGTCGCTGAGCAGCCACACGCCGATGTCGGTGAGGTAGTAGTGGCGTTGTAGCAGCTGTTGCAGCCGCTCTACCGATGGCTTCTGGAGCATCTGCTTCAGCACGTGTGGGGTGCGGCGGTCTGAGACGAACACTCCGTGGTCTTTGGCTATTGAGGCATCGAGCCACAGTCCGTAGCACACCACGTCGGCATCGGGCACGGGCGGCAGAGGCTGGTCGCCGTCGACGCGTATGAGCACGTCGCCGCTGACCACCATGGTGTGCAGCCTGTCGGGGGCCATCTCCATGATCTGCTCGTAGAGCGGCAGCTGCAGCGACAGCAGATCCTGCGACAGCCGCTGTCCGCGCTCCCAGCGGAACACGGGAACGGGTGTCAGTATCTTGCCCGACGGAGCATACGACGGCAGCCGCCGGCTCTGCCCGCCGGCATGTAGCAGTATGCGCTTCTCTTGGGCCAGCCAATGTATGAATAGTTTATGGCTTGACTGTTCACCATTCGCTGCGGCAAAGGCCTGCCACAGCAGCCAGGCGGTGCCACCTCCGCTGCCTATGCGGCGCCCCTCAGGGTCGCAGGTGCAGAAATACTCGTCGGCTGGAAGACCGGTTATCTCATGGAATATTGTTGGTGCATCGGATGCCTCACGGACAAGGTTGGGAGGTAGTGATAGTAATTTCTTCATGTTCTTTGTATGTCCTAATGTGGTTTTGTCGGGCGGAAATAAGCCCTTTGTGTGTTTAATGGTGCAAAATTAGTAAAAAAAGTTGAACGGAATGGCATGATTGTCGAAAAAACTTTGTATTTTTGCGCTCAAATTGCTAACTATCTAAAACGATATGACAAAAAAGATACTCGAAAAGGACGGAAAGAACTTCCTTGTCCCGTTCATTCTGATTACGTCGTGCTTCGCCATGTGGGGTTTTGCAAACGACATCTCTGGCCCGTTGGTGAAGTCGTTCTCGAAGATTTTCCGCATGAGCGTCTTCGAGGGTTCGCTGGTCAATGTGGCCTCCTATCTGGGCTATTTCGTCATGGCCTTCCCCGCCGCCATGTTCATCCAGCGCTACACGTTCAAGGCCGGTGTGCTGGTCGGGCTGACGCTCTTTGCCGTCGGTGTGTTCATGTTCCTGCCGGCAAGGTTCATCGGCTACTACTACCCCTTCCTCCTGGCATATTTCATACTGACGTGCGGACTGTCGTTCTTGGAGACATCGTGCAATCCGTACATCTATTGCATGGGGCCTGAAGAGACGGCCACGCGCCGCCTTAACCTGGCGCAGGCCTTCAATCCCTTGGGCGCGATGTTTGGAATGTGGATAGCCATGGAGTTCATCCAGGGAAGGATGAACCCCATGTCCACCGAGCAAAGGGTCGGGCTGAGCGAGCTGCAGTTCAACGCGCTCAAGGACCAAGACCTGGGTGTCCTCATCGGGCCTTACTTGGGCTTGGGAGTGTTCTGCCTCATCATTCTGGTGCTCATAAGGCTGCAGAAGATGCCCAAGGTGGCCGACGAGCGTGCCCCGAAAGGAATACGCCCGGCGATGAAGGAACTGTGGCAGATAAGGAACTACCGCGAGGGTGTGCTTGCCCAGTTCTTCTACGAGGGCGCGCAGGTGTGCTGCTGGACCTACATCATCCAGTATGGCACACGTGTGTTCATGGCCGAGGGAATGGAGGAGAAGCCGGCCGAGATGCTGGCGCTGAGATATAACATATACGCCATGGTGCTCTTCGCCATAAGCCGCTTCATCTGCACGTGGCTGCTGAAATACATCCCCGCCGGCCGGCTGCTCTCCATACTGGCCATACTGGCCTTGTCGTTTATCACGGGTGTGATACTCTTCCCCGACCGCAACGGCGTCTACTGTCTCGTGGCCGTGTCGGGGTGCATGTCGCTCATGTTCCCCACAATCTATGGCATAGCCTTGCGTGGCGTGGGCGAGAACATGAAATATGCGGGTGCTGGTCTGGTGATGGCCATCCTCGGCGCTTCGGTCATCCCGCCCATACAGGCTCTCATCATCGACTCCGACGTGAGCCTCATGGGCCTTTCGGCTGCCAACGTCTCGTTCATCATCCCGTTGCTCTGTTTCATCGTCGTGGCTGTCTATGGCCACAAGGCCTACATACGCCACTACATCATGATGCCGGGGAAGAACCAGTACGCTTAGTCCCAGTCGTCAATCTTGAAGTTGAGGTCTTCCTCTAAAGGGTCGAAGTCCTCCCAGAAGTGGAAGAAGTCCTGCGACTGTGGCGGCAACTCGCCCTGTCCGTCGCGGAACATTCGCATGGTGTTCTGGTCCTTCACCGCCTCGTCGCGCATGGCAATGTACTCTTTGCGCTGCTCCGTCCAGTCGTAGTCGAACTTTTCGTATCTGAATCCGTCGTACCATCCGTCGCCGGCCCAGTATTCCCAGCTGTTCAGACCTTTGGGTTCGTTCAGTCCGCAGAGCTGGTCTATCTCGTCGATGCGGCGGCCGATGATTTCGCAGATGCCGTTGGATATGACGTCCTGCATGCACACGTATCGGGTGTTGAACCATTCGCCAACCCAGTCGTCATAGTCCTTGTTGTGTATCAGCTCCAGGCCAAACATCAGGATTCTCCGTGCCCACATCGGGTGGTGTGCCTCCTTGCAGAGGTCGCCCAGCACAAGCGCCTTCAGGGCCTTCCGTCCGCATGTCGATGCGCATCTCATGGGGTGAATCTCGCGATTGACTATCGCGGCCAGCATCCTTGCCGGCATGTACGTGACACCTTCAGAGGGTGAGCAGCTGCACACCCTCTCATGAAAAAATCTTTTTCTCATTAGGAAATGTTTAAGTGTAACAATAATATAAAGAACGCCTCTTGCCAACCTTTTCCGTGGCCAACAAAGAGAAGGCCATTCTTAGGCGGCTGACTGTCTGGATTTCTGCAATCCGGACATTGTTACACTTTTTCAGAAGCTGTTTTTCCTGCTATGTTTTCACGTCGATAGCAATTTGAGGGCGCAAAGGTAAACAATTCCCTGCAAACGCGCAAGAAAACAAAGGTTTTTAACTATAATCCGCCTTAAATACCATGGTTTTACTACTTCCCCTATTATTTCCCAAACAACTCGTCGGCAGTAACCTCACACTGTATTTCGCCAGCGTATGCGTTACGCAGTAGTCCGTTGGCGGTAATCATGGTGAGGTGGATTGCCTTGCGGTTCTTGGTGGCGCGTATGAAGCGTTCTCTCCTGTATTGCAGACTGTCGGCCAGTTCTTTGTCTATGGCGTAAGGGGCGGCTGAATATTTCATATCACAGAGGTTCACCACCTGGTCCTGGCGGTCTATCAGCATGTCTATCTGCGCACCAGGGCCATAGACCTCGTCGGCGGCGGCACGCCAGGCAAACACATTCGTGGAAACAGCAGCAATGCCGATGGCTCGCTTTATCTGCTCAATATGGCTGAAACATAGTCGTTCGAAAGCAAGTCCCGCCCAAGTGTTATAGACGGGTCTGCCTATACACTTGCTCCAGAACTGTTCGTCCTCAGAAGCGTTTCCCTCCATGAACTGGAAATAGAACAGCGTGAAATGGTCTGTCAGCTGGTAGATTGCATCGTGGCTTTTCTTGCCCACCACGCTGAAACGGCGGATAAAACCGCATTGTTCAAGGTCTGCCAGGATGGTTGTCAGACGACCGTTATTGGCTGTATGCGAGCCTTCTGCTATGTCATTTCGTGTCAGTCCTGACTTCCGCTTGCTTAAAGCTGTGATGACCCCGATGTAGTCTTCTGGCGATTTGAACAGCGAGTGATATAGCTCTGTGAACTCATTCCTCAGTTTGCCGTTACGGGCAAAGAACAGCGTGTCGATGTTTTGGGCTATGCTCTTGCCACGTTCCAATAGCGACCAGTAGTAGGGCACTCCGCCCATAACCATGTAGCCTTCCATCAACTGCCTACGGTTCATGCCCAGCCCCTGCGCACGTGCATACTGCTCGCATTCCTGCAAGCTGAAAGGCTCCAGCGCTATCTGGGCGGTGACACGGTTGTGCAGTCCGCCGTGATTTCTGATGACCTTGTTGATAATCCACGATGTGGCCGAGCCGCAGACCACAAGAAGTATATCGTGGCGGGCCGATGCCCAGCCGTTCCAGAAGAACTCCAGAGCAGAGACAAAGTTCGACCGAGGTGTGTCCATCCATGGCATCTCGTCGATGAATATTACCTTCTTCCGTTTCCTCGACGAGCGTATCAGCGGCTTCAGCGCGTCGAAAGCCTCTATCCATGACTTCACCACAGGCGGGTCTTTCACCCCCGCATCGGCGAGCGACGAGCGCCAGCCTTCAAGCTGCCCTTCCATGTCGTCACGCGAGAGACCTGAATGGCGGAACAGCATCCTGTCGCCCAGCACCTCGTTGACGAGGTAGGTCTTACCTACGCGGCGACGGCCATATATGGCCACAAACTCAGAACGGTCGGAATCGCAGAGCTTCAAAAGCTCGCTGCTTTCCATCTTTCTTCCTATCAGCATATTAGTCCATTTGCGATTTTGGGTGCAAAGGTACAAAATAAATTTTATATTCAGCTAAAAGTCCTATTTTTTTTTACTTTTAGCAGATTATAATCTCAAAACAACTGCAATCTTATGGCTTTTGGCGTTTGTTCTTTTGAGCTACAAGAAGCAGAAATGTTCCAACTATTCCAACACTTTTGCTTCGTTTTTTGCCCGTTTCCTTTGTCGTTTCAGATAAAAGTAGTAAATTTGCACGCAAAACCATATTTTACTATACTAATAACTGACTAAACAATGAAACGAATCATTTCCACATTCTGCGTCGTGGCCATTGCCATGACGGCTTTTGCCCAGAACCCCTACGCAAAGTACACCGAGGAACTGCCTTTCGCCATGGGCGAGATGAAAGCCCCGAAGATTGCCGACAACAGCGTGACGCTCAGCCAGTTCGATGCCGACAATACGGGGCAGAAACTCTGCACCGACGCTTTCGCCCGTGCTGTCGACGCGCTGTCACAGAAGGGTGGGGGACACCTCATCGTGCCGCGTGGCGTGTGGCTCACGGGGCCGGTAGTGCTCAAGTCGGGCATTGACCTCCACCTTGAGAAGGGTGCCGTCATACAGTTTGCCGCCGACGAGACTCTCTACCCGCTTGTGAACACATCGTTTGAGGGTCTCGACACCCGCCGTTGCCAGTCGCCCATCAGCGCCAACAATGCCGAGAACATTTCGATCACCGGCGAGGGGGTTATCGACGGCAACGGCCAGTACTGGCGTCCGGTGAAGAAGTCGAAGGTCACCGACAGCCACTGGAAGCGACTGCTCGAACAGCCCGGCAGCGTGGAGATGAAAAAAGGCTACTGGGTGCCGTCGGAAGGCTATGCCAAGGGTGAGCAGGGGGCCAACATGAACGTGCCCGCCGCCACGACCGAGGAGGAGTGGCAGGCTGTGAAGCGTTTCCTCCGCCCGGTGATGGTCGGCCTTGTGGGCTGCAAGAACGTACTGCTGCAGGGGGTCATCTTCCAGAACTCCCCCGCATGGAACCTCCACCCGCTGATGTGCGAGAACATCATCATCGACGATGTCCTCGTGCGCAACCCCGCCTACGCCCAGAACGGCGACGCCCTCGACCTCGAGTCGTGCAAGAATGCGCTCATCATCAACTCGCGCTTCGACGCCGGCGACGACGGCATCTGCATAAAGAGCGGAAAGGACAAGGACGGACGCCGTCGTGGGCGACCCTGCGAGAACGTCGTCGTCAGCGGATGCACCGTCTTCGCCGGCCATGGCGGCTTCGTCGTGGGTTCGGAGATGAGTGGCGGCGTGAGGAACATCAGCGTCCGCGACTGCCAGTTCGTGGGCACCGACGTTGGGCTGCGCTTCAAGAGCACACGCGGGCGCGGCGGCATAGTGGAGAACATCTACATCGACGGCATTTCCATGACCGACATCGCTACCTACGCGCTGACATTCAATATGTATTATGGTGGAAAGTCCGTCGCCGAGGTGCTGGCCGAGGGCGGCGAGCAGAAGGCTCCCCAGGCCATGCCTGTCACCGAGGAGACCCCCATCTTCCGCAACATCGACATACGCAACGTCATCTGCCATAATGCTGGCTATGCCATGGAGTTCAACGGTCTGCCCGAGATGCCCATCGACGGAATAAATCTCAAGGACATCTACATCACCGCGAAGAACGACGCGACGTTCAACTTTAGCAAAAACATCACCAAGGAAAACGTGAACATCGTTCTTGAAAAGTAGTAGGGACGCACCGTGGCGCGTCCGAATGTGGGTCGAATAGCGAAGTGTAAAGTGAATGATCTGCTACCGCATGGACTCAATGTAGTCTGACGGTGACAATCCTGTTTTTTCCTTGAACTTCTTCTGGAAATATGTGCGGTCGCTGAATCCGCAGTGGTTTGCTATGGCCTCGTTGTTCCAGTCGGGGTGGGCTGTTATCACCCTTTTTGCCTCGTCGATGCGCAGGTTGGTCATCCAGGTGGAGTATGTCATCCCCTGCTGTTTCAGCCATGCCGAGAGCTGGTAGCGCGGTATGTGCAGCTCGTCGGCGACATTGGGCATGGTGATGCCGTTTTTCAGGTAGCCGCCTTTTTCAATCCACTCCTCCACGGCGTGTTCCACGCGCTACAGCGAACTCTCCTCCAAGCTCTCCTGCTGTGTCTCCACGTTTTCCGGGTCGGCAGCCGCCACGTCATTTCCTGACGTTGCATTGTTTTCCTCGAATGTCTCGTTTGCCTCTGCCACCTGCATTTTCTGCGGTGCCGAGCTGACCACATACCCGCAGAAGCTGTCCACGAAATAGAATATTCCGCCGTAGAAGAAGAGGGCGTAGACGGCGAGCCACAGGCCCGAACCGAATATCAGTATTGGTGTCATAATGGCCAGCACCATCAGTATGACCACGCTGAACTGCATCCACCTCAGTTCCATCTTGTCGCTGTCGTAGTAGTTCTGGAGCGCAGAGTGCATCTTCACGAGGTTTATGCTGTGCTTCGCCGTATAGTAGATCTGCATGATAGAGTAGCATACCGACGCCGCTATCTCGGCATTCCTCAGCTCCGGGGTGCTGCTGAGCAGCGGCTGGCCGTCGATGGCGGCAGCCACGGCGATAAGGGCCACGGCTGCTATCCATGCCGCCAAGCCAGCCACCTTGTCGAGCGTGGTCACTCTGCCCTGCCTTTGAAGGTAGAGTATGGCTACCGACATCATCCACGACACTGGAATGAACATCACCAGGTTGAGCATCACCGCCTGCGTGACTCCCATTGACCGCAATCCCAAGGCGTATTGCAGCATGAATTGCACATCGATGAGGATTATGCCACATGTCATCAGCCAGCGCGACTTGTTTGTCACGTTGTTCACCGCCACCTTGTTGGGCAGAAGCAGCAGCTTCAGCGCGAGCAGTGTCATCAGCACGATGGCTGTAAATTGTGTGTGTGCTAACATTTTCGGGTGCAAAAGTACACAAAATCTGCAAAAAAGCCTCGAAAGGTGTGAAATTTATCACAATTTTCACACCTTATTGACAAGAATTTCACACCTTTGCAAAATATTATACACTTTTTTCCACTCATTATGACTACTTTTGCACCGTCAATCGACCACCAACCAACCAAAGACGTTTATCAACCATATACCTTATTTTATTTTATAAAGAGAATCAATCATAAACCAAACCATTAAAAAGTTTTCACAATTATGAAGAAGATTGTTTTCCATGCAGCTGCCGCATTGCTGCTGCTTGCCAGTTGCTCTAAGGACATTGAGTTCCAGGGCAACGCCAACACCGTCGACGAGTTTGATGTCACGGTGAACATGATGAAGGTTTTCGGCGAGACCTTCGACCCCAACCACGACTGGTGCACCACCACCAACGGCGAGGTGACCATCCAGGCCGACGCCACGGTGAAGAAAGTGCAGGTGCTTGTGAAGGTCTGCGAGATCGACGACCCCACGACGCCCTCCTACGTCACCCGCAACACCATGAAGGTGCTCAACGAGGCCATGACCAACGGCCAGACCACCATCAAGCTCAACTACGACGCCCCGAAGGACAACCTGGGCCTTTTCGTGGCTTTCACCACCAACCACGGCACAGTGTTCCGCAAGGTCGAGGGCGGCAGCGTGTCGATCAACGGCGGCGCAAACTCCAGGATGACCAGGGCATTGTCCACGGGCTACACACTGCCCACAGGCGAGTTCGCCATCGACACCGTCATAGCATCCTATGCACAGCAGCGCGGATGGCTGAAGAGCGACTCGCTCTACGGCTTCAAGGACTACACGGCACTGAAGATGACCTCGCCCGACTATTCCGACGAGTTCAAGGAGATCTTCCGCAGCCTCGTGTTCACCTATTTCCCCAATGGACGTGCTCACAACAACCTGCCCATCGTAAAGCTAAGCGGTTACTACAATGACAAGGTCTATCCCATCACCACCGGCGACGAGCCTATCATCGTCACTCCCGCCTACAAGTGCGACCACCCGTTGGAGTATGGCAACGAGGTCTACAACTCCGACCTCTACTACTACTATTTCAAGGAGGAGAACGTGGGCAGCGACCCCGTGGCCTACCTCCAGAGCCTGCCCAAGTACAAGGCCATACCCTTCAACAACTGCTTCGGTTATGCTGAGGATGACACCATCTGCAAGCACGGCTCATTCGCGCTGATGTACTTCGGCGACGGCAAGCCTTCCATCGGAACCAAAGGCTCATACCAGTTCCCCAAGGGCTACAAGATTGGCTTCATGGTGCGTGCCCAGACCACTCATGACGGCGGAAAGAAGCAGGGCGAGGTCTACGGCGACGGCCGCCTGAACAACAAGATCAACAACTACGGCAACTTCAAGAGCTCGAACCTGGGCGAGGACGGCCCCCGCGTGGCATGGCTCACCCTCAACCAGAAGATGCTCATGTGCTGGGAGTCGGGTACCGATGCTGACTTCAACGACATCATCATGGAGGTGGAGGGCGGAATAGAGCCTTTCGACACCATCCCGGAGATTGAGTCGGAGGTCTACACCTACTGCTTCGAGGACACCCAGATTGGCGACTACGACCTTAACGACGTGGTTATCAAGGCTGTGAGACTGAACGAGACGACCGTGCAATACAGCATCGTGGCCTGCGGCGCCTTTGACGAGCTGTGCGTCTGCAACATCAACAGCGGCAAAATCACCGACAATGCCGAGGTGCACGCACTCTTCGGAAAGGCTCCGAAGCAGTTTATCAACACCGCAAGCAACGGCGAGCACTGCGAGCCTGTCACCGTCACGAAGACCGTCGACAAGTCGTTCAGCTTCCTCAACCCCTACACCCAGCCCTACATCTACGACAAGACGACCAAAAACGTCATCTACCTCTCAAAGGCTGGGCAGGATCCCCACGGCATCATGATTCCCGATGACTTCCAGTATCCGTTGGAGCGCGTCTGCGTGAAGGATGCTTACGAGCAGTTCAACAGCTGGGGAAAGAACGCCGTCACCTCAACACGGTGGTACGAGAAACCCACAGCCTCAAGAGTCTGCCGCTGGTAACTTTCCAATGTCTTGGGGATTCCATCCTAAGGCCTCCGAGACCCCAAAAAGTTCGCGCCGTGCGAACTCCGAGTTCGCCTGGCGCGAACTCAGAGTTCGGACGGCGCGAACTGATAGTCCGCGCCGGGCTGGCTTTTTGGCGTGTCGGAGAGGTGCTTCCCGGATCTCGCCACCCCCTGTAAGGCGGAGAATATTATTCTAAAACGCAGTCCTTTTTGGGACGATTTTAGAATATCCGCAAACGAAAACCTCAATTATTAGGAATATCTTCTGATTTTCTTATGAAATTTGGGAGATATTTCTTTTGTTCGTACCTTTGCACCCAGAAATTAATTCATGAAATTAGTGTAATTCGTGTAATTCGTTGTTGAAAAATGAAGAAGCAGACAACAGCCATCCACACCCCCTACGTCAGGCCCGATGCATACGGTGCACTTGCCGTGCCTATATATAATAATGTGTCGTTCGAGTTCCAGGATGCGCAGACGATGAGCGACGCCTTCTGCAACCGCATCAAGGCTCCCGACTACGCCCGCATTGCAAACCCCACGGTGACGAACCTTGAGCAGCGGGTGAAGGCACTTACTGAGGCTGACCACGTGACGGCGTTGAACTCAGGCATGGCGGCCATCAGCACGGCATTGCTGGCTGTTGTGGCACAGGGAAAGAACATCGTCACCTCGCGCCACCTGTTCGGCAACACGCTTGCACTCATCAGCGGCACGCTGCTGCGACTTGGCGTGAAGCCCCGGCTGCGCGACCTAACGAACTTGGAGGCTGTGGAGGAGGCCATCGACGAGCAGACGGCTTGCGTGTTCCTTGAAATCGTGACGAACCCGCAGTTGGAGGTGGCCGACCTGAAGGGCATCGCTGACATCGCCCACAGGAAGGGCGTGCCCGTGATTGCCGACTCGACGGTGATTCCCTTCACGGAGACGAACCTCAAGGCACTGGGCGTGGACGTCGAAGTGGTGTCGAGCACGAAGTACATTTCGGGCGGTGGCACGTCGCTTGGCGGACTGATCATCGACTACGGCTCGTTCCCGCAGATCAACCTGCGCGTGAAGTACGACCTGCTCATAAACCTCGGCGTGTATATGACACCACAGACGGCCTATATGCAGACCCTCGGACTGGAAACGCTCGACGTGCGCTACCAGCGGCAGGCCGCCAATGCGCTGTGGCTGGCAAAGGCGCTGAGGAGTGTGAAAGGCATCGAGAGCGTGAACTACGTGGGGCTGGAAGATAACCCCTATCATGCCCTTGCGCAGCGGCAGTTCGGCCCGACGGCGGGCGCGATGCTCACCATCGACCTTGCGTCGAAGGAGGCATGCTTCGCGTTCCTCAACCGTCTGAAGCTCATCCATCGCGCTACGAATCTCTTTGACAGCCGTACGCTGGCCATACACCCCGCCTCAACCATCTTCGGACTGTTCCCGGAGCGGCAGTTGCAGCAGATGGATGTGCGACAGACCACCATCCGTCTCTCCGTAGGTCTCGAAGCCCCCGAAGACATCCTCGCCGACATCGAACAAGCGTTGGAAAATAACGTGCGGATGAAAGACGCTGAAAGCGTCACCTCTCAATAGCCGTAGGTCGGAAAGGCTACGGGTAGGCGAGCTTGCTCGGGAATACGACCTTCGGACAACGGAAAGGGAGAGAAAAGCACTCTGAAAGAGTGCCCCAACACCACGAATTGGGCGACCCCTTCAGGGTCGATGTTCCGTCAACCGCCATCCGGGGGTGCTTCGCACCACCCGGCTACTGAGAGGATACCGCGTTGCGGTCAGGGGCGGTTCAACCGCAACAGTAAGTAAAATTAAAATATAAAAAATGAAAGATAAATAAAAGTAAAGATATGGCACAGATAGCACACAATCTTATTGAGTTAATCGGTAACACACCGTTAGTAGAGTTGTCGGGCACAGAACGGGAGCTGAAGTTGAATGCCCGGGTGATTGCCAAGTTGGAATATCTGAATCCGGCACGGAGCGTGAAGGACCGCACGGCCCTGGCACTCATAGAGCGTGCCGAGCGCAAGGGACTGCTCGGCCCTGGTACGACCATCGTTGAGCCGACAAGTGGCAACACGGGAATCGGGCTGGCATTCATCGCCGCCATCCGTGGCTACCGGCTCATACTGACTATGCCCGATGCGATGTCTATAGAGCGACGCACGCTGCTGAAGTCACTCGGTGCAGAACTGGTACTGACGCCAGCTTACGAGGGAATGACCGGAGCCATCCGCAAGGCACAGGAGCTGAAAAAGGAGCTGGATGGCAAATCAGGCTCAACAATGGGAGCCTATATCCCCCAGCAGTTTGAGAACCCCGCCAACCCTGAGGTGCATCGTCGCACGACGGGCGAGGAGATATGGCGCGACACCGACGGCAAGGTGGACATCTTCGTTGCGGGCATCGGCACGGGCGGCACCATCACGGGCGTAGGCCAGACGCTGAAGGCATACAACAAGAATGTGAAGATAGTGGGCGTGGAGCCTTACACCTCGTCGGTGCTCAGCGGCGAGCGCCCAGGGCCTCACAAGATTCAGGGCATCGGTGCCGGTTTCCAGCCAAAGGTGCTCGACACGACCATCTACGACGAGATATTCCGTATCAAGGACGAAGAGGCCTTCGCCGTCGGACGGCTGTTGGCCACGAAGGACGGTGTGCTGACGGGCATCTCCAGCGGAGCCGCCGCTGCTGCCGCCATCAAACTCGCCCGCCGGCCGGAGAACGTAGGGAAGAACATCGTGGTGCTGCTGCCCGACACTGGCGAGCGCTACCTCTCGACACAAATGTACAACAACGGATGATTTCCAAAAAAGAAAAAGGTATGGCAGAACAAAAGAAACTGAGTATCATTGCTTTCTCAGGCGATTTCGACAAGCTCACCGCAGTATTCACATTAGGTACGGGCGCGGCAGCAGTAGGTTATGAGGTGAACATCTTCTTCACCTTCTGGGGCCTCGACGCGATCAAGCAGAAACAGGGCCGCTCGTTCACAGGCGGCAACTGGCTGACTAAGATTTTCGGCTTCATGATGGGAGGCCTGAAAGCCACTCCCACGAGCCGCTTCAACTTCCTTGGCGCAGGGCCTAAGATCTTCCGCTACCTGATGCGCAAGAACAACGTGGCAACCCTCGAGGAGCTGGTCGAGGCGGCCAAAGTCCTCGGCATCAACCTCTACGCCTGCGAGATGGCCATGCACGTTCTGGGCCTGAAGAAAGAGGACTTCATCCCCGAGGTGAAAGACGTCCTCGGCGTAGCCTCGTTCCTGAAACTAAGTGAGGGAGGACAGACGCTATTTATCTAAGACCCTCCGCCAACCAGAATATTTTGTCCGCTTAAGGACTAAATCGCCTGTGAGGGAGGGGAGTAATTACTAAAAGACAATAAAAACGATAAGAATTATGGCAACAAAAGAAAACAATTCAGCGAACAAGGTATCTACTCCCCTCCCTCGCAGGGAGGGGCTGTGGGGTGGGTCTCACGTTTTAGACATCACGAAGGAACACTGCCCCATGACCTTCGTAAAGACAAAGATTGAGCTTTCGAAGCTCCAGCCGGGCGACATTCTTGAAGTGCTGCTCGCCGAGGGCGAACCCTTAGACAATGTGCCCCGCAACGCACGCGAACAGGGCTACAACGTCCTTTCCGTCGAGCACGTGGAGGGAACGACGCACAAAGTAACCATCAAGAAGTGAGGCAAAAGTTTCACTTGTTCGTTCGATTGCTGGTTCATACTCATAGTAGCTTCTCAAAATCAGGTGTTATGGCATCGTCTATTTCGGCTGGATGCGATACAACTTGTTGGCGCGTTTCACGAACTCGTCGTACTTCTCAATCAGACTATTGTATTCCGGGTGGTCCTTGCGCAGAATCATGCCCGTATAGACCACATAGCCTTCGAAGTCGATAGCCTCGGCCCGTAGCGTCAGCTCGTTGCGGCGCGAATAGCCGTTGAACCAGCGCTTGTACAGGCTGTCGCGTGTGGCCTCGCGGTGGTCGAAGGGGTCACAGATGTAAAGCATCACCGAGGCATCCTGACGGAAGAACTCCTCCAGCACGCGGGTGATAACGCGAAACACGTCCGCATCTTTCGGCGCAAAAGCGTCGTTCTCGTTGGCGATAAAGAAGTGGTAAGCCTTGCTGCCCAGGAAATACGGGTCTTTGTAGAAACCGACGCGATAGACGATGCCATTCTTCGTCACGAAACGGAACGTCATATCGTCCAGCTGGATGACCCAGTAGGGCGACCCGTTGTTGATGTTGTCAACTGAAAGTCTCATCTTATTCCCAGTTCCTTTTCGCGTTTATCCACTGAGGCCAACCACTCCTTCTTCAGGTTCAGCGTAGCAATAAGCGCCGCCTTGAACTCACTGTCCGACAATTGTCTAAAATCTTTTTCGTCCATAATGCTCGTATTTTTTCCAGCCACAAAATTAGTAACTTTTCTGCTATTCATAACGTCTTTCCCCACATTTTTTCAAAAATCAATCATATTTTATGTGATTTTCACAGTTTAAAGCATTGTAATCGAAGAATTTTGTGTAATTTTGCAGCGTTCTTCGGAACAAATAGACATATTAGGCTCTGACATTCCCAATCACCACCTACGAAAAGACGAGCCAAATTGCAACAAGAGCGTCGGCGCATAGTGCGCAGGCGTTTCGACGGTTGCAATGGCTTGTGGTGAGCCGGGAATGCGTAGAAATGGCCTGCGCATTTTAGTATAAACAAATATAAATTAAAAACATTTCGTTATGAAGAAAATTCTTATAGCAATGACGATGTTCCTTCCGATGGTTGCGAGCGCGGAAACCGTAGAGATTGACGGCATCTCTTACAATCTTATTAACAAAGCAAAGACAGCCGAGGTGACATTTAACCCGAAGAAATATAAGGGAATAGTCTCCATTCCAGAAACCATCTCATATAATGATGTCACATATCAAGTGACCTGTATCGGTGAGTATGCGTTCGCTGATTGTAGCAGCCTGACAAGCATCAATATTCCCAACTCCGTGACCAGCATCGGTTATTATGCGTTCCAGGGCTGTAACAGTCTGACTGCAGTTCATATTTCTGATTTGGCGGCATGGTGTAAGATAAATTTTGGTTATATTTCGAATCCTCTTTCCTATGCACATCATTTGTATATAAATGGTGAAGAAATTGACAAGGACTTGGTTGTTCCTAACTCTGTGACCAGCATCGGGGATTATGTGTTTGAAGGTCTTAGCGGCCTGACGAGCATCAACATCCCCAACTCCGTTACCAGCATCGGGGTTGATGCGTTCTATCTTTGTAGCAGTCTGAAGAGCATCACCATACCCAACTCCGTGACCAGCATCGGGGAAAGTGCGTTCGAGGGTTGTAGTGGCCTGGAGAGCCTCACCATACCCAACTCTGTGACTACCATCGGGTATTATGCGTTCATGGATTGTAGCGGCCTGACGAGCGTCAACATCTCCAACTCCGTGACGAGCATCGGGGCTGGTGCGTTCCAAGGCTGTAGCAGTCTGACGAGTCTCACCATACCCAACTCCGTGACCAGCATCTCGAGTTATGCCTTCTATGAGTGCAGCGGTCTGACGAACATCAGCATTCCTAATACCGTGACCACAATAGGGTTTTATGCGTTCTCTAATTGTCCCGAATTGACCGATGTTTATTGTTATGCAGAGACAGTGCCAAAAACAGAATTGGATGCCTTTCAGGATTCTTTTATAGAATATGCCACACTCCATGTGCCTGCCGTATCTATTGATGCCTACAGGTCAGCAGAACCATGGAAGAGCTTCAAGAATATCGTGGTTGATGACCCGTCTGGCATTCAGGGCATCACCTTGGATAAAGGCGCAAGATCCCCTGTCTATGACCTCAAAGGCAGACGTTTGCAAGAACCAGCCAAGGGCATCAACATCATCGGCGGTAAAAAGGTCATCGTGAAATGACAATCCATGTAACGCCAAGAAGATAATTAAATTCGGGAGGCCGACGCTGAATCGCCAGCATCGGCCTCCCGTATCTCTTTACCTCACGATATTCGCTGGTTTCCACTTCTCAGGCACTTCGTAACGCTTGGTGCCGTCGGTCACCACATCGGGCATGATGGCATCGCGGAAACGGCGTTCGTTCTTATACATAAGATTTGCTGTATCTTATCCACTTTCGATTTCCTCAATAATCGTTTTTCGCCCCATAAATGAAAAAAGTTTCTGAAAAGTTTGGTGGTTAGGGATAATATGCCTATCTTTGCAGCACGAAATCCCCCTCGGGTGGAAAATACCGAGGCCCGCCCGCCCCTAAAAAGGTGGGCTTATTTTTTA
>CAJOEC010000072.1 GCA_905233425.1 uncultured Prevotella sp. | reverse complement strand
AGCGTGATGTGTTTTGTATAATCACCTTACTTTCAGACATTTGTCTTTTCGCAATGTCAGAATGGCAGTATGAGGAGTGCTAAATGAAAGAGCCCTATATGTCGAAGACAACATTAAGAGCGGAGGTGATTGGAACATTTACTCACAAGAAAGAATTGTAATTAGGCAAATTGGCACAACACCTGTCGTTGGCTTATGTAAGGAGAACATATTGTCATCAAATACTATGTATAGTGTCTATGACATTTCCCAAAGTTATGACATTAAGTTTATCCTTGCAATTTTGAACTCTACATTAATAAAACGATATTGGATATCCAAATACTCTGATAGTAAGCAATTGTTCCCCAAAATAAAAGGCTATCAATTAAAGGAACTTCCTATTTATATAACTGATGCTCAGCAGCCCTTCATCGCTCTTGCTGACACAATGCTCTCTCTGAACGCCCAGCTTCAGGATAAGCGTACCCGTTTCCTTCGTCGTCTGAACGATAATCTGGAGGGTGTGAAGATTACTACTGCCCTGCAAGCTTTCGACCAGCTGGACTTCAAGGGTCTTATGGCAGAGCTGAAGAAACAGAAGATACACATACCCGTCAAGGAACAGGACGAGTGGGAAGACTTCTTCAATGAGCGCGTAGCAGAGTGCCAGGCACTCTCGGCACAGATAAAGGCTACCGACGAGGAAATAGACAACAAAGTGTTCGACCTCTACGGACTGACAGAGGAAGAACGGAAAATAGTGATGGAAGCATAAAAATACATCATAACTGACCCCGTTGAGTATATGAATGTGTCAATTGAAAGCATGTTAGACAAGATTCCCACGGTTTTTAATACTGATATTATACTGTACATATCAAATACTTGGGCCAATGGGAAGGTGGGTGCTATCACCGATAGAATGAACGATTGTGTATACCGCTTTTATAAGTCGGAAATGAACAAGTTTGGAGATTACGAAGTATCGCGAAATAATACTCTCGAGAATTCCCCTATCGTGGCTACGGGTATCATAGGCTATTGGCTACATTTTCGCCCAAACAACTGCAGATTTGCTACATGGGATACAAAGCAGGATAAGCCATTTGACGATATTTTTCAGAAGTATACAGAAATCAAACTCAATAACTTTAAAGATTATCTAAAGAAAAATGACCCGTCGAGTCGTCGTCGCGACCTTGATAGGGAGTTCTACACCGAAGTTATCATTACAATCGAAGAGGAATTGAACCAACAATCAAAAGCATTGTTTGAATATATTACTCCTGAGGAGCGTGATTTTGTAGGTAAGATAATGGATGAATACATGTTTTATTTAAAAGAAAAAATGGAAGAGTACGGAACTGAAAGACTATCGAAAAATGCAAGTGCTGAGCTGAAGGTGCTTAAGTACTGGGAAACATACAATGACGCTGTTCTTGGAGATATGCCAGACTATGAGTTTAATGTCATCTGTGACGATTTGGAAAAAGGTGGATATATCAAGGTTGCTTGGATTGAAGGTCATATCCCCGAGGCTGCTATGTTACTTGACCGAGGAAAACTATACCTAAGACAATTGGAGGCGGATATGAAAAAAAAATCTAATGCCACTCCAAATGATAATAGCAAACATCAACATTCCCATAAGAAAAAAGATGAGAAAAAAGTAAAGCCTGATATGGCAAAATATTCTTTTATGCTGAATGTGGAAGACCGGAAGATGGACTTGCTATATAGACTCTTGAGTGAGAAAGATGAAAAAGGAAAGCAGCTTATAGACCCAGACATGATGAGTCATAACGACATAAAACAAATAGTTGGAGAAGACAAAGAAGATTATATAAAGAGTATAAAGCGTAACAATAAAGATAAAATAGATGCTAAGGATATTATAGAGTCTCTGAATATCATGTTATTCAAGCAGGTTTTCCTTGGACAGGAAACAGATGTGAGAATAGTATGGAGGGGCGATGCCAATGAGCTGCTGTATCTCATAGACAATATGAACAAATACAAGGTGAAAAAAGAGGAAGGCTATGTATTGTTGCTTGACAGGAAGAAACCTGGTCCTAAATTATGGCAACTTACCCGACTTCGATTCATGAACGGAAAGGAACGCAAAGTAATAGATGAGCGTACGAATAAAGAAACTCTGACCAATGAACCCATTGAGTTTGATAAAGATGCCTTCGCAGCAAAGAACTATCCCAAGGACACCACCCGACTTAATGATATATTAGACAAAATTGCACCCGAAAGATATATGGACATAGAGGAAGAAATACAGAATGATTTTAGAGGCCACTCTGACTATAGAAAGACCGATACAAAATCAGTTGGCGAATTGAATAAAGATGGTAATTTCCACGATACGAGAAAGAAGAGCAAGAACGAATAGGTTTTGACATGGGGTAAACGAATAGGTGTTCTATTAATTCGCAACTTTTTTTATTAATCTGCAAATATCCAGTTTATATGGGTGTTTGCAGATTATTTTTTTTATCTCAATAGGTGTTGGGTTAATAACTGACTAACAGAATAGGTATTAAACTTCAAAAGATGCTTGCAACACCTATTGGAGGCGGTGTTTGTGAACCCATAAATTACAATTATGGCACAAAACAAAAGTAAAAAGTCCGCAACTCGCGGCATCAAGTCTGAACAATATGTAGGGCTTGAACAGCTTCGCTCTTCAATGGATGGCAGAAGTAAAAGTAGTGAACTGAAGATGACTATCTTCGACCAACGTGGGGAATCGAGCAAGTTTGCTCCAGATTCGTTTGCAACATCAGTATTATCGATGTGCGTACCGGATTGGATTCCCTCGACCCTGTACTTCGAAATAACCGACAGCCTACGCGGGTTCGATTCCGAGATGGCTTTGGTTATTGTGGATGACATTATCGACTGCTGGAGTGGTTTGGGACTGCACGTCACAAACATCGAGCACATCGACGACCTCTTGGGGCATCTTTATGCCAAGATACTGGCGTGCGCCTTTAAACAAGGTATTCATCTAAAGTATCCCATCTAAACGAAAAACGTGGGGGCACGAAGTGCCGGCTAAGTGCCTCCATCCTATTTAAATGAAAGAACAAACAATGGATAAACAAAAGAAAATCAAGGTTCGCGGCTCGGGATGCTACGACCTTTCAGACAACAGTTTCAGTTTTAAGGCTTTCAACGAGGCACCACCTTCTAAGCAAAACGTGCAGACTTGCGCGGGTGGCGGCAAGAGCTGGGTTACGGTAGGCTCTGACCCGTCGCGGATGATTAGCCTAAAGTGCAAGCAGTCATCGCCCGACCAGTACAGTGAGCTAGTGACTCAGTTCAACAAACTGACCAAGGACTTGAAGCCCTCGAAACCCGTGAAGATGCCCGACCGTTTGCGTGTGGTATGCGAGGATGGTCTCCAGTGCTGGCTCAACGAGTCAAAAGCTGAGCTGACATTCTCGGGCACCGTCAGCATCAGCAAGCACACACGTGACTGGCAGGCCGAGGTGCTGCGACAGGTGCAGCTGGTGGTGCGCCGA
Organism: uncultured Prevotella sp.; assembly: GCA_905233425.1. Classification (GTDB taxonomy): domain Bacteria; phylum Bacteroidota; class Bacteroidia; order Bacteroidales; family Bacteroidaceae; genus Prevotella. The sequence continues at coordinate 17,589 of CAJOEC010000072.1, read as the reverse complement.
CTGCCCGCAAGCGATAGATTCAACAAAGTTATTAACAGTATTAAAAATGGAGGACAGAAGAAATGAACAGAGTATTTCAGACAAGCGTTAACGCTGCGACACAAGAGCTCACCGACCAGATGCTGAAAGGCATGACTGAGCATCCGAAGAACAATGAGCTGATTGACGGCTACCGCCAGATGAAGCGCAAACTGGCCGAGGCCGAGGCGCGTCAGGCAGTAGAGGAGTTCGTGAAGGAAGTGGTGGCTACCACTGGCTACAAAAAGTGGCTGGCAGGAGAGCTGAAGAAGGACGAGCGCAGGAAGAAGAAGCGCGTGCCCGATGATGACCTGAAGCGCGTGCAGAGCTACATCGTACAGATGAAGCAGTCGCTGCCCGCCGTCATCCCCACCGTGACACACTTTGCGGAAAGCACCGACCGCTGGGGACGCAAGGGGCTGTGGCGCGTCCAGGCCTACGGCTACCTGTCGGGGCTGGCAGTGGTCGATGGCGACCATGTGCCCAATCCCGAGCAGCGCATTGAAGAGTGGCTCAAGCGCGAGGACTTCAACGACCTGGGCATCGTCTGGATATTCATCACTCCATCGGGCGAGGGCGTCAAGGTGGTGTTCAAAGCCCGCGAGGAATGGGGAAACCTGCAGGACAATGCCTACACGATGGCCGAGAAGCTCGGTATCTTGGAGTATGCCGACGGGCAGACCAAGAACAGCGACCACGCACACTTCATCCCGAAGGCCAGCGACGTGAAGTACATAGACTGGAAGGAGCTGTTCACCTATGAGAATCCTGCCTACGAGCAGAAGTATGGCGAGGCATACCGTCGTGGTGAGTTGGAGCCTACCCAGCCCCGCTGGCAGGAGCTGGAACGGCAGCGCAAGGGAACGCAGAAGCCAGCGGGTGATGCCACCGTCAGCGAGAACATCGGCACCACGACACCAGCGACCCTCACCGAGCGCGAGCATGCCATCGTGAAGGCTCTCAACGAGCACTATGGCGAGACCGTTGCCGAAGGCCGGCGCCACGAGACTTTCCTGAGTGAGACAGCCCCCTGGCTACTACTGCTTACGGACAACAATGCGCAGAAGACACTCGCGATGAGCCGTCAGCTGACATACGTGGGCAACTGGACTGACCAGACGCCTGACGAACTGGAGAACTGTATCTCGACGGTTCAGAAGAAGCCCCTGCTGCGCCGCCGTCCGAAGGTATTGGCAGAACTGTTGGAGAAGGCGGGCATCAAGGACGAGCAGCAGACGGCGAACATGCCGAAGAATGCCGACCCGATGGGCGACCTGCCCTTCGACCGCTGGTGCGATAAGATTGAGGGCTTCTTCGATGTCTATCCCTGTCTGCGTGAGGTCTGCGAACCCCATCCACGCCGCCTGTGGCCCTTCCTGCTCTTTGCATCGGCAGCCATGATGGGCACCTGTATGACGCTCTGCTACTACAAGTTCTATGCCAACAAAGCCTCCAGGACGCGCCTCACCTACATCATCCTTAGCGTGGGCGACCCCACCAGCGGCAAGGGTACGTTGACCCGGCTCATGGAGCTGTTGCTGGCTCCGATACTGGAAAGCGACGCGATAGCCGACCAAGCCACCAACCAGTGGAAGGAGAAATTCGACGCTACGGCCAGCAACAAAGAGCATGACACGCGCCAGAAAATCTACAACCGGTTCTTTGGCCCGCGAGCTTCTAATGGTGAGTTTATACGCTCAATGATCAACAACAAAGCCGTAGTAGATCATGAGGAGATGCCCATAGGCTGCGTGACTGTTGACTGCGAAAAGGACAATTCTATAAATATGTCGCGCTCTGGCGGGTGGCAGAACAGGGACATCATGGTGCTTAAGAGTTTCCATACGGAATACGATTCGCAACACTACCAGAACAGGCAGTCGGTGTCCGGACGTTTCCGCGTCGTATGGCAGCAGATAGAGACCTGCACTCCACCCACGCTGCGCCGCCTGGTAAATGAGAGGAACGTGAATTCGGGTCTTGACACCCGTATGGCCACCATTCCTATGGGCAAACCTGACTATGACATGATGCCGTTGGAGGGTAACGAGGACAAACTCGTGGACTTCAACGAGACGCTGAAGCAGTGGAGCTACCGACTTGACCAGCGCCGGGGCGAGCTGCCTATATGGCCTTTAGTGGAACACGTCCACAAATGGTGCGACGAGCGACGTGCCATTGCCGAGTTCAACGATGATCAGGCGGATTGGTTGCAAATCAAGCGCGTGCCATATTACGGGTTGGCAGTCAGCGCCCCGTGGGTGGATATGCGGCATTGGCAAGAGCGCGAAGAGACCGGCACCTACGTCATCGATGACACCGACCGTGAGCTTTGTGACTTGGTGCTTGACATTCAATACCGCACCCAGCACCATTGGTTCTACGACTTGCACCGTAAATACTACGATGACCAGCTGCGCGACGCCGCACAGTACGTGCCCCATCGCAGCCGCTTCTCAGACTGCTACCGCGAGCTTCCCGAAACGTTTTCCACCGAGCAGTTCGCACAAGTATTCGGCTATGCCAACCCTCGCTCAGGCCAGAAAGCGCTGCAGCGGCTGCAGAAAGAGAAGGCCATAAAGCGCACCATGCGCGGCTGCTACAAGAAGCTTGTATCGGAAATATAAGTAGGAAGGTAGGAAAGTAGGAAAGCAGACATTGGCATGTTTTCAGGAAAAAGGCAGGACTCGGTAAATGAGCCTCTGCCTTTTTTTCATCCTCACTACCACCCCGCCCTTCTGGCAGCCAAGCAGCCATCCCCATTTTTAGGTATGTGGTCAGAAAAAGGGAATTATTCTTTGCTGTTTCCGACATTTTGACTACCTTTGTAGCGAAAATGAGCGATAGGGCATGAAATTATCCGAACTGAAGACTGGCGAGAAGGGTGTCATCGTGAAGGTGCACGGCCATGGAGGTTTCCGCAAGCGCATCATCGAGATGGGGTTCGTGAAGGGAAAGACGGTGGAGGTGCTGCACAACGCCCCCCTGCAAGACCCCGTGCTATACCATCTGATGGGCTACGAAATAAGCCTCCGCAGACAGGAGGCTGTGCTGATTGACGTCCACCGAGTGGTGGACCGCCCTGCAACGGAAGGAGGTGCTTCTACATCTGAGCATGAGGAGGAGACCATTGGGCACGGCGGCGACACCAAGCCCTACAGCGCCCCACTCACCATAGACTACACCGGCCACGAGGACGACTACGAGCACCACGAGGCTCTGCGACAGCACCGCACCATCAACGTGGCGCTGATAGGCAACCCAAACTGTGGCAAGACGTCGCTCTTCAACTTCGCCAGCGGGGCTCACGGACATGTGGGCAACTACAGCGGCGTGACCGTCGACGCCAGCACCGCCCACGCCTCGATGTTCGGCTATGAGTTCAACCTCATCGACCTTCCCGGCACCTACTCGCTGTCGTGCTATTCGCCCGAAGAGCTTTACGTGCGCCGCTACCTTGCCGACCAGATGCCCGATGTGGTAATCAACGTCATCGACGCCTCGAACCTTGAGCGCAACCTCTACCTCACCACCCAGCTGCTCGACATGGACCTCCGGCTTGTGGGGGCGCTCAACATGTTCGACGAGTTTGAGAGCCGTGGCGACAACGTGGACACCGACACGCTATCCACGCTGCTGGGAATGCCACTGGTGCCCACTTCGTTCAAGGGTGGCATGGGGGTGAAGGAACTGTTCCGCGCCGTCATCCAGGTCTATGAGGGCAAGAGCCGCAAGGCCCGACACCTGCACATCAACTACGGCCATGAGCTGGAGGACGGCATACACGAGATACAACGGTATATCAAAGACAACGTGACCATCACGCTGCCCATGAGCTATTCCACGCGCTACCTCTCCATAAAGCTCCTTGAGGGCGACAAGGCCGTCGAAGACCTTATGGCCACCCACCTGCCCCAGTCGACGCTGGCACAGATTCTCTCGGCCCGCGACCGTGCCGCTGCCCGTGTGAAGGAAGAGACCGGCGACGATGCTGAGACAGCCATCATGGACGCCAAGTACGGCTTCATCAACGGCGCCCTCACCGAGGCGGGATTTGCCACGGGGACGAAGAAGGACACCTACCGCACGACCCATATCATCGACAATGTGCTGTCGAACAAATACGTCGGCTTCCCCATATTCTTCGCCATACTCTTCCTGATGTTCCACACCACGTTCATCCTCGGCCAGCACCCCATGGACTGGATAGACACCGCCGTGAACTGGCTTGGCGAATGGGTGGGCGCGACGCTGCCGCCCGGTCCCCTGCGCTCGATGCTATGCGACGGTGTCATCGGCGGCGTGGGTGCCGTCATAGTGTTCCTGCCGCAGATTCTCATACTCTATTTCTTCATCTCGCTCATGGAGGACTCAGGCTACATGGCCCGTGCAGCATTCATAATGGATCGTCTGATGCACAAGATGGGACTCCACGGCAAGTCGTTCATCCCGTTGGTGATGGGGTTCGGGTGCAATGTGCCCGCCGTCATGGCCACACGCACCATCGAGAGCCGGCGCTCGCGGCTCGTCACCATGCTCATACTGCCCTTCATGTCGTGCTCTGCGCGCCTGCCCGTCTACATTATGATTACGGGCACGTTCTTCGCCGCACAGTACCGCTCGTGGGTCATGGTGTCGCTCTACGCCATCGGCATTCTCATGTCGGCTTTCGCCAGCAAGATGCTCTCCACCTTCGTCATACGCGGAGAAGACACGCCCTTCGTCATGGAGCTGCCGCCATACCGCTGGCCCACGGCAAAGGCCATCGGCCGCCACACGTGGGAAAAGGGCAAGGAGTACCTGAAGAAGATGGGAGGAATAATCCTCGTGGCATCGATAATTGTCTGGGCCATGGGCTATTTCCCCCACGACGACAGCCTCAGCGAGGAGGAGCAGCAGGAGCAGTCAATCATAGGGCACATGGGCAAGACCGTGGAACCGCTGTTCGCCCCCCAGGGCTTCAACTGGAAGCTCGACGTGAGCCTCATCGCCGGCGTCGGGGCGAAAGAGATTGTGGCCTCAACAATAGGCGTGCTTTACAATAGCGGCGACGACAACGAGTCGGTGGCCAACCTGAGAAACGACATCACGCCACTGACAGCGTACTGCTATCTGCTCTTCATTCTGCTCTACTTCCCCTGCATTGCCACCATTGCGGCCATACGTAACGAGACAGGGTCGTGGCGTTGGGCAGCCTTCGCAGCCATCTACACCACGGCACTGGCCTGGGTGGTCAGCGCCGTGGTAAGCCAGTTGGGGCGTCTGCTATGATGCGATGTCGATTATCTGCTGTTCGCGGGTCAGGAAGCTGTCGGGGAACACTTCGCGGGCTTCATTCAGCAGGATGTTCTCGTCGGTATATCGGGAACTGAAATGTCCGAGCAACAGTTTGCCCACTCCTGCGGCGCGGGCCACCATTGCAGCCTGCCGTGCCGTTGAGTGGTAATACTTCTCAGCCATGCCGATGTTGTCGTCGGCGTAAGTGGACTCATGGTAGAGAAGGTCTACGCCCTTTACTATTTCGGCCAGCGATTCAACATAGCGTGTGTCGGAACAATAGGCATAGCTGCGCGGCGGGTCGGCGGGTGTCACTAACTTCTCATGGGGCACGACCGTTCCGTCGGGACAGGTAAAGTCCTGTCCGGCCTTGATGTTGTTTATCTGCGATGTGGGTATTTCGTAGAGGTCGATCATGTCGCGGCGTATGTGCGGCAGCGACGGCTTCTCGCGGAAGAGATAGCCTGCACATGGCACACGATGTTCCAAAGGAATCGTCTCAACGGTGACCGAGCGGTCTTCGTAGACCACATACTGCCGTTTTGTGTCCACAGGATGGAACTCCACCACGTAGCCCAGGTCGCGGCAGAAGAAGTCCATCTGTGCATCGAGCATAGGCCCAAGGTCGCCTGGAGCGTAGACATGCAACGTTGCTGTGCGCCCCAGCAGTCCTATCGACGATATGAGGCCCATCAGCCCGAAGCAGTGGTCGCCGTGGAGGTGGGAAATGAAGACATGGCCAATCTTGGCAAACGACAGTCCGGCACGTCGCACCTGCAACTGCGCCCCTTCGCCACAGTCGACCATGAACAGCTTGCCCCTGCACTCCACCACCTGCATCGAGGGGTTGTGGCGGGTGGTTGGCAATGCGCTGCCGCATCCCAGTATGTGTACCCTGAATTGTTCCATCGTTGTCAGCTTAAAGAGAGGCCGTTGTCACGGTGGAGGGCTTGACTGCCTACAGGAAGAAATCGTCCATTCCGTCGTCAAGCTCTATGTCCGTGTCGTCTTCGACAGGCTTCGGACGGCTATACTCCATCGTTTCCTCGTCGTCTTTGACTATCAGCGAGTCACGCGTGAGTTTCTTTATGGTCAGCCACATCGTCTCTTCATTACCTATGCCGTCCTCACGCATGATGACGAATATGAGCTTTCCGTTGAAAAGGCGCCACGACTTGTACAACACCTCGCTCTGGTCGATGCTCTCGGCCATTCCTCCCTTCAGAATGCTCATACCCATTACCGAACTGCCGTCAATGGGGTTTGGCATTACCCAGTTGCCATAGAGGGCCGTCTTGTTCACCACCATTGTTGCCTCGGTAGTGTCGGCATTGACAGCCACGGCCACCTCGTCGCCTGTGGCATAGCCTCCAATGACGAGGCTGTCCTGTCGTGCACTTGCCACACGCAGCATCAGCGTGTCGCCGGCGTCGGTGATGATGTGTATCCTGTCCTTGGTGGTGCCGCTGGTGCAGAAGCCGTAGATCATGGTGTCTTTCTCCACGGCAGAGATATTCACTTCCTCAAAGGGCACTTTCACGCCTTTGTCCAAACAGCTGGCCAGTACTGCCACGGCTGCCAGCATAGTCATAACAGCTTTTCTCATGGGGATAATCGTTTATTCAAGTATCAATGTTCGTTTTCCTTTGCCTCGTTCCACAGCTTGTCCATCTCCTCGAGTGTCATCTGTGTCAGCGGCTTCCCGGCGCGTATGCTGTGCTCCTCAATGTAGTTGAAGCGCCTGATGAATTTCTGGTTGGTGCGTTCAAGGGCATTCTCAGGGTTGAGATGGTAGAGCCGCGCCGCGTTGATGACCGAGAAGAGGAAATCGCCCAGCTCGTCGGTTGAGCGTTCCTTGTCTTCGCGCTCTAACTCTGCCTCCAACTCTGCCAGCTCCTCATGCACCTTCTTCCACACGTCCTCGCGCTTCTGCCAGTCGAAGCCCACATTGCGTGCCTTGTCCTGTATGCGGTATGCCTTTATCAGCGATGGCAGCGACGCCGGCACACCGCTGAGCACCGTCTTGTTGCCGTCTTTCTCTTTCAGCTTTATCTGCTCCCAGTTTCTCAGCACCTCGCCGCTCGTCTCCGCCTTCGAGAAGTCGTCGGCTGCCTGGTCGCCCTCCGGGACGTATGGCAGCGGTCGCGGCTTGGGCTGCCCCACCTGACTGTGGTGGTAGACGTGCGGGTGGCGGAATATCAGCTTGTCGGTCTCGGCGTTTAGCACGTCGGCAATGTCGTAGAGTCCCTCCTCGCGTGCTATCATGGCATAGAAGCAGGTGTGCATGAGCACGTCGCCCAGCTCCTTCATCATGTCGTGGCTGTCGCCGCGCACTATTGCGTCGCAGAGTTCGTAGGTCTCCTCAATGGTGTTAGGGCGCAGGCTCTCGTTGGTCTGCTTCTTGTCCCACGGACATTTCTGGCGCAGCTCGTCAAGCACGTCAAGCAGACGGCCAAAGGCCTGCATCTGTTCCTCTCTCGTACACATTATTTATTATATAGGATTTTCTTTTACGACGAATGTCACGAATTACACGAATTACACAAATTACACGAATTTCACGTATTTCACGAATGAGACAGAACAGCCTCACGCTATGTCTAACTCTACGGGACAATGGTCGCTGCCCATGATGTCTGTGTGAATCTTCGCCTCTGTGATGCTGGGCTGCAGTCGGTTGCTGGCCAGGAAATAGTCGATGCGCCATCCTGCGTTCTTCTCACGTGCCCTGAAGCGGTACGACCACCACGAGTATGTCACCTCGTCGGGGTGGAGGAAGCGGAAAGTGTCGGTGAATCCCGCGTCGAGAAGTGTGGTGAATTTCTCCCGTTCCTCGTCGGTGAATCCGGCATTCCGTCGGTTGGTCTTGGGGTTTTTCAGGTCAATCTCCTGATGTGCCACGTTCATGTCGCCACAGATGATAACGGGTTTCCTTTTGTCGAGCATCACGAGATAACGGCGGAAGTCGTCATCCCATGTCATACGGTAGTCGAGGCGTTTCAGTTCGTCCTGTGAGTTTGGCGTATATACGGTGACGAGGAAGAACGTTTCCATCTCCATCGTTATGACGCGCCCCTCGTGGTCATGGTCCTCGATGCCGAGCCCCATGGTCACAGCCACCGGCTTGTGGCGTGTGAAGATTGCCGTGCCGCTATACCCCCGCTTCTCTGCCGAGTTCCAATGGCTCTCATAGCCGTCGAAGCTGATGTCCAGCTGTCCCGGCTGCATCTTTGTCTCCTGCAGACAGAAGAAGTCGGCGTCCAGTCGGCGGAACGCGTCGCTGAACCCCTTCCCTTCACAGGCCCTGAGACCGTTTACGTTCCAACTTACAAACTTCATGACCTCACTACTACTTCTTCAGGATGTTGTAGAGCAGCGATGTGAGCGAGATGAGGATTGACGTTGCCGAGAACCACAGGGTTGTCATGCTACCCACGCTTGAGTTCTGAGCCTTCACCTTGTTAGGTGTGACGTAGACCACGTCGTTCTGCTGTAGATAGTAGTAGGGCGAGTTGATGATGTTGGCGTCGGTGAGGTCGAAATAGTGCACCGACTTCATTCCTGTGGAGTCCTCACGAATGAGCTGCACGTTCTTGCGCTGTCCGTAGATGGTGAGGTCGCCGGCCTGTGCGAGTGCCTCGAGGATTGTGATTTTCTCACGCGACACGTTGAACGTTCCCGGACGTGCCACTTCACCGATGACCGAGATCTGGTAGCCCGGTATGCGGACGGTGACAATGGGTTTCTCAGCCTCCGACATGAACGGCTTGATCTTTGTGGCAATCATCTTCTCTGCCTCGGCCTTCGTCAGACCGCCCACATGCAACTGGCCTACGATGGGGAACTGTATGTTTCCCTCGTTGTCCACAAGGTAAGACTGCAGCATGGGCTGCGAGTATGTGCTTCGGTTGTTGATACTGTAGGACGTGGGCACAGTCATGTTGAAGGGTGCCGCTGCCTGGTCGTCAATGCAGCTAACGGTGATGGTGAGCTGGTCCTTGGGCATGATGCGCGCATCATAGAGATAGCGCGACCTCGAAAGGTCTACATCGGATGAGTTCTGGAAATAGGGTACGTCTTTCTGGCTTCCGCAGCTTGTCATGAGCACGGCTGCGAAAAGAGGCAGGATAAGGGTCTTTGTGATTTTCATAATGGATAAAATTGTTGTTTTTCTGTTTTTGGCTGCAAATTTACTGCTATTTTCCGACATACACAAAAAAAACGGGGAAAAAACGTTCTAATTTCTCTTTTCCTTTATCATTCCATGGCGATAGGCATATAACAGGTCTTTCAATTCGTCAATTTGCCGGCGCAGTTCTTCCCCCTTGTCGGTGTCGGCAACGAGCATCCTGTGGGTCGACATTTCCACTATCTGCGTGGTCGACTTGATGTCGGTGCCGCGCAGTATTGCGTCCTGAGTGCTTGTGAACGGTTCGTGCTGTACGAGCTGGAATCCCCGGCTGTGGTAGACGAGGGTGTAGCCAGCAATGCCGGTCTCCTTGTGGTATGCCTCCGAGAAGCCCCCGTCGATGACCATCAGCCTTCCACCGGCCTTTATTGGGTTCTCACCGGCTCCGGCGTGAACAGGTACGTGGCCGTTGATGATGTGGCGCGTCTGTCCCTTCACGCCGAAGGCATCGAGAATATGGTCGCAGACTTCCTGCGAGTCGCGCAGACGGAAATAGTTGCCTTTCTCTTCGTGGTAAGTCTCGCGGTCGGTGAGGAAATAGCGCTCGAAGGTCGCCATCTTCGATTTGTCGAAAAGCGGGGAGTCCTTGCCACACCACAGATAGAGGAAATAGTCCTTGGCGTAGGACTTTAAGTCTTCGGGCGTATCTCCCTGGAAAGCAGAGCGTACCAGACGACCGACATACTCCATCAGCGCACGTCCCTGGTATTTCTTACCCATTATCTCCACGTCCTTCAGTGTGCCGTCGTCGTTGAGGGGAACGGAGGCATGGAAGAGCAGGTTCTGGTTACAGATGTTGTACATGCAGCCGTGGCTGAGGATGGTGCTGATGTGTTTGCGCAGCTTCTCCGACACGCGGAAGGAGTGGTGGAGCTTCTTCATGAGGGCAGACTCCTCGGGGGTAAGGGAGTAGTGAGGAGAGGGAAGTGAAGAATCACTTATGGTTGGGAAGCGGCAGCTTTTCATCTCGTATTCTTTCCCGCCGATGTTGCACACCTGCCTGTCGAAGTCAATATGCTCAAGCAGACAGCGGTCTTCCATGCCCCATTCGGGTCGGCGGTGGAAGATGGCGGCCTCGGCTTTCAGCTGCATGACGGTTATGGCCTTGTGCATCTTGGCTGTCAGCTGCATGGTCTTCTCGTCCATGCGGCCGTCGTCCCTGAGCAGCTTTGGCATGAACTCCTCGCAGGGGTCGTCGGCGTAGGTCTCGAGGGCGAATGTTGCTAACGGCACGAGGTTTATGCCATAGCCCTCCTCAAGTGTGGCCAGGTTGGCATACCTCAACGACAGGCGCAGCACGTTGCAGATGCAGGCATCGTTGCCGGCGGCGGCCCCCATCCAGAGCATGTCGTGGTTTCCCCACTGTATGTCCCATGAGTGGTACTGTCGCAGTGTGTCGAGGATGATGTGCGCTCCGGGGCCGCGGTCGTAGATGTCGCCGAGTATGTGGAGCTGGTCAATGGCCAGACGCTGTATGACGTTGCAGATGGCCACGATGAAATCGTCGGCCCGCCCGGTGGTGATGATGGTGTCGACGATGACGGCTACGTATGCCGCCTTGTCCTGGTCGTCGGAACGCTCGTGGAGCAGTTCCTCAATGATGTATGAGAACTCGGGCGGCAGACTCTTGCGCACCTTCGACCGTGTGTATTTCGACGACACGTCGCGGCAGACGCGAACAAGCTGGTGGATGGTGATGTGGTACCAGTCGTCGATGTCCTCCTCCTGGGCCTTGATAAGTTCCAGCTTCTGCTCCGGGTAGTAGATGAGGGTGCACAGTTCCTTTTTCTCGCTTTCGCGTATTGTGGTGCCGAATATCTCGGCCACCTTGCGCTTGATGTTTCCCGAAGCGTTCTTCAGTATGTGAATGAACGCCTCATGCTCTCCGTGCAGGTCGGCAAGGAAATGCTCGGTGCCCTTGGGGAGGTTGAGTATCGCCTCCAGGTTTATCACTTCCCCCGCAGCGTCGGCCACGGTGGGGTATGTAGTAGAAAGCAGATGTAGATAACGCTCGTCTGTATTCATATCTATTCACTAATCACTAATCTCTCAACACTTAACACTCAACACTTAACACTCAACACTCAACGCTCAACACTCAACTCTCAACGCTCAACTCTCAACGCTCAACACTCAACAGATTTGCTGGCGCGATACAAGTTGCTGGCGCATCCTCAGTGTGGTTTGGTTGTCTAAAGGAGGGCATGGCATGAAGCCCTCGGTGAGCAGCGTCTGTTCGCTGAGCACCTGTAGCAGACTTTGGAACAGGGGTTTAAGTTTCTCCTTATCAAGTTCTTTCGAGAGTGCCTCCTCGTCGAGACGGTCGTCGTAGAGAGCCTTCGCCATTTCTACGAGTCGCAACAGGCATACACCGTTGGCTGCAATGTCCCCGACCATCTCGGCGACGGTTGCTCCGGGCATTGCCTCAGGCACGCGGTAGCCTTCGGGCAGATAGTTGTCGGTGGGTTGTTTCTCTGGGGCGTATGTCTCAAGAATGTCGATGCCTTGGTAGACGATGTCGAGCACGCCTTCCTGCTCAGCATAAATATAGAGCCGCCTGAAGTCGGTGCCGGCAAGTGCCTCCTCAAACTGGTAACTGTCCACCCACCGTTTGTCGCCGCAGACAGCCGCCTTTATCATCAATGCCAGTGCGAGGCGTGTCTGCCTGTTCATCAGCAGCAGCGGGCACGAGTCCATAACACGTTGGTACACAGCGGCGATTGTCTGTGCGGCTTCAGCAAAGCATATCGTCGTGGTGATGAGCGGATTCCTCACCATCTCCTTTCGCGGGTTTGCCTGCCTCGAATGCTCGTAGGGACTGCGTGTTATCACGGCGTATGCCTTGGCGGTGTCCACCGCCTGGCCGTGAACACTTATCACCAAACGTGGGCGCGAGCCTGCACTACCCTGCCCCACTCCCAACAATGGCTCCTCGTCGCCACCCGGCGGCAGTCCATGCTGGTGGATGATGTCGGGGATGAACCGGCCACATTCGTTCCGCATATCAACAACATTGTCGGCCACCCTGCACTCCACACCTTCGGGCATGGCGTTGACAAGCTGGCCGACATACATTGCTAATTGTGGTACGTCGCGGTTGTAGAAATGGAGCACCCTCATTCCTTCTTCCTGTTTGGCGCCCCCTTTTTCAGCATTCCCCTGTGGAACATGTCCTCGGCCCTTAGAATGGCATAGACCTTCTTCGCCGGCAGCAGTTCGAGGAATTTCTCGTGGTAGACCTTCTGTATGCGCTTCATCTCCAAGTCGTTCTCGTCGCGCTTGCGTATTGCCTCCTGGCAAGCCTTCTCGTCGTCGGGGTTGGTCCTGAACAGTGTTCCCAACTGGCTGAAAAGCGCCCTCTGTTTTGTCTGCATCTCCTTGTAGACGGGGAAGAACTTTGCTGCCTCCTCCGGTGTCAGCTTTGCCTCTTTGATGATAAATTCTTTCAGTTCGGCGTCGAACTTCTCGGGTGAGAACTGATGATGCCCCCTACCCTCCTGTGCGCAGACGGCCAGTGAAAGCGCAATAACAGTGAAAAACAAAACCTGTAGTCTTTTCATGTGTCAATCCTCCTATTATTAAATGTCTGCGAGCAGCGAGGCATAGATGTCCTCGTTGTCGATCATGGCATAGTCGGCCATTTCGTCGATATAGCTGTCGTTGTACACAGCCTCCTGTTGTGCCATGAACTCGTCACTTTTCTCTCCGGCCTTGTCGTAGATGGTGGTAGCCACGACGGCGAAGGCCACACATGCTGCAGCGTAGAGCAACGGCCTGAGATATTTCACCAGTGCGGGACGTGGCCTGTCCTCCCCCGCCTCTTCCTTTTGAAGGCTTGCGCCCTCGCCGGGCAGTCTGTCAATCACCCGGTTGGCGAGGCTGTCGAAATATCCTTCGGGCACGGTGAACGGGTTCTTGTTCCCCATCTGCTGCCTGATATACTCCTCTTCGTTCATCATAACCTTATATGTCTTTTGTGTCATTTTTTTGTTTAGACGTTGCGTGTTCTCGAAGGTTTAATTGCTTCTCTTGAAAAATTCAGAGATTTTTTTCACTGCTATGTGATAGCTGGCTTTCAGCGCTCCCACAGTGGTTCCTGTTATCTCGCTGATCTCTGTGTATTTCATCTCGTCGTAGTATCTCAGCTGGAACACTGTGCGCTGCACCTCGGGTAGCTGTGCCATGGCGGCCTGCAGCTGCGCCTCCGCCTGGTCTCCGTCGAAATAGCGGTCGGCCTCGAGGCTCTTGGCCAGTGCCATGCTCCCGTCGTCGGTGCTCACCATGGCATGTTTCTTCTCACGGCGCACAAAGTCGAGGGCTTCGTTGATGGCTATCCTCGACATCCACGTGAAGAGTTTCGAGTCGCCGTGGAACGAATCTATCGAGTTCCAGGCCTTCAGGAAGGCGTTCTGCACCACGTCGTCGCTGTCTTCATGGGTGAGCACTATGCGGCGCACCTGCCAGTACAGCTTCTCGCTGTATTGGCGCACGGCCACCTCAAAGGCCTTCCTGCGCGTCGCGGGCTGCTGCACCATCTCCGTCAGCCTGTTGTCGTCGTATAGCTCCATCTGCTTGTCACAAAACACGGAATCATCGGAAATCGGTTGCAAAATTACACAAAATGTTTGTAACCGCCAAATTTAGGGGCAAGAAAGTTTCGTGCGGTTACAACTTTAGCAGGTATAAGACGACCACAGATTTCACAGATTTCACGGATTATATTGCATATTACAGCGGCTAAAGCCGCGATTATGTGGGATTGTGGACACCCAAAATCTGTGAAATCTGCGAAATCTGTGAAATCTGCGAAATCTGTGGTAAAACTCTATGGGGTTACAGCGTCATCACACGCTTCATCTCCAGGTTCTCGTAGCCCTCGGGGCAGTGGGTGGAGAGATAGACAGTGGGATTGTTCTTGATGAAAGTGCGCACGCGGTCGAGGGTCTCGCGGGCGGCGACCTTGTCCTCGAAGATGATTGAGAGTTTGTTGGCCTTCAGGGCGGCGTCGCAGTAAGTGATGTCGCCGTGGAACATGTAGTAGAGTCCGTCGTGCTCCAGGATGGCGATGCTGTTGCCCTTGGTGTGGCCCTTGGCCTCGATGAGATAGAGGCCGGGGGCGATTTCCTCACAGGCGGGGAAGTTCTGGTAGCGTCCGTCCTTATAGCTGACACGGACGATATTCTCGCCTTCCAGCTTCATTGCGTCGGCATCCTCGGGCGAAATATACACCTTGGCATTGGGGAACTCAGCAATGCAGTCCGAGTGGTCGGGATGTTTGTGGGTGATGAGGATCTTCGTCACCTGCTCGGGCTTGTAGCCCAGCGCGGCGAAAGATGCCATGTAGTCGTCCACCTTGTCGCCCATGTAGAGCGGTGCACCCAGTTTCTTGGCAGGTGCCGACATACCGGTCTTGAAGCCGGTGTCGATGAGGATGATACCTTCGTCAGTCTCGATGAGGAAGTTCTGGAGCGAACTGCGGTAGATGATCTGCTCGTCGAACATGTCCTTGCCCTCTTCGCCGCCAAAGGCAAACGGCTGGTTCATAAAGCCGTGGTCATACATGCGCACGGCCTTGATAGCTTTGATTTCCATAATTCTTAACTTATTCTTCTACTGGGGTGAATTTCTCTTTCTTACGCTTGCAGCGGGGGCAGCGCCATGTGTCGGGCAGTTCCTCAAAGGGAGTGCCGGGAGGAATGTTCTGCTTGGGGTCGCCCTTTTCAGGGTCGTAGGTGTATTTGCAGGGGCATTTGAACTTTGTCATAATCGTTTTTTCGTTTTAGGATTAGAAAGGGGAGAGCCGAGGCCCTCCCCGTGAAGATTTGAGTGTCCCCGTTCATCGGGGAAACGGCGTAAGCCAAAGGGGCTATGCCATGAGAGAAAATCAAGCGGGCTGCCACTTGCAACGGACGGGTGACACAATCGCACCTTCCTTCTTCAACTCGGCAAAAGCCTTGTCCACTTCCTTGCGGTCAATACCTGTGATCTCCGCAATCTTGCCAGCGTTCACGGGAGCGCCGAACTCACGCATGGCCTGTAATACCTTCTCTTTCATAAATTGAGGCCCCCCTCTTATCCCCCGAGGGGGAAGACCGTCGCAGGGGCATGGGTCTGATGTTTGTAACTTAGAAAGCCTCCCCTCGGGGAGGTTTGGAGGGGGCTTTTACATCTGCTTTATCAGCCAGTTCTGTGCACCAATCTTCTCAATCATTTCAAGAGCGCCCTGACTCCAGTAGAGGTCTTCTTCCTCGTCGGCCAGATAGTCCTTCAGAATGTCGAAAGTGAGATAGTCCTCGCATACCGAACCCATGCACTTGCGCAGCAGCTCTACGCCCGGCTCCTGAATCTTCAGGTCCTCCTTGATGTACTCCACGGGGTCGTAGCAGAGCGTGCGTGCCTCGTGCTTCTCCACCTTCACCTCGCCGCCCAGGTCGAGGATACGGTCGATGAACTTCTCCACCCATTCCATTTCCTCCGTGTAGTGGCCGATGTACTTCTCGCCCAGCTTCGTAAAGCCCTGAGCCTTGAAAATCTGTCCTTGTACCTTGTGTACGAATGCGCCTTCCGAGAGGCCTGTTACGAAAAACTGCAATGCTTCGATTGATTTCTGCTAGTCCATAATCTGTTTTGTTTTTAAGTGAATAATAATGTTATTTGTTATCTGGGTGCAAAGGTATGACATATTTTTCATACTATTGCAAGCCGAAACGAAACAAAAACCGACCGAAACGAACCAAATACAAAAATTATTCGTACCTTTGCAGCGGAAAAGGTATTCGCCCGTACCCGAAGGGGAGTGGGACGGGAACGTCATTTGCATAGAGACCGACGTGGAGTGGACATTCGGCACGAACAAGACGCACGCGTTCCTTTCGTGCTACACCTTTACGATTGTCACTCGTGGCTGGGTTACCATATTATATAATAATCACGAACTGACGCTTCGCGAGGGCGACCTCTATACCTATTCGCCCGGTTTCGAGGTTATCGTTCTCTCGTCCTCCAGCGACTACAGCGGCATCTGCCTGTTGGGCGACGAGCACTTCACGCTCAGCCTGCCCACGGTGCGCGATGCCATCCGCACGGCCTACTTTATGGTGGTAGAACTCACCTCGCCCGTGCTGCCGCTTCAGGCCGACGACCGACAACGACTGCAGGAACTGATGCAGATGATGCTACACTACCAGCAGACGGGACTGCCCCACGCCAATGATAGCCTACGGATGCTCTACAACATCTTCCTGCTCGACCTCTCTGCCATTCAGGAGCACAGCATCCGCGAGCACCGTTTTCCCAAACGCGTCGAAGAAATATTCCTCGGCTTCCTCGGTCTGCTGCCACAGCACTTCATTGAACACCACGACATCGGCTTCTATGCCTCCCGTCTGTGCATCACCACCACCTATCTCTCGCGAGTAGTCCGCCATGTGTCTGGAGGCCGCACGGTCGTCGACTACATCAACCAGCTGCTCTTGATGGAGGCCACCTTCCTGCTGCGCCAAACCCCGCTCTCCATAGCCCAGATAGCCGACCGCCTCCACTTCGCCGAGACCACCACCTTCGCCCGCTTCTTCCAGCGCATGAAGGGGGTGAATCCGAGGGAGTTCAGAAAAGGGAGATAAATTTTGGAAAAAGGGCGTTTCCGTTATTTTGCGAGAGACACCGCGCTTCCGAGGGACAGAGGCTGCGCTTCCGAGGGAGAGAGGCCGTGCTTCCGGGGGAGAGAGGCCGCACATTGCCGGTTCACGGCGGCCGCCACGAACATTCACAGCGGCCGCCGTGAATATCTGCGGCGGTCGGTGAAATACTTCACAGCGGCCGCTGTGAACCTATTTTTACACCGTATAGACACGTCTCTCATATAGCTAAAGAGGTCTTCGTGTGGCCAAAGGCCATGAAGACAACATATAATTACCACGAATTGAACACGAATTACCATTAATAGAAAAATCATGGGCAATTAATGATAATTCGTGTGAAAAAGATATGAATGTCGGAAATTTGTTGTATCTTTCCTCTATAAATGGGAAACAAATTGCCCCGCCGAAGTAACTAACCCCGCCTGAATTTCCGACGTAGGCACATGGCGGCCTATACACGGCCTT